>JBKJTZ010000088.1:0-124998 GCA_046590295.1 Lacunisphaera sp.
CGCCGGGGCGGGACTCTTCGGTCCCGGCTCGGCGGGATCGGCGCTGCGAATATTCGGCGTGGCGCGATAAAGCTGATCCGCGCTGACGGGCCGTCGCGCGGCCTCGGCCGACCGCAGGCCCAGTTCGGACTCGAGGGGTGGGTGGCTGGCGGTGTGCACGGCGTTGAAGCGCAGGCGCAGCCGGCCGTCGAGCAGCGAGACCCCGTGCTGGAGCGAGACGGAATACTGCGGCGCATCGTAGCCGCCCGCGGCGTTGGTGTAGACGGTGGTCAGCTCGGTGGCGGTGATGTCGGGGCGCAACACGATGTTGATGACGCCGCCGACCGGATTACCATTGTAGAGCGCGGAGGCAGAGACGGGCAGCACCTCCACCTGCTGGATGAGGCTGAGCGGGATAAAGTTCACGTCGGGCGGCTGGAAGCCGACGTCGCTCGTCAGGATTTCGGGCAGCCGCCGGCCGTTGACCAGCACCACGGTTTCATTGGCGCCATAGCTGCGTAGGTTGAGGTTGGTGCTGCCGGCCACCGGGCCGCTGCCATTGTTCTCGGGACTCGGCGAGGCGGCGTCGCCCTCGAGGACCGCGCGCTGCAGGAACTCGTTCAGGTCGACCACGCCGCTGCGGATGAGCTGGTCGCGGGTGAAGAGCGTGTAGGGCAGCGCGTCGTTCTCGTAGCGCGGGAGGTCGAGGTTGCCCGTGGCCCGGCGCGGTCCGAGCAGAGAGGCGCTGTCGTCGAGCAGTTTCATCCGGATGGACTTGTCGCGCACGACAAAGGGCTCGAGCTGCGTCAGCTCCTCGACCGGCTGCAGGGTTTGCGGGGCGAGGACCAGTTCACGGCCTTCCGCGACGTGCACGCGCTCGAGTTGCCCCGGCTGGTAGCCGGGGGCCGTCGCGGTCAGCCGGTAGGTGCCCGGGGGCACCTGTGGAAAAACGAACGCGCCCCCGCCGTCGGTCGTCACCGTCTGCCCGGCGGCGGACAGCCGCACGCGCGCCGCCGGCACGCCCTGTCCACCCGGGCCGGCCAGGCGGCCGCGCACGGTGCCGGCTGGCGGGGCGAGGGCGAGGACCACGAACTTGCCCGCCGTGTTGCGCCGCGCGGTGAACCCGGTGTCGCGCAGCAGCTGGAGCAGCGCGACCTCTGGCTCGAAATTGCCGCGCACGGGAGCGGACCGGAGGCGGCGCAATTCATCGAAGGAGAAGAGCACCTCCACCCGGGCCTGTTCGGAAAAGCTCAGGAGGGCCTCGGCCGCGGGTTGCGCAGGTAAAATGAAATCCACCGGCGCGGCGCGCAGCCCCGGGGCCAGCAGGCCGGCGGCGCAGGCGAAGATCAGGCGGAGGGCGGGCAGGACGCGGCGCACGGGGAGGAGCGGGGATGGGCTCAGCTCCCGGTGCGCGGGCCGACGAGAACGGTGCCGTTCAGGTGGCGGGTCACCTTGACGTCCAGCACTTCCTCCACGGCAGCGAAGAAGCCGTCGAGGTCGTCCAGGCTGTAGCGGCCGCCGATCCGCTTGCCGGCGGTGTCGGGCGAGGCGGTGATGCCGCGGCCGTGGTAGCGGGCGAACCGCGCGAGCGCCTCGGCCAGCGGGGTGTCAGCAAAGACGATCTGCCCGGCACGCCACGCGAGGGCGTGGTCCAGGGCGGTGGCGGACAGGCGGGTCACGGAGCCGCCGGCCAGCCGGTCGCCGGCGGTGAGCGCGCGCGGGGCGGCGGTCCCGCCGTGGGCGCCGGCGGGGCGGGCGGAGACCGAGCCCTCAAGCACGGTCACCTCGAAGGGCATGGCGGCGTCGGTGCGGACGTTGAACCGGGTGCCGGTCACGCGCACGGCGCCGGCCGGGGTTTCCACGGTGAACGGCCGGGTCGCATCCTTGGTCACGGTGAAGAAGGCTTCGCCGGCGGCGAGGCGCACCCGGCGCTCGCGGCCGTCGAGCTCGACCTGGATGCTGGTCTGCGCGTTGAGCTCGACCCGCGTGCCGTCGGCCAGCGTGAGGGCCGAGCGCTGCGCGACGGGGGTGGCGATGCTCTCGAGCTGGGTCGCGGGCCGCGCGAGCCAGAAAGCCAGCGCGACTGCGGCAGCCGCGGACAGCGCCGCCCCAGCCATCAGTGGCCGGCGCAGCCAAGGGCGCGGTTGAACAGTCGTAAGCGCTGGTGGAATCCCGGCCGACCATTCCTTGATGCCTGCAAGCAACGGCATTTGCTGTTCGAGGTCGGCGGAAAACTGGCAGAAACCGGACAAGGCGGCGCGGTGCGCGGGATCGGCCGCGAGCCACGCGTCGAGCGCGGTGCGGTCGGCGGCGGAGAGCACGGAGCCGTCGAGGCGGGCGGCCCAGAGTGCGGCCTGCTCGTCGGTGAGGGGATCGGGATGGCCCGGAGAAGTCTTCATGGTTGGTGCGCCTGGGCGGAGACGGCGGGTTGGGCGCCTTGCAGGGCGGCGCGCAGCAGGCGCAGCGCGCGGGCGTGTTGTTTTTCCACGGTGCTGACCGCGATGCCGAGGCGGTGAGCGATTTCCTGGTGGGAGAGCAGCTCAATTTTGCGGAGCAGCAGCACCGCGCGGCAGCCCGGGGGCAGCGCGGCGATGGCGGCCTCCAGCTGTGACCATTCCTGGCGGGCGATCACGGTCTGCACGACGCCCGGGGTGGCCGCGGGGGCGGTGTCGGCTAGCCCGGTCGATCCGGCAATGGGGGAAACTTGGCGGCGCTTAATCTGGTTGAGCGCTAGGTTGCGCGCGGTGGTGTAGAGCAGGGCCGAAGGGTTGGTGGCGGTGTGGTCTTCCAGCTTGCCCCGGACGCGCAGGTAGGCGTCGTGGGCGACGTCCGCCGCGTCCTGCTCATTGCCGAGCATCCGCGCGAGGTAGTGTCGCAGCGGCGCGATGGTCGCCCGGTAAAGGCGGCCCAGGTCGGAGCGGTCGGCGGGTTCGACGGGCATGGGTGACGGTGTCCTGCTGCTCAAGACAACCGGCGGCGGCCAACCCGCCATCCGGGCGGATACTTTTTCCGGCCGGGCCTGAGCGAGCCGGCTTTATACCATTTTTCCGCCCGGATGCCAGCCCGGGCTAGAGTCCGGAGCGGCGGGACCAGGCGGATGCGAGACCCACGAGGGCGGCCACGGTAGCCCACCAGGCGAGGGCCTGGTGGGCCGGGGCGAGGCGTTCGCGCGCCAGACCGGCGGTGAGCCGGGCGGCCAGCGCGGGATCCTCGGTGGCGATGGGCGTGGCGGCGGCGACCCAGGCCTCGGTTTCCGTGCGGCCGTCGTAGAGGACGACGCGGGCCTGCCGGCCTTCAAAGGCGAGGACATCAATGGTCCAAAAGCCGATCTCGCGCGGGTTGGGTCCTGCGCAGGCCACTTCCGTCACGGAGCGCCCGTCCGTTTCCTCGATCCGCAGGCGCAGGCCGTTGCCGGGTGAGACCGGCCAGCCGGCGTGAGGGACGATGAGCCAGGGCAGGTTGATCGGGAAAGATTCGCTCCACGCGGTGCAGGTCAGGGCCGGGCCCTCGGGATCCGTGCCGGCAAACTGGGCGCGCAGGCCCAACGGATACAGGGGGACCGCCGCGTTGAGCCGCTCGGGCGGGTAGACGGTCGAGCCCTGCTCAATGTGATAAGCCAGCGGCCCGATGCTGCCAGCCGGGTGGAAGAACAGCCTCCAGCGTGCGCCCGAACCAAAAGTCAGGGGCGCCGGCCAGCAAAACAACAGCGCGGTGGCGGCGACGGCGGTGCCTCCCGCCAGCCACGGGAGCAGCGGATCGGCGTGGACGATGAAATCGGGTTGCGCCAGGCCCGGGCCGCGGCGGCGCCAGGCCGACGCCACCCCGATCACCAGCAGCAGGCCGGCCAAGCCGGCGCCGAGCGCCGCCCGGGCTTGCAGCCAGCGCACGGCGGAGCCCGACAAGTCCGGGGGGGTGGCGGGATTGACCGAGGCCGGCAACAGCGCGCGAAAAAGGGGCTGATCGAGCAGGGTCGTCACTTGATTGACGTCCTGATAAAGCACCTGCCGGGTGCCGGGGAGTTCGAGCCGGGTGCGGTCGCCCCGGGTCAGGTACGCCTGCACCGCCTCGCGGCGGACGCGGTTGTTATTGGCCGAGTTGCCGTGAAAATAAGCGGTGTGGCCGCCGACGGAAAGCTCCCACCAGCCGGCGGCGACCACGCCGGTCCAGACGAGGGCGGCAGCCACCGCGGCGACGGGCCATCGGCGGGAAACCGCCGGGGCGAGCCGGACGAACGCCAGCGCGTTGGCAAACACGAGCGGCAGCAGCAGTTCACCATAGCGCGAGACATAACCGCCGTAGTCCGCGCCGCGGGCATAGGCGAGGGCGGCGGCCTGGCCGGCCGCCCAGACGCCGAGCGCGAGGACCGTGCGGTCGAAAGCGTCCGCATCCCGGCGGCCACGCAGCTGCAGGGCGAAGAGAATCAGCGGCAGGTTGAGCAGGGCCAGGGCCCCCGGCCACGCGGCCGGCCACCCGAGCAGGTCGAGCCACGCGTGCAGGAAATGCAGGGGCGAGCCGGCGGTCTGGGCAAAGGCCCCGTAGGCCGGCGCCGTGGCGCGGATGGCCGCGATGATAGCCAGCCCGGCGGCGACGAGTGCGAGCGGGAACAGCCGCAGCCGCGGACCGCCGGCCCGCGTCCAGAGCCCCACCAGCACGACGGCCAGCGGGGCGATCCACATGCCGGCGAGCGTGAACAGCCCGGCGGCGCCGGCGGCCTGCGCCCACCACCAGCGGCGGCTGCCGGCCGCGTGGGCGAACGAGCCGCGCAGATGGAGGAAAAGAAAAAGGAGGGCGAATGGAAACTGGGACTGGAAGCCCCAGGTGATATTCTCCCATGCGTGGGGCAGCGCGCTGCCCAGCACGATCAGCAGCGTGACGCCGAGGGCGGGCCGCACCCGCAGGTGGCCCGCCACCCAGTGCACGAGCAGGGCGATGAAACCGGCGAAGAGCCCGGCATTCACCGTGGTCTGGACAAACGGATCCCAGCGGCCGGTGAGTACCACCTCGAGCCAGGTGGCCAGCCGCGTCCACCCCGGCACGTGCTCGAAATGCGGCGCGAAAAAAGCCCACGGCCGCAGCGTGCCGTCGAGCCACGGGGCAAGGATGTCGGCGGCCTCGATCTTCCATTGGTCGTTGAGCGCGACGTCGCCCGTGTGCAGGTGGATTTCCCGCAGCCGGGCCGCGAACACCAGCCCCGCAGCCCCGAGCGCCCAGAGGAGGGGGGACTGGCCCGGGCGGAGCGTCGCGTTGGCCGGCATGATTTTCAGCGGAGGAATTCCGGCGCGGACCAGAAAGTCCAGTCCATGATCGAATTGCCGGCATGCTCCGTCTCGAAGCTCAGGCGCACGCGCCGGCCCGGCCGGGTCGCGGACAGCTCGAGGCGGTAGCCTTGCAGGCCGCGGTCCCCGGTTACATCGAACGGGTTCAGGTGCCAGCTTTGGAGTTCCACGCGCCGGGTTCCGTCGGTCCACGAAATCCGGAAGATGGCCCCGTCGGTGTGGACCGCACCCGCGTAGGCCTCGGGCGGAAAACCGAAGAGTCCGGAAACCGCCAGCGTGCCGGAGGGTAAGTCGGCCACCATGATGCCGGGCGCGTGCACCAGCCTCATGCGGTGCCCCTCAATGGAGCGGATGCTGGTGGCGAAGGACGAGGCGATCTCCACCCCGGCGGTGTCCTGTCGGATGGGCTGCCGCCGATGGTAGACCCGGAAGCGGGCGTCGAACTCCAGCCATTGCCGGCCGGGAATGTCGAGGCTCCGCACGTCATCGAGCCGGTTGAATTCGCGCACCAGCTCGTAATTGATCTCCGCGAGGCCCGGCGAGAGGGCGGGCAGGTCGCCTTCGCCATCGGGCCGCAGCACCAGCCAGTCGGGCTGGAGGTAGCGGATGAGCGCGCCCCACCGGGTGCCCACGATGAGCTTGGCTTCGACGAGTTCGCGCGAGGACAGGCCGGGCCAGTCATGGGTTTTCAGGCCGGAGTAATAGCCGATGTAGCCGAGCGGTTCCAGGAAGACGGTGTCGCCGGGCCGGGCGTGGGCCTTCAGCCACTCGCCGATGAGCCGGCGGTTGCCGTCCTCGATGTAGGTCTGCTGGGCGCGGACCTGGCGCGCGGCGCCGATGGTGAGCCACAGCGAGCCGGCGAGGATGACGCTGGCGGCGGCCCACGCCGTGCCCCGCAGCCCGGCGCGGGGGCTGGCCCAAAGTTGCCCGAGCAGCCCGGCCAGCGCGACGGCGGCAAAGAGAAAGGTGCTGGGAAAATACCACGGGAACGGGAAATAGGGCACGAAGGAGAGGTAGGCGGCGCCGCCAAAAAAAAACCAGCGAGGCGACCCGCACCACGGGCTGCACGCGCGGCAGCAACCAGAGCACGCTGCCGACCGTGGCCAGCGTGCGGCCGAATGGCACCATCCACGCCGGCCAGGTCGGAAAAATGTAGGAGGACGGCAAAAAGGCGCCTCCCGCCGCGCTCCCGCCCTGCCAGATCAGCCACGGAAGCCGCCAGAAATTCTCGAGGAACCGGGCGCCGGCCCCGAGGCCGCCGCTCTGCGCGTCCTTGGCGATGATGGTGTGCGGCACCGGCGAACCGTAATACCACTGCGCCCAGAGCAGCCACGGGCCGTAGAGCGCGGTGGTGAGCAGCGCGGCGCGGAGGTAGAGCTTGAGCAGCTGGCGGCGGTTGCCGCCGGTGCGGGCGGGGTCGTTGAACAGCCACACGCCGGCGCCGGCGAGGCCGATGTAAATGAAGCTGTCGGGGCGCGTCCACATCAGGCCGGCCCAGGCGCCGCCGAGATGCAGCCATTGCCGCGGCCCCGGGGCGTAATGCGCCCAGAGCGCGTGGGCGAGGAAGAGCAGCATGAACGCCGTCTCCATCCCGTTGACGGTGAAGTCGAGCGACTTGGCGTCCGTGACGACGAACACGGCGAGGAACACGGCGGCAGCCTGCGGAAACCCGAACCGGCGCGATAGCGCGAGGAGCAGCAGGGTTGCCCCGCCGAGTGCGCCCGCGCACATCAGGCGGAAGAGCCAGAGCGCGGCGGGGTCGCTGCTGTTGCCCGTGAGCAGGCTGGCGGCCGCCGGCAGCAGGACGCCGAGCGGGGAGGTGAACGTGTGGAGCCTCTCGCCCAGGTTGTAGACCAGACCGTGGCCCGTCGCCAGGTTCTTGCTCGAGCGGTAGGTGATGTAGTAGTCCTCCCACACGTGGTTCGTGTAGAGCGCGAAGAGGACGGCGAGCACCATGACCGCGCCCAGAATCAGGACGGAGGTTCGGCGCGGGAAGCTGGGTTCATGCGTAATATCACGGAAGGACGGCCCGGATTTCTCTGCCGGGGCCCGGGCAAAGAATCAAGGAATCAGTCCCCGGCGAACCGGGGAGGCGCGCCGGACCGGGCCATGAGGCATGACAATCCGGCCCGCCGGACCCGCCCTCACTTGATCTCGATGCCGGTCCAGCCCACCCAGTCCCACGCGATGTTGTTGTAGGGGCCGGGGCCTGCCCGGAAATAGATTCGGCCGCCGGAGAGGTCTTTCAACTCGAGGTGGAACTTGTGCAAGCCGCGGTCCTCCGGCCGGCTCACCGGGTCGAGGTAGCGGTGGTAAAGTTCCCGCGAGTCCCTGCCGTCGGACCAGACGATGGTGAAGTCCGCGCCGTTGGTGTTGTTGCCATTGGTATAGGCGCTGGGGAGGAAGCCGTGCGCGCCGTTGATTTCCGTCGCGTGCTCGGGCAGGTCGAAGGTCATCTCGCTGGGCGCGTGCATGAGCATGACCGTCTGGCCGTCGATGGACTCGACCGAGGGGTTGGACTGCGCCTCGAAGGCCACCGGCACCGACTTGAACATGTAGAACCGCTCGCGGTTGACCTGGTCGAAGAAGGGCCGCCCGGCGAGCGAGGGCGTCAGGCTGGACAGCGCGGCGCGGGCGGTCGCGGCGAAGAATCTTTCATCGCCCGGGCCGGTGCGCACCGTGATGCGGTGGACCGTCCGTCCGGGCTCGCCCGCGGTGAAGTTGATGTAGCTCATCAGGTCTTCCACCACGGGGCTCAAGATGAAGCCGGCGCGGCCGATCGGCGGGGCCATCCGGTAGGAGCTGGTCTTGCCCGTCGCGTCCGTGACGTCGAGGTAGACATGCGGCGGCTTGTAGAAGAAATTGCGCAGCCGGCCGAGCAGCGAGGGGGCCAGGTCCACTCGCAGCCAGAGCTTCCGGTCCTGATATTCCGTGAGGTCCCAGGCCTGGCCCAAGGCGAGGTCCCGGGTTTGCAGCGGCACCGGGGCCAGCGGGGCGGGGTCAAACGCGCCGGGCTTTTTACGCCACAGGAGGAAGGATTTTTCCGAGAGCACGTACTCGTAGCGGTGCGAGATGAGATACAGCACGGCCGAGTCGTCCATGGCCGGCAGGCGCTCGTCGATGGTGTTCACCCGCAACAGCACAAAGTCGGGCGCCCGGGTGGAGCGGTAGAAGTCCGCGTTGAGCCGGGCCAGCTCCGGGGTGTAGGCGCTGTAGCTCTGGAAGACCGGGCGCGGGGTGTAATGGAAACCGTTGAACAGCGCGTAGGCCTGGTCATAGCCGATGAAATCGACCGAACCGCGGCCCACGACTTCGCGCGTGCGCGGCATGTCGGCGCCGGTGCGCTCGTGGCCGAGCTTGTTGTCGTAGCTGACGCGCACGTCGGCCAGGTTCGCGGCGCGGTTGAGGTTGTCCCAGACCTTCCCCTGGAACCCGCCGAGGGCCTGGTCCACGACGCCCGTGAGCGCGTCCCGCACCCCGAGCAGGCAGAGCACCCCGGTGGCCACCAGCACCCAGCGCCGGAGCGCGCGGCGGGGGCCGGCCGCATCGTCGAGCAACAGCGGGAAGGTCACGATGGGCAGCAGGGCGGCGTAAAAGAAACCGATCATGTGGCCGTCCGCGCGGACGAAGCCGTGCTTCCAGTTGAGGTAGATGAAGGCGCCGAGCAGGGTGGTGCGGGCCAGCGTGCGTGGCCGGTCCGGATGCGACCACAGGTTGCCGGCGGCGTAGAGGGCCACGATGACCAGCACGCTGAGGCCCTTGAGCAGCGGGGCGGGGGGCGTGGCGATGCCCATCACCGCCTGGTAGCCCTGACTCACGTGCCAGGAGTTGATGAAATATTCCGGGAGGACGGCCAGGCTCTGCCGGCAGAGCAGCCAGATGGTGAGAAAGCCGCCTGCGTACCACGCCGCCAGCCGGGCGGCGTCGCGGCCGCGGCGGTGCCAGAGTTCGTGGGCGATCGCGATGAGCACGATGAGCAGGCCCAGCAGCAGGTTGGTGAACTTGATGCCCCCGAGCAGCGCGAGCAGCAGCAGGAGCAGCACCGTACCCCACGACCGCGGCCGGCCCAGTCGCCGGAACAGCTCGAAGCCCGTGAGTGCGATCATCAGCATGTGAAGCGCGTCCTCGTACGGGATGCCGAACAGCAGGAAGAAGCCGTAGTAGAAGAAGCGTGCCTTGCCGGCCAGCCGCTCACCCCAGAGCATGATGATCCGGGCGAAGACCAGCGCGGCGAACAGCTGCCACAGGAGCAGGCTGGCAAAGAGCGGGGCTGACCCGTAGTAGGTCTTCCCCATCAGGAAGCCCAGGGGCCCGTAGGTGAACACGACGTCGTGGCCAAACTGCAGGCCCTCGAGCAGGAACTGGCCGAGCGCCATGCGCCACGAGGCGTCCAGATCCGGGGCGGGCGGGTTGGGGAAGGTGAAGATGACCACCACCAGCAGCAGATACAGCAGCAGCCGGCCAAACCAGGGCCGCGCGGCCGGAGTCGGGGTGGTGGGTGAGGCGGTCATGCTCATCGCTGTCCAGTGTCTGGGGGACGGGAAGCGGGGCGTCTAGCGGGAAGTTTCCAGCCGCAGCTCCGACCAGTAGGTCCAGTCGCTGGTGGCGTTGCCCGCCGGGCCATTGGTGATCAGCAGTTCCAGGGTGCCCGGCGCCCCGGCCGGCAACGCGACGCTGAGGGCCTGCGGCCCGGCGTCCGCGGCATTCCGGCCCGGCTCGAGCCGGCGTTGGAAGAGCACCTGGCGCGATCCACCCGCGGACACGAACACCACGAAAAATTCCGCGCCATCGGTGGGCGCGGGATTGGTGGCGGCATGGGCACCGGGCGGGAAACCGAACTGACCGAGCAGACGGAGCGGCGCCCCGGTCAGCGGGTAGCGCGCGACGGCCGGGGCGTGCAGCTGGAACACCCGCCGGCCCTCCGTCAGGGCCGTGCTCGCACCGTAGGGCGCGCGCACGGAGACCGGCCGGAGGAAATCCGCCGCCAGCGGCAGGGCATATTCATCCAGCCGCTCCGCCGGCAGCCGGCCTGCGGCCTCGCTGACCACCTGCGCGGCGCTGGTGGAGGTCTCGCCGTTCGCCGCCGTGGCGCGGACGGACATCCGGTGTTCGCCCGCGCCCAGCGCGACGAAGGGTACCGTGCACTCCAGCAGCATGCCCTCGGACGGCGAAAAACTCGCGCCGGCGACCACGGCGCCATTGCGGAGGAGTTCCAGCCGCTGCAGGCGCCCGGTGGCGCTATGGCCGGCGAAGGCCAGCCGGACCTCCGGTTCATCGGAGAGGTCCGGCCGCACGATCAGCTCCGGCCGGGACAGGCCGGCCGCAGCGGTCCCGCCGGCCAGCATCGCCGGGGTGCGGCGGGCAGCATCCTTGATCAGATAAAGCCGGAAGCCCTGCCCGGCGAACTGGGCCGGCTCGGCCACGACATAGTTTTCCGCGAGCCAGTCGCGCAGGCCGGGAAACGTGCCGAGGGGATACTTGTTCCACCAGCGGTTCGGCCCCGCGCTGCAGTCCACGACGAACACCGGCCGCGCGGCGTCCAACTCGCGCAGCAGGGTGGCCCGCGCGCCGGGCACGATCGCATAGGCGGTGTCCTGGCCGGGGGCCGTGTTGGTCCAGGGAATCAATCCGCTGAGGAAGGAAGCATAGACAAAGCGCGAGGCGGGCCGGCGATCGGAGAAGAGGTACAGGTCGGGATGATAGCCCCAGACGAAAATGCGCTCGTCCGTCTCCGTGTGTGCCCGGATGAATTCCCCCGCGCGCCGGGACGGATCAACCGGCTGGGGCGGCTGATGGCGTTGTGTCGCGATGCCGCGGCCGAGTTCCACCAGCACGGCGGCGGAGAGCAGCAGGACCGCGGGCCGCAGCCAGCGGCGCGCCGCGTGGGCCTGCGCCCAGACGGTGATTTTCGCCAGTCCGAGCGCCGCCGCCAGGCAGGCGGCCGGCAGAAATTGAATGGAGTAATGATCGAAGTCGCGCCCGCCCGCGGCCGCCCCGGCGAGAGAGGTGGCGCCCCAGGCGACCAGATAAAGCCGCCGCGCGCGGTCGGTTTGCCCCCCGGTTCCCGCCAGCGGTGGTCGCAGCAGGCGGAAAACTCCCGTCCCGATGGCTGCGACGAGCACGGCGAGCACCAGGGGAAACCGCGCGGCGAGCAAGGCGAACGGCTTCAGCGCGGATGCGGCGCGGGCGGCCGGGCCGACCTCCGGGGCGTAATACTGCAGGTTGTACTGCCAGGCGTAGAAATAAAAGTCATGCAGCGCCCCGCGCGCCGCGAAATACGCGATGGTCAGCAACACCGGCAGCGCAAAGCCCGCGAGCAGGGCGCCCCCGCTTCGCGCCAGTCGCCGCCACCCGCCATCCGGACCGGAGGCCTGGTAAGCCAGCACCAGCAGCGGGGCGCCGAGATCCAGCAGCGCCGGTTGCTTGGAGAGAAACGCCAGGCCGAGCAGCAGGCCCGCGCCCGCCGTGGAGCCGCGCCAGAAGGCCCACGCCGCCCCGGTGGTGAAAAAGGCGACGAACCATTCCGTGTTCAGCGCGTAGGCGTCCCCCGGGAAAAGTAGCGCGGTCGAGAAGACGGCAAAAAGCAGGGCGGCCCAGCCGCCGGCGAGGTCGTCGCGCCAGGTGCGCCCAAGCAAAAACAGGCCGAACGCCGTCGCGGCGATCAGCGCCGCCGCCAGCGCGTGCATCGCCCACACGTTGTTTTCGCCGGTGACGCGGAAGAGTGCGGCGACGGCATAGTAGGTGAGCGGCGTGCGCTGGTCGATGGCGTCATGGTAGAGCACGCCCCCGTCGAGCAGCGTGCGGGCGACCGCGGCGTGGATCGCCTCGTCCACGTTCCAGACCATGAAGCCGAACGTGGGTACGCGCAGTGCGAGGACGCCGGCCACCAGCAGGATCGCGACGACCCAGGGCAGCCAGCGGCGGCGGGGGAGCGGCGCGCTCATTGCGTCTCGTACAATCCCGGCAGGCTCCAGCAGGTCCAGTCCTTGGTGCGGGTGGAACCGGGCAGGGTGGAAAAGATCAGGCGGGCCTCCGCGTCCTTGGTCGCGGGCAGCTCGCCGCGGAAATGCTGCAGGGTGCGTTGGGCGGGATCGCCCACGGGGTCCAGATAGACGTCGAGCAGCGTCTCAGTCCGGCCATCGCCGGACCATTCGATCCGGAAGGTGGCCCCGTCGGTCAGGTCGCCTTCGCCGGTGTAGGCCCCGGGGGGGAAGCCATAGTCCACCTCCATGAGGGCGGTGTTGGCCGGCACTTTCACGACCATGCGGCCGGGCGCATGGACGAGGCTGACGCCGCGCCCGTCGATGACCTGGCGCGAGGTGGGGAACTCGCTGGTGAGCTCCTCGATTTCGCTCCGGTAGGTCATCTTGCGGGTGAGATGATACACGGTAAACGTCTCATCGTAGGCGAGGTACCCCTTGCCGGACACCGTGAGTTCCCGCACGCGGTCGCGCACCGAGAATTCCTTGATCAGGGTGTAGCGGAGCGGCAGCAGGTCGGGGGCCCTGGTGTTGATGCGCGCGATTTCCTGGGGCCGGAGCACCAGCCAGTTGGGCTGCAGGTATTGAATGAGAGCGCCCCAGTCGTTCTGGACCTTCTTCCGGGCCTCGACCATCTCCCGGGAAGACATGCCGGGAAAATCATAGGTCTTGAGGCCGGAAAAGAAGCCGATGTAGCCGAGGGGTTCCATGAAGACGGAGTCGCCCGGCTGGGCGTGGGCGTGCAGCCACTCGCCGATCTGCCGCCGGGTGCCCTCCTCGATGTATTTCTGCTGCGCCCGGAGCTGGCGGGCGGATTGCACCAGGGTCCAGGTGGATCCGGCCAGCAGGACCACGGCCAGCGGGAGCAGCACCCCACGCCCGAGCCATCGGCGCCAGCCCGCGGCGGTGAATTCCGCCAGCCGGCTGGCCAGGCCGGCCAGCGTCACGAAGGCCAGCAGCGCGGTGCTGGGCATGTACCAAGGAAACGGAAAATATGGAAAATACTGGAGATAGGTGTGTGCGCCGAGGAAGGCAAAGGAGGCGGCGCGGGTGGCCACGTGCTGCCGGGGCAGCAGCCACACCACGCTGCACAGCACGCCCACGGCCCGGGCGGCAGTGACCAGCGGGGCGGGCCAGCCGCCCAATATGAAATAGGAGGGCAGGAAAGTGTGCGACAGGGTATTCCCGTAGTCGCCGCTCGTGAAGGGGGCCCGGAGGGCGGTGAGCAGGAGACCGCCGGCCGAGTGCGGCCCGCTCAGCCCGCTCTTGGCCGCAATGGTGTGCGGCACCGCCGTGCCGTAATAGAAATGCGCGAACAGCAGCCACGGCAGATACAACGCCGTGGTCACGAGCCCGGCCCGGAGGTAAATCCCGAGCAGCGCGGCCCGTGTGGTGCCCGACCGCCGGGCGTCATGGAAGAGCCAGAATCCCGCCGCGACCAGGCCGATGTAGATGAAGCTGTCCGGCCGCGTCCACATCAGGCCGGCCCATGCGGCGCCGAGATGCCGCACCTGCCGGGGCCCGGGGCTCGCGTGCGCCCAGAACGCATAGGCGAGGAACAGCAGCATGAACGCGGTCTCCATGCCGTTGATCGTGAAGTCCACGGTCTTGGCATCGGTCACAAACCACGCGACGAGGAACAGGAGGGCGACCGGCGCCAGCTGTTGCCGCGGCGCCAGCCGCACCAGCAGCGCCGCGGCGCCGCCGAGCGCCGTGATGCACATCAGCCGGAAAATCCACAGGGCGGCGGGATCGGACGAGTTGGCGGTCAGCAGGCTCGCCACCGCGGGCAGCAGCACGCCGAGCGGGGAGGTGAACGTGTGCAGGCGGTCGCCGACGTTGAAAACCAGCCCGTGGCCGGTCGCCAGGTTCTTGCTGGCGCGGTAGGTGATGTAGTAGTCCTCCCAGGCATGCTGCGTGTAGAGGGCGAAGAGCAGGGCCACGGCGGCGGCCAGCAGGCCGGCGAGCAGGGGGGCGGAGATTGGCTTGCGCGAGATCGGTTCCACGGGGGAGCGCAGGTTGGTGGGAATTGGAAATGCCATCAAGCCTTGGTGTCGGGCCCGGGGCGGCCTTTGTCTGACCATCCAGCCGGGCCGGTCCGCCAGTGCCTGCGATGATTAATGCACGGAAATCATTTGCCCGTCACCGGGCCCGGCGCAATTTTCCCGCGGCATGCACCCGCCGGGTCAATCCTCCGCCGCCAGCCGGGCCCGTGGCCTCCGGCTGATCGGCCTGCTGGGTCTGGTGCTGGCGGCCCTGCTGCCGTGGTGGCGCAACCACGCCTATCTTCGCGACCTCTATGACTATGGCCTGGTCATGGCCGCAATCGGGCGGATCGGGCATGGCCAGCTGCCTTATTTGGACTTTGCGACCCCCATCCAGGCGGGATTCCTCGGCCTGAGCGTGCTGGTGGAAAAAATCGGCGGCGGCACCTACCTCGGCCTGACGGTCGGGGGGGCGGCCTTGATCACGTTCATGGTCGCGGGGCTGTGGGGCGTGCTGGTCCGGGTCTGGCCGGTCTGGGTGGTCGCGCCGGTGGTGCTGGCGGTCACCGCGGCCAGCGCCTGCCAACACACGATCCTCTGGCACAATTCCCTCGGGGTGTACTGCCTCGGGCTCGTGGTCTGGTCGGCGGCGCTTGCGCCGGTGCTGGCGGCGAAGGACTGGGGCCGGCACGCCGTCGTCGCCGCCGGGCTGCTGGTGGGCGGGTTGAACAAATTGAATTTCCAACTGGTGGCGCTCGCCGCCGCCCTGGCCTGGGCCGGGCGCGCCGGGCTGCTGGGGCGGGCCGGCTGGTGGCGGGTCGGCCTGACCTGCCTCGTCTGGCTGCTGGCGGGGACGGTGCTACCACTGGTGCTGGAACTCACCTGGACCGGCGCGTCGTGGGCCGGCTGGAGGGAAAACGTGATCGGCCTGGCCGCGGCGGGTCGCGCCGGGCAGATGATGGAGATTCTCGATTGGAAATTCCTGCTCAAGCCGCTGCACGATTATTACGGCCCGCTGTTGCTGCCCCAGGTCGGCCTGGTCGGCGTGGTCCTGTCCGGCGCCGCCCTGCTGGGCTGCTGGCCCCGGCGCTCGGCCGGGGCGGCGTGGCCGCTGGACCGCGTGCTGCTGCCGGCGGCCGTGGGGCTGGTCGGGGCCGCCGGCGTCGCGCTGTTGGCGACCAACCAGGAAATCGCCTACGTCGGGCTCGGCGCTTGGCTGGTGCTGGTGGTGGGGCTGTGGCTGGGCTGGGCCCCGGAGCGCACGGGTCTGGTTTTTCGCGCCGGGCTGCTGCTGCCGGCGGCGGGGCTGGCGGTGGTGGCGTGGCTCAGCGCCTGGGCCGGCCAGCGCTCGCAGTTCGGCTACTCCAACACGGCGCGGGCGGAATATCACGAGGCGGGCGGCGCCTCGCTGGGTTATCTCGCCGGGTTGCACCTGCCGCCGGACCTGGCGCATTCGATCAGCCTGCTGGAGCCGGCGCTGCCTCCGCCGGACCGCGACGGGCGCCGCGGGGTGTTTTACGGCACGGGCATGGAATGGGCGGAGCGTTGCTTCCCGGCGCTGCATGAAACCGGCCGGCCCTTATGGGTCCACTGGGGCACGACCTACGGGCCGGAGCAGACGCGGCGGCTCATGCAGGCCCTCGACACGGACCGGCGTTACCAGGTGGTCCTGACCACGCTCGCCCGGGATTTCTGGCCGCCGTTGCTCGCCATCACGCTCCGGCAGCGCTACGATCACAACCTGCTCGGTCGCGTGATGGTGCGGTGGACCCGCAACGATAACCGGGCGGACACGATCAGTGACAGCATCGATTTCGTGAACTACTGCGGGAAAAATGTCGCGGGCGTGGTTTTGCAGCCGCTAGCGGAACCGCTGCGGTTGCTGCCCTATGAGGAGACGGGGCTCATGCTCGGCACCGAGGCGAAATCCGGGCGGCTTCGGCTGGCAGCGCCCACGAACACCTTTGGCGCCGAGGCGGTCATGGAACTGCTGGCGGGCTCCGCCGGGCAGTCTTTGGCGGCTGATTTTCGGGTGAGGATCGCAGGGGAACCCGCGGGCGCGATCCTGTGGCAGTCGCGCCTCGAACTGCGGGCCGGTGAGGCCCGCGTGGCCGTGCCCTTTCTGATCCACCCGGCGGGTCGGGAGGTAGAGATGGAAGTTGGGTTGCCTGACGAGTCAGCCGGACAACTGGCCGCCGGCTACCGGAATCTGGAAATTTCCCACGCGATCGAGGGACCCGCGGTACCGCCCCGGTTGCGGCCGGATGGACTGGGAGACGAGGCGTCGACGCCGGAACACGCGGTGCAGCTGCTGGGCGCGGTGACGTGGCGTCCCGCGGACCTTGTGGTGCGGGGCGGGCAGCCGGCCGCGACGGGCCTCGAGCTGCGACCGGGCGGGGAAGTCTGGCTGCGGTCGGAAAACATGCAGGGGGAGATCCGCGGACAGCTGAGCTGCGTCGATCAAGGCCGGGCAGGACCGATGGTGCGGGTTGTGTGGTACAAGGGCGGCCGGCTGCAGATCTTCCAGCAGGGGACCGTCGATCCCGGCCGGCCGATGGATTTTCACGCGTGGTGCGCCGAGCCGGGCGGGTGGTTCGGTATCCTGCTGGACCCGACCAACGGCCGGTCGCCGGTGCGGGTGAAAGTGACCGAGGCCAGCGTGACGCCCTGACGACGACCGGTTCAGCGGCCGCCGCGCAATCCGCGCCAGTAGCTCCACGCGTTGTTCAGGTGGCCCGAGGGCGCGGCCGCCGTGCGCACAATGATCCAGCCGCCCGGGACCGGAGGGATTTCCACGGCCATGGGTTGCGCGCCCCGGTCGGTGGTGGCGGCGGCTGGAGCCAGGTGCCGGCGGAAAAGCTCGCGGCGCGCGCCGGAGTGGTCCTCGACTTCCACGATGAACTGGACCCCGGGCGTGGTCTCGCTCCCCGCATAGGCGCCGCGCATCAGCCCAAACTCACCGGTCAGCCGCGCAAGGTCTTCGCGCCAGGGGTAGAAGAGCTCGGAGCTGGCGTGCGCAAACAGGCAGGGCCGGCCGTCCTCGATGGCGTTGCCAAAGCCGAAGTCCGACCGGCTGCGCGCGCCGGCGGGAATATCCCCGTCCGCCGTGTGCAGCGCGAGGTCGATGGTGGTCGCGCTCAATCCCCCCCAGAAGGCGTGGGCCCGCGCCGGGTTGCCTTGGGTCCGGGTCGAAAACCGCAGCACCCCCGCGAGGGGTTGCGGCAGGTTGAGCTTGAACGGCTGGAAGCCGCGATCCCCGGGTGCCCGGGCCGGGTCCAGCCGTCGTTCCAACAGGGTCGCAACGGGGCCGTCGGGCCGGATGAGCTCGAGCCGGAAGTCCACCGGGCCGGATTTTTCCGGTCCGGTCCACGCGGAGTCCAGCAGGCCGAAACCGCCGGCCAGTTCGCCCAGGTCGGGCGTGGTGGCAAAGTCGATGGTCGCGGGCGCGGCCGTGACCGTGATGAAATGTCCGTTGAACTCAGCCTGCCGCAACGCCGTTGGCGCCGCGATCCGCCAGGGATCGCGCACGAGCCCTCCCGCCTCCAGCACGAGGGGTGCGGCATCGGCCCGCAGCCAGAGCCAGTAGCTCCAGTCGAGCAGTGCATTCGCCTGCGGTCCCGGCGTCATCAGCAGGATGATCTTTCCCCCGCCGCCCGGGGGGAGCCGGGTGTATTCCACGCTGCGCCCGCGGGTGCGGCGGGCGTCATCGCGGTTGAGATAACGGCGATAGACCCGGGTGCGCCGGCCGGACTCATCCTCGGTCTCCACGACCACCTCGACGCCGTCGGTGTTGTCGGGCGGCGCGTGCCCGAGGGCCGCTTCCTCGAGGCCGTAGGCGAAGGCCAGCGAGTTCATGCCCGGCAGCCGCGGGTAGACGAGCCGCGACGGGGCATGGGCATCCCAGTGGTCCGGCTCTTCCTTTTTCGGCAGAATGGGTCCGCCCGTGATGGTGCTGGATTCCAAGGCCGCGATGTCCCGCCCCTGGAACCGCAGGGGCGGACCGCCGGGGACCCGGACCGGCGCGGGTCCGAGTATTTTTTCCGCGCTGGCGAGGCGCCCGGCCGCCATGACGGCGACGACCTGCACGCGTTGGGCCGGGCCCGGCCGGTCGGCGCCGGTGATGAAGAATTCCGCCTGCACCGTGGCCTCACCGGACCACGGCAGGCGGCGGTAGGGCGCGCCGTCGAGATAAAGTTCCAGCGCCTGCGTGCCGGCCGGTGCCTGCACCGCCACGCGGGCGGTCTGCCCCGGTGCGGCGCCCGCCGGTTGGATCTGCACCGCGGGGCCCGGCGAGCTTTCCGCCGGGGCAGATCCCGGTGGGAAAGCTGTTACGCGCCGGTAGAGCCTGAAGCCGTGCCGGTCCGCCGGGTCCGTTTCAATCCGGGCATAGTCCCGCTCGATCAAGGGCCAGAGCCCAGGCTGGTTCTCCATCGGATGCTTGAGGAATCCGTGGAGGGTCCGGCTGTCGGCCACCAGCGCGGGCGGATGTTTTTTCCAGTCCGCGCCAAACTGGTCCCATGCGCCGGGCACGATGGCGTAGGCCGTATCCTGCAGCGGATCGAGGTTGGTCCACGGAATGAGGCCGGTCAGGAATGTGCAGTAGAGGAAGCGCGTGGCCGGCTGCCGCCCGCCCAGCGCGTAAAGCTCCGGGTCGTAGCCCCAGACAAAGATTCGTTCTTCCGGGCCGGTGTGGCGGCGCACCAGCTGCACGACGGTATCGTCCTCCCGCCCGTACCCCGCCAGGGCGGTCCGGCGGACGGTCACCGGCCACAGGAGCCAGGCGACCAGATGGAGCGCCCCGACCGCGACCAGCAGGCGGCGGGCCCGGCTTGGCCCGGCCCATTTTTGTCCGGCCGCCCAAATCCAAATCGTGATCCTGCCGCAGGCCAGACTCAGCCCGGGGATCAGCTGGATCGAATAATGCGTGAACCCGCGGCCGCTCAGCGTGGTGGCGACCAGGCCCGCCGCGCACCAACCAAGGATGAGCCAGCCCGTCAGGTCCATCTCCCGCGGCCGGCGGCCCGCCCTTGCCAGGACGCGCCCCAGCAGCACCAGCGCGGCCAGCCCGCCGAGCGCCGTCGCCAGCGGGTGATATTCCCACATCAGGGCGAACGGCACCCGGATGGTCTGCCAGCGCTCGAGCCGCGGCACCTCCGGGACATAGAGCGTGTGGTTGTAGGTCCACGTATAATAGACGAGATCGGCCCATGCGCCCTGCGCGGCGAAGTACGCCGCGGTGAGGCCGGTCGGTAGGGCGAACCCCGCCACGAGCGCGCCGGACTGGCGGAGGAGTTGCAGCCGGCGCGCCGGCTCGAGCCAGAGACCGAGCCCCATCAGCACCAGCGCCACGCCGAAATCGAGGACCCCCGGCTGCTTCGCCAAGAACGATAGGCCAAAGGCCGCGCCGCTCACCACGGCCCAGCGGGCGCCCCCGCCGGTCCAGGCCCGGGCCAGGGCCCAGAAACCGGCGGTGGAGCAGAAGATCAGGTACCAGGCCGTGTGCGCGGCCATGGTGTCGCGCACACTCGGCACCATGAACGCCAGCACCGTGAACCACAACGCCCCCGCCGCGCCCGCGGGCCCGTGGCCCAGCCGGGCGGCCAGCCGCCAGAGCAGGACGGCGGTGAGTCCGATCATCAGCGCCAGCGCGATGTGCTGCGCGCGGAGATCCCCGCCGCCGGCCACCGCGAAGACCGCCGCCTGCGCGTAGGGCGCGAGCGGGGTGCGCTGGTCGACCGCGTCCCGGTAGGGCAAATCCCCGGCCAAAATCTGCCGGGCCATGGTGAACGTCACCGCCTCGTCGACGTTCCAGAATTTCTGCTCCAGCCCCGGCCAGCGCAGCAGGCCGGTGCCCGCGAGCAGGAGCAGGGCAAACCCGAGGCCGGCGCCGGAGCGGAGTTTCATCTTACTCGCCGGCCAGCACTGCCTCGCGGGCCAGGTCCGCATGGCCGGGCAGCACGCGCGCGGCGTCGTGGTGGCGCCGCACCCGCGAGTAGGCCGGCGGGGCGAGCGACTTGCCGCTGCGTTCCTTCGCCAGGCAGGTGTGCATCATCCGCGCGAGGCCGTCGGCGTCGCCGGGTTTCACCAGATAGCCGTCCTGCCGCTGGCCGATCAGGTCGGCGATGCCGTGCACGTCCGTCGAGACGATGGGGGTGTGGCAGGCCATCGCCTCCATCACCACGCGCGGGAACGACTCCTCATAGCTCGTGCAGACGAACAGGTCCGCCGCGACGAAGAAGTCCAGCGCCTCGCGTGTCTCGGGCACGAGCGTGAGGTTGGTGAGGCCCAGCCGCGCAATGTCACGCTGCAGCAGGTCAAGGTAGATGCCCGCGCGGGCGCCGACCATCAGGAACCGGACCGGCGGGCCGCCGTGATGGTCACGGTTGAAGCGGGCGATGGCGCGGATGAAGGTGTGCTGGCCCTTGCGCTCGCAGACGGTGCCGATGTTGGCGACGATGACCTCGTCGTCACGCAGGCCGTGCTTGCGCCGCAGCTCCGCCCGCGGGTGGGCGGCGCGGAAGGCCTCGATCGCGCCGAGCTGGATCCAGCTCGGGACGATCCGGAAGTTGCCGCGGTTGTCGTCGGCGTAGTAGGCCTGCGTGGCCCGGCAGAGGAACAGCGTGCGCGTGGCGGTCCGCAGCGCGTCGTGCACGAGGGGGTGCAGCCCGAGGTCGAGCCGGGTCTCGAACGCGCGGAACACCGAGGTGCTCTCGTGGACGTAGAACAGCGAGGGCCGGCCGGCGCCGCGCGCGAGCCGCACGCCCCAGAAGCTGAAGAGCGTGTTGCAGACGACGAGGTCGACGTGTTCCCAGTCCACGCGGCCCGAGACCTCGGCGAGGTGGCGGGAGAATTCCTCGTCGCCCTTCGCGCGGAACAGCGGGCCGGGATCGACGATGGTCAGGTGCGCCCCAAGCGCCTCGAAGGCCGGGCGCAGGGGTCCGTCCGCCCCGGCGAGCACCTCGAGGGCGAAGCCCTCGGCGCGCGCGAGGTGTGTGGCGTATTCAAGGAGGAACAGCGGCGCCCCCTCGAGGTTGAGATTGTGCGTGAGCAGGAGCACCCGCAGCCGGCCGGCGCGCCCGGGCCGCCCGCCGGCGCCGGCGGCGCAGCGCACCGTCGAGCCGTCGAGCCGCCAGTGGGTGCTGAAATACGGGTCGGCCCGCCCGCCATGGCGCTGCAGCCACGCCACGTGCTCGGCCTCGTCGAAGGTCACGCCGCGCGTCGCGCTGCCCCAGTGCATGAGCTTCGCCTGCGGGGTGTAGAGCACGCGCTGCCCGGCGGCGCGGACGCGCAGGCAGTAGTCGGTGTCGTTGTAGGCCACGCCAAAATCCTTCTCGTCGAAGCCGCCGAGTGCGCGGTAGAGGTCCGTGCGCGTCAGCAGGCACGCGCCGGTCACGGCCGACACCTCGCGCGTGACGGCGTGCCAGCCGGGCGGCACGGTGCGCTCGTCGTGCCGCGTCCAGGGCGTGTCCGCGAGCCCGCCGTGCGGGCCGATGATGATGCCGGTGTGGTTGAGCGTGCGGTCGGGGAACACGAGCTTCGCGCCGACCACGCCAACGTCCGGCTGCGTGAACCAGCCCGCCATCTCCTCCAGCCAGCCGGGTTCCAGCGCGTTGACGTCGTTGTTCAGGTGCAGCACGAGCGGCGTGTCAACGTGCGGCAGCGCCGCGTTGACCAGCCGCGAGTAGTTGAAGGGCGCCTGCGCGTCGGGGGTGCGGACCACGGTGCAGCGCAGGTCGGTCCGGGCCGCGAGGCGGGCGAGGTAGCGCCAGGCGTCGGGGTCGCGCGAATGGTCGTCCACGATCACGAGCTTCACGTGCCGCCAGTCCACTGTCTCCTCGAGGCACTCGACGCATTCCTGCAGCAGGTGGAGCCGGTCGCGGGTCGGGATGACGATGGTGACCGGCAGCCGGGCGAGCAGGTCGCGTGACCAGTGCAGCTGGTGGAAGCACCGGCGCAGCCCATGGCCGGCCGCCGGCAAAAACGGGGCCGCTGCCCAGCCGCGGCGGGCCATCGTCTCGGCGAGCGCGCGCCGGGCCTGTTCATAGGCGGGATCGGAAAGCTCCCGCGCCGCCGCCTCGGCCCGGCCATGGTAGCAGACCAGCGGCACCTGGGCCACCTGCGCGTCGGTCAACCGGTCGCCAAGGCGCAGCAGGAGGTCGGTCCAGGCGACAGCGAGGAACTCCTCGCGCAATGCGCCGAGGGCGGTGAATTGTTCGCGGCGCACGACCGCCAGATGGCCGGGAAACAGGCCGGAAAGCGCGTAGGCCGGGCTCCAGCCGGGCTTGAAGTCCGGTGCGCTGCGCCGGCCGGCGTCGTCCATGCGGTCCTCGTCGGTGTAGACCAGTTCCAGCCCCGGCGTGGCGGCAAAGCGCTCGGCGATCTCGAGCAACGCGTCGGGCGAGAGGCGGGCGTGGCCCGGGATCAGCGTGACCAGGTCAGCATCCGACTGGCTCGCGGCGGCGTTGAGGCGGGCCGTGCGTTCCGCCGGTGAGCGGGCGGCGAGGTGCCGGCCGCGTGCCGCGCCGGCCGGTGGCGCCACGGGGCCGACGAAATGCGCTTCCCAGCGGGGATAAATCTGGGCCGCGAGCGAGGCCGCGAGCTCGGCCACCTGCCCGGGAGTGCAACCGTGGGTGTCGATGAGCAGCGCGCAGCGCGGCCCGGTGGCATCCAGCTGGCGGGCGGAGGCCCCGAGGATCTCGCGCAGGCGCGGACTGAGCCGGTTGTTCCGCTGCCACGACTCGTAGGGGTCGGTTTCGCCGGCCGCGGGCAGCGTCGCCGGGGCCTCGCGCTGGAAGAGGGCATAGGCGGCCCGGAGCGCCGTCCATTGCGCCGGCAGCGAGCCGGTCGCGACGTAGAGTCTTTGGGCGGCCGCGCGCAGCGCCAGCGCGCAGCGGAAAAATTCGCGCGGGCTGAACGCCGGCAGCGGCTGTTCCCAGACGGTGCAGGCGCGCGGGTGGAACCGCCGCGAGAACACGAGGTGACTCGTGCCGTCCTCCAGCTCCGCGAACAGCTTGATCAGGGCCGGGCCGGGCGCGGTCTCGTCGAGGTCGAGCATGCCGAAATACTGCGAAAGGGCGGCGTGCGGGTGGCCGGGGAAAAGTTCCGCGGCCTCGGCGCGGGGCAGGTTGCCGTATTCAAACTCGTTCTCGACGTGCGGGTGCGTGCTGCCGGTCAGGCGGACGATGCGCTGCTCCTGGTGGATGATCCAGCCCTCGACCCGCACCTTGCCATACTGCGTGCCGCCGACGAGCTCGGGTTTCTCCAGCGCGCCGAAAAACGGCGGGTTAGGCAGCGTGTCCAGCGGCACGGCCGCGCCTTCGAGCACGAGTTCGCCGGCGAGGTCCGCGAGGTCCGCGGCCGGCTGGGCGCGACGGGCCTGGAGCAGGCGGTGCACATGGTCGGGCAGCAGGGCGGGCTGGTATCGCGGCGGGGTTGCCGGGCCGCGGGTGACCGTGATCGGGGTCCGCCAGATCTCGACCCAGCGGTGGCCGGCGTCACGCAGTTCCAGCCGCAGCTCGCGGGCCCCGGCGGGCGGCGCGACGCGGAGCAAAAACCCGGCGGGCGGCCGGCCGGGCGTCCCGCGGTGACGCTGTTCGATCTCGGGGCGGGGCAGGCCGAGGATGCCGAGGTGGGGCAGGCCGTCGATGACGGCCCGGATGTCGGAAAAAACGGCGCCGGTCTTGGACAGGAACCAGCCGGCGATCCAGACGGGTTCGCCGCCAAACGCCCAGGCGCGGGGTTCCTCCACGTCGAAGATGTAAGCGTCGTTTTCGTTCACGGTTCGGGCGCTGAATCAAGGCGGAGCCGGGGCCGGGGCGCAAGCCCCGCGAGGCCGGTCAGGCGCGGCCCGCCGCCGCGCGCGCGAGGGCGGCGTGCTGCGGCAGCGAATTGGCCTCGTGGAACCGGCGCACGATGGTGGCGCGGGCCCGGCCGGCCCGGCTGGTGTCGCCGGCAAAATGCGCGGCGAGCGCGGCCTTCACCGCCTCGGCCAGCTGGTAACGATCGCCGGGCGCCGTTAGCCAAGCCTCGTCCGGCGCCAGCATCTCGGCGATGCCATTAACGTTGGTGCTCACGATCGGCAGCCGGAACGCCGCCGACTCCAGCAGCACGCGCGGGAAGGATTCCTCGAAGCTGGTGCAGACGAAAATGTCGGCGAGCCGGTAGAAGTCGAAGATCTCGCCCGACTCCGGCAAAAACACGACGTTTTCCAGCCCGTGCAGCGCCGCCTCCTGCTTCAGCGAGTCGAGGTAGAGGCCCGGCCGGGCGCCGACCATCACCCACTGGATCTTTTTCCCGGGATAGGTGAAGCGCAGCTCCGACTGCAGCAGCTCGGCGGCGCGCAGGTAGATGTGCTGGCCCTTGCGCTCGCAGATCGAGCCGATGTTGACGAGCAGCACGGCGGCGGGGTCGAGGCCGTGCTTGCGGCGCAGGTCGGCGCCGTCGTGTTTTTCCGCGAAGGCGTCGATGCGGCCCACGTCCACCCAGCTCGGCCGCAGGCGGAAGTCCCCGCGGTCGTCCAGATAATCGAACACCGCGCGCGAGGAGTCCGCGGTGAACACCACGTGCGACGCGGTGCGGAAGGCCTGCTCGATGACGGGGAACAGCGCCGGGGCCACCAGCGGCTCGAAGAAGCGGCGGATGGGAGAGCTCTCGTGCACGTAGAGCAGCGCGGGCACCTGCGCGGCCGCCGCCAGGTGCACGGCCCAGAACGACACCATGGTGTTGGCGACGAGCAGGTCGGTCTGGCTCCAATCAATCTTCACCGCGGCGGCCAGGGCGGCGTCGAACCCGCCGGTGGTGTTGGCGGCCAGGGCGGCGGCCAGGTCGACGACTGCGACCGGCATGCCCGCCGCCTCAAACACGCGGCGCATCGGACCCTCCTGCGGCGACACCACGCGCACGCTGTTGCCGGGTTGCTGGGCAAGATGGCGGGCGAGCTCGAAGATGAACCACGGTGCGCCCTCGAAGTTCAGGTTGTGCGTCACGACCAAGAGGCGGAGCGGCCGGGGGGAAGCGGCTCCGCCGCCGGGTGCCGGCGGCGACTTGGTGGGGCGTTCCACCTTGGTTTTCCTTTTGGCCGGCGCCTCGGCCGCAAAGGCGGCCCACGCCGCGCGGGTGGCGGAGAGGAGCGCGGCGGGCGAACCGCCGGGCAGGCCGTGGCGCCGCGCCGAGCCGCGCAGCGCCCAGAGGGCCCGGGCGAAGGTGCGCCGCGACAGCGGCGGCAGCGGGGTGTCGGCCCCGGCGATGACGCGCGGCGTGAAGCGTTGCGCGAAAGCGAGGTGCTTCTCGCCGTTGGCCAGCTCGGCGAAAACCTTGAGCAATGCGGGGGAGCCCTGGTTGGCCGGCAGGTCGACATGGCCGATGAACTGCGCGTGCTCGCGGCCGGGCAGGTCGGCGAACACGCGGCCGACGTCCGCGCGCGCGAGGCCGTGCAGCAGCGGGGATTCCTGCACGGCGTCCGCCAGGGCGGTGATGCGCGTGATCTTTTCCGTGCGGTGCGCGAGCCACCCCGTGACCGACATCCGGCCGTAGCGCAGCCAGCCGGTGTCGCGCGGCTCCTCCAGCGCGCCGTGGAAGGGCGGGTTGGGCAGGGAATTGAGCGGCACGGCGAGCGCGGCGGACACGGCCTCGTCAGCGAGCGCGGCGAACGGCGCCGCCGGCCGCCGGGTGTGCAGCCGGAGGAGCGCCGGCACGAGAGCTTCCAGCCGGCTGCTCAGCGGCGCCGCCGGCGGATACACCGGCGCGTCGGCCGCGACCGTTATGGCGGTGCGGAAAAATTCCGTCCACGCCCCGCTTGGGTCGCGCGCCTCCAGCCGCAGGAGCGCCGCGCCCCGGTGCGGTTCGACCAAGATCACCCAGCCGGAATAAGGCGGGCCGGGTTTCCCCAGGAACTTCTCATCCAGCCCCGGCTTGGGCAGACCGGGCAGGCCGAGGAACGGCCGGCCGTCAATCCACGCGCGCAGATCGGTCATGAAGCGGTTCTCCCCGGCAAAGATCCACCCCGCCAGCCACGAAGACCCGGCGGGAAAATGCCACCCGGGAGGTCGGACCTCGACGTCGAACTGCCAGCCGGCGGCTTCGCTCATGGGGCAGGTTGGCCGGCGGCCACCGCGCACGCGAGCGCGGTGTGGCGGGGGAGGACGATGGCGGCGGCAAAGTGGGACTCGACGCGGGTCCGGGCGTGCCGGGCGAGTTCGCGGCCGGTTGCGGGGTTGTACAAAAACCTGGCCAGCGCCTCGGTCCAGGCGGTGGTGTCGCCGGGCGGGACGAGCGTGGCCTCCTGGCCGTCGCGGACGAGTTCGCTGATGCCGGGGATGGCGGAGGCGAGCAGGGGCGTGCCGCAGGCCATGGCCTCGAGCACGACGCGCGGGGAGGATTCCTCGTAGCTCGAGCACACCGTCAGGTCGGCGGCAGCGTAGTAGCCGAGGAAATCCGGCGTCTCCGGATGCACCGTGAGATTGGGCAGCGCGAGGTTGGCGAGGATCTCGCCCAGGAATTTGTCGAACGGGGCCTGGCGGCCGCCGAGCAAAATGAACTTGGTGTGCGCGGCGAGGTCCGGGTAACGCCGGTTGAACAGGTCCACCGACCGGGCGAAGCTGACCTGGGCCTTGCGGTCACAGACGGTGCCGACGTTGGTGACGAGCAGTTCGCCGGGCTGAGCGCCGAGCGCGGCCCGCAGCGCGTCGCGCGGGTGGGTCTCGCGCCAGGCGTCGATCGCGCGGACATCGACCCAGCCGGGCGTGAGCACGGCGTTGACCGGCCGGCCCGGCCACGCGTGATAGCGGCGGGTAGCGTCGCTGGTGAAGGAGACCGCGTCGGCGAGCGCGAGGGCCTCGTCGATCAGCGCGACGACGGCGGGTGACACGCTGCCGCCGTAGAACGCCGTCGGGCTGGTGCTCTCATGCACGTAGGTGAGCACGCGCTGGCCCACGGCCTTCGCGGCCTGCACGGCCCAGAAGGTGGTAAAGGTGTTGGTGATGACCAGGTCGGCCGCGGTGAAATCGAAGGTGCGGCCCAGGGTGGCCAGCGCGGCTTCCGCCTCCGCGGCGTTGCCGGCGCGGAAGCAGGGTGCGGCGTCGATCACCACCACCTGGGCGCCGCCGGCGGCGAAGCGTTCGCGCAACGGGCCCTCGGCGGAGCTGACCACGGTCAGCGCCGCGCCGCCGGACGCGAGATGGCGCGCGAGATCGAGCAGGAAGAGCGGGGCGCCCTCCAGGTTGAGGTTGTGGGTGGCGAGAATGACGTGCGTGAGCGGCCGGATCGCGCGCGAGGCAACGAGCGCGGCCGGAGGGACCCGCGGCCGCGCCCGCGGCAGCGTGGCGGCGGAGCGCAGACGGGCGATCTCGGCATCGAGCTGGTCGTCTTGCGCCACGCTGAAGCCGCGCACCCGCAGCGCGCTGCGCCAGGCACTGAGGGCCTCGTCGAAATCGGCACCGCTCAGGCCCTGGTAGGGATATTTTTCCTCCTCTGCATCGTGCCGGCGCGTCGTGCGGACCTGCACGAGGTGCAGCGAGCCGTCGGGCAGCTCGGCATAGAGGCGCACGGCCACTGGATTGGGCAGCTGCGGCGGCACGTCGATGTAACCCTCGTAGCCTGACGTGCCGGCCACGGGATAATCGGGAAAGTGCGGGATCAGATTGGCCGTCGCCCGGCCGAGCGTGAGCGGTTGCAGCGCCTGCAGGTCGGCGGTGCCCCACAGCCGCAAAATCTTTTCCGTCTTGTGGAAAATATAACCCACGACCGGCAGCAGGCCGTAGCGGGTGCGGTTCACGATCGCCGGCTCGTCGGCGTGGCCGATGAACGGATCGGGCGGATAAAGCTGATCCTGCCCCACGGGCAGGTCGGCGGCGAGTTCCACCGCGAGCTGCACCCAAGGGGCGTCGGGCCGCGTGCGGCGCGCGCGCAAGGTGAAATCCAGGCCGCGGCCGAAATCATGCCAGCGCAGAGGACGCGGCGGCGCGGGCACGGCGACGGGGGCGGTGCGCTCCGTGACATGATACGTAAGGGTTTGAAACGGTTTCCACCGGCCCTCGATTTCCAGCGCCTCCAGCGTCACCTCGACGGTGCCGGGCGGCAGCTCCACCGGAATCCGGAATTCTGCGAAGACGCAGGGCTTGCCGGTCTGAAAATGCGCGGCGAGATCAGCGCGCGGATGGCCGTGCACGCCGGTGAACACGCGGCCGTCGAGGCGCGCTCGGACATTGGTGAAGTGTCCGCCCGCCTTGGGCCACACCCAGCCGCGCACGACCTGCCGGCCGGCGGCGAGGGTGGATCCCTCGGCGGGCTCATCGACATGCGAGTGGCTGAAGGTGGTTTCAGGCATCAGGATTCAAGGGTAGGGCGGCGAGTCCCTTCGCCGCGTCGCCAGCGCTCAAGAGGACAATCCATTTTTGCAATCATGGCACTCACCCCAGCCACGCCTCGCGGACCACCTGCAGGTGCCGGGGCAGGGCGCGGGCGTGGTGATAGTTGCGGGCGGCGCGGGCGTGGGCCATCGAGAGCATCTTCTGATTGCCGGCGCAGTGGTCGGCGAGCGCCATTTTCAGGGCGGCAGCGAGCTTGAACGGGTCGCCGGCCGGCACGAGCCAGGCCTCGTCGGTGTTGGTCACCATCTCGGGGATGCCGTTGACGTCGGTGCTCACAATTCGCGTGCCGAACACCATCGCCTCGAGCAGCACGCGCGGGAACGACTCCTCGAAGCTCGTGCACACGAGGAGGTCGGCCAGCCGGTAGAAATCGTAGATGTCGGGCGTCTCGGGGAAGATCTTCACGTCGTGCAGGCCCATCAGCTTGATGTCCTCCTGCAGTGTTTCCATGTAAAGCCCCTCGCGGGCGCCGACCATCACCCACTGGATCTTCTTGCCGGGGAAGAGGGCGGGCAGGTCCTGCTCAAGCAAATCGATGCCGCGGATGTAGATGTGCTGGCCCTTGCGCTCGCAGACCGAGCCGATGTTGACGACCAGCACGGCGTCGGGATCGAGCCCGTGCTTCAGGCGGAGCGAGCGCGCGTCGTGCGCGGCGGCGAACCGCTCGATGCGGTCGAAGTCCACCCAGCTGGCCAGCGTGCGGAAATTGTCGTTGCCGTTGAGCGGCTCGTGGATGTCACGCGTGGCCCGGGCGGTGAACACGACGCGGGTCGCGAGCCGGAAGGCTTCCTCGACCGTTTCGTGCAGCGGCGCCGGGAGCAGCGGGGCGAAGAAGCGCTTCACGGCGTTGCTCTCGTGGATGTAGAGCGCCGTCGACTTGCCGAGGTGGGCGGCGAGGTGCACGGCCCAGAAGGTCAGCATGGTGTTGCAGACGAAGACGTCAGTGGCGTCCCACGAACGCGCCCCGGCGAACGCCTTCAGGGCGCTGGCGAAGGCGGCCGGGGTTTTTGCGGACAGGAGCGGCGCGACGTTCCAGACCTCAACCTTCAGGCCGGCGTCCGCGTAGCGCTGCCGCAGCGGGCCCTCTTGCGGAGAGACGACGGTGACCTCCACGCCCGGCTGGGCGGCAAGGTAGCGGGCGAGCTCGAAGATGAAGATCGGCGCGCCCTCGAAGTTGAGGTTATGCGTGACTACCGTCGCGCGGAACGGCCGCGCGGTCTGCGCGTAGCGTTGCTGGTAGGGATTGAGCGGCAGGTGGCGCGGCGGAAAATCCAGCGCCTCGCTGTGGAACGGGTCGCGGTAGGCGCCGTGCCGGGCGAGGTACTCGACGTGCTCGCGCTCGGCGTAGGCACGGCCGCGGGTGGCGCTGCCCTGGTGGCGGAGGACGGCCTGCGGTGACCAGACCGTGCGGCGACCGGCGGCCGCGGCGCGCAGGCAGTAGTCGACGTCGTTGTAGGCGACCTGGAGCTTCGTCTCGTCGAAGCCGTTCAGTTCGCGGTAAAGGTCCGTGCGCGTCAGGAGGCACGCGCCAGTCACGGCCGCGACGTTGCGCGCGGCGTGGGGCAGGAAGATGTAGCCGAGGTCGGCGGCGGGCTCCTGCTCAAAGAGCACGTGCGGCAGGCCGTCCTCGCGGCCGATCGAGATGCCCGCGTGGTTGAGCGTGCCGTCGGGGTAGAGGAGTTTGGCGCCCACGACGCCGGTGCCGGGAATGCTGAGCCAGCCCGCCATGTCCTCCAGCCAGCCGGGCGCGAGCGCCTCGGCGTCGTTGTTGAGATGAAGCACGAGCGGCGTGTCGGCGCGCGCGGTGCCGAGGTTGACGAGACGGGAGTAGTTGAAGCCTTCGCCGTTGCCGCCCTGGATCACCTCGACGCGCAGATCGGTGCGCGCGGGCAGGGTGGCGAGATAGGCGAGCGCTTCGGCGTCGGTCGAGCCGTCGTCCACGACGACGACCTTCACCGATTCCTTCGGCGTCGTGCGGGCGAGTGACTCGAGGCAGGGGCGGAGCAGGTCGGCGCGGTCCTTGGTCGGGATGACGATGGTTACCGGATTTTCGCGCAGGATGTCCGGGCTCCACTTCAGCTGGTGCAGGCAGAGCGCGTAGTTTTTCGCGAACTCCGGCAGCATCGGCTCGGCGCGGAGGTGGCGGCGGGCGACGGCCGCGGCGATGCCCTGGCGGGCGGCCGCGAAGAGATAACCCTTCTGGTCGCCGCGCGTCGCGGTGCTCTCGGCGTGCGCGCGCCAGTGATAGCCGATGAACGGTACATGCACGACGTCGGCCGCGTCGATGAGTTCCCAACACCGGAGAAAGAGGTCGATGTCCTGCGCGCCGTTGAACTCGGGGCGGAGCCGGCCGGCTTTTTCCACGATGGTGCGGCGGATGACGGTGAGGTGGTGCGTGTAGTTGTGCGTGAGCGCCATCTCGGGGCTCCAGCCGCCCTTGAATTGCGGGTCGAAGCGGCGGCCGGTGTCGTCGATCTTGTCCTCGTCGGTATAGAGATAGCCCGCCATCGGCCGGCGGGCGATGGCCTGCGCGACGTGCAGCAGCGCGTCGGCCGGCAGCAGGTCGTCATGGTCGAGCAGGGCGACAAATTCACCGGTCGCGACCTCGAGCGCGGAATTCGTGGCGCGGGCGATGTGGCCGTTCTCGGGGCGGAAAACCGGCCTGATGCGCGGGTCGGTTTTCGCGGCGGCCTCCAGCATCTGACGGACGTGCGGCTGGGGGGAGGCGTCGTCGGCGATGCAGAGTTCCCAGCGCGGATAGAGCTGGTCCTGCAGGCCGGCGAGCAGCGCGCGCAGGTATTTCTCCGGCGTGTTGTACGCGGGGACGACGATGCTGATGAGCGGGCCGCCGGCCTTGACCAGCGTGGCGGCGTCGGCCTGGAGCACGGCGCGCAGGCGGGGCGTCAGGCGGTTGTGCCAGCACCAGCGGGTGTAGGGATCCTGGTCGCGGCGGCGGACGATGTCGGTCGGGAGTTTCCGCGCCTCGCCCCGGCCGAGCGTGGCGGCGAGGTGGGCCTGCAGGCGCTTGATCTCGACGTGGGCCTCGGTCCAGCTGTCGAAATGGTAGCGACCGAGCACGCGGCCACGGAGCAGGGCGAAGAGGACCTGGCAGAAAAGGAAGGTGCGGTAGACCGGCACCGGGCCGGAGTGCTCGTCGCGCCGGTCGAGGAACATGCGGCGCGCGAAGGCGAGGGGACGCGTGCCGTCGCCGGTCTCGGCAAAGATCTTCAGGTTGGCCGGATTGGGCGTGTCGGGGCGGATGTCGACCAGGCCGTAGTAGCCGGACTTGAGGGCGTTGGGGTGGTCGGTGCGGTGGGCGGCGACGTCGGGCCGGTCCTTGGGGAAAACGAGACGGTTCTCGGTGAGGACGCCGGTGGTGGCGCTGAGCTGGCTGATGTCGCGCCCGGCGCCGAAGATCCAGCCGGTGAGGCGGAACTTGCCGTAGCCGGCGTTGATCCAGTAGCCGGGGTTCTCGATGTGGCCGACGAAGCGGTCGCCGATGACGACGTCGGTGGTCGGCTGGAGCACCTCGCGCAGCACCTGGTCGGTCTCGCGGCAAAGTTCGCTCCACGAGACGTGGTGGAAATGCCGGTAGAGATAATGGAGCGTCTGGTAGACGATGGCGGCGCGGAGGAGGCGCTTCGGTTTCGTGGCCTCGGCCGGCAAGGCGGAGGTGTCGAGCGTGGTGCGGAAGAATTCCCGCCACGACGTGCCGTCGTGATAGTCGAGGGCCAGTTCCTTCGCCCCGCGCCAGACCTGGACGCGCTGGATGAAGCCCGTGCGCCGCGCCGCCACCGAGCCGCCGAACGCCTGCTGGGTGTCGGGCCGCTCGAGACCGTAGAGGCCGAGGTAGGCGCGCCCGTCGACGCGGGCGCGGACATCGACGCACAACGCGGTTTCGCCCGGGTAGAGCCAGCCGACGACCTCCACGCCGGCCACTTCAGGCCGCCACGAAACGGGACTGTCGAGATGGAATTTGGGCGCGGCCGGGGCGGTCATGGAAAGGGCGCATTAAGCGGCGGGGCGGCGGGGGGAGTAAAGCCTGTTCCGGAATCACCCGCGCCACCTGGTCATCGGGTCATTGGCGGTGCGAACCCTATTGGGGATTTTCCCCAGTAGTGACTATCGGTGGTATTTGAGGCCGGGCGAGTCGTCCCGACCCAAGCCACGTCTCTTCTTTCGTCGGAACGATACAGTGGAAACCCAACCAAGGGGGTAGCAGTCGAGGTAACGAGGCTGGTTCTCGCATTACCCCAGCCTCCTTACGTCGGCTGCTACTTTCCACTCCTAGGAATCAGCGGCCGGGTAATATCTTTGCTCTACGGATTGGTTTTGTAGGGGCGTCGCTTGTCGACCACCCGCGGGCGTCGGCGAGCGACGCCCCTACGTCCCCGAATCGAGGCATAGCGCCCCCTCCTGGCTGCCTGTTTCTTTTCGTCCGGAGCAAAACGCGTTTTGCGGCCTGGGGCTGCATCGTTCCGGCTTCTTGAAGTGATCAATAGAGTCAGGCTTTGTAGTTTGAAGCCCGCTTTTGCTTTCTCTCCAGCATGGTATCGGGTTGGCGATGTCACGCGCGGACCTGCCGCCTGACCTCAGGCATGCCACCCATGTTCAGGGTCGCACCGAGCCAGCGGTTGGTCGCGGTTGTGCTCGCCTACGGTTTTCCGGGCGCGGGGTGCAGACGACGACATCCTGATGCTGGTCCCACGCGGACTCGCGAATGGCCAGCACCTGCAGGTCGGTCTCTTCGGCGAGCAGCTCGCGGATCCAGCCGGACTGGGAAACCGAGATGCCATAGTCCGGGGTGCCGGGATAGCCCGCGTAACCAAAACCCTGCGCGACGGCGTCCGCACAAAGCGACGTGACGGCGTCGTCGGGCAGGCCGTAGTCCTTTTCCCCGGTCTGCAGCATGTCCAGGGCGAGCCGACCGTGCGTGGTGAACACGAGGACACCGTGCGGCGTGAGGCGCTCGGCAAACCGGCGGAGGTGCGTCACCCATTGCGCCCGGTCGAAATGGGTCAGCAACGAGCCGCACCAGATGACATCAAACGGTCCGGGCAGCGCCGCCCAGTGGCGTCCGTCGGGATCGGCCTGCACGCCGGTGGCGCCGAGGTGCTTGATGCAAAAATCCACGCCCGGTCCCTGCGTGTCGCTCACCATCAACCGGGCCGAAGGGTAGGCGGCGCGCAACCAGCGGGCCACACGGCCATGACCGCAGGGCAGGTCCAGAATCGCGCCGATCTTTTGGCCGCCGGCGAGGACGCAGGCCGATTGCACGATGGCCAGCGCGTCCCGGCCGATCTTGAAATAGGGTGCATGGTCACGCACCAGCATGTCGTCGGCCGGGGCGATTTCGCTGGTGGCGGGAAGGATCACCGCGGGCTCGACGACCGGCGCAGCTCCTGCGCCGTCGGTCCGGAAGGCCCGCGCGGGACGGTAGCGTGGCTCGGCCTGATAGGCGGACCAGAACTCGCGGGCGGCCCGGACCGCGCCCCGGCGGGACAGGGCATGGCGCCCGGCCGCGCGATGGAGGGCCCAGACGATGCGGGCAAAGGTGGCGGCCGGGACCTGCGGTGGCATCTGCCCCGGTCCGCGGTGGAACCGGGGCGTGAAGCGCTGGGCAAAAGCGAGGTGGGTTTCGCCGTCGGCGAGTTTTGCGAAGATTTTGAGCAGCACGGGTGAGGCGCATCCTTCCGGCAGCGCAATTTCCCCGGCAAACGCAGAGCGGTCCTGGCCGGCCAGCACCGGGAAAGTGTGCGTCACATCCTGCCGGTCCAGGCCAGGGGGCAGGTCGGCGGGCGGTTGCGCCTCGATCACGGCAGATAGTCGCGCGATGCCCACCGTGGGATGCGCCAGCCAGCCGGTGACCGGGATGACGCCGTAGCGGAACCGGCCGGTTTCCGCGGGTTCCTCCAGGGCTCCGATGAAGGGAAGGTTGGGGTGGGCGTTGAGCGGCTCGGCGACCCGCGCGGTCATGAGGTCGTCGGCCAGCCCGGCCCAGGAACGCCGCGGGGAGACCAAGCGCTGGCGGACCATCGCGATGGTCAGCCCGCTGAGGACTTCGGCCAGCGCCGGGCGGGCGGGGGCCGGGGGGGCCGAGGGATCGACCGTGATGGTCGTGCGGAAAAACTCGGTCCACTCACCCGTCGTCGTGCGGACTTCCAATCGCAGCAAGGTGGCCCCGGGGTGGGGCGACAGCAGCAGGGAAAAACCGGGGTGGGCGTCGGCGGGCGCGGCGGCCAAACCCAGATGGGGCATGCCGGAGAGACCGAGGATGATCCGATGGTCGATCCGGGCGCGGACATCCCGCACCGGCCGACCGTCACGCGGACGGATCCAGCCGGCCACCCAGGCCTGGGTGGCCGGGAAGCGCCATTGGTCGGGATGGATTTCCACCGCGAATTCATGGTCAGCGGAAGGGCTCATGCGCGGGATCGTCAGGCGGCCGGGGCGCGGGCCGGAACGCCGGGGCCGGAAAGGGAGGGAGACGGAAACATCGGGGGCACTTTCAGGCCAAGACCGGAGGGGAAGCAATCCCGATGGCGCCAGAAATGCGCTGGCATTGGCCCGGGTCTCCGCCTCTTATCCGGAATGGCCGAGCCCGCGACCGTTCCCTCTCCCGCATTCCGCGAAGACCGGCTGGCGATTTTGCTTTTTGCGCTGTTGCTCGGCTTTCATGGCTGGGCGGTGTCGGGCGGGTGGAACAACGGCAACCTGCCGGGGAATGAATTCCGCCAGACGCAGACCGCGATCTCGGCCTTGTTCATCCAGCGCGACGCGGATTTTTCCCTGGCCTACCCGACGCCGGTGCTGGGTGCGCCGTGGTCCATCCCGATGGAGTTTCCGCTCTACCAGTGGACCGTCGTGGGCGTGAGTAATCTCACCGGCCTGCCGCTCATCCAGGCCGGGCGCGCGGTGAGCCTCGGGTGCTTCTACGCGGCGTTGGCGGCGCTGTTTCCGCTGCTGGGCCGCCTCGGACTGGCCCCGGCGCGGCGGCTCATCGTGATGGGGCTGCTGCTGACCTGCCCGCTCTACATCTTCTTTGCCCGCGCGTTTTTGATCGAGACGATGGTGCTCATGTTCTCGCTCTGGTTTCTGGTGGCCTTCGGCCGCCTGATCACGGCCCCGCGCGCCGGGCTGCTCGCGCTCGTCACGGGGCTGGGCATTCTCGCCGGGCTGGTGAAGGTCACGAGCTTCATGGTGTTCCTGATGCTGGCGGGGCTGTGGGCCGCATGGGAAATGCGCCGGTCGCACACCGCCGCCGGGTGGCCGGGCGCGGCGCGGCGCGGGGCGTGGGCGCTGGCGGCGATCTGCGTGCCGGTGGCGGCGACGGCGCTCTGGACGCGCTTTGCCGACGCGGTGAAGGCGCAGAACCTCAGCGCGAGCTTCATCGAGTCAGGCAGCCTGGTGGACTTCAACTTCGGCACGGCCGCCAACCGTTTCTCCGCCGCGACGCTCGGCTCGCACTGGCACAATGCCACGCAGAATGTCGCCGGGATCGTCCTGCTGGCGGCCGCGGCCCTGCTGGCGCTCAGCGTGAGCCGCCGGTGGTGGCGGCAGATGGCGCTGCTGCTCGGCTGCTACCTGGCCTCGCTGGCGCTTTTCCCCACCCTCTATGCGTGGCATGACTACTACGCGGTGACCAACGCCGTGCTACTGCTTGGCGCCGTGGGCGTGGCGGTGGCGGGGGCGCTGGAAGGGCGGGGGCGGTGGCTGCCGTGGGCCGTGCTGCTCGGCCTGCACGCGTCCCAGGTCTGGACCTATCACCGGACCTACCAGGATTTGCAGCGCGCGCCGAGCCCGGGCGGCAGCGACATGACGCACGCGATCAACCTGATGACCGATTCCGGCGAAGTGCTGGTGGTCGCGGGCTATGATTGGGACTCGAGCGTGCCGTTCTACAGCGGGCGCCGGGCCCTCATGCTCCGCCGGGACCTGGAGCGGGATCCAACCTACCTCGAGGCGGCCTGCAAGGCGCAGGACGCCCGTGCCGTCACGGTGTTCGTGGTCCGCGACGTGGCGGCGGACAGCGCCGAACTCCACCGGCTGATGGCCCAGTACTTTGACATCGATCCCCGCCCGCTCTTCCGCTGGGCGGACAGCACGGTGTATGGCCGGAAGGCCTTGCGCGGCCGGATGACCGATGCCGTGCGCCGGGGCACCACGCTCGTGGGCGTGGCCCTCGATGCCTCGACGGGCAGCGAGACGTGGTCGCTGACCGGCCGCGAGGTGCTGACCGCCGACCTGCTGGCGGCCGACCGGGTGATGCTCGCCCAGTGCCACCCGCTGCCGTGGAAGCTCTATGCGCAGTTCGGCGCGCGGACCGACGCCGAGGCCGGCCGGCCGGCCCTGTTCGCGCACCCGGACACGCGCCTGTGGTTCAAGGTGCCCGCGGGCCCGCAGGTGCTGAGCGCCGAGTGCGGCGTGAAGGCCGCGGCGTGGGCCGGCGCGGCGGGCGACCGGACCGACGGCGTGGAATTCTTCGTGGACCGCGAGCTGGCCGACGGCACGCGCGAGCGGCTGGGCTCGCTCCTGCTTGACCCGGCGCGCCGGCCGGCCGACGGCGGCCTGCACCTGCTCAAGGTCGCCGTGAATTTCCCCACCGAGACCACGCTGGTCCTCGCGACCGGCCCGGGGCCGGCCCAAAACTACACCCGGGACTGGGCGGTGATCGGCCGGGTGACGATCGAATGACCGGGCCGTCGGATATACCTGTTGCCTCGGTCTCGAAGAGCACCTGACATCGCCGGATGCCCCCCGCCCAGACTGCGGCGCCCGAGCGGCGCTTTAACCGCACGGTGATCGTCACCTTCGTCCTGCTGGCGGGGTTCCACCTGTGGGCCGCGACGCAGGGCTGGCGGAGCAACAACCTGCCCGGCGGGGAATTCCGGCAGGCGCAGACCGCCATCTCGGCGCATTTCATCCAGCAGGAAAATAATCTTTCCCTGGCCTACCCGACCCCGGTGCTGGGCAAGCCCTGGTCCATCCCGATGGAGTTCCCGCTCTACCAGTGGACGGTCGTCGGATTGAGCAACGCCACCGGCCTCGACCTGACGCAGGCCGGGCGGACGGTGAGCCTGGCCTGTTTTTATCTGACGTTGCCGGGAATTTTTTTGCTGCTCGGGCACCTGAACATCCCGCCGGTGCGGCGGCTGGTCGCCCTCGGCCTGATCCTCACCTGCCCGCTCTACATCTTTTATGCGCGGGCCTTTTTGATCGAGACGATGGCGCTGATGTTCAGCGTGTGGTTTCTGCTCGCCTTCATCGAGGCGGTGGAGGACGGCGGCAAGCGCTGGCTGGTGCTGGCCAACCTCATGGGCATCGTTGCGGGGCTGGTGAAGGTGACGACCTTCATGCTCTACCTGCTGCCGGCGGGGGCGTGGGGCCTGTGGATCCTCTATCACTCGCGCTCGACGATGACGGAGCCGGGCTGGCGGAAATTCCTCCTCTTCGTCCGGTGGATCGCCCTGGCCACGGCGCTGCCCTTCGCGGTGACGCTCTGGTGGCTGCATTTTGCCGACGCCACGAAGGCCCTCAACCCGAGCGCGGGGTTTCTGCTGTCGGGGAGCCTGACGGGCTTCAACTTCGGCTTCGCGGGCGCGCGACTCTCGGGGGAGATCTGGCACAGCCTCTGGAATGTGCTGCGGTTGAACCTGGTGTGGCCGCCGGTGCTCGCGGTATGCGGGCTCGTCCTGCTGGGGTTCGGCCGGCGGTGGTGGGGCCAGGCCGCCATCTGCCTGGCGGTCTACGTTGGCGTGCAGGTGATGTTCCCGCAGTTGTATGCGTGGCACGACTATTACTCGGTGGCCAGCGCCGTGCTCCTGATGACGGCGCTCGGTTTCGGTCTGCTGGGCCTGATGGAGTCGCGGCTGCCCCGCGCGCTGGTGCTGGCGGTGATCACCGCGGTCTTCGTAGGGCAGATCTGGCTATATTGGGGCCACCTCTACCAGTCCCAGCGGCGGATCAGTCCCGGGGGCTCGGGCATCACGGCGGCCCTCGGCTACCTCACGCAGCCCGACGAGATGATCGTGGTGGCGGGGGACGACTGGAGCTCGATCCGGCCGTATTACGCGCGCCGCCGGGCCCTGATGCTCCGCAATGGCATGGAATATGACGAGGACTACGTGACGGCGGTCTTTGCCACGCTCAAGGCGGAGAAGGTCGGCGCCCTCATTTTGCCGGTGGCGAAACCGGGGTTTCCCCGCCTGCTGGGCCTGGCGGAGCGGGAGCTGGGCATCGATCCCCGGCCGGTGCTGCAATGGCACGATGCCTACCTCTATCTTAACGCCGCCCGTCGCGCCCACGTCCTGAACAACCTGCGCCAGACTTTTTTCCACGAGGTCGTCTGGCAGCCCGGCTCGGAGCCCAAGGTGGCGCGGCTGGCGGGCGAGTGGTTCGAGATCGCCCCGCTGCGCCGGGAGCAGCGGGCCAGCTTCGAGCTGATGGAGCCGCAACCCGTGCGTTTTTTCAGCCAGTTCGGCCCGGGCCTGGGTTCGCACGAGGGCCGCACCTGGTACAACGCGCATCCCGACACCCGGCTGCGCTTCGCCCTGGCCGCCGGCCCGCATCATTTCCGGGCCGAGGTGATGATGGATGCCGCCTCCTACAGTCCGGACGTCCCGGCCATGGAGCAGAGCGATGGCGTGAATCTCGAGCTCAGCGTGATTTTGCCCGATGGCCCGGCGCGGTCGCTCTTCACCCGTCTCCTCGCCCCGCTCATCCGGCCGGAGGATCGCGGCCCGCAGATCATCACGCTGGATTTCACGCTGGAGCAGGCGGCGGAAGTGGAACTGTTCATCGGTCCCGGGGCGGACGGGCGCTACACGCGCGACTGGGCCCTGCTCGGGCCGGTCCGGTTCGACTGACGCCGGCGGGGAAATGCGGATTGGCAGGACGGGCAATCTTGTCCTGCCTTGGCGCATGTCCCGTCAACCGCGCTCCCGTTCGACCCGCCTGGCGGGAGCCGGTGCGTTCGGCCTGCTCCTCGTGCTGGGGGCCTTTCACCTGTGGGGCGCGACCGTGGCCTGGCGGAGCCTGAATCTCCCGGGCGGGGAATTCCGGCAGGCGCAGACCGCCCTCTCGGCGCATTTCATCCAGCGGGAGAATAATTTTTCCCTGGCCTACCCGACTCCCGTGCTGGGCAAGCCCTGGTCCATCCCGATGGAGTTCCCGCTCTACCAGTGGACGGTCGTCGGGTTGAGCAACGCCACCGGCCTCGACCTGACGCCGGCCGGGCGGGCGGTGAGCCTGGCCTGTTTTTATCTCACGTTGCCCGCGGTCTTCTTGCTGCTGGGCCGGGCCGGGCTCTCCCGGACGCCGCGCCTGGTGGGACTTGGCCTGCTGCTGACGTGTCCGCTCTATGTCTTCTACGCCCGGGCCTTCTTGATCGAGACGATGGCCCTGATGTTCAGCGCGTGGTTCCTGCTCGCGTTCCTCCACGCGGTCGAGCGGCGCAGCGGGCGCTGGCTGATGCTGGCCAATCTCTGCGGCGTGGCGGCGGGGCTGGTGAAGGTCACCACCTTCATGCTGTTTTTGCTGCCCGCGGGGTTCATCGCGGCCGTCTGGCTCTGGCGGCTGCGGCCAACGCTGGCGGACGCGTCCATCCGTTGCCTCGCCGGGCTCGCGGGCTGGATCGTGGCGGCGACGGCGCTGCCCTTCGGGGCGACGCTGGCGTGGATCCGGTTGGCCGACGCCACCAAGCGGCTCAATCCCGGGGCGGACTTCCTGCTCTCGGCCAGCCTGACGGATTTCAACTTCGGCACCACGGCGAACCGGTTTTCCGCCGACACGCTTTCGCACCATTGGCACAACCTCTCCACGACGCTGGTGTGGCCGCCGGTGCTCGGCCTCGGGCTGGTGCTGGCGCTGACAGTCAGCCGGCGCTGGTGGCGGCCCATGCTCCTCTGCCTCGGGACCTACCTCGGCGTGCTGGCCCTTTTCCCGACCCTGTATGCGTGGCACGAATATTATGCCGTGGCCAACGCCGTCTTTCTGCTGGCGGCCCTTGGCTTTGCGCTGGCGGGCCTGTGGGAATCACGCCTGCCCCGCTGGCTGGTCGGGTTGGTTTTGGCCGGGGTATTTGCGGGCCAGGGGCAGCTTTACCTGAACGGCTATTATGAGGCGCAACGCGGGATGAGCCCGGGGGGCAGCGGCCTGACCGCGGCGCTGCGCGCGATCACCGGACCCGACGAGATTTTGGTGGTGGCCGGCGATGACTGGAGCTCGATCACGCCCTATTTCGCCCGGCGGCGGGCGCTGATGATCCGGCACGGCATGGAGGACCAGACGGCGTTCCTGCAGGAGATGTTCGCCACCCTCGCGGGGGAGCGGGTCGGCGCCGTGGTGCTGCAGGGCGCGTTGCGGGAGAACTACCAGCTGCGGGACCTGCTGGTCGCCACCTTCGGCCTCGACCGGCGCGCGGTCTTCACCTGGCGCGACGCCACGGTCTACCTGCCCGAGGAAACGCGGGCCCGCGCCATCCGGCAGATGCACCGGGCACCGTTTGACGACGTGACCCTGGCGGCGGACGCGGTCCTGCCGCCGCCGGGCGGCTTGGGCGGCGAGTGGCGGCAGCTGGCCGACCTTACGCCGGAGGAGCGCACGAGCTTCGCGGCGATGTCCCCGCCGCCGGTGGGTTTTTTTATCACCTTCGGGCCGGGCCTGGAGTGGCGCAACGGCGAGCCGTGGTTCAACGCCCACCCGACCACGCGGCTCCGTTTCCGGCTGCCGGCGGGCCCGCACCGGTTCCGCACCAAGGTCGTGATCACCGCGGCGGCCTACCAAGGTGCCTTCAGCGAGCACGAGCCGCCGACCGACGGCGTCGCGATCCAGCTGGTCGCCCTTGAGGGCGCGGCGGAGTCCCAGGTATTGTTTGAGCGGCGGCTCGATCCCTTCCAGGTGGCGGGCGACCGCGGTGAACAGGTGATCGAGGCCGCCTTCACCCTGCCGCACCCGGCCACCGTGGAACTGTTCTTCGGCCCGGGCCCGCAGGGCCGTGACACCCGCGACTGGATCTGGATCCAGGGGCCGCTGGTGATCGAGTGAGGCGCGATCAGGAGATCCCGCCCGGCGCGGAAGACCCCGGCCAGAAACCATACACGACAGAGCCTGTCTCTCGAACTGTGTTCAAGGACGCCACCGGAGAGTGGTCAGACAAGAAACCGCAAAACTCAGCCTGACCCTTATTCTGCCTGCCGGAGACCGCTTCAGCGGATTTCGATCCGCGCCCAATAGGCTTGGTCGTAGGCGGGGTTGCCGGCCGGGCCCGGCGACATCGTGAACACGAGCTGGCCGGAGAACGGGGCGCGGTTGTCGTACGTGAAATTCTGCGGGCCGCGGTCGGCCTCGCGGGTGACGGGCATCAGGTGCCGGCGCAACAGCGAGCGGCGCAGACCGCCGGGTTGTTGTTCGAATATTTCGACCACGACGCCGTCCGTGGCCTCGGGCAGGGGCTTGCCGTAGCTGCTGGCCGGTAGACCGGCGCGGGCGGTGAGGAGTTGAGCGCCGGGCGGCGGTTGGAAATAAATCTCCGAGGGGGCGTGGGCATTGAGGACCGGCTGGCCGTCGACCGAACCGAGGCTGACACCAAACTGGCTGCGTGCGCGCAGCGGCGCGGGTGAACACATCGGGAAATATTGTCCGGCCAGCTCGGTTTGCTTGGCGTCGGCCATCGGCAGATCCGCGGCCGGGCTCACCAGCACGCGGGCATTCGCGAACGCCTGGCCGGCCAGTCGCGCGGCGGCCGAAGCGATGGCGTCCGCGGGCAGGTAGAGGTCGGCGTTGTCGCTGGCGGCAAAGGGGCGGGGCGCCAGCCCGAAGCGGGTGGTGCGCGCGAGCACGAGGGCGGCGTCCTGCCGGACCTTGTCGCCGACCAGCACCATCGCCGCGATGCGGCGGGGCGGAAGCCGGGCGATGACATCCTCGAGCACGGCGGGTTCCCCGTCGCGTCCGCCGGCGACCATCACGGCGCGGCGCTGCGCGTAGTAGGGCAGGAGGGGATTCCAGTCGTCGCCGGAGATGAGCAGCACGCCGTCGTCGGGGATGGTGTCGCGAATGACGGTGGCGAGGTCGGGCGGGGGCGGGGCGGCCTTCCAATAGTAGTAGTGGTAGCCGCGGTCGAAGGCGTAATACTGGCACACGAGCAGCACGCCGAGCATCACCCAGCGCGGTGCGGCGGTCAGGCGGGGGTTGTCCCACGCCGAGGCGATCAGCAGGCCGGTCGCGCCGGTGAGCAGCAGGGCGTTGGCCGTGTAGTAGTAGTCGTGGATGTGGTAGAGGTTCGCGAAGATCAGCGGGCCGGAGAAAAAACCGGCGAGCGCAGCGAGGGCGATCCACCGGGCGCGCGCGGTGGCGAAGGCGGCGGCCACCAGCGCGAGCGCGAACGCGCCCTGGCTGAGGAGGTTCTGCGTGACGTTGTCCAGCAGGTGCTGCCAGAACGACGGCTCCAGCCGCAGGCTCCACGGGCCGTAGTTCCAGGCGCGGAGTTCGGTCGAGGCGAGGAAGCCCGTGAAGGGGTTCGAGTGCTTGAGCGCGTCGCCGCGGGCGACCCACCAGAGGGTGGCGCCGAGCGCGAGCGCGACCGGCAGGGCGGCGAGCAGGGCGGGCCGCACGGTGCCGGCGAGGCGGCGGCGGCCGTCGCGCCATCCGTCGCGGCGCAGGGCGGCCAGCGTGAGCAGCGCGGCGGGCACGGCATAGACGGCAAACGTGGTGACTTTCGTGAGCGCGGCGAGGAGCGCGCAGCCGCAGGCCGCCGCGAGCCAGCCCCAGCTGCGGCTGGCCAAGGTGCGGTGCAGGGCAAAGAGGAACCACACGGCGAAACACAGCGCCGTGGTCTCGATCATCACCGTCCGCGGGTAGAACAGATAGACGGGCGTGCTGAGCACCACGCCCAGTGCCAGCAGGCGGCGGGAGGCGGAGAGCCCCGCCAGCCCGAGCAGGCCATAAACGGCCGGCAAGGTGGCGGCATAGAAGAGCACCCCGACGAGCCGGCCGGTTTGCTCCAGCGGCAGCCCGGCCAGCGAAGCCAGCCCGGCCACGCAGGCCTGGTAGGTGGGGAATTCCATCGGCACCGACCACGGCGGTCCGAAGAGCGGGGTGAGGTAGTCGAGACGGAAGCCCTCCTGCTGCAGCCAGAACGCGCTGAGGGCGGTCTGCAGCTGGCGGAATTCATAACGGTCCAGGATCGAGGCCGACCAGGACTGGGACAGCATCCAGCCGGCGCCCGCGAGCAGGCCCAGGAAAACCAGCACCGGTCCGAAGGCCCCGGGTGGATCCCGGCGGACGGCGGCATTGGCTTGTTCCGTCATGGCGGGTCAGTGGGCGGCGTAACCGGCGGCGGCCCGCCGGATGCCCTCGGCCAGCGGCACCTGCGGCGCCCAGCCGGTGGCGGCGCGGAACTTGTCGTTGGCGAGCCGGCTGTCGTGCACGTCCCACGCCGGCGCCGTGACCTGCTGCAGGGCGATGGGCCGCCCGAGCTCGGTCTCGACCAGGCGGATCACCTCGTCGAGCCGGTGCGATTCACCCGCGCCCAAATTGAAGGTGCCGGTGAGGTCGCCCGCGAGCACCGCTTCCAGCGCCGAGAGGAAATCCGCGTAGTAGAGGAAGTCCTTCTGGGTGGAGCCCTCGCCCCAGAGCGTGAGCGGCTGGCCGGTCACGCCGCAGCGCAGGGCGTGCGGGATGAGGCCCTGCACGCGGCTGCTCGGCACCGGGTAGCCATAGGGGTTGGAGATGCGGAGCACGGTGCAGTGCAGGCCGTCGCGCGCGGCCCGGGTGGCGATTAGCTGCTCGGCGGCCAGCTTGGCCCGGCCGTAGGCGCCGATGGGGACGCAGGCATCCTCCTCGCGGTTGGGCCGGCCGGGCGCGTTGCCGTAGACCGCCCCGCCGGAGGAGAAGAACACCAGCCGGACCCGGCGGGCCGCGGACGTGGCGGCGAGGGCGGTCAGCAATTTTTCCAGGAAGGGCAGGTCGTGCGCTTCCGCCATCCCGGGGTGTTGTTCCGAGGTCGCCGGCAGGGAACTCCAGGCCAGGTGGAAGACGGTGTCGGCCCCGGCGAGCACGGCGGGGTCGGTCAGCAGGTCAAGCGGACGGAACCCCGGTCCGCCGGACCGCGAGAAGAGTGTGACGGCATGCGCCGGCGCGAGGAAATGGTCGGCGACCAGCGAGGCGAGGCGGCCGCGCCCGCCGGTGACGAAAATGCGCTGGGAGGTCGAGGCGGGCATGGCTCAGGACGGTGCCAGCGTGGCGTAGAAGCTGGCAAGCACCTCCGCGCTCCGCCGCCAGCTGAAACGGTCCGAGGCGAGCGCCGTGGCGCCGGCGGCGAGCCGGGCGGCGAGCGCCGGGTCGCGGCGGAGCTCGATCACGGCGGCCGTGATGCCCGCGGCGTCGGCGCGGTCGAGCACGTAGGCGTCGACCCCGTGCCGGAGCGTGGTGCCGAGGTTGGTGCGCGGGAGAATGACCGGGCGGCCGATCGCAAAAAACTCGGGCAGCTTGGAGGGGAACCGGTAGTCGTTGAACGCATCGGGCACCCCGGGCTGCACGAAGATATCGGCCAGCGCCATCAAGGGCGGCAAGCGGCGATGGGGAGAAATCAGCCCGAGGGACAGCACGTGGGGTGCGACCGCCGCTGCGATATCTCCCAGGAAATCAAGGCGGTCTAGGCCGGCGCGCAGGAGCGTGACGGGATGGCCGGTGCGGTTCAATTCCAAGATGGCCGTGTAGAACTCGCGCATCTCGGCGGCGTTCGACTCATGGACATTGCCATGATAGAACAGCAGGGTCGTGTCCGGGGGGAGTTGGAGAGCGGCGCGGAAAGCGGCGGGCATCGGCCGCGGGTAAAACCAGCGTTCATCCATTGCGGGCGCCAGCGTGACGCAGGGCTTTCCGGCGGGGATGAACTGGCGCAGCGAGTCGAGGATGACCGTGATGCCGTCACTGCGGGCCAAAAAACCGCGGCTGCGCCGGGGATGGGACTGGTCGGCGGGGACAAGGCGGTCCAGGGCCTCGTCACTCAGGCGCGCAATTTCGGGAAAGGGCTGGCCTAGAAACATGGCCAGGAGATGCTGCTCATTATCCTCGAGGTGCACGATTACCCGCGAGCGGTGCCGCGAGCGGAGTTTTTCGGTCAGCACCCGGACATTTTCCCGGGTGGTCCAGGCATGAACCACATCGGGCCCGCGTTTATTCGGGAAGTCCGGATCGTGTTCCGCCTGGGCATGAGTCAGCCCGCGGAAGGCCGGTTGATCGAAGTGATCGATAGTCTCCGGATCATGCGCCGCCGCCACGGCGCAGGCATGGCCGGAAGCGACGAGTTCATTGGCGAAGGCGGCCACGTGCAGGGCGCTGTTGGCGGCGAAATTACCGGGCAGGACAAAGAGGATGTTGAGGGGGTGCGCCGCCGGCACCGGCGGGGCGGACTCGGGCGGCCGGTGGTCCAGGTCGAGGCCGATCCGGGCCGCCGTGAGTTCCAGTTCCGGCTCGTGGTTCTCGTCCGTGGCGATGCTGTAGGTGACCTTGGTCGTGGCGATGACGGTGCGCCCGTCGGCCAGGCGGGCGCGCACCCGGACCTGACCGTGGCCGGCCACGAGAAAATCGTCGCTGACAAACCCGGTGCGCGTCGCATGGGCGACGGCGGGGAAGATGGCGGCGACATCGTGGCGGGGGCGGTCGAGGACACACGCGACATTCCGGTGGCCGTAGCGCAGGGTCAGCTCCGTCACCGGCGAGGCGGGATCCAAAGCCCAGCCGCCCACCTTCACGCGGTCGCGGAGCACGCCCTCGCTGACGGGCTCGTCGAGCATGGCGATGAAAGGGATGGCCTTGGCGGCGATCGTGAGCCGCTTGAACACCACCCAGTCGCCGCCGGGGAGCTGCGCCTCGAAGCGCGCCAGGTGGACGCCCGCCGGCAGAGCGCCCTCGATGGTGAAGCCGCTGGTCGCCGCGGCGGGTTCGGCGGGCAGCAGCGCGGCCACATCGGGCCGCTCGTGGCGATGGGCAAGGGGCAGCGTGGTGGCGTCCGTGACCAGCCGGACCGGCGGTGGCGTTGCGACACCCTCCGCGACGCACCAGCCGGTCACGGAAATTCTCCCGCCGACGGCGCGCAGGGGGCGCGGGGATTCGATCTCGCCGTGCAGCCCGGGAGCACTCATGCGGGGCGGTCGCCGGGTTTTCCACCGAGGGCCCGCAGCCAGGCGGTCCAGCGCCAGCTGCGCGAGGATTTCACCGCCGACAGGTCCGCCTCCGCCCGCCGGAGAGCGGCCTCGAGCCCGGCCAGGGATTCCTGCTGCTGGGCGAGGCCGGCCGCGGAATCGGACAGGATGGTGCGGACGGCGGTGATTTCATGGGCGGCCTGCTTGAGCGCCTCCTGCAGGTGGTCGCATTGGGTGGTGCGGCCGCCCAGGACCATTTCCAGGTGGGCGGCCTCGTCGAGCTTGCGGTCGGCCAGAGTCTGCGCGGCGGACAAAAGCTGCTCGAGTTCCGCGAGCCGGGGCCGCAGGCCGTCGCGCTCGTCCTCCAGTTCCATGATGCGCACCTGGGCCAGAATCAGCTGCTGGCGCAGGCGGGGCACAAGGTCGGGCGGTTCCGCGGAAACGGGCTTCATCGGTGCAGGCCACTCAACGCGCCGGCCGGGGGGAAGTGAAGCCTATTGTCGGAAAGGCGGAAGGCGGAGATCAGAGCTTGTAGCCGGCGGAGGCCGCGTCGTTGGCGAACATCTTCACGGTGTCGAGCGAGAGCGCGGCCAGGTCCATATCGAAAAGCTTGGCGGCCTTGGCGAGGATGTCGTGCTGCACGGTGACGATGTGGCAGCCGCTGTGCTCGGCCTGCACGATGTTCAGCACCTCGCGCACGCTGGCCCACAGCAGCTCGGCCTTCGGCTGGCCCGCGAGGATCTGCCGGCTCTCCCGCATGATCGGCATCGGGTCGACGCCGGTGTCGGCGATGCGGCCGGCGAAGATGGAAACGACCGACGGCACCGCCGGGTTCAGGACGGCTGCGACGGCGCGCACCTGGTCGAGGGTGAGGATGGCCGTGAGGTTGAGCTGCACGCCCTGCGCCGCGAGCTCGCGAATGAGCGGGACGGCGGACTCCGCGCGGGTGTTGGTGATGGGGATCTTGACGTAGACGTTTTTGCCCCAGCTGGCGATCTTGAGGGCCTGGCGCTTCATCTCGGGGAAGTCGTCGGCGAAGACCTCGAGGGAAATGGGCTTGGCGGTGACGGTCAGCAGGATGTCGCGGGCAAAAACCTCGTAGTCCGTGATGCCCGCCTTCTTCATGAGGGTCGGGTTGGTCGTCAGGCCCTTGATGTAGGGCTGGGCGTAGAGGGCGAGGATCCCGGCCTTGTCGGCCCCGTCGGCGTAGATCTGGATCTTGAGGGTATTGAGCGTCGGCATGGGGCGAGTCAGTTTATCGTTTCGGACTGGGCAAGGATTATTCCGGCCGCCTCCGCGAAACTGCGGACGGTGAAATCCGGCGGCGTCCGCAGCGCCTCGGCATAACCATGGTCGAGGAAGATCGTGCGGCAGCCGGCGGCGTGGCCGGCGTCGATGTCGCGCCAGCGGTCACCGACCATCCAGGAGCGGGCGAGGTCGAGCCCGAGCGAGGCGGCCGCCTCGCGCAGCATGCCCGGCGCGGGCTTGCGGCGGGTCGAGGGTGCCCCGCGGCCGGGATCGTAGCAGACCTCGATCCGGGCGATCTCCGGGATGAGGTTTTGCAGGAGCGCATGCATCGCCTCGACGACGGCCTGCGGCTGCGTGCCGCGGCCGACGTCGGGCTGGTTGGTGGCGACGACGAGCACGAAGCCCGCGGCGTGGAGGCGGGTGCAGGAATCCGTCGCATCCGGGTAGAGGGAAAATTCCTCCAGGGTGGCCGGTGGGTAAGGCTGGCCGGCCCGCACCACGGGCAGGTTCAGCGTGCCGTCGCGGTCCAGAAAAACCGCGGGGCGGTTTTTCTGGAGGGGTGAGGAGAGAGGCGTGAGGCCTGAGGGGGGAGGCATGAGGGGAGAGGGTCAGGCTTGGCGGTGTTTGATCAGGCCGCGGATCATGGCGGCGATTTCCTCACATTCCTTGGTCAGCTTCGAGATACTGTCCTGATCAAGGGGGTGAACCTCCTGGGCGATTTCGAGCTGCGCCTCAAGTTCGGCCAGGGAGCCCTTGGCGATATAGAAAAATCGGATGGTCTCCTTGTCGGTCTGGCGAGCGTCCCCTTCGGCGAGATTGCTCCAGGCACTGATTGAAGCCCTTCGCATCTGGTCGCGCAGGGCAAAGTCGCGACTAATGGGGGTGAGGTCGGTCAGCCGGTATATCGCCACAGCCAAAGCTTTGCTGCGCTGCCAGACCTTAAGATCGCGGAATCCTTGGCTCATACCTCAAGCCTCATGCCTTCATCGTCACGCTTTCGGCGGGACGATGCTTTCCCACTTGGTCTGGTTAACTTTGAGGTCGGGATGGGAGACGAAGAGGTGCCAGACGACGGCCTGGAAGGCCTCGGAGTGCGGGGTGATGTTGTTCGGGTTGACCGTGGGGACGATGACGCAGGCATCGGCAACCTTGGCGGTGTAGCCGCCGTCCTTGCCGACGATGCCGATGACGCGGGCGCCGACCTGCTTGGCGAGCTGGAGGGCGGTGACGAGATTCGGCGAGACGTTCTTCTCCAGGTTGCCGCCGCCGACGGAGAGCACCATGACGCAGTCCTTGGCATTGAGGCGCGAGGTGCGCAGCCACTCGACAAAGACGGTGGCCCAGCCCTCGTCGTTGGTGCGGGCGGTGAGTTCGGAGACGTTGTCGGTCGGCGCGTAGCATTCCAGGCCGGCGATCTTGCGGAAATCGTTCACGGCGTGCGAGGCGTTGGCCGCGCTGCCGCCGACGCCGAGGATGAAGAGCCGGCCGCCGCGCTCACGGGCGGCGCGGAGTTCAGCGACGCACTTTTCGCAGTCGGCGGCGTTGAGCTGGGCCACGATCTCGGCGGTTTCCTTGAGGTGTTGGGCGGCGTAGGACATTATAAAGGCGGGAGGTGGAAGGAGGGGAAGGGAAAGGGGGAGGTTTGAGGTGTGAGGGGTGAGGGGTGAGGTTGGGAAAACGGGCAGGCAGAGGCGAGTCGGAATCAGGGTGGCTTGCCTCCCGCCTCATGCCTCACACCTTACGTCTCCGACCTCATGCCTCCGGCCTATGCCTTCGGCCTGCGGAGCAGGCCGTCGAGCTCCAGCAGGCCGGCGGGGGAGCCGATCTCATAGAAGCGCTCGCGCACCTCGTAGCCCGCGAGTTCGCCGCGGCGGGAGAGTTCGGTCTGCACCGCCGCCAGATCCACGACGGCGTCCCGCGGGCAGCCGGCGAAGGCGTCGGCGCGGAACACACCCAAACCGTAGTCGATGTGGCGCATCTGCGGGGGCTTTTCCGTCTTCGAGTAGAGGTGGATCCGGCCGGCCTCGAACCAGACGTTGCTGGCATCGTAGGCCTCATGGTTTTCAAACACGGTCATCAACCCGGGTGAGCGGGAATCGAGGAAGGCCCGGCCGACGGCCTGGTAGTCGACCGGCAGGTAGCTGTCGCCGTAAAGCACGTAGAAGGATTCGCCCAATTTCGGCAGGGCGCGGATGAGGGCGCCGCCGGTGCCGAGGAGTTTTACACCGTCGAAGGAATAGTCGATCTGCACCCCCCACTTTGCGCCGTCGCCGTATTGCTCCACGATCATCTCGCCGAGATGGCCGACGCAGAGGACGATTTTGGTCAGTCCGTGCTGTTTGAGCAGGCGGAGCTGGTGGGAGAAGAACGGCTCGCCCGCGACCTCGACGAGGAGCTTCGGCACCTTGGACGTGATGGGCCGGAGTCGGGTGGCGAGGCCGCCGGCCAAAATGGCGACGGGAAGAGAGGAAGACACGGGAAGAGAGGAAGAGGGGAAGAGAGGAAGAGGGGAAGAGGGGAAGAGAGGAAGAGAGGAAGAGGGGAAGAGAGGAAGAGAGGAAGAGGGGAGAAAGGAAAGGTTAGCGGCCCTTGGCGCGGCGGTTTATCGTGGTGAATATGGCCAGCAGTTCGCGAGCCTCCTGACCCAGCCAGATGCGTTGCGCCGAATCACCGGTTTCGGTGCGACCGCAGAGATCCAGCCAATAGTCGGTTTCAGCGGCTTCCTTCAAGACTATGCCGGTCTTGTGAATGAAATCATCCCGGGACTCCGCGCGATTGGCTTCGCGATAGTTCGCGCCGATGGAAGTGCCGGCCTTGAGCAACTGCCGCCCGATCACACCCCCGGCTTCGGTGCGCGGCACCGAAGCCACGAAACGCACCACGGCCACGGCAAAGGCGAGCGTGCGCTCTTCCAGTTGCCGGTTGCTTTCGGTGCTGCTCATAAGATTTCTGTCTCCCAGTCTTGCCGGTCTTGAGTTCTTCTCCCGTCTTAGCCCTTCCGTCCTCAGTTTTGCGCGACGACCTTGGTGCCCTCGAAGTCGAAGCGGAAGCGGACTTCCTCCAGGCCTTTCTCGCGCATGGCGTGGCGCAGCCGGATGTTGTCGCTGGCGTAGAACATCAGGAAGCCGCCGCCGCCCGCGCCGATGAGCTTCCCGCCGAGCGCGCCGTTGGCCATCGCGTGGTCATACCACACGTTGATGCGGTCGTTGCTCATGCCGGCGCTGCGCGCCTTTTTGCGCTGCCAGTGGACGTCCATCAGCCGGGCGAACTCCTCCAGTTTGCCGCCCTCGAGGGCCGCGAGCGACTGGTGGCCGAGGTCCTTCGTGAAATGCAGGTTGTCCAGCATCGCCGCGTCATTCCGCTTCGATTTGTCGTTCTGGTCCTTGAGAATCGCGGAGGCGGAACGCGAGTAGCCCGTGAAGAACAGCAGCAGGTTGTCCTCGAGGTTGAAGAGGGTTTCCTGGGCGATCCGCACGGGGCGGTATTCGACCCGGCCGTCCTGATGGAACGTGAAGGCCGTGATGCCGCCGACCGCGGCGATATACTGGTCCTGCTTGCCGATGGGCTCGCCGAGCTTGTCGATCTCGATGTGGCAGGCCTGCTCGGCCAGCTCGGCGGGCGAGATATGGTGCTTGTTGGCGGAGTGCAGCACCTTCAGCAGCGCGGTGGTGAAGCTGCCGGAGGAGCCGAGCCCGGTGCCGCCGGGGATGTCGGCCATCGAGGTGAGCTCAAGCGAGCGGCCGTCCATGCCGAGCAGCGCGAAGGCCTCGCGGATGATCGGGTGCTCGAGCTGGCTGGCGGTGGCGACGCGCTCGAGCTTGGAATACTTGACGATGAGGTCGGGGACGAACGTGCGGTGCAGCGTCAGGTAGACGTATTTGTCCAGCGCCCCGGCCACGAGGAAGCCGCCGTGCTCGCGGTAATAAGAGGGCAGGTCGGTGCCGCCGCCGCCGAGGGAGATGCGCAGGGGGGAACGGGTGATGATCATGGGAAAACTTTGAAACTTTGGAAACGGGGAAACGGACTAGAGGGCCGCGGTGCTGACGGGGTAGCCGCTACGGTGGTAGATGGATTCCACGATCTCGAGGGTGCGGATGCCCTCGCGCAGGCCGGGAACGGGGTGGCGGCCGGTGCGGATGTCCGTCTCGAAGGCGGCCAGCTCGAGCGCCCAGGACTGGTCGCCGGCGGGATAATCCCAAACGGCGGTCTCGGGCGGACCCATCTGCGGCAGCATCTTGTAATAGGTGCAGCTCTCCGGGCCGTAGCTGCCGCCGAGGCCGTCGATCGCGATCTTGGCGTCGCGGCCATAGAGCTCGAGGGAGAAGAGGTTTTTCCACTCGGTGCAGCTCACCTGCAGCCACGCGGTCTGGCCGCCGGCGGTGCGGAGCGAGAGGAAGGCGTTGTCGTCGACGGCCATGTCCCAGAAGTAGGTCGCGGCGTGTCCTTCGATGGTGGCGAAGTCGCCGAGAAACCAGCCGGCCAGGTCGATCAGGTGCACGCCCTGGTCGATGAGTTCACCGCCGCCGGACTTGGCCGGGTCGGCGCGCCACTCGCGCTCGTAGCCCGGACGGCCGCCGTGACCGTAGCGCCCGCGTAAAAACATCATCGGGCCGAGCGCGCCGGCGTCGGCGAGCTCGCGGGCCTGCTGCAGCGCCGGGTGAAAGCGGTGGTTGTAGCCGAGGCGGACGCGCACGCCGGCCTGGTCGGCGGCAGCCTGCACGGTGCGGAGCTGCGCGGCGTTGAGCGCGCCGGGCTTCTCGACCAGCACATGCTTGCCGGCGCGGACGGCGGCGAGCGCGATGGGAGCGAGCGTGCCGTTCAGCGTGGCGACAATGACGGCATCCACGGCCGGATCGGCCAGGGCCTTGGCGTAATCGGTGATGGCGGCGGCCCCGGCCATCGCCAGGCCGGCGGCGCGTGCTTCGTCGAGGTCACAGGCGTAACGCAACTGACCCGGCGCGAGGCTGGCGGCGCGCTTTTTGCCGATAAGGCCGCAGCCGATGATGGCATACTGGAGCGGGGCGGACATCAGGGGGCGGATTTCTTTACCCGGTCCTCGGGCACGATGCGGCGCAGCGTGTAGACGTCGCCGGTGGCGAGCGCGCGGAACTTCGCCGGATCCTGCCACGGGTCCCATTTCGCGCTGATGAGTTTGCCGGTGATGCCGTCGCTTTCGTTGCCGGCCAGAAAGACGCAGAGCCGGGCGGCGAGCGTGGGATCGTCCGCGCCCTCGTCGGACCATTTTTTGTTCCGGGCAAAGAAATCCGCGCCGGCTTTCTCCGGGCCGGCCGCGAGCACCTGGCCGGTCAGCCGGGTGCGCAGCGCGCCGGGGGCGACGGCGTTAACGTCGATGTGGTCGGCCCGGTATTCCTCGGCGAGGGTCTCGGTGAGGCGCACGACGGCCGCCTTGGTCGCGGCGTAGGCGGCGAAGCGCGGCATGGGGTTCGTGGCCCCGCCGCCGGAGATGTTGATGATCTTGCCGGCGCCGCGGGGCTTCATGGCGCGGACGGCGTGCTGGCAGACGAGGAGGGTGCCTGTGACATTCACGGCCCACGCCTGGGTCCAGTCGGCGAGCGCCAGCTCCTCCGTCGGCCCGATGGGGCCGTAGATGCCGGCGTTGTTGACGACCGCGTGCAGCGGACCGAGCTGCGCCGCGCGGGCGAAGAGCGCGGCGACGCTGGCCGGATCCGCGATGTCGCAGGCCAGGCCGACGAGCTGCTGGCCGCGTGCGAGCCGGGCGGCGAGCTCGTCCTGGGTCCGGGCGACGTCCGCCGCGGTGCGGGCGCAGAAGACGACGTTGGCGCCGGCCGCGAGGAAGGCCTCGACGATGTGGCGGCCCAGGCCCTGGCTGCCGCCGGTGATGAGGGTGTTGAGGGAGGAAAGTTTCATGGGCGTCCGACGGTGAGATAGACCACGCCGGGGGTGGCGGCGACCGCTTTTTCCACATGGCGGTTGGCGTCGACCACGACCGGCCGGGCCATGCTGGCCAGCAGGCCGGGCCAGGGATAGTCGCGAAACTCCGGCCACTCGGTGCAGATGACCGCGGCGTGGGCGCCGCGCAGGGCGTCGGCCGCCGAGGCGGCGAGCGGGAGGTCGCGGTGCTCCTCGTCGGCGGTGCGGATGAGCGGATCGTAGGCCTGGACTTTCATGCCGGCGGCCCGGAGCTGGCGGCATAGTTCGACGGCGGCGCTGCGGCGGAGCGTGTTGGTATTGGGCGTATAGGCCAGCCCGAGCACGGCGACCGTCGCCGCCGGGATGTCCGTGAGCGCAGCCGAGAGCTTGCGGAAGGCCCAGCCGCGATGCCGGTCGTTGCTCTCCTTGATGGCCGGAATGAGGGCGAGCGGCACGGCTTGCGCGGTGCCGAGGTTGGTCAGCGTCACGACATCCCTAGCGAGGGTGCCGCCGGCGAAGGGTCCGCCGGGACCGAGGTAGGCGCGTGGGCCGATGCGCGGGTCGCTCTTCAGGCCGGCGGCGACCTCCTGCGCGTCGGCGCCGACGGTCTCGGACAGGGCGGCGATCTCGTTGATGTAGGCGACGGAGAGCGCGAGGAAGGAATTCAGGGCGTGCTTCACCATCTCCGCCGACTCGGTCCGCATCCACACGAGCGGCGCGCCGATGGGCGAGAGCAGGGCCTCGAGCACCGGCCGGGCGGCGGCGGGTGCGCCGACGATGATGCGCGCCGGCTGCTCAAAGGCTTCGATCGCCTTGCCGAGCCGGAGGTTTTCCGGGGAGCAGGCAAAGTGCAGCGCGGGATGCTGCCGGGCGAGTTGGGCACAGGTACCGACCGGGAGCTGGGACGAGAGGAGCACGACGGTGCCGGGGCGGAGGTTGGGCCAGACCCGGGCCAGGCGCGTCATCACCCAGCCGACGTCGGACCGGTCGTCGGCGTCGACCGGTGTGTCGTAGCAGACCCAAAGCACCGCGGTAGTCGCGGCGACAGCGGGGTCCGCGGAAAAGGCGAGCTGCCTGCTGGCGAGGCCGGCGGCGAGCAGGGCGTCGAGCCCGGGCTCGTGCAGCGGGGCGCGGCCGTCGCGGAGGCCGGCGAGCACCGCCTCATCGAAATCCAGGCCGGTGACCCGGTGATGCCGCGCCAGACAGGCGGCGGTGACGCTGCCGAGGTGCCAAAGACCCAAAATGGTGACGTTCATGCGGCGGGAGAGAAAGTTCAGGGGATTTCCTTCTTCTGATAAAGCGATACGTGCCGGCTGAAAAGCGCGTAGGTATCAACCCGCCTGAGTTCGGCCTCGCACCATTCCTTCAACTCCGGGTAGAGCCGGCGCATCTGCTGGTCGTAGGGCCAGTGGCCGGGGCCTGCCATCTCGTCGGTGAGCAGGACAAAATCGCAGAGTTTGAGCCGGTAGCGGATGTTCTCGTCCTTGTCGGCGAGGATGCTGTCGGGCAGCTGGATGACGAAGGGAACCCAGATCTTGTGCCGCTCGTAACAGATGACCTGCAGGATCTGCGCGTCGATGTAGTCGACCACCTGGTCGACGGCGATGTAGGGATTGGCCACGCTGCCGGCCTGGGCCGAATGGAAGATATGGTCGGCAATCTGGGTGACCGTACGGGCGCTGGCGAGGAATTCCCCGGTGTGCGGCTGCGCCAGCTGGCGGGAGAGAAAATAATATTCCCCGGCGCCCAGGGCGGCGACGGCGGGCAGCAAGGCGGCGGCCCGGCGCCATCGTCCGTCTGCCGGGAATGCCATTTGGCTCCGCAGCGCAGCCCAGGCCCAGAGCACGAGCAGAACCACCCCTGGCACGAGGACGCCAAGGACGAATTCGGATTTTTGCCGGTGGAAAATCAAAATGGCGGCGGGCAGCAGCAAAAAGGCGAGGGCCAGGTAGAGCCAGTCGCGGCCCGGCCCGGGCGCCGGTTTCCCGCGAAAGATCGCCAGGAGAGCGACCAGCAGCGTGGTGACCCCGGCAACGGTCCAGCCAAAAAATCCGCCGAGGTGCATGTCGCCGAGATGGCCGAAGATGAATTTGACCGAGTGCCAGACATCCAGGCCGCGGAGGCGCGCGGCGCTTTCGGCGCCGGAAACGTGGCCCACCCAGTAATAGGTGTAGATGGCCAGGCGGTTTGCCCAGAAAAAGGGCAGCACCATTGCGGCGGCCGTGCCGCCGGCCAGCACGAGGTTGCGCAGGCGGAACCAGCGGGACTCGCCACAGAGAATCCAGCCGGCCATGCTGATGAAGATCGCCCCGAAATAGATGCCGCTCAGGAAGCGCTCCAGCAGGGTCACGCCCACGGCGGCCCCGAAGGCAAGGGCCCAGCCCGTGGAGCGAAACCCATGGCTCAGCAGCGCGGCGCAGGAGGTAATGCCGACCAGGCACATGGCGGCGTGATCGAGCCGGAAATCCACGGCGGAGCCGGCTTCGCCGGACCAGGGCCAGGCGACACAGAGCAGCAGGCCGAAGCCTGCCCAGCCCAGGGCACGGGAGCCGCTGAGGCGCGGGATCGTGAAGAGCACGGCCGCCTGCCACGCGAGAAAGACGAGCATGTTCAGGCTGAGGGCGGCGCTACGGGAGGCCGACCCGACCAGCCAGAAGACCAGCAGGGCGCAGGTATCGTGCAGCGTGCCTTGCAGCGCGGTCTTGCTGAGGGTCGACTGCAGGCCGGCGGCCAGGCCGTGGGCCTGCATCTGTTCATAGGCTTTGTAGGCTTCCGTGAGGTATTGGATCTGGTCGTTCCAGCGCGGGTAGATGCCGGTGTGGTGCCGCGACGTCATGCGGTCGAAGACCAGGAACTCGGCCAGCATCAGCAGCACGGCCGCCACCCACATCCAGCGGTTGAGCGAGGTCTTGGGGGTGGGGTTCATCAGCGGCGCGGTTCGCCGGGATGGCGGGCCTCGTAGACCCACCGGTTGGCCTGGAGCCAGCTCAGGGTCCGCCCGATGCCCTGCTCGATGGTGAGTTTCGGCTTCCAGCCGGTGGCGGTGATCTTTTTCGTGTCGAGGAAGATGAAGGGATTGTCGCCGATCCAGCCCTTGGTGCCGCCGGTGTATTCGAGCCGCGGCTGCAGGCCGAGGGCGGCGCAGAGGTAGCCGATGCTCTGGTTGACCTCCACGAACCCGGGGGTGCCGAGGTTGTAGACCTGGGTGCGGTGCGGGGCGCCGCGCGCGGTGCGGGCGCGGGTCACGTGGAGGACGGCGTCGATGCAGTCCTGCACATAAAGGTAGCTCTTGCGCTGCTGGCCGTCGCCGAGGACGCGAAGCCGGTCGGGATGCTCGAGCAGCTGCTGGTAGAAATCGTAGACGTGGCCGTGGGTGTAGCGTTCGCCGAGGATGGACACGAAGCGGAAGATGTAGGCCTCGTCGAGCTGGCCGCCCTCGGCGTAGGAGGAGAGCAGGGTCTCGCCCGCGACCTTGCTGGCGGCGTAGAGGGAGGTCTGCACCGGGAAGGGCGCGTCCTCGGGCGTGGGGATGAGGGCGGCCTCGCCGTAGACCGAGCCGGTCGACGAGAAGGCGATGCGGCGCACGCCGTTGGCGCGCATGGCCTCAAGCACATTGAAGGTGGCGACGGTGTTCTGCTCGAGGTCCTTGCCCGGGTGCGCCCAGCCGTCCTTGATGTCGGCGTTGGCGGCGAGGTGGAGGACGAAGTCGGCGCCCTTCATCGCGGCGGCCAGCGCCGGGCGGTCGAGGTTGTCGCCCTGGATGAGCCGGAACTTCGGCTGGGCCCGCGCGTGCTCGAGGAAACGGAGCTGGCCGGTGCAGAGGTTGTCCCAGCCGGTGACGGTGAGGCCGTCGGTGAGGAGCCGGTCGACAAAGTTGGACCCAATGAAACCGGCGGCGCCGGTGACGAAGACATGTTGCATGGACGGGAAAGGGGGCGGATCAGGGCCGGGGTTGCAGGACGTAGCCGATGACGAGGTTGCAGAAGACGAAGGGCAAAAAAGGCAGGGGGAAGTGGGAGCGACGCTCAATGGTGAACCAAGGCCGCAGCTCGGCGAGGATTTCCGGCACGAGGTTGATGTGCTCGCGACCGTAGAACTCCACGTAGGGCGCGGTGAAGTGGCGATACCAGAGCCGTTGGGCGGACATCCGGCGGGCGAGACCGTAGGCGGGGCTGCCCTCGGTGGGGATCACGATCAGCAGGCGGCCGGTCTGCTTGTTCAGCAGCCGGTGCAGCTCGCGCAGGCAGGCGGGCAGGTCGGGCAGGTGCTCGAGCACGTGGATGGCGAGGATGCGGTCAAAATGGCCGTCGGGGAAATCCATCCGTCGCTGGCAGTCCCCGACCACGGTGCGGACGCGCGGGAAACGCGTCCGGATCTCCGCGGCCATGTTTTCGCGGTATTCGTTGCAATGGTAGTTCGCCTCCTGCTCGGCGGTGAGCTGCTCGTAGGCGAGGTGCTCGCCGAGGCCGGCGCCGATCTCGAGCGTCGTGCGGAAACCCGGCGGCGAGTGGCGGACGGGCCAGGTGTGGTTGAAGCGCTCGACGAGGCCGTAGCGCGGCCGGCGGGCCAGCTCCTCGTGCCAGAGGCGCATGAACTCGTGGTTGCGCTGCTGCTGCTCGGGGGTGAGCGGCGGAAGGACCTTGGGCCACTGCGGGGTCGGCATGGGTCGGCGGGTCAGGTGCGCGGCTCAAAGCCGGCGGAGCGCTCGAGGATGTAGCGCGGCCGGCCGCGGACCTCCTCGTAGATGCGCCCGATGTATTCGCCCAAAATGCCCACGCTGATGAGCTGGATGCCGCCGAGGAAGGAGATCAAGATGACGAGGGTCGGGTTGCCCCAGAGAATCTGCCAGCCCATGAACTTGTAGAAGAGATAGATCGCCATGAGCAAAAAGGAAAACCCGGCGATGACGAAGCCCAGCATGGTGCTGAGCTGGAGGGCGTAGGTGCTGAAGCAGAAGATGCCGTTGAAGCCGATGCGCAGGGAGCCGAAGAAGCGGTTGTAGTGCGTGTCGCCGCTGTGCCGCGGCGGCCGGTCGAAGGGGAGCAGGCACTGTTTGAAGCCGACCACCGCCACCATGCCGCGCAGGAAACCGTGGGTCTCGCGCAGGCGGAGGACCTCGTTGACCACGCGCCGGGACATCAGCCGGAAATCCCCGGTGTTGGGCGGGATCTGCACGTCGGCGATGCGGTTGATGACGCGGTAGCCGACGTGCGAGACCAGTTGCTTGAGCCAGGGCTCGCCCGTCCGCTGCCGGCGCTGGGGTAAAACGACATCGTAGCCCTCGCGCCACTTGGTAACGACCTCGGCGACGAGTTCCGGCGGATCCTGCAGGTCAACGTCCATGACGATGACCGCGTCGCCGCGCGAATACTCAAGGCCGGCCAAAATGGCCATCGGCTGGCCGAAGCGGCGGGAAAAGCGCAGGAGCTTGATGCGGTCGTCCGCGGCGCGTTTTTCCAGAATGACCTCCTCCGTGCGGTCGGGGGAGGGGTCGAGCGAGAAGATGATCTCATAATCCTCGGTGAGCGGCGCGAGAATGGGCTGCAGCCGGCGGAGAAATTCGGGGACGTTTTTCTCCTCCTTGAAGACGGGGACGACGATGGAAAGCTGCATGCGGGGTTATTAATCGCGGAAGGCCGGCAAAAATCAACCCCGGGCACGGGGTAAAACTCAGGGCAGCCGCAGACCGAAGCGCCAGAGAAACTGGATAAAGGCGCTGCGGCGCAGGTAGCGCAGCAGGACGGGATTCTGCTCCAACTCCCGGGCGGGGAAGGGTCGGCCCTGGGTGCGCTCGCGCAGCAGGGAGATTTCGCGCTGGCCGGTGCTGTGCATGACGGCCGAGGTCTTTTGGGCGGCGTGGGAGCGGAAGCAGGCCAGGAAATACGGCACGCGCACGATCCGGGCGCCGGCGGCCGAGAAGCGCAGGAGCAGGTCCCAGTCGATGGCGAACTTGAACGACCGGTCGAGGCCGCCCACCCGATCCCAGACCCGCCGGCGCCAGAACAAGGTTTCCTGCGGCACAAAGTCGTTCAGGCGCAGGACCTCGTCGTCGTGGGCGGGCAAGAACCAGCGGGCGATCTCGCGGGATTCCTCGTCGACCACGATGCGATTGCCGTAGAGCACATCGACGTCGGGGTGCCGGGCAAAGAAGTCCGCGACGAAGGCGAGCGTGCCCGGCAGGTAGAAATCGTCGGAATTCAGCCACGCCATGACATCGTCCGGCCCGCCGGAGGTCTGGGTGAAGCCTGTGGCGATGGCGTCAGCCTGACCATCGTCCGGTCCGCTGGTCCAGGCGACCAGGCTTGAGGCGGGAGGGGTGAGGCGGGAGGAAGGGCCGTATTTTTGGGCGGCCTGTTCGATGAGGGCCGCACTGCCGTCGGTCGAGCCGCCGTCGCGCACGACATACTCGACGGCCACCCCCGGTTGCTCCAGCACGCTGCGCAAGGTCTCGGGCAAAAACTGCGCCTGTTGGTAGGAGGGCGTGACGATGGACAATTTCGGGCGCGCCGCGGCCGGGCCGGGCGCGGGAAATTGCTCTGGCCGGATCACGCGCGGCGGATGGGCCATGTGCGCGGCCATCTGGAAAAACATGAGTTCGGTCCAGTCGCCGCCGCCGAGCCACAACGGCAGCAGTGGGCGTTTGATGCGCAGGGTGCGCGACAGGGCCGGCGTCCAGGTGCCGTCGGCGAGGCGGGCCTCGATGGTGATGGCGATATCGCCGGACGGCAACGTGCCGCGGATCTCAAAGCCGGTGAGGTCGTCGGGCGCGGCGGGGAGCGCGGCCTTGACGTCCGGCCGGGGGAGGCCGACGACGCCGGTCAGCGTGCGGTCGATGGTGCGCAGGCGGATGCCGGCGATGGCGCCGCCGCCGTCGGCAAAGCACCAGCCGCGGATGATCACGCAGCGCGAGGGCTGGCTCCAGTCACCGGGTTGGTCGATGTAAAACTGCAGGGACACGGGCAGGAGGCGCCGCGCGCTCAGACGAATTTCAGCTTCCGCGCGGCGAACATCACCATGCGCAGCAGCAGCCAGCCGTGGCTCCAGCGCTGGATGTTGGTCGAGCCGTAGGTGCGTTCCTTGTAGCGGATGGGCACGTCGGCGATCTTCAGGTTCAGCTTGGCGGCGCCGAAGAGCAGGTCGAAGTCACCGAAGGGATCGAAGTCGCCGAAGTAGGCGCGGTTGGCGGCGATGCGCCCGTAATGGGCGCGGCTGAGCACCTTGGTGCCGCAGAGGGTGTCCTTCACGGGCTGGCCGAGCAGCCAGGTGAAGATGATCCCGAAGGCCTTGTTCGCGCAGAGATTCAGGAACTGCATGGCCTGCTCGTCCATCGGGTAGACAAGGCGGCAGCCGTTGGCGAATTCGGCATGACCGCCAGCCAGCACTTGGTAGAATTTCGGCAACTCCTCGGGCGGCATCGTGAGGTCGGCGTCGAGGATCATGAGGATGTCGCCGGTGGCGGCGGCGAAGCCCAGCCGGACGGCGTCGCCCTTGCCCTTGCCGGTCTGCTGCATGATCGTGATTTTCCGCGACGGGTAGGCGGCGACGACGCGCTGGATCTCGGCCCAGGTGTTATCCTTCGAGTGCCCCTCGACGAAGATGAGCTCGGTGCCGGCACCCATGTCGGGCGTGCGGAGCACGGCGGCCTCGATGTTGCCGGCCTCGTTGCGCGCGGGGATGATGACGGAGACGGAAGGCGCGGCGGCGGGGCGCGCCCGCACCGGCCGGGCCGCGCAGAAAACCGTGAGGCAGAACCAGCCGCAGAGAGGGGAGATGAAGCGGTTGAGCAGGACCTCCAGGCCAAGGCAGCGCACCGGCAGGAGCAGGCGCAGCTGGCTGAAGACCGGCTGCCATTCGGCCAGCTGGAGGAGGTTGCGGACATCCGCCGTGCTGATCCAACTGTTCTCCGGCTGCGGGGAGCGCAGGCCGAGCCAGCCGGCCACCGCGAGCACCGGCCGCCAGAGCGAGGAATAATAATTGAAGACCAGCCGCGTGTCGGCGTGGCTCACCCGGTGGAGACGTTCGAGCAGTCGCTGTACGTCGGCCGCGAGGTTGAGCGTGTCGGAGATGATGATGTAATCGAACGTGGCATCCAGTTCGAGCGACTCACCCGCTTGCACGTGAAACTCGGCCCTGGGAAGGCGGGCCGTCGCGGCGGCGATCTGCCGGGGGGAAAGGTCGATCCCCACCTTGCGGGCGGCCTGAATCCCGGCAAGCAGTTCGCCCGAACCGCACCCGATCTCCAGCACGGAGGCATCGGCTGGAATCAAGAGGTTATAGTAGTGGGCCAGGAGCCGGCGGTAGCTGCGCGCGGCCCAGTTTAATTCGGTGGGCGCCGCCTCGTAAAATGCGCGCATCTTCTCCAGATGCTGGTTGGTGATGTCGGACGAGGCGGTCATGCGGCATTGTTTCGCGCGCGGGCCGGAGAAGGCGGGATCATGGTCGGGGCCACTCAATGTGCCCGGCAAGGGGATGTGAAGTCAATTGTCGGCCGGATGCCCAACGGCCGGCCGCAGTATCGGCTGGACGCATGGGCGCGGTATTGTTCGAGCGTCCGGTCAGATTGCTGCTTGTCGCCGTAGTGTTCGGCCATGGCTTCAGCTGGCCCGGGGGAGGGGGCATCGAGATCGAAAGAAATATCAGGGTGAGGGCGCTGACCGGCAGCCCTGTATGCTCTTGGACGTTACACTTTAGGACGCGCAACCGGGGCCGGGCGGTCACCAGGAAGTTCATGGCGCCGTCCACGCCGCCCATTCAGCCTTTTTGGAAGATCAGGAATCGCCAATCGGGCACTTCGCTCTCGCCGTCGGGCGTCAGGAGATTTTTTTCCTCCATGACACCGAAGCCCAGGGTCTGCAGGCGCTCCGCCAGTGCTCCGCGCTGATCCCGCATCCAGGCCGGTTCAATATAGATCACGCGTCCGGCGGCCGGAGGGTCCCCGGCCTCCAATTCGGGCAGCAGCAGAACCTGGTTGGGAATCAGCGACGTCGCGGTCAGGGCCGAGCGGGTGATAAAGTCGGACATGACCACGACATCCTCCCGCTGAAGCATGCGATTCAAGCCCGCGCCCAGGTTTCGCCAGTTGGATACCGTGTTCAGTCCGGTATCGAGAAAGGGATCCCGGTAAAAGCTGCGGGTTTGGAAAACCGCGGAAGTGGCGAGCACGGCCCCAAGGGCAACCGCGACAACGGCAAGGCTGCGTCGGGCCCAGCGCGACCCGCCCGCGACGCTCAGTTCCCACAGATACCGGAACGAAAGGGCGATGAGCCAGACGAGAAAGAAGTAGTGAATGACAAAATAGCGCGGCCAGACGGCGAGGTTTTCAATCTTCAGGGCATAGCTGATCTGGAAGAGCAGGGGGCTGGTGATGCACAGGATCATAAGCAGGCCTTGGCGCCGGCAGGCCGCCGCCGTCGCTTGGGCCGGAGCTGACGTCTTGTCCCATAGAAAGAGGAACGCGCCTCCGGCGATGGTCGCCAGCCAGAACCAGAAGAGAAAATCGCTGAAGCGCGCGAGGCCGGGGAGGTGACCCGACAGCACGAGATGAAAGCCGTTAAAGAGGTGTGACTCCACCGGCTCCGATTCGCGGGCCCAGAGGCCCACATTGATCTTTTGCTGGTGCGTGACCAGGTAGGGAACCGTGGCGGCCAGCACGATCGCATAGCTCACGGTCAGCAGGGCAACAAAGCGCCCCCATGGCACCCGCCGCCGCAGGATTAAAAACAAGCCCTGCCCGATAGCCGGGAAGACGACCCAGCTCTGCAGGTAGAACCCGGCGGTCAGCAGGCCGCCATAACCCGCAAACCAGGCGGCAGCAGCAACGGGGCGATCCAATTTTTGCCGGTCGAGTTCCAACACCACCCAGGTGGACCAGATGTAGAAGGTCACGCCGGCGACGTATTCCCGGATTTGCAGGACGTGCATGAACCAGAAGGCGTTGAAGGAAAATGCGCCGAGCAAAAACAGGCGGGGAATCAGCCGCCAGTCCCGGGAAAGGGCCAACAGCCCGCCCAGGCAGCCGGCGAGAAAGACCAAATTGACGGAGCGGAAAAAAGTCAGGCTGGTGAGCGACGTGAGCCGCATCAGCGAGTTTTGGATTAGAAAGTAGAGGGGTTGGTAGGCATTGGGCGCGTTGGCCTCCAGCACCCTCGCCCAAGTGGCGGGCACCGCGTTTCCGTCCGGAGTGAACGCCTGGCCGCCATTGATGATCCAAAGCCGGAAGCCCTCGTCGGTGCTGATGCCCTTCAGGTCCATCAGCAGGGCGTAGGTCGCGATGATCGACGCGCACGCGAAGAGCAACACGAGCCGATTTCGCCAGCCGGCCGGGCGCGATGGCAAGGCGGTGCCCATCTGTCGGACGACAAACTTAGGAGGGGACAATGGTGAACGGAGGCCGTCCATGGCGCCGATGACAGGGACTAGGCCAGGGAAGTGCGGCGGTCGCCGGGCAGCACCTTGGTGAACGCCGCGAAGCAATTGAACCCGAAAAGAAATTTCTGGTAGGCGGTGAACTCCAGGCCGTGACGGTCCGCGAGGGCCTGGAGGTCAGGCCGGTTGTAATAATGGCGGTGGTCGGCGATCTCGGGCTCGGAGATGACATGGAGCTTGAAGGCGAGGAATTCCAGAACGGGTTTCGCTGCGGGCGTGGGCGTGGTGATGAGCACGCGGCCGCCCGGCTGCAAAATGCGGGTGAACTCCCGGAAGAGGATGTCGACCTCGTCCACCGCGATGTGCTCCAGCACGGCGAGGATGGTCACGTGGTCGAAGCTGCCGTCGGCGAATTCGAAGCGGTCCTTGAACTTGAACTGCCGGATCTCGAGATTGGGCGCCAAGTGGCCGGGGGTGGCGTCGTAGTCCAGGCCGATGCCCGACTTGATGTCGGCCTGGATGGCCCGCAAAATCATGGCCTGGTGCCCGCAGCCGAAGTCCATCACGGTGGCGCCGGGACGGATATTGCGCCGCACGATGCCCGAGCGCCAGCGGCAGATGAACATATCCAGCGCGTTAAAGTCCTTGGTGCCCATGCGTCGTGCTGGGGCCGGCGTCAGTCCGCGCGGGCGTTCTTGATGCGCTTGATGACCACGCGCTCAAGTTCCAGGAGGCGCAGGTTGACGGAGCTCAGGACGAGACCGAGAGCGAGGCACAGGCTCGTCAGCATGAAACCGGAAAGGGCGAGGATGGCGCAGGCGCGGCTGTCGACGCGGTGGTGCGTGAAAAGCTCGAACGCGGGCAGGGCGCCGGCGGCGACCGTCGCGAGGAACAGGACGATGGCGAGCGACCCGAACAGGGTGAGCGGCTTGTAGGAGCGGAGCAGGAGGAACAGCCGGAGCAGCACGCGCATGCCGTCGGGCAGGGTGCGGAGCTTGGAGAAGCTGCCGGAGGGGCGCTCGCCATAGGGCGCCTCGATCTCCTTCAGGACCATGCCGCGGTAAAGGCTTTGCATGGTCAGCTCCGTCTCGACGTCGAAGCCGTGCGAGGTGATCGGGATCAGCAGGGCGCATTCGCGGGTGAAGGCGCGATAGCCCGAGAAAATGTCGGAGATGTTCGACTTGAACATCCGGTTGATGATCCAGCAGACCATCTGGTTGCCGGCGACATGGAACTTCCGGAAGGACTTGTCGCTGTATTGCTGCAGCCGGGCGGCGACCACCATGTCGGCATCGCCGGCGAGGATGGGGGCGAGCAGCCGGTGGACGGCCGTGGCGTCGTAGGTGCCGTCGCCGTCGATCATCACCATGATGTCCTCCTGCACGACCTCGAAGATGGTGGAGACCACGTGGCCCTTGCCCTGGCGTTTTTCCCGGATGACGGTGGCGCCGGCGGCGCGGGCGAACTCGGCGGTGCGGTCGGTGCAGTTGTTGTCGAAGACGTAGATGGCGGCGCCGGGCAGCTGGGCCTGGAAGTCCGCCACGACCTGCGCGATCGTCTTCTCCTCCTGGTAGCAGGGGATGGTGATCGCGATGCTGGGGGCGGGGCGGGGGATCGGGGAGGACATGGGCGGTCGGCGCAGGGAGGGAAGGTTGGTGCTGAGGGTTGAAAAAGCCCGGTTTGGTCCGATATGTCCACCGCGATTTCTGCGGGGTCAGGGCACCTCGACCACGGCCAGCCGGTGGTGCCGAATGTAGTTTTTTAACCGGTCCCAGCCGTCCGCCAGGCCGGCGATGAGCAGGGGGGTGGCGAGGCAGATGAGCACGATCAATTCGGGCAGCTGGCGGCACGATTCCGTCGCGTCGGCGTAGCGCCAGGCGCCGTAATAGAGGACGAGGATGTGCCAGAGGTAGATCTCCAGCGTGTAGCGGCCGAGGTAGGAGAGAACCGTCGCCCGCGGGCTCCAGCCGAGCGCGATGCCGGTGGCGAGGGCCGCCACGACGGCCAGGTCATAGACCAGCATCTCCGGCCGGACATAGGCGAAATCCAGCACGTTCCGCTCGAAGTGCTCCCCGACGACCGCAATGTCGGTCTGGTGGATCAGGTTCCAGCCCATGGTGACGACGGCCACCAGCCCGGCGAGGAGGCCGGCAGCTTTCAGGACGCGCGGTGAAACAAATCCCGTGAGGGCCCGGAAGTGGAGCCCGGCGAAGAAATAAAACATCCAGAACAGCGGGTTGGGCCGGCCCCACACGTAGTAGTTCAACGAGCTGCGGTAGCACAGCACGCCGAGGGTGACGTGCACCGCCAGCAGCAGGACCGCGAGCCCCAGTGCGCAGCGTTCCGCGCTGAGCGCGGGCACGAGGCGGTGGCACCAGCCGGGCAGGGCCTTGAGCGCGGGCTGCAGGCAATACAGGTAGAGGATGAGCGGGATGAAGTAGAGGGTCGGCTCGATGCCGGAGAGGAAGAACCGCCCGGCGAGCCAGGCGAGCCGCTCGCCGGCCCCGGTCAGGGCCGACCACGCGACGTAGTGGTTCAGCAAAAAGAATGAGGCGATGCTCACGACCAAATACGGGAAGCCGATCCGCCAGAGCCGGCCGCGGTAATAGTCGCTGAGAGACTGCTCGGTCTTGGACGAGCCGGCGAGGAGGCCGGAGAGGAACACGAACAGCGGCACGGCGAAAATGAAACCCTGGTTCAGGACGAGGCCGAGGTAGAACGACGGGCTCCAGGCGTGGGCGTCCGCCGTCACGAAGCTGCCGGCGAAGTGGATGCAGACGACGCCGAAGATGCTCCCGCCGCGGAGCGTGTCGATGTAGGCGTTGCGGCCGGCGCGGGCCGGCGGCGGGGTGACCGGGGTGGGCAGGGCGTGGTTCATGGTTGGCGGTAGCCGTTCAGGCGCAGGGTGCGGAAAAGGTAATAGAGCTGCGTCGAGCCCGGCAGGGTTTCCGTGCGGCGCTGCCGGTGGAGGACGCGGTTCTCATTTTTGCCAAAAGTCTCGTAGTGCTCCTGCGCGCCTTTTTCCAGCGGGATATTCTGGGAGAGCACGTAAGCTTTCACGTCGGGGTAGCGCTCCAGGTAGTCGAGCCAGTCGGGCTCGGTGCCGACCACCACGTTGCGGAACTCGACGACGTTGACGCCGGGTTGGGCCGTGAGCTGGAGCGTGCGGTCGCTCCAGGTGGAACCGCCGGCCAAGGGGACATTCTCGACCAACTGGCCATTGAAGAGCACGTCGAGGTTGGCGTGGTCGCGGGCCTGCAGGCGGACACTGAAAATCAGCTCGAGGCGGTCGAGCTGCGCGGTCGCCGGTATTTCCAGCCGGGTTACCGGGGCCTTCGCCCAGCGGAACCGGGGCAGATTCCATTCTGCGTAGGGGCCCTCCGGTGCGGCTATCCCCGCGGTGGCGATGTGGGGCACGGGATGGGTGACCACCAGTTCATCGGCGAACAGTGTCGTGGGATCATCCGGCGCCTCGATCTCGGGCGGCAGCGTCCGGACAAGGGAGGGAATATCGATCGCGCCCAGTTTGGCCCCGTTGGATTCATCGGCCACCTGCACGGTAAACCGATGGAACGGCCGGGTGACCGACACGAAGGCTTCACCGGTCTGACCGAAGGTCGCCAGGCGCTCAGCGGTCCCATCCTCGTAGTCCACGCCGAGCACGAGCCGCGCATGATCAGCGGGATTGAGTCCCGCCACCTTCACCCGCATGTGCGCGTAGCGGCCGGGGTCGCGCGGGCCATAGGCGAGTTCGACGAGCACATTCCGGTTGCCGTCGGTCGAGGTAAGTTCCGCGGCGTGGGGCACGAGACCGTAGTAATCCAGCGCGGGCTGGCCCGAACCGATGGTGCCGAGAAACTCGACGCCGGCGGTGCGCTTGGCCGGCACATGGACGATGGTGTAGGAGGAGAGTTGCTCGATGTTGCGATAGGCGACCTTGCGGGGGAAACCCCATTCCGAAAAGACATTGTAGGCGCCCGGGTCGACCTGGGTGGACGCGGTGAAGCGTTGGTTCCGGCCGACCGCCATGAGCAGGAAGGTGCGCTCGTTACCGTCGGTGGAGTTGAAGTTGACGCGCGGTTCGGTCGCCATCCGCCGGGCCATCAACGGGGGCAGGGCGGGCAGGGCGGGCCGCGCGGGATCACCCGCCCAGAGCGGCGCGTAGGGCCGGTTGGTGTTCATGAACAGGTAGATTCCGCCCAGCCACAGCGCGGTGAGGGCGAGCAGCGCCAGCAGATCGCGGGTGAGCTTCCGGAAGACCGGGCTGGCGCGGCCGGCATCGACGAACGCGGCGGCGCACGGGCTCAACAGCAGGAGCGGCAGCACAAAATACCGCTGGTTGTAGAGCGACCACTTGTTCAGCACGAAATACGTCGCAAACCAGCCGAGGCCCAACCACGCCAGCCAGACGATCGGAGTCGAGCGCACGCGGAACCGCAGCAGGCAGAAGATCGCGCATAGAAAAATGAACGGGCCGGCGAGCCCGAACCACACATGGTCCTCGTTCAGGTCGGGCGGAAACAGGTAGAACGGGGAAAAGGCGTAGCCCGCATTCCAGTGCGGAAACAGCACCCGCTCGGCCCACGCGTTCAGCTGTTCGGTGAACTCGAGGTGGAAAGTGAACCGGTGCAGCGGCTCGAGGAAGAGCTGGGCCAGATACGCCTCGGTCGTCTGCACCACGCTGGCGGCGGCGAACGGCCGGTTCAGCGTGAAATCGTAGGTGTGGTTGATCCACTGGCCCTTTTCCGCGATGTTGATGACAGCGAACGGCGAGGCCAGGGCGAAGGCGATCAAGCCCGGCCCCACCCAGGCGCGGACGCCTTGGAAGAATCCGCGGGTTTCGCCGCGCCGCCAGTGTTGCCACGCGAGCCAGAGCACAATCACGGCGGCGGCCGGTCCGAAGAAGATGACCGTGAGCTTGGACCCGACGGTCAGGCCGGCGGCGAGCCCGGCCAGCAGCGCGTCGCGCGTCCGGCGGGTCGAGCGCCACCGCAGCACGAACACCAGCATACACAGCAGGCCGGTGCCGGCTGGCAGGTCGTTGGTAGTGGCGGTGGCCTGCGCGAGAATCTGCGTCGACGTCAGGGCGAGCCACGCGGCGATTAGCGCGGCATTGGCCGAGCAGCCACCGAGCCGGCCGAGCCGATAGACCGCGACGCCCGCCAGGCCCCACATCGTCAGGTTGATGAAATTCACCGCCTGGAGCGGCGGGCTGTAGATCAGGCCGAAGAGCTGGAGCAGGTTGAAATTGAAGGGGAAATAGATCTGCCGGTCGTTGCCGGTGGCGAAGTGGGCGAGCGAGTCCTGACCCAGATAAAACATCACCCGCGGCAGGTGATAGGTCAGCGAATCGTAGTTGTTCGGCACGTACGTGCCTGCGATGCAGATGCTGGCGTAGACGAGTGGCGCGAGGGTCAGGATAAAGACGGCCAGCAACCCACCGGAAAACCGGTCGGCGGCTGCCTCCGCGGCCGCGGGTTCGGGCCGACCGCGGCGCAGGATCCACCACGTGGCGGCGGCGAGCATGAGCGAGGTGCGGAAGAACCACCCGGGGCTGCCGAGCGTGTGCAGGCTGGCGAGCACCAAGGCCGTGACCACGATGTTGCCCCAGGTGAGCAGGGCGGCCGCCAGGATCCGGTCCACCGTCCGCGCCGTCAGCGACCGGGCCGCCGCATAGGAGGCGACGATCAGGATGAAGCTGTGGGCGAGGAGCAGATACATGGATGAGCCGCGGGGAGCGTGGCCGGTTCAGTTGCCGGTTGCCGCAGGGGCGACAAGGCCTTCCACGCGCAGGATCCGGTAGATGTAATAGAGCGAGTCGGGCGGCACGGGCGAGACAACAGATTTGGAGCGCAAGGGCAGGTTCCGGCCCTCGGTCCGGCCGAAGGATTCATAGTGCTGCCGGGCGCCCTCTTCCAATGGCACTCCCTGGGAAACCACGTAGTCCTTCACATCGGGATTTGCTTTCAGATAGGCCAGCCAATCAGGCGCGTTGCTGCTCGAGCTGTCGCGCAGCTCGACGACATTTTCCCCGGGGATGGCGGGAAACCGAATTGATTCCGTGTGCCAGTCCGTGCTGCCCTGGAACCGGAAGCTTTTCACGATCTGCCCGTTGTGCAGCACCTCGAGGCCGGATTCCTCGCGCATCTGCAGACGGACACTAAAGGTGAGCTTGAGCTCGTGGAGTCGGGCGTCGGCCGGGATGGTGATCCGGACGACCGGCTGCTTGGACCACCGGAAGAGAGGCAGGTCCCCTTGGACATAGGGGCCCTCGAGCGCGGCCAGGCCGCTCACGTCGAGGCGGCGTTCGGGCTCGCGGGCGATGAACTCGGCGGTGAACAAGGCGGCCGAATCGGGCGGCGGGGCGGAATTGATCTCGCTGCGGCGGACCGTAAAGGGCATTTCGCCGCGCGCCAGCTCACGGCCGGTCGCATCCTCGACGATCCGGATGACCAGCCGCTTGAAGGGCTGCTTGAGCGACACCCGGCTCCAGTCGGAGTGCGCCAATGTCAGCACCGGCACGCTGGTGCCGTCGGCCAGTTCGGCCGTGATCTCGGCCGAGGCGCGGTCCCGCGGGTTGAGCCCGATGACCCGGAGGCGGCCGTCGCCCAGCCGGATCTGGTCGTTCGTATCGGTGCTATACTCCACAGCCAGGGCGACGTTGTTGTTCTGCGGCGTGGCCGGCAGGTCGTCGGCCCCGGGCGGAAATCCGAGATAATCGAACGTGTCGTTGCTGCCCGGCATGGTGCCAAGGAATTCCACGCCGGCGGTCCGCTTGGCGGGCACCGGCACGACCAGGTAGGACGCATAGTAGGCGAGGTTGCTGTAGATATAGTTGCGGGTCGCACCCCAGAAGGAGAACACGCGGTATTGGGTCGGATCGCGCCCGGAGCCGGAGGTGATCCGTTGATGAGGTCCGAGATGCAGGAGCGGATAGATGCGCTCGTTGGTGCCGTAGGAGCTGATGTTGATGCGGGTTTCCGCGGACAGCCGCTCGACCAGCGTCGGCGGCAGGTCGGGGATGATCTTGGGCCGGGGCACGCCGGCGAACGGCACGGGGCGGATCACGTTTCTGGTCAGGTAGAAGACGGAGAACCACAGGGCGCACGCGGCGACGAGGGCGAAAATAGCGTGCCGGGCGAGACGCAGGAACCGCGAGCCGGGACCGATGCCATCCAGGACGGCCGCCGCGCAGGGTCCGAGCAGCACCAGGGGCAGCACGAAATAACGCTGGTTGTAGGTCGACCATTTGTTCAGCAGGAAGTAAGTCGCAAACCAGCCGAGGCCGAGCAGCGCCAGCCAGCCCAGGGGCTGCCGCAGCCGGCGGTCCCGCCAGAGGCAGACGACGGCGCACAGCATAAATAGCGGCCCGGCGAAACCGAAGAAGACATGGTCCTCGTTCAGGGCGGGCAAGATGGTCAGGAGGGGCGAGAAGGCGTAGTTCTCGTTCCAATTCGCGAACACATGATGTTTGAACCAGAGGTTGAGCGCGTTGATCTGGTCAACGTCGTAAGTGAAACGCGCAAAGGGTTCGCAGAACAGCGGGACCAGGTAGCCCTTCGCGGTCTGCAACGCGCAGGCGAGGGTGAACGGCTTGTTCAGCGTGAAATCCATCCGGTGGGTCATCGGCTCGCCGGTGGCCATGAGATTGGCGATGAGGAATGGTGCGCAAAGGGCCGCCACCAGCAGCGCGGGCCCGAGCCAGGCGCGCACCCCGCCGACAAACGCCGGCATTTCGCGCCGCCGCCAATGTTGATACCCGACCGCCAGCAACAGCAGCACGGCGGGCGGACCGAAATAGATCGCGGTCAGCTTGGTGCCCAGGCAGAGGCTGGCGGCCAGGCCGGTCAGCAGCGCATCCCGCGTCCGCCGGTGGGCCCGCCAGCGCAGGCCGAAGACGAGCGCCGCGACGAGGGCCGCCCCCATGGGCAGATCGAGAATCGTGCTGGTGGCCTGGGCGAGAATCTCGGTGGACGTCAGCGTGAGCCAGGCGGCGGTGAGCGAGGCATTGAAGCTGCACCCCGCCAGCCGCGCGATGCGATGCACGGCGAGGCCGGTGCCCGCCCAGGCGGCGACGTTGAGGAAATTGACCGCTTGGGGCGGTGCGTCGTAAATGAAGCAGAGCAGCTGGAGCAGGTTGAAATTGAAGGGATAGTAAACCTGCCGGAAATCGGCCGACTCAAACTGCGCGAGCGAGCCCTGGCCGAGGTAGTAGATCACCCGCGGCAGGTGATAGGTCAGGGAATCGTAGTTGTTGGGCTCGTAGGTCCAGGCGATGGCGAGGTTGCCGAGGAGAAGCGGGAGCAGGGTGGCCGCCGCGGCGGCGATCAGCAGCCGGCTGCGATTTCCCGGCGGGCGCGGCGGCAGCACCGGTTCGGGCCGGACGAAGCGTCCCACGGCCAGCCACGTGACCGCGCCGAGCAGCAGCGAGCCGCGGAAAAACCAGTCAATGGTGCCGAGCCGGCCGAAGGGCGAAAGCAGCAGGCTGATCGTGACGATGTTGCCCCAGAAGAGGAGGGCGGTGGCGAGGAGCCGGTCCAGCCCGTTCCGGGTCAGCCGGCGGGCCGTCGCGAGCGAAAGCAGGGCGAGGAGAAAAACGTGCGCCAGGAGGATCGTCATGACTGGCCGGCCGGTTCCTGCACGAGGTAAAGCGCCGAGCACCCGAAGCAGCCGTAGAAGCGGCCGTGGCCGGCGTGCTCCCATTCGAGGGCGGCCCGCTGCACGCCCATCTTGCCGGTGTGGTTTTCCTCGTTGAGGAAATCATGCATCAGGACCGGGGTGCCGGGACGCAGGTAGGCGGTGAGCGTCTTCAGGTCGGCCGCGACGCCCTCGTAGGAATGGTCGCCGTCGAGGAACACCATGGTGGGCGTGATCGCCCAGCGCTGGACGAAATCCTGCAGGATCCCGTGGAAGAGGTGGCAGCGGTCGCCGAGCTTTTCCGTGGCCAGGGTGGCGCGGGTGCGGGCAATCGAGTCCGCGTTGATATCGACGCCGTAGTATTCCGGCCGCCGGGTCCGGGCGGGATTCGCGAGTGCCCCGCGCAGGGCGACCGTGGCCGAGCGGCCGCCAAAGGGACCAATTTCGAGGATCACGTCGCCGGCGTGATAGCCCATTTCGTAGAGCTTGAATGAATCGCCCGGCATCTGCCACCCGGGCAGCGCGCCGGTCAGCGCAAAAATCTGCGCGTGGGGCTCGGGCAGGAAGGTGTCCTGAACTGGCCACGAGGGCCGGTGTCGATCCATGACCAGGTGGTCTGCGACCTGGTTCAAGGGGTATTCAATCTCGGGCGGGTTGGGACCAACCTCAGTCTGGAGCCGGCCGACGAGAAAGCGATGCCAACGTTCCTCGTGCGCCCACATGGAGAAGCGACTGATGGCATACTGCCGCGCCCAGGGTCCGGCCACCTTCATGAATCGCTCGTCCGCCAAGGCGTCCCGCAGCTTGGCGATGGCGTCCTGGGCGTCGCCGTTCCGGACGAGCTTGCCCGTGATCTCGTTGCGCACGATTTCCACGACCCCGCCGGCTTGGAACACCACCGCCGGGATGCCGCAGAGCTGGGCTTCCATGACCGTCTGCCCGAAGGCCTCCTCGGTGGCGGTGCCGAGGAACAGGTCCGCCGCCTGGTAGCAGAGGGCGAGCTTCTCGGCGCGCAGGTGGTAGCCGAGGCCGATCAGGCCGGGGATCTCATGCGCGTTGTGGCCGAAGGCGGCGAAGGTCATCTCGTCCGAAAGCGCGGCGACGATGTCGCGCAGCTGCTGGCCGCCTTTGCGGTCCTCCTGGAAATTGACCGCGGCGCACAGCACGAGGGGCTTGTCGTCGGGCAGGCCCAGCGCCTTGCGCGCGGCGTGCTTGTCACCCGGCGTGAAGACGAACTCGTCGGCGCCGAGCTCGATGGTCTCCGCCCAGTGGCAGTTGGGGATGGCCGTCCGGAACATGTCCCGGCTCCAGTGGCTGTTGGCCACGACTTCCAAGCCATCCGGCCCGCCGAAGATTTCGCGCCGGACCTGCCAGGCCCCGGCGATCCGGGCCGGCTCGAGTGCGGGATAATGCGTCGCGGTCGGGCAGGTCTCGTTGCAGCCCGTGAGGTAGAGCCGGCACGCGCTGGGGTAGGCGCAGCGCCCGGTGAAGAGGTAGGCGTCGTGGACGAAACAGATCACGCGGCACCCGATTTGGGTCAGCGCGGGCAGCAGCCGGAACGGCCAGCGGGCCGCGTGCAGGTTGCCGACGAGGATGATGGCCGGATTGAAGCGGGCCACTTCCATCAGCAGGCCTGCGATGAGCGCGTCATCGGACAGGGTCTTGCCGCCCTCGAGGTGGTTGACCTCGCGGATGCCGAGCCAGAGGTCGGGATCGATCGGGCGGGTGGCGACATCTTCCAGGCTGATGGCGCCCGGCGACCAGGCGAGCACGCCCACCTCGATGCCAAGGGCGAGGAAGGCCTCGACCTGCCGGGCCTGGGCGACGCCGGCGCCGTATTGGAAGGCCACGTCGTTGAGAAAGAGAACGCGCTTGGGCAGGTCGGCGGTACGGCGCTTGTCGATGACGGGAGGCATGGGGTCAGGCCGGGCCGGCGGTCTTCTTCAGCAGGAACACGCCGGTGATGGTGGGACCGACGTGGCTGCGGTAGCAATCGTCGAGGTATTTAAGCTGGGGCTGCAGGTGGCGGCGGATCAGCTCGAGGAATTCGGCGTCGTAGAGCATGCAGTATTGCAGGTAGTTCAGGAAGAAGTGGCTGAAGCTTTCGAAATCCGCCAGGTAGGGCGGGGCGAAATCGCCAAAGGTTGCATTGGGAAAGAACTGCAACTGCAGGCCGTGCTGGCGGCCGAGATCAGCCAATTCATGTTCGCGGAACAGGTGCTTGTCCTCGGCGGTGCTCTTGTTGAGGTCGCGCCGGCAGTAAAATTTGACGGTAGCGGTGAGTTCGTTGATCTGGCGGTGCCATTCCGGGCGCAGTTCGACCCCGGCGGACTGCAGCACCGGCGCGATCATCTGACCCACGGTGCCCATGAGGATGTAGCCGCTCTCGACCGGCTCGGCCCCCATGATCAGGGCCCCACCCGGACGCAGGGTGCGGCCGCACGCGGCGATGAACGCCTTCACGTCCAAAATGTGGTGCAGGGTCGAGCGCATGGCGATCACCGAGAACATGTCTGGCGGCAGCTGGCCGAGGTCGTCGGCGTTCAGCATGGCGAAATGCAGGCGGGCGGCGGCTTCCGCCGGGTCGCCCAGCTGGGTCTGGGTTATCCGCAGGAAGGTCTGGGATGGGTCGGTGATCAGGAAATCCGGACCGGGATAATGGCGGGCCAGGCCATAGGTCAGGCGGCCGGTGCCGCAGCCGATTTCGAGGGCGGGGCCGGCGGTGTCGACCCCGTGCTGCTTGAGCAGCTCGCAGAGGCCCTGGCCGTCCTCCGGTTCGGGCGCAGTCACGCCGTACTGGTTGTCGTAATCCTCCTCGGCGTGCGCGTAGGCCCGCTCCGGCGAAAGCTGGAGCCAGCCGTGCCACCGGGGCAGGCGGGCGATCCAGGCGGAAAATGAATCGGGGGCGGTCGGCATGGCGGCGGTGGTTTACCGATGGGCGGCGTTGACCGTGCGCAGCTCGGGGAGGTAAGGTACGTCGGGTCCGCCGGTCTTCTGGTTCGGGTGCTCGCGGAACATCGCGAGGATCTCTGGCAGGGTTAGAATTCGCGCCCCGGCCTTGGCCATCCGCACCCAGAGGTCGTAGTCCATGCTGTAATAAAGATCCTCGCGGAGCGAACCGCCGGCCCGGTCGAATATTTCCCGGGTGAAGAAGACCTCCGGCTGGTGGAAAAAACAGCCCTTGAGCCAGCAGCGCTCGAGATCCAGCAGGTCGCCCAAGGAAAGCGTCTCGACGTGATCGAGCGGCAGATAACTCCGGTGGATATGGCGGGGTAGCGCATCCTGGTCGGCCACGCGCGCGCAGCGGCCGGCCACCAGGTCGGTGTTATGCAGCAGGAAGGACTGGCCGACGGTGTAGAGACTGTTGGGCGCGAGGCGGTCATCGCTGTTCAGCCAGGTGAGAATGCGGCCGGTGGCCTGCGCAAAACCCTTGTTCAGCGCGTGCGACTGGCCCCGGTCCTTCTCGCTGACCCACCACTTCAGGCGGCCGGCGTATTTTTTGATGATCTCGACGGAGCCGTCGGTCGAGCCGCCGTCGACGATGATGTATTCAAGGTTCGGGTAATTCTGGTCCAGCACCGACCGGATGGCCTCCTCCAGGTAGTCGGCCTGGTTGAAGCTGACCGTGACGACCGAGATGGTCGGCCACTCGGTTTTCTGCGTCGGCAACGCGGGGTAGATGTCCTGCGTGCGCGGCAACGGCCAGTTGATGGCCAGGGCATTCGTCGGCAGGCGTGGGCCCTGCCAGTGCAGCGGGGGACGGTAACAGACGAGCGTGTCCTCCAAAATGGTGGTCCGAGCATCGTCCTCGGGCAGCCAGTCCACCGGCGGTTGGTGGCTACTGAGAAAAAGCTTGTGGTGCGGCTGCAGCCGGCCGAGCAGGCAGGGTAGCACGGCGGCGGCATCCGCACAGTCGAAAGCGACCGCATCGAACTCCGCGATGCCGGTGCAGTAGGGGGCCGGGCCCAGCCCGCGGCCCTCGCGCTGGCCGAAGAGCAGGTAATGATCCCACCCGCTCGGCAGCAGACCCTGGGCCACGGCGTCGCCGACATCGGGGTTGGCCTGCAGGTAGGCCTTCTCCTTGAAAAGGCTGTCGATCTGGCCGAGCCATTCCCAAAGTGATTCGCGCCAAAAGTGCACGAAGCCCTGCCGCGTCTTCGCGTCTTCCTCCGGACTGCCGAAGACCTCCACCTGGGCACCCAGGGCCGAGAGCCAGAGGATGTGGGGCAGCAGCTTCGGGTGATATTTTGCGATGATGACCTTCCGCAGGTGGCAGGCGAATGGCTGGAGCTGCGCGCGGACCTCCTCGAGGCCGGGCGGAATGCGGACAGCGGCCTTTTTCGCGAGCTGGTCGTTGAGGTGCGCGATGATGGCCGCATGCTCGGCACCGACCTGCACGTGGGCCGCGATCTCGGCTTCGAGGGTCTTCAGGTATTTCACGTTCCGCTCCAGGTCGGAATAGGACTCCTTGAGCTTGCCCTGGAGGAAGCTGATGGACTTGAGCCGGTCGGTGTTGTCCACCAGCAGCTCCTGGAATTTCTCCCCGGCCTTGACCGCCTCGGCCTTGAGCTCGTCGATCGCCTCGACCCGGCGCTTCGTGGCGAGGCGGGCCTCCTTCACGGCGTTGCGTGAATCAAGGACGGCATCGGCCGCCGCCGCGCGCAGCTCCTCGACGGCCAGCTGCCGTTTGCCGCGGGCGGGTTCGGTGGCCTGCAGGTGCTGCAACAGATGATTCAGTCCCAGGCCGAGGCGCGGATCGTCCGCGCGCACGGGCGGCAACAGGTCAGGGGCGTCGCCGGCCGGAGCGGCTCCGCCCAGCAAGGCCTGCAGGTAGGGCAGGTAGATGTTTTCCCGCAGCGCCGGCGTCAGGCTCAGACCGTAATGTTGCAGGCCGCTGTCGTAGAGTTGGCGGCCGAGATGGGCGAGGCCGGAGAACTGGTAACCGATCAGCGGCTGCTTGCCGAGACGGGGACCCTGCTTCGAGGCGGTGACCTTGGCGGCGCCGATGTTCCAGGGGGCGGAGTTGAAACCGGCATGGGTGAGGGCGATCGTGCCGTCGAAATTCCGCGGCCAGGCATCGAGATATTTTTGCTCGGCGTACCGGTCGGGCTCGAGGACGGCAAAGCACCAGGCGGCGCACTTTGCCGCCCAGTCGGCGGCGCAGGCCAGGCCGGTGGCATCGTGCCGGAGCGAGACCCAGCCGGCGTTGAACTTGCCGTAGCGCTCGAGGTGGACCAGCTCGGGGGTGAAGCGATGCGGGGCGAGCGCGATCGAGGCGGCGCCGATTTCCTCGTAAACGGGATCGAGCGGGCTGAAAAAAAACAGGCTGGGATCGAGGAAGGTGAGCAGCTCGCCGGCGGGAATCCGGGACAGCTCGTGCTGCAGCAGGGCGGACTTGCAGGTCAGCTTGAATTCCTGCGCCGTCCGGTCGGATCGCGCGGCCACCAGCGCCGGTTGGTCGGCGATGAGCCGGGCCAGCGGCAGGACGATGACCTGCGCCAGTGGTTGCGACTTGAGCGCCGCCTCGACCGCCTCTTCCAGACTGAGCACCACCAGCGAGAACTTGCCGGCTTGAGCCAGCAATGACTGGTGCAGCGCCCGGCCGCGGGGCAGGTCGTTGGACTCAAGATAGGTGCAGAAATATCGCATGGAGAACACTTAGATTCCAAGTGTTGAAACTGAGCGGAACGACATCGGGAGGTGGTGGATTGGATCGGGCCAGAGTTGCACGGAAATCCGGTCAAAAGGAAGGAGTTATGCAGGACATGGCCAGCTGAAAAACCAAGCCTGGGTTCCAATGGCTGAGCAGCCCCGACCAGCCGCACGTTCCATCGCTCAACCGGGTGCGGGGAGTTTTTTCAGGAGGAACACCCCGGTGATGTCGGGGCCGGGGTGGCTGCGGTGGCACTCGTCGATGAACTTGAGCTGGTCCTTCAGATGCACGCGGATCTGGGCCATGAAGTCCTCGGGGAAGCTCATGCAGTATTGCAGGTAGATCAGGAAGAAATGGCTGAAACAGTGGAAGCTGTGGATGAAGGGCGGCGCGAAGTCGCGGAACGAAGCGGTCGGGAAAAACGTCAGCTGCAACCGGTGCGCCGCGCCCAGGCCCGAGATCTGATGCGGGCTGAAGAAGTGTTTGTCCTCGGCCGTGCCCTTCTCGATGTCTTGGTGACAGCAGAACTTCACCGTGGCGGTGAAATCGTCGAGGCGCTCCGTCCACGCGGGGCGCATCTCGACGCCTGCGGCCTTCAGGGCGTTGGGGATGGACTGAGCCACGGCCGCCATGAGCAAATAGCCGCTTTCGCAAGGCTCCGCCCCCATGATGAGGGCCCCGCCCGGCCGGAGGGAACGCGCGCAGGCGGCGATGAATTCATCGACCTGCAAGATGTGGTGCAGGGTCGAGCGAAGGGCGATGACCGAAAACATGTCCGCCGGCAGGTCGCCGAGATTGTCGGCGTTAAGCACGGCGTAGTGCCGCCGCGCGGCGAACACGGCGGCCTCTTCGAACTGGTTTTGCGTCAGGCGTAGGAAGGCGGGTGAAGGGTCCGTGATCAGGAAGTCGGGACCGGGATAGTGCCGCGCCAAGCCATAGGTCAGGTAGCCGGTGCCGCAGCCGATCTCGAGCGCGGGACCTTGCGTGTCCACGCCGTGGGTCTGGAGCAGGTTGCACAGGCCCTGGCCTTCCTCGGGCTCGGGCGCGGTCAGGCCATACTGGGAGTTGTAATTCTCCTCCGTGTGCATGTAGGGCCGTGCGGGCGAGAGTTGGAGCCAGCCGCGCCACTTGGGCAGCTGATGGACCCAGTCGGAAAAGGCCTTGGAGGTGGCACTCATGCGGGGCGGTGGGCGGCGTTGACGGCGCGCAATTCGGGCAGGTAGGGCACGTCGGGGCCGCCGGTCTTTTGCTGGTCGTGCTCGCGGAAGAGCGCGAGGATCTCGGGGATCGCCAGGGCGTTGGCCCCGGCCTTGGCCATCCGCACCCACAGGTCGTAGTCCATGCTGAAGTAAAGGTCCTCGCGCAGCTGTCCGCCGGCCCGTTCGAAAATATCCCGCGTGAAAAACACCTCGGGTTGGTGAAAGAACCAGCCTTGCAGCCAGCATCCGTCCAGCTCGAGCAGTTGGTCCAGGCGGAGCGGGCCGAGCTGGCCGAGCGGGAGGGAGCTGCGATGAAGGTGGCGTGGCAGGGTGTCGCGGTTGCTCAAGCGCGCGCAACGGCCGACCACGATGTCGGTCGCGTGAAGCAGGAAGGTCTGGCCGACCGTGTAGAGACTGCCCGGGGCGAGCCGGTCGTCGCTGTTCAACCAGGTCAGGATGCGGCCGGTGGCCTTCTGGAATCCCTTGTTGAGCGCGTGCGACTGTCCGCGGTCCTTCTCGCTCACCCACCACTTCAGGCGGTGGGCGTATTTTTTTATGATCTCCACGGAGCCGTCGGTCGATCCGCCGTCGACAATGATGTATTCGAGGTTGGGGTAATTCTGGTCGAGGACGGAACAAATCGTCTCGTCGAGGTAGGCGCCCTGGTTGTAGCTGACGGTGACGACGCTGATCAGGGGCCACTCCGCCTTCTGCGCCGGCGAGATCGGATAGAGTTCTGCCGGCGTGAGCGCGGGCAGTTCCGGCGCGAGCTGATTCGCGGGCTGGCGCGGCCCGAGCCAGGTGGCGGGGGGTTGCTCGCAGAACAAAGTGTGACCGAGCAGGTAGGAGCGGCTGTCACCGGCGGGCAGCCAGGCGGCGGGTGGCGTGAAGCCGCTGATGAACAGCCGGTGGTGTGGTTGCAGGCGGCCAACCAAACCCGGCAACAGTTGCGGGGCATCGTCGCCGTCAAAGGCCACGGCGTCGAATTCCGCCAAGCCCGAGCAATAACCGGGCGACCCGGGGTTGCGCCGCTCCCGTTGACCGAACAGCTGGTAATGATGCCAGCCGCCGGGCAGGGTGCCCGCGGTGACGGCGGCGCCGACATCCGGATTGGCCTGCAGATAAGCCTGCTCGCTGAACAGGCTGTCAATCTGGCCGAGCCACTCCCAGAGCGTTTCCCGCCGGAAGGCCACGAGGCCGCGCGGGGGGGCGACCAGGTCGGGCGGGCTGGCCAAAACTTCGATGCTGACGCCGAGCACGGAAAGCCAGAGGATCTCTGGCAGCAGGCGGGGGTGGTAGCGGGCGACCAGCAGCCGGCGAATCCGCGCCGCGTGCGGCGCGAGGGCGGCGCGGGCGTCATCCTGATCAATGCCCTCGCCGGCGCTCGTCCGGCGGGCCAGTTGGCCCTGGAGGCTGGCGATCTGCGCGTCCTTGTCGGCGCCGAGCGCAGCCATCTCGGCTTGCAGGTTTTTAAGGCCGGCTATGTTGCGCACGAGATCAGAGTAGGCTTGCTTGAGCTTCTCCTGATGGATGACGAGGGATTTGCGCTGCTCGTCGCGGTCCTGCTCCATCTCGTGGAGAAAAAGGGTGGTGCTCGCCAGTTTCGCCCGGGTGTCGTCGAGGACCTGCTGGGCGGTGGCGTGATTCCGGTCCATGGCCCGGAGGCAGGCCGTGCGCTCGCGTTCGGCGGTGCGCAACTTTTCCATCAGCTGGGCCAGCGCGGCTCCGCCGCGCGGGTCGTCGGAACGGGCGGGCGGCACGATGTCCGGTGTCGCGGCGGCGGGAGCGAGTTGCTTCAGGTAGGGCAAGTAGACGTGCTCGCGCGAAGCGGCCGAGGGCACGAGGCCATGCGCGTGCAGACCGGGATCGTAGAGGTGGTCGGTCAGGTGCGTGAGCCCGTTGAAGTTGAAGCAAATCAGCGGCTCACCGCCGATGAGGACCATGCCTTCGGGCGCGGTGATCGGCCGGTCGGCGAGGTTCCACGGGGCGACGTCCACGCCGGGAAGATCGATTATGGCCGTGCCAGGATACCTGGTCGGCCACGCGTCGAGGTATTTCTGTTCGGCGCAACGGTCTGGCTCCACCATCGTGAAACACCACTCGGCGCACCGCGCGGCCCAGTCGGCGACGCAGGCCAGACCGGTGGCATCGTGCCGGAGCGAGATCCAGGCCGTAGAAAATTTCCCGCCGCGCTCGCGGTGGGAGTGTGCGGGCGCATGGCGGCACGGCACGATCGCGACGGAGGCATCCCCGATCTCGTCATAGACCGGTTGCGGCGAGTTGAAGAAATACTGGCCTGCGTCCAGCCAGGTGAGCACTACGCCCGCGGGAATCTGCGGCAGTTCGTGTTGCATCAGCCACGATTTGCAGGTCAGGATGAACTCCCGGGCCGTCCGGTCGGAGCGGGCGGTGGCGAGGGCGGGATATTTCGCGACCAGTTCCGCCAGCGGCAGCACGCGGATACCCCGCCGGTCCTTCGGCCGCAGGCCGGCCGCCGCGGCCTCGTCCAGGCACAGCACAGTCAGTTGGAAGTCTCCGGCGTGGGTCCGCAGCGACTGATGAAGGGCCAGGCCTTGGGGCAGGGCCGAAGCATCCAGCTGGGTGCAATAATACCTCATGGGCCGGCCGGCCGGCGTTCCGTCGCGACGCGGAGTTGCTCGTTGAGTTGGACGATGATGGCGTTGTGCTCGGCTGAGATCTTCACATGCGCCACGATCTCGGCATGCAGCTTCTCGATGTAGGCGACGTTGTGTGCATGATCGGCATAGGCCTGCTTCAACTTTTCCTGGTAATTGTTGATGGAAGCCAGGCGCTCCTCGCGGTCTTTCTCGATCGCCAGAATGTGGGCTTCCATGCGCTTCGTGGTGACACCATATTCCTCCAGGGCGGCCAGTCGGTCGGCGCCGTCCTTTTGCATCTCCTGCAGATGAGCGTCCCGCTGGGCCAGTTCCGCCTGGTAGAAAGTGATCGTGCGTTCCAGGTCGGCCCGGGCGAGATCCCGGTCGTCGGTGATCATATCGATCGCGAGCAGGCGCTGCGCGCGGTCGAGTTCGGAAGCCTGCAGTCGCTCCAGCAGGTGCTGCACGGCGAGGCCGGACCTCGGATCGGCCGGCTTCGCCGGCGGCAGCAAGTCCGGCACGTCGGTCGCCGGGATCTTTTCGCCACCCAGGAGTTGGCGCAGATAGGGCCGGTAGACGAGTTCGCGCAGCTCGGAGGTCAGCAAGGCGTCATACTGGTGCAGACTGGGGTCGTACAGTTGGCGACCTAGGTGCAGTAGGGCATGGAAATGGTAGAATATCAGCGGTTGCCCGTTGATGCGCGGACCGGACGCGCCGGCGGAGATGGGGCAGTCCCGGATGTTCCAGGGCGCGACGTTGACGCCGGGGTGGGAGAGGCTGACGGTGCCGGGAAATTTATTTTCCCAGGCGTCGAGATACTTTTGGTCGGCGAAGCGGTCCGGCTCGAGCCGGTTGAAGCACCATGCGGCGCACTTCGCCGCCCAGTCGGCGGCGCAGGCCAGGCCGGTGTTGTCGTGGCGGAACGATACCCAGCCGACGTTGAATCTCCCGTAGCGTTCCAAGTGCGCAAGCGCCGAAGGGAAACGGTGCGGGGTGATCGCCACGGATGCCGCGCCGATCTCGTCGTAAACCGTTTGCGGTGAGCCAAAGAAATACAGGTCGGCATCCAGATAGGTGAGGAGTTCTCCCGCCGGAATCTGGGGCAGCAGGTGCTGCATCAGCCAGGAGGTGCAGGTGAAATAGAACTCCAGCTTTGTCCGGTCGGCGCGGGCCGCGGCGAGATCGGGATACTTCGCGGTCAGCTCCGTGACGGGCAGCAGGCGCACGTGCGGCAGCACTTTTCCCCGCAGGGCGGTCGTGGTGCCCTCGTCCATGCACAGCACAACCAGTACAAAGTCCCCCGCGTGCGTCGCCAGCGACTGGTGCAGCGCCAGGCCACGGGTCAGGTAGTGGGAATCGAAATAGGTGCAGTAATGTTTCATTACGAACGCAGCAGCGCCATGCCCTTGAATACAATCTCCACCCCGTCGAGCAACTGCCGATCAAGGGCGTCGAACTCGGTTTCAATCTCCCAGCCCGGCGGCAGGTTTTCCCGGAGCCGCGACCGGCTGAAAAACCAGGCCGGGTAGGAGGCAGCATAGATACGGGGGGAGACGGTTTCCACGGTCAACCGGTCGCGGCCGGCCGGGATGAGCGGCAGCCGGTCGAGAATGATCCAGGAAAAACCTTGGGCGGCCGCCGAGCGCAGGAGGGTCCAGGGTTCCGGCAGGCATTGCAGGACACCGGACATGAGCAGCACATTCGGTCGCCGGGCCTGGTGGCAGGCCTCGATCGTCGGGTAAAACCGGAGATGCACGTCGGCGAATTCGCGCTCGCCGCAGGCGACATGTGCGGGTTGCTCGACGATGCTCCATTCAAGCTGCGGCAGGTTGGCGAGGAAGCTCCGGCACTGGTAGTAGGTGCTGCCGAGGGCGCCGCCGAAATCCAGCACCGACAACCGGCCGGAGTTTTCCGCGGCCGCCCGCAGCAGCAGGGCAAGCAAGGGGAAGGGCAGGTCCAGCCGGTCAAAGGTGACGGCATCGCGTTCATAGGCGGCTTCGCCGCGCAGCACTTTTTGCAAGGCCGCCCTGGTCCGCTCCAAAATCACCCCGGCCTCGTAGCCGGTGGACTCGGCCTTGGCCGCGGCAAAGTCGGGATAGTCGCCGCGGTAGGCGACATCCGGACCGGCGTCGGGGGCGGGAGGCACGGTCATGGCGATGCCGGCGGGTTGACGGTTTCCATTGTCGACTGGCTGGGCAGGCCGGCCAGGCCGAAATGCAGCAGCTGGAACGGGGCGGTTTCCTCCCGCAGGCGCACGGCGATGCCGGCGGCGGCGTGCAGCTCGCAGATGCGCAGCTGCGTGCGCATGAAGTCCTCGTAGCTGATGCCCGGCTGCTCCAGCAGGTTGCCAGGGACCATCTCGAGGGAGACGTCCACCGTGTAGTCTGCGCAGTGGAGATTCAGGACAGTGTCCTGCCGGAAGCGCAGGCGGGTGCCGCGCGTCACCCGGGCCGGCGCCCGCAGGCCGTCCTGCAGCGTGAGCTTCGAATGCACGGGCTGGGTGGTCTTGTCGCGGATCGTGATGCAGCCGATGCAGAATTCCATGTCCTGCAGGATCTCGAATTCATAGAACACGCTCATCGTCTCACCCTGTTGGAAGTGCGGCGTGGCCGCGCCGGTGGCATCGCAGATGGCGAGGCCGGTGCAACGGGCCCAGCCGTTGCCGAGGACTTTGACGTCCGGGCCGGCGGGGATCAGCGCGGCCGGCCAGCCGGGAATGGACGGTCCGGCCGGCGCGGCTGCGGCCGGCGCGCCCGGGGAGCTGGTGGCGTAGGCGGCGACCCGTTCCTCCTGCTCGAGGTGGACGTAGACCTTGGTGCCTTCGGTCGCGGGGCCGTGAAACTTCATCCGGCCGCGCTGGAGCACGACGGTGCTCTGGCAGAAGCGTTGCACGGAGGCGAGGTCGTGCGAGGCCAGGATGATGCAAACCCCGCTGTCGATCAGCTGGCCCATCCGCTCGTAGCAGCGCTGCTGGAAGAAAATGTCCCCGACAGACAGGGCCTCGTCCACGATGAGGATTTTCGGGTCCACCGCGGTCTGCACGGCAAAGGCCAGGCGCACGAACATTCCGCTGGAATAGGTCTTCACCGGCTGGTCGATGAAGTCGCCGATGTCGGCGAAGGCCGCGATCTGGTCGAAGCGATCGTCGACCTCGCGGCGGGTCAGGCCGAGCACGGCGGCGTTGAGGTAGACATTCTCACGGCCGGTGAACTCGTGGTTGAAGCCGCTGCCCAACTCGAGCAAGGCAGCCACCCGGCCGTTGACGCGGGCTGTGCCGCTGGTGGGCTGCAGCGTGCCGGCGATAATCTGCAGCAGGGTGGACTTGCCCGAGCCATTGCGCCCGATGATGCCGACGCTTTCGCCGCGTCGGATCTCAAACGACAGTTCCTGCAGCGCCCAGAAATCACGGTAACTCTGTTCGGAGCGGTTGCGCAGCCAGCGGCGGGCGCTCGATCTTTCGGGCAGCAGCTGCCCCGCGGTCTCGAGCAGCGGCGCCGTCAGGCGTGCGGAAGGGCTCTCCCAGATGCGGTAAGCCTTGGAGACGTTTTGGACGGAAATGGCGGGTTCGTCGCTCATGCGGGTCGGCGGCTCATACCAACGGCGATAAGGGGATGGGCGGCATGCGGATTGGGAGGCGGCAGTGTTCAAAGCCTTCGGGGTTTCGGCAAGTAAAAGCCATTCTACGCTCGGGTGGGTGGCCGCGGGCGGCGGAAATATTTCCGGATTGCCAAGGTCATGGCTTTGCGCCGGCCTGTCCGCCAAAGTCACGGGTGCCCTCCTGGCGCCGGGTGCGTTGAGCCATCGGGCTTCAATGGCATGCCGGACCAATGGCGGCAGCCGGGGCCGATGACCCGCCCATGATCGAATTCCTTCGCCAGTGCACCCGGACCCTCCGGGCGAAATTCAGCGACACCCCCGCGGGCGCCGGAGGCCCGGATCTCACCGCGGCGGTGATGGAATTCCACCCCTCGTCCTATGCCGATCCGCACGGCCGGGTCTTCACGGTGGGGTCGCGGCTTTATCGCGGGGTGCCGGCGGAAAGCGCGGCGTTTTGCGCGCGGCTGTTCGATTCCGGGGTCGTGGCGGAACTGGTGGCCCGGCGGCTGCTCGTGCCCACGGCGCGCTCGCCGCTGACGGCCGAGGGGTTTGCGCTGGTGCTGGAGCATGAGCGCCAGCCGCATGCCTCCTATCCCTATGAATGGGGCGCAGAGATGTTGCGCGCGGCGGCGTTGCACGTGCTCGCGCTGCTGGAGGAGTTGGCGCCCCGGGGGCTCACGCTCAAGGATGCGCATGGCTGGAACATCCTGTTCGATGGCTGCCGGCCGGTGTTTGTGGACTTCGGCTCGATCATCGAGGCGGTCCCGGGCGAACCCTGGCATGCGGAGAAGGAATTTCTCGAATATTTCCTCCATCCCCTGGTCATGATGGGGGCCGGTCACGACCGGCTCGCCCGCGCCCTGCTCCGGGATTTTGAGCAGGGCATCCCCCTCTCGATTTGCGCCTCGATCGTCGGGCTCGGGGTCCCCCAGCGGCCGGCCGGCGCGGCGCCGTTCGCCTGGTATCGAGAGCTCATCGCGGGTTTCGTCTTCCGGCCCGGCGGCACGCCGTGGTCGGATTACTATAACAATGCCTTTCCCGCACTGACCCCCGGCGTCGACTGGACGCCCAAGCACCACGCCGTGCAGGCGCTGCTCCAAAAACACCGGCCGGGCACGGTGCTCGATGTCGGGTCCAACCGCGGTTGGTATGCGCTGCTCGCCGCCGCCGCCGGGGCCCGGGTGGCCGCCTTTGACAATGACGCCGCTTCGATCAACCATCTATTTGCCGACGCCGCCGCGCGGGGCCTGGCGGTCCAGCCGCTGGTGATGAGCTGCGTCAATCCCTCCCCGCGTTACGGGATCGGTGAGGGGGTGATGGAAGCGGCGTCGGAGCGCCTGCGGTCGGACCTGGTGCTCGGCCTGGCATTGGTGCACCACATGGTGTTCAAGATGAACCTGAACTTCGACCTGATCGCCGCCGGCCTCGCGGCCTATACGAAGCAGACGCTCGTGGTCGAGTTTCCACCGCACGATGACATCCATGTTAGCCAGTGGATGACCCCGCGCCATGCCTGGTATACCGAGGAAAATTTCACGCAGGCGCTGCGCCCTCACTTCGCCAGGATTTCGCGGGTGGACTCGCACCCGGCGCCCCGCGTGCTGCTCGTGTGCGAGCGGTGAGGGCCGGCGCCGTGTCGCGGCTCAGAGCACGTCGGCAAAGGCGGGCTTCATCCGCCGGAAGGCCAGGTGGCCGAGGATGCAGGTGACCAAGCCGACGCCGTAGAGATAGGCCAGGTGGTGCAGGTTGATCGGCCGGGCCCACAGCGCGGCGTCGCGGCTGAGGTCGATGGCCAGCAGCAGTGGATTGTAGCGCAGCCAGATCCAGGCGGCGGGATACTTCTGCGCGGTGAAGAAGACGCCGCTGGCCCACATCAGGGCGGTGGAGATGAACTGGATGACCTGGCCGATGTCCCGGAAGAAGACGCCCAGAGCGGAAACCAGCCAGCCGAGGCCGAGCGCCAGCAGCACCAGCGGCAGCATGATGACCGGCAGCCAGAGGATCGTCACGGGCAGGCGCTCGCCGAAGAGCACCAGACTGAGCAGGACCAAACCCAGGCTGATCAGCATGTGGAACACCGCACCACCCACGCTGGCGGCGGGCAGGATTTCCAGGGGAAACACGACCTTCTTAACGAAGTTGGGATTGCCCACGATGAGGCTCGGGGCCAGCCCCAGCACCTCGGCCACGAAATGGAACAGGGTCAGGCCGAGAAAGATGCCGAGGGCGTAATCCACGCGGCTTTCATCCGGCAGAATGCCAAAGCGGCCGCCGAAAATGTAGCCGAAGACCAGCACATACAGGCCCAGCATCAACAAGGGATTCAGAAACGACCAAATCAGGCCCAAATGGCTGCCTTTATGGCGCACCTCCACGTTGCGCAGCGTGAACTGCCAGAGCAGCTCGCGGTGCGCCCAAAGGTCGGCGATAAAAGGCAGGGTTCGGCGCAGCATGGGGAGCGAAGAGTGGTTGGTGTTTAAAGCCTTGGGGGTTTGGGCAAGTAAAGGCTAATCCGGAGCGGCCCGCCGCCCCGCCGCCCGCCCCGGACCGGGATAATTCCTGATTGCCAAAGAACATACTTTGCGGCGCCCTGTCCGCTACGCTATGAAAATTTGGAAATCGCTGGTCAGTGTTCCACTCCTGACGGTCCAGTTGTGGGCCGGAGCCCCCGCCGCGCGCGATTTGACGCTGCCGGAAGGCCTGTTTCCCGGGCTCGACGCCATCCTGAAGCAGGCGGTGCAGCAGTCTCCCCGCATGCTCAACCGGGCGCTGGACCTGGAAATGGCCGAGAACAACCGGGTGCAGTCCCGATCCAACATTCTGCCTGCCGTCGGCGGCTACGCGAGCTACTACCAGTCGCAGGATTCGCGGGCGGACCTGGCCGGCCGGGTGGATGTCACCAAGATCGCCTACAATTTTTCCGCCACCCAGCCGATCTACCACTGGGGCGAGCGGCGGAATTACGTCCGCATGGGCGAGATCCAGGCGAGCATCGCCAAGGGCCAGTATCGCGACGGCTACCGGCTCCTGGCCCAGACCCTGCGGGCGGATTACTTGCGCCTGATCGTCCAGAAGCTCACGGCCAAGCGGGCCGACGATTATCTGGTGCACACGCGCAACCAACTGGCCCATGAGGAGGCCCGGCTGGCCCAGAAGGTGATCTCGGAGTTCCAGATCGCCGGGGTCCGCCTAGCGGCGGAATATGCGCAGCTCGGCAGCGAGCGGGCGCATTTTGACCTCGAGATGGCGCAGCGGTCTTTTGCCCGACTGGCCGGGCTGCCCGCGATGGCGGACACCGCCATCCCGGATGCCATCCCGACGATCAATTATTCGGCGGGAACCTTTGACCGGATGCTCGCGGAGTTCCTGAACCAGAAGGATCCGCCCACGCTCGAGGCGGCCACCTTCCGCCAGCAGCGGGAGAATGAGAAGCTGAACTATGCGAACCAGAAGACCCGCCTGCGCCCCAAGTTCAACCTGGTCCTCGGCATGAGCCAGGACGAGCAAAGCTACACCATCAACGTCGCCCAGAAATACCGGGTGAACTCCCTGTATGGCGGCATCTCGGCGAACTGGACGATCTTTGACGGCTTCGCCTCCCAGATGGCCGTGCGCAACGCCCTTGCCCGCCTCCGCCAGATGGAAAACGACTACCGCGACCTGACCGAGCGCCTCGCGCAGCAGGCCCAGTCCCAGGTGCGCCAGATCAACTTCTCCGCCCGTGGCATGGCGATCTCCGACCGCTCGGTCATCGCCTGGGAGGCCAACCTGAAGACCAAGCAGGACGAGTTCGCGCGCGGGGCCGCCTCCGAGTCCGACGTCACCGAGGCCCGCCTCGCACTCCAGGACGCCCGGATCAACGCCGGGAACAACCGCAGCGATTATCTCGCCCGGGTGGTCGAATTCCTCGGCACGGTGGTGGAGGATCCCGTGGTCGCCAACCTCGCTGACCAATCATGAGCACCTCCACTCCCGCGCGGCCCAACTGGCTGCTCCGCCTCGCCGTCACCGCCGGACTTATCGGGCTCATCGTTTTCGGGGTCATGTATGTCCTCCGGCCCGTCGTACTGGTCGCGCCGGTCACGCGGGCCAAGGCCGTGCGCACCGTCCCCGGCACGGTCGAGGTGAAGGCCGAGTTCGCCATCGAGCTCAAGTGCGAGGTCGGCGGCCGCGTCCTCACCAGCACGCTCGACGTCGGCCAGCGGGTCTTCAAGAACGACGTTCTGGTCCAGATTGACACCGGCGACATCGACCTGGAGATCGAGCGCATCCGCAACGAGATCACCGCCGCCAAGCGCAAGATGGAGCTGGGCTCCACCCTCCGGCCCGAGGTGTTGAACTCGCGCGACACCCTGGACGCCCTGGAACGCCAGACGAAGGCCGGCTCCTATCCCATCGCCGAGTTTGAAAAGCAGCGCCGGCTCCACCAGCAGCTGGAACAGAAGATGGAACTGGACGAGGTCAATACCCGGCTCGTGCTGGTGAATTACGAGAACAGCCTCCGCGCCAAGGAGCGGGAGAAGGCCAAGATGACCATCACGGCCCCCTCCGACGGCATCGTGACCGTCGTGACCACGCGGGTGGGCGACCTGATCGGCAGCAATTCGCCCATCGCCACCATCATCGCCGTCGGCCGCACGGTCGAGGCCAAGATCAGCGAGGAGAACTTCGCCGCCATCAAGCTGGGCCAGAAGGCCACGGTGCGCTTCCTCACCTTCGGGCAGGACCAGTACAATGCCGTCATTTCCAAGATTTTGCCCTCGGCCGATGCCGCCACCCAGCGCTACACTGTCTTCCTCGACATCTTCCTCCCGGAGGGCCGCACCCTGCTGCCCGGCCTGACGGGCGAGGTGAGCATCATCATCGCCGAACGCGCCGACGCCCTCGTCATCCCGCGCCGCGCGCTGGTGGGGGACTACGTCTACATCGCCGCGGGCGGCGTCCTCGAGCTGCGCAAGGTCACCAAGGGGTTCGACAGCATGAATCTCGTCGAGATTCTCACCGGCCTGCAGGCGGGCGATGAGGTCGTCGTCGAGCAGCAGGACCGCTTCCGCGACGGGGAACGCGTGCGCACCCGGGTGCTGACCAACTGACCCCGCCGGGCCCGCGCGCCGTGTCGACCAACCTCCGCATCGCCCTCCGTTTCCTGACGGCCCGCAAACGCTCCATGCTGATGAGCCTGGCGGGCATCATCTTTGGCGTGGGCTTTTTCATCGTCACGCAGGCCCAGACGAGCGGCTTCGAGCAATTCTTCATCAAGGTGATTCTGGGCACCAACGGGGCGATCCGGATCGAGGACAAGATCCAGCAGACCATCTTTGCGATGGCGGCGGCGGGCCACAACTCCGATGCGAGCAAGTTCGAGGTGGAGACCGACCGCTCCGGCCGGAAATACATCGCGGGCGTGGAGGATCCCGCGCTCATCATCGAGGCGCTGCGCCAGTTTCGCAATGTCTCGGGCGCGTCCACGGTGATCGAGGGCTCGGTGATCGCCGACAGCTCCTTTAAGAATGACTCGGCCAAGGTCTACGGCATCCGGCTCGACGACCAGCTGGCGGTGTCCGACCTCGCGGAGCAGGTGGCCCACGGCCAGGGATCGATCGACGATTTCCGGGCCACGCCACAGGGGTTGCTGATGGGCAAGGAACTGGCCGACCGCCTGCTCCTCTCCGTGGGCGATTCGCTCATTTTGCAGGCCGACACCGAACAGCGGCGCTACCGCGTCTCGGCCACCTTTGTAACCGGCGTGAGCGACATCGACAAGGTGCGCATCTATATGCACCTCGGCGAGGCGCGTTCGCTGCTCCGGAAGCCCACCGGCGCCTCCTTCATCCAGGTGCAGCTGTTCGACCGCGACCGGGCGCCGCAGGACGCCGCACAGATGGAGGATATCCTCCGGCACGGGGCCAAGAGCTGGCAATACCGCGAGGTGTCCTGGCTCAACGCCTTCAAGGCCCTTCAGGTCTCCGCCGCGCTCACCGTGTCGACGATCATCCTCATTTCCGGCCTGGGCATGTTCAACACCCTCGCCATGCTCGTCATCGAGAAGACCAAGGAGATCGCCATTTTGCGGTCCATGGGCTACACCCGGCGCGACATCTCGCAGATCTTCCTGTGGCTGGGGGCGATCGTGCTCGCGATCGGCACGGTGGGCGGGTGGATTCTGGGTTTCGCCGTGACCTACGGGGTTTCCAAATGGCCCATCCACATCACGGGCATTTTCACCGCCGAGACCTTCCAGGTCTACTGGTCCCTCACCCACTACATCGTCGCCACCGTGTGCGCGGCCGTGGTGGTGATGACCGCGGCCGTCATCCCGGCCCGCCGCGCCGCCCGGCTGGAGCCGGGTGACATCATCCGGGGGACCGCGCAGTGACGGCGGGTGCCGGCATTGCGCGGGAGACGGGAGGCCGGAGGCTGGAAAACTTACGGGCCAAAACCAAATAGCTGAAACAACCAAGGAGATGTGTTTATGAAATCGACCATCAGGCGGTTTGAGGACCTCGAAGTCTGGAAGGAGAGTATGCTACTCGCGACGCGAGTGTATCAGAGCGTGGATCAATCGCGTGATTTTGGTCTCCGGGACCAGATGCAGCGCGCGGCGGTGTCGGTTCCCTCCAACATCGCCGAGGGCTATGAACGCGAATCGAACAAGGAGTTTGTGCATTTCCTCAATTATTCAAGGGGGTCCAGTGGCGAATTGCGCACGCAGATTTATCTGGCCGCCAAACTAGGCGTGATCGATCAACCGACTACAAGCGAACTGCTTGAGCGCAGCCGCAAGGTCTCGGCGATGCTGCACAAATACATGCAGGTGCGAAAACGCGATTTCTGATGACTCCCTCCCCGGCAGATTCTTCCCGCCTCCCGCCTCCGGCCTCCGGCCTCCCGCCTCCTGGCGGCTCCCCCGCCGAGTTCGCCCTGCGCTGCGAAAACCTCCACCGCTACCTCGGGCAGGGGGAGGGCCGCGTGCACGTGCTGCGGGGGGTGACGTTCTCCGCGCGGCCCGGCCGGGTCACCGCCATCGTGGGGCCCTCGGGCTGCGGCAAGAGCACGACGCTTTACCTGCTCGGCCTGCTGGACCAGCCGGATGGCGGCTCCATCTGGATCCGCGACCAGCTCATGTCCAACAGCAGCGATCTCGAGCGCACGGCGGCGCGCTGCGACCACATCGGCTTTGTCTTCCAGTTCCACTTCCTCATGCTGGAGTTCTCGGCGCTGGACAACGTGATGATGCCCATGCGCAAGCTGGGCCGGCTTTCGTTGGCGGAGATGGAGGCCCGGGCCCACCTGCTGCTGCAGGACGTCGGGCTGGGGGACAAGACCCACCGGCTCGCCACCCAGCTTTCCGGCGGCGAGCAGCAGCGGGTCGCGGTGGCGCGGGCGCTGGCCAACCAGCCGGCCATCATTCTGGCCGACGAGCCCACGGGCAACCTCGACCACAAGAATTCCACCATGGTGTTCGACCTGCTGACCCGGCTGGCCAAGGAAAACGGCCAGGCCGTTGTGCTGGTGACGCACAATCCCGAGATCGCGAACCGGTGCGACGAGATCAAGCCGATGCGCGACGGGGAATTTTGTTGATTTTTTGCGCCGCAGCGTGGCGATTTTGCCGGGGGGTTGGGACGCCGCCGCGGGCGGCGTTCAATTCTGCTGAAGGGATCCGGGGACCGCGCCCAAGAGGATTATTTTTCGATTAGCGAGGAAATTTTGCCGTGCGGACCTGACTAATAATCACCGGAGCCGGGCCCGGCTTGGAAAATTTGTTTTACATTGGTGAAACGCCTTACTTCCCTTCCCGGAACGTTGATGAGCACCCACACCGTGAGCCCGAATTGTTCGCGCAAATCATTCCTCGCCAAACTTGGCGGCCTGCTGGCCGTGGGCGGCCTGGTGCCAGCCCTGTTCGGCAAGTCCGCGCCGGCCCCGGTGGCGCCGGCGGTGAAGCTCCGGGTCGAGCCCCGGGCCGTGCCGCGCGCCGAGGGGAGCTGCTGACCGCCGGTCGGTCGAACCACGCATTCTGATCCCGGCCCATGTCGAAGATTTTCCCCAAGTCAGCCAACGCCCTGCCGCTGCAGATCGTGATCTTTCTGGTCGTGCTTGGCGGCGTGGCAGCCGCGGGCATCAACTATTATGCGACGCCGGCCTACCTGCGCGTCGGCTACCAGCCGGTGCAGCCGGTGCCGTTCGAGCACAGCCTCCATGCCGGCCAGCTCGGGATCGACTGCCGTTACTGCCACGCCTCGGTCGAGAAATCCGCCACCTCGGGTGTGCCCACCGCCCAGACGTGCATGAATTGCCACAGCATCATCAAGAGCCAGAGCCCGCTGCTGGAGGTGGTGCGCCAGAGCTACGCGACCGGCGAGCCGGTGCCGTGGGTGAAGATCCACCAGAACCCCGACTACGTCTATTTCAACCACTCGGTCCACGTGAACCGCGGCGTGAGCTGCGTCGAGTGCCACGGCAAGGTCAACGAGATGCAGGTCGTCCAGCAGGACAAGCCCCACAGCATGAGCTGGTGCCTCGAGTGCCATCGCAATCCCGCCGCGCGCATCCGCGACCCGAAGGATATCTACAACCTCGATTCATTGACCCTCGCCGAGCAGGGCAAACTCGAACAGGCCAAGACCTTCATTCATGACTGGAAGGTTGCCCCGCCCACCAGCTGCTCCGGCTGCCATCGCTGATGAAACGCAAATTTGACCATTCCGTCCCGGCCTCGTCCGGCCTCGCCGGCCCCAAGTACTGGCGCAGCCTCGATGAGCTGGCGGACACGCCCGGCTTCCGCGAGCACCTGGCCCGCGAGTTTCCCGAGGGGGCCGCGAGCATCGACGGCGTGGATCGCCGGCAGTTCATGCGGCTGATGGCGGCCTCGTTCGCGCTCGGCGGCCTCGGCCTCGCCGGCTGCCGCCGTCCCGAGTCGCACATTTTGCCCTACGGCAAGTCCGTCGAATACAACGTCCCGGGCCTTCCGCTTTATTTCGCCACCGCGATGCCGCTGCGCAAGGCGGCCATCCCGCTGCTGGCCGAGACCCACGCCGGCCGCCCGACCAAGCTCGAGGGCAATCCGAGCTACCTGCCGCACGGCGGCGCCAGCTCGCTGCTCGCCCAGGCCTCGGTCCTCGACCTCTATGACCCGGAGCGCGCCACCGGCCACTCGTCCGGCGGCAACGCCCTGACCAACGCCGCGGTCAACCAGTTGCTCGCGGACATCAACAAGACCTACGCCGGCAGCGGCGAGGGCCTGGCGTTCCTCGCCGATGAGTCCGCCTCGCCGACGCGCGCGCGCCTCGTGGCGAAGCTGCAGCACGCCTTCCCCCGCGCCATCTGGGCCGAATACGAGCCCGTGCAGGACGAGCCGCCGCTGGCCGCCGCCCAGGCCGCCTTCGGCCGCAACGTGAAGCCCGTCTACCGCTTCGCGAAGGCTCGGCGCATCCTCTCGCTCGACGCCGATTTCTTCCACGCCGAGGCCGGTTCGCTCTACTACGCCCGCGATTTTGCGAAGGGCCGCCGCATCACCAAGCCGACGGACGAGATGAACCGCCTCTATGTCGTCGAGAGCGGGTTCTCGCTCACCGGCAGCATGGCGGATCACCGCCTGCGCCTCGGCAGCAGCCAGGTGCTCGCCCTGACCGCGGCCCTCGCCGGCCACGTGCTGGAGACCGACATCCTCGAGCCGATGACCAAGGGCCTCGAGGTCAACCCCGAGTGGATCGCGAAGTGTGCCGAGGATCTGCTGGCCAACCGTGGCGCCAGCCTCGTGGTCGCCGGTGCGCACCAGCCCGTGCAGGTCCATGTGCTCGCCTACGCCATGAACGCGAAGCTCGGCGCGCTCGGCGCGACGATTGATTTTGTGGAGGTCGAGCCCTCCGGTGCCTCGACGATCCAGGCCCTCGCCACGGCGATGAAGGCCGGCGCGGTCAAGACCCTGGTCGTGCTCGGCGGCAATCCCGCCTACAACGCCCCGGCCGACCTCGATTTTGGCGCGCTGATGAAGTCCGTCCCGCAGGTTGTCCGTCACGGTTACTACGGGGACGAGACCGCGGCGCTCGCCGGCGTCCAGATCGGCGCGACGCATTATCTCGAGTCGTGGGGCGATGCCCGCACGGTCGATGGCACCATCGTGCCGATCCAGCCGATGATCATGCCGCTCTTCCACGGCCTCTCCGAGGTCGAGGTGCTGGCCCGTCTGGCCGGGGAGGCGCAGGTTGACGGCTACGCCGAGGTCTTCGTGACCCATGGTGGCGACAAGAAGGTGTTCGAGAAATTTCTGCACGATGGCCTGCTCGAGGGTTCGGCCTACAAGCCCGCCCGCGTCGCCTTCGATGCGCGGAACGCCCGGGCGGCCTTCGCCCTGAATCCGGAATTTCCGGTGCTCGCCCAGGACAACCTCGAGGTGCGTTTCACGACCGACCACAAGATGGACGACGGCCGCTTCGCCAACAACGGCTGGCTGCAGGAGTGCCCGGATCCCATGACGAAGATCTCGTGGGACAACGCCATTCTCGTCAGCCCGCGCCTGGCCAAGGAGCTCAACATCGTCCCCGCCGGCAGCCTGCTGCAGGTCGCGCGCAAGGAGGAGGCCGATTTCACGCAGGGCAAGGAGAACGCCCGCATCTTTGAGGTGACCGTCAACGGCCGCACCGTGCGCGGCCCGGTCCACATCCAGCCCGGCCTGGCCAACTACACCATCGTCCTCCCGCTCGGCTACGGGCGCAGCCGGTCCGGCCACATCGGCACGGGCACGGGCTTCAACGCCTACGCCGTGCGCACCAGCGACGGCATGGGCTTCGCCACCGGCGCCAAGGTGCGCGACACCGGCGAACGCATGAAGCTCGCCAACACCCAGGAGCACTGGTCGATGGAAGGCCGCGACATCGTGCGCGAGGCGAACCTCGCGGGCGCCGAGGGCTACAAGTCGAACCCGGATTACGTCAATGGCATCGGCATGGAGTCGCATACGCCCCCCGTGCTCGGCGCCGACAAGGACAAGTCGCCCGCGTTCATCGCGTCGACCACGCCACGCGGCAACTCCCTCTACGAGACCCCCGACCTGACCGGCACCCACCAGTGGGGCATGTCGATCGATCTCAACACCTGCATCGGCTGCAACGCCTGCATCGTGGCCTGCCAGGCGGAGAACAACATCCCGATCGTTGGCAAGGAACAGGTCCTCCGCGGCCGCGAGATGCAGTGGATCCGCCTCGACCGCTACTATTCCGACGGTCAGGCCGATGCCGAGGCCTTTGGCGCCGAGGGCAACAAGCTCCTCCCGGAGGATCCCCAGGTCTCCATGCAGCCCATGACCTGCCAGCACTGCGAGCTCGCACCCTGCGAGACCGTCTGCCCGGTCAACGCCACCGTGCACGACGACGAAGGCATCAACGTGATGGCCTACAACCGCTGCATCGGCACCCGCTATTGCGCGAACAACTGCCCCTACAAGGTTCGCCGCTTCAATTTCTTCGACTTCAACAAGCGCGCCACCGACGCCCTCTACCTGGGCCCGCTCGGCCACCAGAGCGAGATGCCGGAGCTGGTCAAGATGGTGAAGAACCCCGATGTCACCGTGCGCATGCGCGGCGTCATGGAGAAGTGCACCTATTGCGTCCAGCGCGTGCAGCAGGCCAAGATCGCGCAGAAGCGCAAGGCCGGCGCCAGCGGCGACGTCGTCATTCCCGACGGCGGCGTCCGGACCGCCTGCCAGCAGGTGTGCCCGGTCGAATCCATCGTCTTCGGCAACATCCTCGACGAGCACAGCGCCGTCTCGCTGGCCAAGGCGCAGGACCGCGACTACGCCGTCCTCGGCTACCTCAATGTCCGCCCGCGCACGACCTACCTCGGGAAGCTGCGCAACCCGAACCCGTCCATGCCCGATTACGCCGCGCTCCCGCTCAGCCGCGTCGAATACAACAACAAGAACGGCCACGGCGCCGGCCAGGGCAAGGGCCACGGCCAGGAAAAGCATGAGCCCAAGCACGGAGGGCACGGTTGATGCGCGCGCATTCCACCGATCAAGCCGCCCCGGCGATCCTGGCCGAGGTCCGGCCCGTGGTGATTCCCCGCCGCGAGCTGGTGGAACACCACCGCGACTTCCACTGGATCACGGAAAAGGTCTGTGGCATTGTCGAGGGCCCGACCCCGCTGTGGTGGTGGTGGTGCTTCGGCGTCGCCGGCTTTGTCGCCTCGTTCACCGTCGCCGGCCTCGCCTACCTCGTCGCCACCGGCGTCGGCGTGTGGGGTCACGCCAACCCCGTCAACTGGGCGTGGGACATCGTCAACTTCGTGTTCTGGATCGGCATCGGCCACGCCGGCACGCTCATTTCCGCCATCCTGTGCCTCCTGCGGCAGAAATGGCGCACGTCCATCAACCGCGCCTCCGAGGCCATGACGATCTTCGCCGTGGTCTGCGCCGCCATCTTCCCCGTCTTCCACGTCGGCCGCATCTGGTTCGCCGTGCTGCCCGGCTACCTGTTCCCGTTTCCGAACTCGAACGCCATCTGGCAGAACTTCCGCTCGCCGCTGGAGTGGGACGTGTTCGCGGTCTCGACCTACGGCACGGTGTCCGTCCTCTTCTGGTATGTCGGCCTCATCCCCGACCTCGGCACGCTGCGCGACCGCTTCACCGCCGGCGGCAAGCTGATCCGGGCGCGCATCTACGGCTTCTTCGCCATGGGCTGGCGCGGCTCCAACCGCCAGTGGAGCAACTACGAGATGGCCTACCTCATCCTCGCCGGCATCGCGACCCCGCTCGTGCTCTCCGTGCACACCATCGTGTCGTTCGACTTCGCCGTCTCGCTCATCCCGGGCTGGCACACGACCATCTTCCCGCCGTACTTTGTCGCGGGCGCCATCTTCTCCGGCTTCGGCATGGTGATGACGCTCATGCTGCCGCTCCGCGGCATCTACCGCCTCGAGGACCTGATCACGCAGTACCACATCGACTGCATGTGCAAGATCACCCTGGCGACGGGCACCATGGTGGGTTACGCCTACTCGATGGAGTTCTTCATCGCCTGGTATGGCGCGAATCCCTACGAGGGCTTCGCGTTCATCAACCGCGCGTTCGGCCACTACGCCTGGGCCTACTGGATCATGATCGGGTGCAACGTCATCACCCCGCAGTTCTTCTGGTTCAAGGCCGTCCGCGAGAACACCACGCTGGTCTGGGTCCTCTCCATCTTCGTCAACGTCGGCATGTGGTTCGAGCGCTTCGTGATCATCGTCACGTCGCTCGCCCGCGACTTCCTGCCGTCCAGCTGGGGCTACTACTCGCCGTCGATCGTCGAGATCTTCACGTTCTTCGGGACGTTCGGCGTGTTCTCGTTCCTGTTCCTGCTTTTCATCCGCTTTGTCCCCATCATGCCGATGTCGGAAGTGAAGGCGGTCATCCCCGCCGCCGACCCGCACGGCGCGCGTCAACCCTGAGGAGGCCGCCATGAAGAAAACCTACGGTCTCATCGCCGCCTTCGACACCACGCCCGCGCTCTATCGCGCCTGCGAGCAGGTCCGCGATGCCGGCTTCTCGCAGTGGGATGCGCTCACGCCGTTCCCCATCCACGGCCTCGACGCCGCCATGGGCGTCCGCCGCTCGAAGGTCCCGCGCTTCTCGCTCGTCGGCGGCATCATCGGCTTCTGCACCGGCATGGGCTTCATCGCCTGGCTGGGCCTGTACGAATATCCCCTCGTGGTCGGCGGCAAGCCCATGTTCAGCCCGATGTTCGCCTTCCCGGTCGCCTACGAGCTGACCATCCTCTTCACGGCCTTCGCCACCATCGGCGGCATGTTCATCCTGAACCGGCTCCCCATGCACTACCATCCTGTGCTGAAGGCGCCGCAGTTCGTCCGCGCGATGGACGACCGCTTCTACATCGTGATCGAGGCCAACGACCCGAAATTCAACCCGGCCCAGACCCGCGCCCTGCTCGAGCAGGCCGGCGGCAAGGACATCGCCGAACTCGACGAGTAAGATGATCCGCTTCGCCTACTACTCCCTCGCCTTCCTCGTGGTGCTCCTGATTTCCGTCATGGGCTTCCGCGGCCTGCCCTCGACCCGCCCGCCGATCGAGGTGTTCCCCGACATGGACCACCAGGCCAAGTACAAGCCGCAGGCGTCGTCCAAGTTTTTCGCCGACGCCCGCGCCGACCGCCCGATTCCCGCCGGCACCGTGCCGTTCGGCCGCAATGCCACCAAGGCCGACCCCGCGTTTCTCAAGGCCGACGATTTCCACTATGCCGGCAAGGCGGCGGACGGTTCCTTCGCCCGCGGCTTCCCGGTCGAGCTCACCGCGAACCTGCTCGTCCGCGGCCAGGGCCGCTACCAGATCTATTGCACGCCCTGCCACGGCGCCCTCGGCGACGGCAACGGCATCACCAAGTCCTACGGCATGGCCGTCACCCCGACCTATCACGACGATCGCCTCCGCGCCATGGCCGAGGGCGAGATTTTCAACACCATCATACACGGGAAAAACACGATGATGTCCTACGCCGACAAGTTATCGGCTGACGAGGCGTGGGCCGTGGTCGCCTACGTCCGCGCACTCCAGCGCGCCCACCACGCCACGATGGATGATGTGCCCGATGCCGCCGCGAAGGAGGCGCTCCAGAACGCCAAATGAGCTTACCCACGTCCACCGCCACCCTGGCGAACAAGTTCCTCCTGGCCGGCCTCGCGGGCCTCGCCCTGACCGCCCTCGGCCTGGTCGTCGGCGACCCGCGCGGCGTCGCCCTGTCCTACGTGGTCGGCATCTCCTACTGGAGCGCCGTGGCCATCGGCATGCTCCTTCTGGTGCTCATCCACCACATCATGGACGCCGGCTGGTCCACCGTCATCCGCCGCCAGTTCGAGCACGGGCTCTCGGCCTTCAAGTGGCTCGGGCTCCTGTTCCTGCCGCTGCTGGTCTGCATCTGGCTCAAGCCCGGCCTTATCTGGCCCTGGATGGACACGCACAGCGTCATCCACGGCGGCCACACCGTCGGCGACGACCCGCTCTACCTCAAGAAGGCCAGCTTTCTGAACCGGAACATGTTCACCGGCATGTCCGTCGCTTTCTTCGGCATCTGGATCTGGCTGTCGGCCCGCCTCCGCAAGGCGTCGTTCACCCAGGACACCGACGGCGACGCCAAGTGGACCTTCATGAGCCGCAAGACCGCGGCCTTCGGCATCCCGCTCACGGCGCTCTCGCTGTCCTTCGCCGCCATCTACTGGATGAAGAGCCTCGAGTATCACTGGTTCTCCACGATGTATGGCGTGTGGTTCTTCGCGAACTGCATGCGCGCCGGGATGGCCTTCGGCGTGGTGATGACCTGGTGGCTGTGCACCCGCGGCGACTACAAGGGCATCTTCAACACCAACCAGCTCCATTGCCTGACCGCGCTCGCCTTCGCGTTCGTGGTGTTCTGGGCCTACGTGACCTTCTCGCAGTATTTCCTCATCTGGAACGCCAACGTCCCCGAGGAAACCTTCTGGTATAACATCCGTGAGCACGGCGACTGGCTCTGGGTCGGCCTCGGGCTCCTCTTCGGACACTTCTTCATCCCGTTCTTCGCGTGGCTGTCCTACCGGTGGAAGTCCACGCTGGTGCCCGCCCTGCGGGTCAGCCTCTGGATCGCCGTCGTCATCTTGGTGGACCTCTGCTACAACATCCTCCCGGCGCTCAAGGATGCGCATGACGAGCCGCTGCCGTTCCTCTCGATCAACCTGCTCTGGGTGCTTTCCTCCGTGGTCGGCATCGGCGGCATTTGCACCTGGTCCTACCTGCGGAGCTTTCCGACGGCCAAGATCATCCCCATCCGCGACCCGCGCATCGTGGAATCACTCACGCACCACGACGCCACCGCCCCCGAGGGGGGCGCCGCCCCGGCCCACTAAGCCATGAGCGAGTCCCCGTCCAATTTCTCCTTCCCGCACCGCACGCCGGTGTTCACCACGGTCATCGTGCTGGTCTGCATGGCCCTGTTCGGCTGGCTGGCCCGCAAGGTCTATGCCCCGCTCGCCGGCCACGTGGACCGGATCGAGGGGGTGCGCACCCCGGCCGACCGCGCGGCCCTGCTCGCGGAGCACCGCGCCAAGGAGCACACCGAGGCGGGCACCTATGGCTGGGTGGACCGGCCCACCGGTCTCGTGCGCCTGCCCCTCGAGCGCGCCATGGAACTGACGGTGAAGGAGCACGCGAAAAAGTGACCTTGCCGATGAATCCTCCCGAACATAACGGCCGCACCGAGCAGATGGAGATCGACGCCTCCGCCAAGTGGCCGGTGCTCTTCTTCTTCGGCGCGGCCCTGGCCTGGCTGATCATCGGCGGCGCCCTCGAGCTCGCCGCCGCGATCCAGCTGCACACGCCCGCCTTCCTCGCCGACTGCGCCTGGTTCACCCACGGCCGGCTCGCGCCGGCCGCGCAGAACGCCCTCGTCTACGGCTGGGGCTTCAACGCCGCCTTCGCCTTCGGCCTCTGGCTGATGGCCCGCCTGTCCGCCACGACCCTGCGCCACGGCGGCTGGCTCTTTGTCTCCGTCAAGTTCTGGAACGTCGGTGTCCTGCTCGGCGTCGGCGGCATTCTCGCCGGCTACTCGACCTCGTTCGAGCTGCTGGAGATGCCACGCTTCGTCACCATTCTCCTGCTCGCCGCCTATGCGCTCATCGGCGTGTGGTCGGTCACCACCTTCAGCATCCGCAACACCGAGAATGTCTTCGCTTCGCAGTGGTACCTGTTCGGCGCGGCGTTCTGGTTCCCCTGGCTCTACGCCGTCGCGCAGGTGATGCTTTTCCGCGCCCCGGTGCGCGGCGTGCTCCAGCCCGTGGTCAATGCCTGGTATGTGCACGGCGTCTACGGCCTGTGGTTCGTGCCCGTCGCGCTGGCCGCCGTCTACTACCTGCTGCCGAAGATTCTCGGCAAGCCCATCGCCCACTACTACCTCGCGCCGCTGGCCTTCTGGTGGCTGGCCCTGGCGATGGCCTTCGCGGGCGGCAGCCGCCTCATCGGCGCGCCGGTTCCCGTCTGGATCCCGACCCTGGGCACGGTGGCCAACTTCATGCTCGTCGTGCCGGTCGTCCTCATCGGGCTCAACCTCTTCGGCACGCTCTCCGGCCGCTATGCCGCGCTCAAGGGCAGTGTCACGCTGCGCTTCGTGTTGGTGAGCATGCTGGCCTTTGTGCTCTCGGCGGCGCTCAATTTCGCCTTCTCGATCCGCGGCTTCGCGGAGATCGCCCAGTTCACCCTGCTGGCCGTCCTGCGCGACTGGCTCGTGTTCTACGCCTGCTTCTCCACCGCCATGTTCGCCGGCGCGTATTTCATGCTGCCGCGCCTGACCGGCCGGGAGTGGCGCTCGCCCGCCCTGGTGAAGATCCACCTCGGCGCCACCGTGGTGGGCGTCCTTCTGCTCACCGTCGGCCTGGGCTGGGCCGGTTGGACCCAGGGCCATATGCTCAATGATGCGACGGTTGGCTTTACCGACATCTCCAAGGCCATGACCGCCTGGTTCACGCTCCGCACCGGCGGCCTCGCCATCTTGCTGCTAGGTCACGTCGCCTTCCTGCTGAATTTCGCCTGGATCGCCTGCCCCTTTAACTTCGCGGACACGGCGACGGCCCGGATCAACCCTCCACCCGCGCTGGAGGTGCTCAAGGCTTGAAAAACGGTCTCACTCTCTTCCTCGGCATCTTCACCGCCCTCGTGCTTTCGTGGGTCGGCCTGCTGCTGACCGCCCAGAACCAGATCGGCGGGCTCAGCCAGTTCAAGGACCCCGCGGACGACCAGCTCTACCCGCAGCCTCTGTCGGGCCTGGCGAACCAGGGCCGGCTGGTCTACCAGGACCTCGGCTGCGTCACCTGCCACACGCAGCAGGTGCGCCGCGAGGGCTTCGGCGTCGATCTCGCCCGCAAGTGGGGCCAGCGCGGCGGCTATGCGCGTGACTATATCCGCGACCAGACCGTGCTCATCGGTTCCAGCCGCACCGGACCCGACCTGCGCAACACCGGCAACACCGAGCTGCACGCCTACGCCGATGCCGATTATTTCTACCAGTTGCTCTACGCCCCGGCTTCGGTCGCCCCGGGCTCGATGATGCCCGCGCACCCGTTCCTCTTCGACGTCCACCCGGTGGCCGGCCGCCAGCCTTCCGCCCACGCGCTCAAGCTGTCATCCAAATACGCCCCGGGCCCCGGCCTGGAGGTCGTGCCGACCGCCCGCGCCCATGCCTTGGTGGCTTACCTCCAGGGCCTCAAGGACACCTACGATTATCCCCTCGAACGCTCGCGCAATGCGCCTGCGGAAAAGCCCAAGGAGGGCGGACACTAAGATGAGCACGGAATCCGACAAGAATTTCCGCCTGGAGCAGGCCTGCGCGTCTGATGACAGCATCCAGCAGGTCCACGCCGCCTTGCAGAAGACCAAGCCAGAAAAGATCGGGGGTTATCCGCTGCTGCCGCTCGGCATCCTCGGCCTGATGTGCACCGCCGTTTTCTTCGGCTCCATCTACCTCGCGCACAATTCCATCCGGTTTGATCCGCTGGTCTTCAACGAGCACGCCAACCGGGAAAAGCCCGGCGCGATCAAAATCGTGCCGCTCACCCGCGCCCAGCTCGGCAAGAAGGTCTTCGACACCACCTGCATCGCCTGCCATCAGGCCACCGGCCAGGGCGTCCCCGGCCAGTATCCGCCCCTCGCCGGCTCGGAATGGGCCCAGGGTGGCGAGGCACGCATCATCCGCATTGTGCTCCACGGCCTCAACGGCCCGCTCTCCGTCAAAGGCAAGGAATACAACAACGTCATGGCCCCGCTCGGCGAGGCCCTCAAGGATGAGCAGATCGCCAACGTGCTCTCCTATGTCCGCGCCAGCTGGGGCAACTCCGCCCCCGAGGTCACGCCCGAGGCCGTCGCCAAGGTCCGGGCCGAGAACGCCGGTCGCAAGACCTACTGGACCCCCGCCGAGCTCGAGCACCTGAACAATTAGTTTTTATATCAACGTCCCTTGAAGAATAGACGCTTTAGGTAGGGGCCGTTGCCCTCAACGGCCCTGATCTCACCGAGGGCGGTTGAGGGCAACCGCCCCTACCGGCTCAGGCACCGCAAAGTTCAAAACAAAAGGGACGTTGGTATTAGTTGGAAATTTCGATCACGCAAAAGGCCGGGCGAAAGCCCGGCCTTTTGTTGGCGTCAAAATTATACCAACGTCTCGAGATATATGGATCTTGGGTAGGGGCCGTTGCCCTCAACGGCCCTGGTCTCACCGAGGGCGGTTGAGGGCAACCGCCCCTACCGGCTCAGGTACCGCAAAGTCCAAAACAATAGGGACGTTGGTATAAGACCGAACCGGCTACACGGGAATTTTGGAGGGCTCAGCTCCGGCTGAGCCGCGATCCAGCCGGAGCGGGACCCTCCACCTCCCCTGGCTGAATCAGCGATCCCGACCTGCAGCTCACGGAATCTTCAGCTCCATCCCGACCTTGAGGTCGGTCTCGCTCTTCATGACATCGCGGTTGGCCGTGTAGAGGTCCCGCCACTTGGAGCGGTTGCCGTAATATTGCTGGGCCAGCTTGAAGAGCGTGTCACCCGGCCGGACGATGTGCCGGCGTGTCCCGGCGGTCCGCGTGGCCGCAGGCGCCGGAGTCACCGCCGGGGTGACGACCGGCACTTTCCTCGCCGGCGTCGGCGGTGGCAGGGCGGCGGGCACGGGCCGCGTGCGGACGGTGGGGATGGCTTCGACGGGAAAATTGAATCCGGTGGCGTTGCCGGAGGCCGCGGCCGGTCCGTTGTCCTCCGCGCCCGAGAGCGGCTGGCCGCCGCGCCCGGACTTGAATTCGGCGAGTTCCTGCTTGAGCTGCAGGTTCTCCTGCTTGAGCCGGTCGAGGGCGGCGACGAGATCCACGCGCTGCGGCTGGTTCTCCAGCGACTGGGCGGGCAGCGTGCGGGCGAAATCACGCATGGCGGCGGCGATGCGCTGCTTGACCAGCGGGGCCTGCGGGCTGTTGGGCCGCAGGGCGAGGTATTTCTTGAAATGGTAGATGGCCGACAGCGGATCACTGATATGCTGCAGGTAGAGCAGCCCCACCTCCAGGTGGGATTCCGGCGCCTCGTCACCGCGCCGCTCAATGACCTTGAGGAAGGAATTGAGCGCCTCCTGCCGCCGGCCGGTCTTGAGCAGGGCCTGCCCCTCCCGATAGGCCGGCTCGTCCACCTCGGCGGCGGACGACACGCGCTCGCCGTCGGTGCAGCCCGCCGCGGCCAGCAGCAATCCGCCCAGCAGCAGGAGCGGTATCAGGCGGAGGATGACGGTGGGGCGGGACAAGGGAGGAAATGAATTGAACGGGCCGGGGTGTGGGCTACGTTTGCCCGAGCCCCAAACCAACACAAGTTTTTGATGCCCCTGGATTCCGCCACCATCCTCGCCCAAGCCCGGCAATGCCTCGCCATCGAGCGCGAAGCACTCGCCGCCACCGCCAAGGTGCTGGACGGTGCTTTTGTGGCGACCGTGCGCGCCGTGGCGGCGGTCAGCGACGGCGGCCGCAAGCTGATCATCACCGGCGTCGGCAAGAACGCCCACATCGCCCAAAAGCTGGCCGGCACCTTCAACAGCACCGGCGTGCCCGCGTGCTTCCTGGATCCCACCCAGGCGCTGCACGGCGACCTCGGCCTGTGCGCAGCCGGCGACCTGGCCATTTTGCTCAGCAACAGCGGTGCCAGCGCCGAAATGCTGCAGCTGCTGCCCCTGTTTGAAAAATTCGGCCTCGAGACCGTGGCGCTCACCGGCTCGCCGGACAGCGAACTGGCCCTGGGGGCGGATTACCGGCTCATCTACCACGCCCCGCGCGAGGCCTGCCCGCTCGAACTCGCGCCGACCGCCAGCACGACCGCCGCCCTCGCGCTCGGCGACGCCCTGGCCATGGTGCTGCTCGAAAGCCGCGGCCTGACGCGGGAGGATTTCGCCAAATATCACCCGGCCGGCACCCTCGGCATGACCCTCCTGCTCCGGGTCAAGGACATCATGCGGACCGGGACCGCCTGTCCGGTGCTGAAAGAGGCCAGGACGACGGTGCAGGAGGCGATCTTCGCCATGACCAAGGCCAAGGCCGGCGCCGTCGCGCTGGTGGACGGGAAAGGCCGGTTGAGCGGCATCTTCACCGACGGTGATTTCCGGCGCAGTGCGTTGAGTGGCGGGGCGGATTTCTTGAAAAAGCCGGTGGCCGGCTTCATGACCCGCGGCGGCAAGACCGTGCCGGCCGACGCCCTCGCGGTGGAAGCGCTGAAGCTTTTCCAGCAACATAAGATTTCCGACCTCATGGCGCTCGATGGGAAGGGCCGGCCGGCCGGCTACATCGATGTGCAGGATCTGCCCAAGCTGAAGATCCTGTAGCTGGAATTATGCGGCTCTCTCCGGCGGTTAATACCGTGCGGAGCCGGTCCCGGTTCCGTGTTGCAGCCGGCCGGCGGCTGCCTTGTGCTGCTGGTTGCCATGAACTTTCGCATCGAAACGGACACTATGGGCGAGGTGCAGGTGCCCGCCGACAAATACTGGGGCGCTCAGACCGAACGTTCGCGCAACAATTTCCGCATCGGCCCGGAGGCCAGCATGCCGCGAGAGATCATCCATGCGTTCGCCGTGCTCAAGAAGGCCGCGGCGCTGGCCAACCACGAGCTCGGCGTGCTGCCGGCCGAAAAGCGCGATCTCATCGCCCGGGTGTGCGACGAGATCCTCACCGGCAGGCTTGATGACCAGTTCCCGCTCGTCATCTGGCAGACCGGCTCCGGCACCCAGAGCAACATGAACGCCAACGAGGTCATCGCCAACCGCGCGCACGTCCTCGCCGGCGGCCAGCTGACCGATGCGAAGAAGGTGCTGAACCCCAACGACGACGTGAACAAATCGCAGTCGTCGAACGACACGTTCCCGACCGCGATGCACATCGCCGCCTACCAGATGGTGACGACCGTCACCCTGCCCGGCCTCCAGCGCCTGCGCGACAGCCTCGCCGCCAAGTCCGCCGCCTTCGCCACCATCGTGAAGACCGGTCGCACCCATTTCATGGACGCGACCCCGCTCACCCTCGGCCAGGTATTCAGCGGCTATGTCCAGCAACTCGACAACAGCATGCGGGCCGTCCGCCACGCGCTCGAGCTGGTGCGCGAACTGGCGCTCGGTGGCACCGCCGTCGGCACCGGGCTCAACACCCCCGCCGGTTACGACGTGCTCGTGGCCGGGAAGATCGCGGAGCTCACCGGCCTGCCCTTCGTCACGGCCCCGAACAAATTCGAGGCCCTGGCGGCACATGACGCCATGGTCGAGCTCTCCGGTGCGCTCAGGCGCACCGCCGTCTCGCTGATGAAGATCGCCAACGACATCCGCATGCTCAGCTCCGGCCCGCGTTCCGGCATCGGGGAACTTGTCATCCCGGACAATGAACCCGGCTCCTCGATCATGCCCGGCAAGGTCAACCCGACCCAGCCGGAGGCGATGACCATGGTCTGCGCGCAGGTGATGGGCAACGACGTGACGGTGGGCATCGGCGGTGCGACCGGGCACTTCGAGCTCAACGTCTTCAAGCCCGTCATCGCGGCCAACGTGCTCCAGAGCGCGCGGCTCCTGGGCGATGCCTGCGCTTCGTTCACGGAGAAATGCGCCGATGGGATCCTGGCCAACGAGCCGGTCATCCGGCGCCATCTCGAGAATTCGCTCATGCTGGTCACGGCCCTCAACCCGCACATCGGTTACGCCAAGGCGGCCGAGATCGCGAAGAAGGCGCACAAGGAAAACACCACCCTGAAGGCTGCCGCGGTCAAACTGGGTCACCTCACCGCCGAACAGTTCGACGCCTGGGTGCGGCCCGAGGACATGACAGGTTCGTTGAAGGCGTAGCGGTCAGTCCGGCCGGACACCGCATAAAGATGCCCCGGGACACGCCCCGAGGCATTTGATCAAGATTTCTTGTAGCCGGGGTCGCTGACCCCGGGTCTGGCCGCTCAAGATTCCAGCCGCCCTGACCGGCCTCACCGAGGCTGGCTACAACCAAGCCGGAGCAAGCTGCTCCAGGGTATTAAACCCGAAGGGAGTAAAGATCCCCGGAGCAAGCTCCGGAGCATTTCTGAAATGGAGGCAGGACTATCAGTCCTGCGGGGCGCGTGCCACACTCCCTACCGAACGCGGGGCTAATACCAACGTCCCTTGAAGAATAGATGCTTTAGGTAGGGGCCGTTGCCCTCAACGGCCCTGGTCTCATCGAGGGCGGTTGAGGGCAACCGCCCCTACCGGCTCAGACACCGCAAAGTCCAAAACCAAAGGGACGTTGGTATAATAGCCCCGCCTCCAACCAAGCCGGGGCAAGCCCCGTATTAGACCCAAAGGGAATAAAAAAGCCCGCCGAAATCGACGGGCCGGAACGAGGTCGGGGCGCCAAGGCTCAGAACTTGAGCGAGACGGCGTCACCCCGCACGCCGAGGCGGCTGATGCGGTCGTAAATCTCGGGATCCCCCAGGCGGCGGGCCAGGCGTTCGCGGACGATGTCCGGTGCGGTCGGCTCGGGCGCGAGTTGGCGGTCGGAGTATTGGGCCAGCAGGCGGCTGCGTTTCGAGGCCGTCGACTGCATCGATGCCAGCTCGGAAACCTGCAGCGAAGCGGTTTGCACCCGGGCCGGGGATGAGCTCAGGCGATTGCCCACCACCGCATTGAGCAGCTCAGGCTCGGTTTGTTCGAGCCGGGCGATATTGGCGGCGATCGAGCGGGCGGAGGGTGATTCCACCTGCCGCGGGGCCACCATGGCGGGCATCAGGATCTCGGCCTGGGAATTTTCGGGCGGGTTGTCGGCCATCATCGCGGTCGCGGCAATGCGATCATTGAGCCGCGGTGCCGCCTGGTCGTTGCGATTGACCAAAAGGGAACTGACTGGTGCCGCCTCGGCCTCGATGTCCGCCTTGGCGAAAAGTTCATTGACCGGCACACTGGCCTCCAGCGCCTGCTCCTGCGCGGGGGTGACCGCGGCAGGCTGATAAAATTTGATTGAGACCAGGGAAAAAGCCAGAATGGCGGTGGCGCCGATAGGAATGTAGGAACGGCGCCTCAGCAGATGCGGCAACTCCTGCCACCACGGACGCTTCTCCAGGAGCGCGGTAAGCTGCTTCTGGCGCAACTCGCGCTCAAAATTCTGCCAAAACTCCGCCGTGGGGCGCTCCGCGCGCTTCAGGCGCAGCAGATCCTCGAGGGTGACCTTGGACTGTTGGGGGGCGTCGGACATGCGGATTAGGAGCGGAGATACTTGCCCAGCTCGCCCTGCAGGAACTGCTTGGCGTAGTGGAGCCGGGAACGAACCGTGCCTTCGGAACAGGCCATGACTTCGGCAATTTCGGAATGGCTGAGGCCGTCTATCTCAAAAAGGGTAATCACAGTTCGGTGTGGGATAGACAGTTTTTGCATCGCTTCGTTCAATTTTTGCTGAAGTTCGTGCAGGTAGGTGTCGCGATCGGCCCCGTTTTTATCCGTAAGTTGTTCCAGCAGTTGAGCATTCGTGCCATCCTCCTGGATTTTTTCCAGGCTGAAGAAACTGCGTAACCGGTTCTTGCGGAGATGGCTGAGGCTCGTGTTGACCGCAATTTTGTAAAGCCACGTGAAGAACGAGCAGTGGCCTTGGAAGCGGTTGATGGACTGAAAAGCCTTGATGAAGGTGTCCTGGGTCAGATCCGAACTGTCCTCCCGGTTGGACGTCAGGTTGTAAATGATGCCCATAACGCGCTCCCGATATTTGAGGATGAGCGAGTCAAAGGCTGCGACGTCACCGGCCTGGACCTGCTTCACGATCGCAAAATCAGTATCCGCCTCCAGTTGACGTTCCGGGGAGGTGATGAGGGCCTTGGTGAAAACCTTGGACAGATTCATCGTGAGAAATGAAAGGTTAGGCCGGGGTGGCAGCCATGCAAACGCTAATTAACCCGTCAGCGGCAGCGCGCCCACCTGCCCCTTCAACATCTCGACCAGTTGCTGCAGGAGCGGGGCCGGGGGCAACTGGTCGAATCCGACCAGGGCGTTTGTGGCGGCCGCCAATTCGTCGTCGATGGCACGGACCACTGCGGGCGCTATGTCCATTTCCCTCATCCGCTGCTGGCTGGCCGCCAGCGCGAGTGGCTGGCCCCCGCGCAAGGCCGCGACGATCGCGGACCGCTCGGCCGCGGGGACCCGCTCCAGCAGGAGCATCAGCGGCAGCGTGAGTTTGCCGGTGGCGAGGTCGGTGCCCAGGGTCTTGCCGATGCGCTGCTCCTCACCGACAAAATCTACCAGGTCGTCATAGATCTGGTAGGCGATGCCGAGGTGCTGGCCGAAACGATCCGCCGCCGCCGCGAAGTCGGGACCAGCCCCCGACAATTTCGCCCCCAGAAAACAGGAGACCCGGAAAAGCTCGGCTGTCTTCAGGTCGATCATGCGGCGGTATTCCGCGAGCGAGATGTTGATGTCGCGCCGGCGCAGCGTCTGCATGATTTCCCCGGAGCAGACCCGGCGGGTGGATGCCGCCACCAGCCGGCAAACCTCGGTGGTGGGAAACTGCGCGGCGACATGCAGGGCCTGCGAAAACAGCGCATCCCCGAGCAGCACGGCGGCGGCGGGGCCGAACTCGCGCGACGCGGTGCGGCGGTTCCGCCGGATCTCGGCGCCGTCCATGATGTCGTCGTGCACCAGCGTGGCGAGGTGCACCATCTCCACCACGCCGGCCACGCGCACCAGGTCGTCGGCCACCACCCCGTCGCCCTGCCAGCCGCTGAAAAAAACCAGGCTGGGCCGCAGCCGCTTGCCGGTGGTCTCGAGGCAGTAGGCGGCCATTTCCCGGATCTCCGGCTCGAACCGCTCCACCTGCCCGCGCATAAAGACGTCGAGCGCCGCCAGCTGCGGGCTGACCCGCTGGAACAATCCGGCGAAATCCCGCGGTGGAGCAGAGTCGGTACGAGGCATGGGTCCGGCCATCCCTCGCAAGCTAGGCAAGCGGTCAAAAATGGCTAACAAATACTGCTGCAGCCTTGCCATGCCGGGGCGGGATGACGTTTCGTCCTGAACATGACCCAGGACCAACCCCTGCTGCTGGCCGGCATGATCATTGCCGCCGGATTCACGGCCAAGTGGTGGCGGGACGACTATCGGGCCGGTCGCCAGGGCCGGCCCCACCCCCGGGCCTTCCCCGGGGCCTCACCGGCCAGCGGCCGGCTCATGGTCCTCGCCGTGGCGGGAGCCCTGCTGCTGCTGGCCATTGAGACCGGCGGGGAACACGCGCTGGGGCTGACCGCGCAACAGAGCCGCATGACCGGCCTCTTTGCCCTGTATTCCCTGGCCGCGGCTTTCATCGAGGAACTTATCTTCCGCGGCTATCTGGTCGTGGAACACCGCGGCCGGCCGGCCCTCGTGGCGGGTATCGTCGGGGCCTCGCTGGTGTTTGCCCTGCTGCATCCGTTCTTATGGTCGTGGCAGGATGGCGCGCTGGAACTTCATCACGGGGCCAAGGCCTGGTTCAGCACCGGCATGATCTTCGCGGGCTCGTTGTGGTTTTATACCGTGCGATTTTTGCCGGCGAACCCGTCGCGCTCGCTGCTGCCGTGCATCGCCGCGCACGCCGCCAAGAACCTCGGCGTCTTCGTCATCAAATACGCGCAGGGTTTCGTCGGCGGCTGGTGGTAGATGCGACCAGCGGCGGCGGCTGGATTCTGCGGGCGGGGTCGCCCGCGCTCCAGGGTCTGGCCCAACGGCGAACCGGCCGGCGGAAATGGCGAAAAAAACGACCGGCGGAATATTCCGCCGGTCAGGAAAATCAACCGGTTCGAGCCGCTTACTTTTTCTTTTCCACCGGGGCGAACATGTCCGTGCCCTTGGCCGGACGGTTGCCCGGCAGGTCCTCGCGGGTCATGCCCACGGCCTCGACCGCGCGGGGATCAAAGACCTCCTCGGGCAGGGCGCCGTCGGCACTGACGGTCCGCGCGGTGATGAAGATGAGGAGGTTCGTCGTCTCGTCGTTGACCGCCTTGGACGAGAACAGGCGGCCGAGCAGCGGGATGTCACCGAGGATCGGAACCTTGGTGCCACCGTGGTTGATGGAGTTGGTGATCAGGCCGCCGATGCCGGCGGTGTAGCCGCTCTGGAGCGAAATCTGGGTCTTCACCTTCCGCGTGGCGATGATCGGGATCAGGGCGCCGCCGGCACCGCCAAAGGAGGTCGACCCGTTCTGCTGGCTGACCTCGGGCTCGAGCACCAGCTTGATGACGCCGCGCGCGTTCACCTGCGGGGTGACCTTCAGGATGACGCCGATCGGCTTGTATTCGAAGCCGGCGACCTCAAACGTGCCGCGCTCGGAGTTGTAGTTGTATTTCGGGATCGGGAACTCCTGGCCGATGTTGAGGATGGCCTCGGTGTTGTTCAGCGTCACCACCGTCGGGTTGGAAACGATCTTGGTGTTGTTCTGCGTCTTCAGGGCGGAAACAATGACGTTGAAATCGGAAGCCGAGAAGACCGCCGAGGCCACGCGCGACGTGCCGCCGGAGTTGACGAGTGAATTCAGGGAGGTGATGGCCGTGTTCGCCGTATTGTTCAGGACGTTGGAAATGACCGTGCCCACGGAGGTAACCGTGCCACCCGTGGTGCCGTTGGTGGAATTAGTCTGCGTGCCCCCCGGGCTGCTGGTAGTGGTCGACTGGCTGGAGGCAGCCGTCGTGGTCGTCGTCGTGTTGTTCGCGCCCGGGGCCGGAATATTCGTAATGGTCGGAACGTTGGTGACCGGGTCAAAGGTTAAGAGACTGCCCGAACTGTTAACCGTCGTGGATGTAACCGAGCCAGGCGAGGACGTAGTGGTCGTGGTGCTGCTCGGGCCAGTAACGTTGGTGGTGCTGGAATTGTTCGTGGTGCCGTTCGTCGTGCTATTATTGTTCGCGGTGGTGCCGTTGTTTGTATTGCTGCCAGTGCCTGAATTGTTGCTGGTCCCGTTGGAGAAGGTCTGGCCACGGTCGCGGCTGAACGTCTGGTTCATGCCGCCCAACCCGAACTGCATGCCCTGCAGCGAGGCCCAGTTGACCCCGATGTTGCGGATGTCGCGATCGGTCACCTCGACAAATTTCGACTCGATCATCACCTGGTCGGTGGCCTTGTCGAGCTGCTCGATGATGGAGCGGATGCGGCCCATGCGGGAAGGACGCTCGGTGATGACGAGGGCGTTGCTGCGCGCGTCGATGACGATCTTGCCGCCGCTGGCGGCGTCAATGAGGCCGTCGATGGTGGGCTTGATGTCCGCCGCCTTGGCGTTGTTGAGGATGAAGACCTCGGTCGAACCCGGTTCCTGCTGGAGGAGTTCGTTGCTGACGATCTTGATGATGTTGCCCTCCTCAATGTAGGTGTAGCCGACCGGCGAGAGGACGACCTGGAAGATCTGGCGCCAGGTGACATCGCGCAGCTTGATGGAGGTCTTGCCGGTCAGCGTGTCGGGGACGACGAGGTTCAGCTCGAAGAGGTCGGCGACATTGCGGAGGATGGTCTTGATGTCCTCATCGGGGAAATCCACCGACAGGGTGTCCCGGTCGCGGGTGACGGGCGCGGCGACGGGGGCGGCGCCCTCCACGCTCACCGCCGGGGCGGCGGCCGCGGCCACGGCCGGGGTTTCTGTTTGGGCCAGGCCGGGGAGGCTGCATGCCGTGGCAATGAGAGCGGAGAGGAGGATGCGTCGTGTGCTCATAGTTCGGTTCCTTATTTGATGGTCCGGGTAAATTCCTCGCGGTTCAGGCGAAGGGTAAAGTTGGGTGGGGCAATGCGGATGATTTCAATGGCGTATTCATTGCCTTCAAAGGTAATAGTCAGGGCGCCGCCAGCTTTGACCCGCTTTTGACCGAAGACGAGGGTGGGCTCGCCGCCCAGGACGAAAAATCCACTGGGCTTGAGGCCCGCCGCGATGGACTGCACCAGGTCGCGTTCCGTGCGCGGTCCGGTCGGCAGGGGGGCCGGGTTATCGGTGGTGTTGGTGCCGGTCGTGGGACCGGCCGGCCGGCCCATGGCAGCCACGAAGCTCTCAAACCCCTCGGGATGGAACGGATCAACGGCGACCACGGACGCTTCATTGCGAACCAAAAGTTTTTTGGCCTGCTCGAGGACATCCTGGCGCTTGGCGGGGGTCAGGACGCTGCCCTCAGGCTCGGCGGCGGGCGCGAGCACGAACCCAGCCAAGGCTGCGAGCCATACCGACGATCGGAGGAGGCGTGCGGTTAGATTCCTCATGGCAGGCCAAGGAGTTCGAGATTGAGCGTCAGGGTCGTGCCCAGGGGGTCGGTCCCGGGCTTGGGGGTTTCGCTGCTGGAGATCGACCGGGCGAAGTTCACGGAGGTGAAATGACAGAAATAGGGGCCGTTTTCCAGTTTTTGCAGGAAGATGGCGACCTGCTTGAACGGGCCCTGCACCGCGACATTGAAGGGAATGGCGATGAAAAGCGACTTGCCGCTCTTCGGCAGCGGGGTTCCCTGCCGGACGTCGATCAACTTAACCTCGGTCTCCGCTTCCAGCTTGTAGAAATACTGCAGGTTGGCCGCCAGCTGTCCGGTGCGAAGCAGGCGCCCATCCAATTCCTTGGTCAGCTCCTGGATTTCCGCCACCTGGGACGGCAGCTTCTCGGCATTTTTGACATTGGCCAAAATCGTCGTGGCCTCGGCTGACTTCGCGCTGAAAGCCGCATGGCTTTCCTCGACGAGGTCCATCCGGAAATAGAACAATGCGGCGCAAGCCACGCAGATGACACCGCAGGCAAATCCAACGGGGTGCCTCTTGATCATCGCGACTAGGTCGGTCCCGGTCATGTTATTTCTTCTCCATGGTCTCGGGTTTCATCTTCATGGTGATGTCGAAGGCCAGGAAATTGCTCCGTGCGTCACGATTGAGACTGTTCAGGGTGATGGGATCAAAGATCGCCCCGAGTTTCTGCTGGGCCCGCAGCAGGTCCACGAACCGGGAAGCCGCCCCGCTGGCCTGGTCGGGGGTGCCCGCCACCACGCCGCGCAGCTGGTAGGAGCCCGGCGAGGTCCCTAGGGCGGTCAGTTTGCCCTCCAGCAAATCGATGGAAATTTCCCGGGGGAGGGTTTCCCCCAGCAGGGAAACGAACTCCGACGGCCTGATGGCCGACGCTTGGAAGGATTCGGCTTCCGTCAGTTTCTTTTGCTCATCCGCAAACAGCTTCGAGAGGCGCAGGGCCTCCTTGTTTTGCCGGGAATTGTCATCGATCTGTTTCTGCGCCTCGGCGATCTGGTCGCCGAGATTTTTGATCGTATACTCCCGGCTCCCAAACCAGAGCAACAAACCGAGGGTGACCGCGATCGCCGCGGCGTTGATGAAGAAGGCCGTGCGCACGACCTTGGTGTCCGGCAACCGTTCAAAGTTGCGGAAATTCGGATGCCACAGCGGTGCAACCGCTGGTTGCGCATCACCTTTTTTCGTCAGTGACAGGTTAAACGCCATCGGGGGATTTGTAGGAGGCTGCGAGGGAAAAAAGCCCGGCCCAGCGCTCGTCCGGGGGGTTCGGGGTGACACCGTCCGCCAGCTTGATGTTCAGCGATTCCAGCCAGGGCAGCATGTCCATCTTCAGGGGGGTGACCCCGAGGGAGCCCGCCATGGTCGTGCCGAGCCAGCCGAGGCTCGCGGGCAGCTGGGTGCAAAGGACGTTGCCGATCGACTGGCCGGTCTGAACCTCGTAGAAACCGATGGAGGATTGCAGCTCCTTGAGCAGCTTCTTGACCAGACTGCCGCCCATGCTGGTGAAATCAAAAGTGTTCGAGTAAAAGAGTTTCTTGGCCGACTCTTCATCCTTCAATCCCAGCTCCTTCTGCACCACCGGGATCATGGCCGCGACTCCGCTGGGGATCGGCCGGGAAATGTCCACCCCCTCGGCACTCAAGATGAAACTCTGGGTGACCTCCTCGCCCATCTCCAGCAACAGCAGCGGCGTCTTGGTCTGCTTGAACTTCAGGTAATTGACCATGCCGCCGAGGGTTGCGACCGTGCCCAGCTCAAGCCGCTGGGGATAAATCGACAGCTCCAGCAATTTATCCTGGGCCATGTTGATGTCATCCGCGGGCAAGCCGGCAAAGAGCGCCTCCTTTTGCGACGTCTTGGTCATGTCAAAATCGCTGCCATTCTCGGGGTTTATGACCCGCATGGTGTATTTTTCCGCCTCAATGCGAAACTGCTGGGTGTAAACCTCGCTGAAATAGGCCGGCTCCTTGATTTTCTTCATATCCAAGGTGTGGCGGCGCACAATTCGCTTGGACGGATAAATCCCGCAAGTCGCGTGGGCATAACCGGTGGATCCCTTGCCCTCCGATTGTTTGATCCACTCGGAGATGGCGGCAGGATCGCCGGAGGGCAGCTCCTTGAGCTCCTCGACGACAAAAGGGGCCTCGGGCTGGGAAAGACGAGCCAGTAAGGTCGAATGTTCGCCAATCTCGACGCAAAAGCCTTTCGATTTCTTCGCGAAAAACATGCGGGTGCTAGGTAGGTGAGGTGGCCTGAAGCAAAATTGATTTTTAGGATCTTTCGCGGGCTAGGTTAACCACGCAAAAGGCCAGCCAAAAATCAGTTGCGGCTGTGATGGATAGGGGGCGCCCCCCGGGCTGACAAGTCGAAAACCTCACGTAAGTCATTTAAGTCCTTTATTTGGCAGACCTTTTACCGGACCGCCCATTAATAAAAAAACCCGCCTAATTGGCGGGTTTGAACAAAAAACAAGTCATCCTTGGCCGGGACCGGTTATTTCTGCCAAGTGCGCTTCTTATGGCGGTTCGCCTTGAGGCGCTTCCGGCGTTTGTGCTTCGACATCTTGAGACGTCGTTTCTTTTTCAGATTGCCCATAGGTATAAAGTGGAGGTTTAGCGGCGCAACGTGCGGTGCTGGGGTGCCCCTGTAAAGCCCGAATTTATAAGACCTGGGGGACCATCCGCAGCTGCTGCGAACCCGTCAGCACCAAACAAGCCTCCACCCGCCCCAAATCCAGGCCGGTGAGACAGGCCACCGCCTGCCGATAGAGGTTCATTTGGCCCGCATGGCGCGGGAGCACGGCGGCTTCATCCGTGTCCGTCTTGAAATCATAGACGGTGGCCTTCGCCGCCCGGCCAGTTCCGTCATACTCGATCACCACCCGGTCCAGCACCCCCGTGACCCAGTCGCCCTCGTGGATCAGTTCAAACGCCCGTTCCCGCCATAACCCGACCCTGGCCGCGTTCGCTGGCGGCGTCCAGACGGCCGCCAGGTCCGCCGCACGCACACATGCCAAGGCCGCCCGCGCCGCCGACCCGCCGTCCCGCCAATCCGCGGTCAGATGCGACTCCGCCGCCGCCCCGCCCCACTCCACTTGGGCGAGCCGCGCGTGCACGGCCCGGCCAAATTCCACCGCGCCCCCCGCTTCCAGGGCAAACAACCTGGACCCGGTCACCTCCCCGCCCTTCTGCCCCGAGGGCACGCGTGACGGACGGCGGCGGGCGCGCCCGGCTTGCGCCTGAGCACCCAACCCCGGCAGCCCGGGACCTGCCCGGGGCCGGGCCGTGGGAGCACCTAGTTTTTCAAACCAGCGCGGATCACCCTCCGCCCATTCATCCCCCAGGGTCTCCTGCAGCAACCGCGGAAAATTATGCGATTTCGACTTTCCCACCGGGGCCGTGACCACATACATGGCCCGTTTCGCCCGCGTCATCGCCACGTAGAGCACCGCCAGCTCCTCGTAACAGGCTTCCGCCTCCGCCGTAGCCACATGCGCGGCCAGCACCAGGTCCGGGGCATAAAAAGTCTCGGGCGGCAGGTCCAAGACCCACTCGACCGACCGGTCGGCCGCCCGCTGCACCGCCAGCCCGCGCCGCCGCGACGCGAGCCGCGTGCCTTCCAAGTCTGGCAGGATGACCACATCAAAGCCCAGCCCCTTGGCCTTGTGCACCGTCATCACGCGCACCACCGCCGCCGTGTCCGCCTCACGCACCGTGTGCCGGGCGGCGAATTGTCCGAATTCCGCCACGTCGCGGCTGCCGGTCTCATCGAACAATCGTCCCGCCTCGGCCAGCAGGCGGCCCCGCTCGCGGCTGAACCCGTCGTCTGGCGCCAGCGTTGGCTCGAGCTTCCGCGCCCAGGCTTCAATGGTCCTTTCAAAACCGTTTGCATGGATCTCCCCGAGCAGGCGAACCGCCAGTGCGTCGGGCGTTGCGCAGCCTTCTTCCTCCAGCACCGCCGCGAGCGGCGTCATGCGGAGGTGCTGCCACGCCGCTTCGTCTCCCGGATGCGCCGCCGCGCGGCCCAGCGCCAGCAAGGCGCACGTGAAGGGGTTGTCGGTGCCGACGTGCAGGTCCGATTCCGCCACCGCCGGCAATCCCCCCTCGCGCCGCAGGTAGTCCGCCAACTCCGCCGCCGTGCTGTTCTTCTGCACCAGCACGGCCACGCTCAATCCCCGCTCCAGCGCCTGCGTCTCCGTCACGATTTTCAGCGTCGCGGCGAACCGCCCGGCCTCGTCTTCCGCCTGCCGCAGTTCGGCGTAGCCGCCCAGCTCCGGCCGGCCGCTCTCATGCTCGCGCCACTCGCGCGTCCACCGGGCCACGGCGTCCGCCGGGAACAGCCGCCGCAGCGCCCCGGCATCGCCGAGCGTCCGGTTTACCATCGCGATCACCGCCGGACCCGACCGCCACGACCGGTCGAGCCGTTGCTCTTGGATGATCCCGGGAGCCCCGGCGTTGTAATGGTCGAAGATTTCCCGGAACAGCCGCGAGTCGCCCTCGCGCCATGCATAGATCGCCTGCTTCACGTCGCCGACATAGAAGAAACTCCGTGCCCCCGTCGGATCCTGCACCGCCTCGTCGACCAGGTTGCGCAGCACGCTCCACTGGCCGAAGCTCGTGTCCTGGAATTCGTCCAGCAGCCAGTGGTCGATCTGGCTGTCGAGCCGCCAGTCGATGAAGAGGCGCGCCGCCGCGGCCGCCTCGCGCGTGAGCCGCCGCGCCCCGCCGGGGGCAGCGGGCCGCAGCAGCCGCTGCACATCCGCAAACGTCAGCCGGCCCCCGCGCCGCACCGCGCCGTCATAGACCTCCTCGTAGCCGTGCAACACGGCGAACATCCCCTGCGTCATCTCCATCCGCCGCGAGAGTTCCGCGCCGACGATGCCGCCGAGCAGGGCGCGCAGGGCCGCGCCCGCCGCCGGATTCAGCGCCACCTTCTTCCGCTCGACCGTGATCTCCGTCAGGCCCGGCCACGCGTCGAAGCCATTGCCCACGACATACGCCACCGGCTTGGGCAACGGGGCCCCGGGGGCCCACGCGGGCAATGCGGCGAAGAAATTCTCCCATCTCAGCCGCTGCGGGTCGGAGAAGGTCGCCCACGGCAGCGCCGCGTGCAGCGCCGAGGCCGCGGCGGTCCGCCGCCGGGGATCCGCCGCCGCCAGCCAGGGGCAGCCCCCGGGCCAGATCCTCTCCGGCCGCCCCCAGGCCGGGCCGTCCGGCGCCGCCAGATACACTTCCGCGTGTTCGTCGAGGAATCCGTCCAGCCGCGCGCCGAGCTGCTTTTCCTCGGTGCCGAAGGTCGCGCGCTTGAACGCCTCGATGAAATCCTGCCGCGCGTCCCCGCCGTCCGTGTGGGCGAACATCCGCCGCAGCACGCGCCGCCGCTCCTGGCGCGCCGCGTGCTCCTGCAGGATCTCGAAATCACCGCCGAGCCCCAGCTCCAGCGGAAACGCCCGCACCACGCGGGCAAAGAAACTGTCGAGCGTCCCGAGGCTCAGCCGGTGCATCGTGTCCGTCACCTGGCGGAGCAGCCGGAGGAAGTCCGCCGGGCGCAGCGCCGGCACCCCGATCGCCGCGGCCAGCTGCTGCGCCGCCGCCTCGTCGCCCGCCGCGCCGGCGAGTTTTTTCAGGATCTCGTCAAAGAACTCACCCGCCGCCTTGCGCGTGAACGTCAGCGCCGCGATCCGCTCCGGCGGCGCCCCGCGCGCCAGCAGGGCGATGAAGCGGTTGGTCAGTGCGAAGGTTTTCCCCGAGCCCGCCGACGCGAGGATCATGACATGGCCGGCGGGTTTCACTGCAAAGCCCTCCCGTCCACGCTGCCGGCTGTGCCGTGATGGAACAGCCCGGCGAACACCTCGTCCTCCTCGCGTGGCGGCACCTCCGCCGGCGGCCAGAAAATCCCCGCGGTCACGCCCGCCGCCACGCCGGCCGCGCACCGCCGCGCCGCATCATGCATCGCGGGGTCGTAGTCCTCCCACAGCGTCAGCGCCGTTTCGCCGGTGGCCTTGGGCAGGTTGAAGTAACCCGTGCCCACCGCCGGCCCGAACTCCGCCGCCAGCGCCTCCCGGTAGAGCGGCAGCTGCAGGTCAACCCACACCCACTCCTTGCCGCCCGCGGAAAAACGCGCCCACGCCGGGGCCGTCTCCACGGACCGCGCCGGCCGCACATGCGCCGCCCGGGGGGAGACGGCCTTGTCCGAGGTCTTGTAGTCGAGCACCCGCACCGCGCCGGTGCCGGTGTGTCGCTCCACGCGGTCGATCTTGCCTCTCACCGTGACGCCGCCGAGCGCCAGCTCGAACTTTCGCTCGATCTGCTCCGCCACCCAGCCCGCCGCCCGCTGCGCCGCCTGCAGCTCGGCGGCGCGGCCGAGCCGCTGGCGCGCCGACTCCAGCTGCACCAGCAGGGGCAGGGTCAGCTCGGTCCCGTATCGTTCGTGCGCGAGCCGGTCGAGCCGGGTGAGCAGGAACTCCCGCACCGCCGCCGCATCGGTGCAGTCGCGCAGCGCCGGTTCGTTCCCCATCGCCTCCAGGGCGGCGTGGCACAGGATGCCGAAATCGAGCGCGTCCAGCTCACTCTTGAAGGGGTCCACCGTCTCCAGCTTCAGCGCGTGCTTCAGGTAGAAGCGGAAGGGACACTGCAGGTAGCTGCGGAACGCCGTCACCGACACGCGCGCGGGCGGCACCACGACCGGCGGCCGCAGGGGCCACGCCCGCCGCCACGGCAGTCCCGGACGCGCGGCCTCGGCCGGCCGGAACAGCGCCGCGACCCGCGCCGGCAGCGCCGCGTCGTCGCACTGCAGCAGCAGGCGCGACGGCCGCAACGGATCGCCCGCCGCCGACACCTTGCCCACGAGCAGATCGAGCCGGCCGGCCGCGCCCCGCATCGCCGCCAAGGCCGCCAGCAGGTAGGCATCGCGCGCAAACCGCGCCTCGTTCGTCTTGAGCCCCAGCCGGCCGCGCAGCGCTTCCGGGAGAAAGGCATCGCCGGTCACCGCCTCGGGCACGCGGCCATCGTTCAGGCCGGTCACCACCAGATGCGGCGCATCCTCCCACAGGAGTTCGAGCCAGCCGAGCAGGTCGACCGCGCCGGCCGGGCGCGCCTCAAACCGCACGCTCTCGCCGTACTGCGCCAGTGCCAGCTCCCACCACTCCGTCGTGGCCAGATCCGGAAAAAAATCCGCCGCTGCTGCTGCCCCGCGCAGCGTTTCCATCCACGCCCCGGCCGCTCCGGCCAGCGCCCCGTCCGCCGGCAGTTGCCGGTCGCCGAACAGCGTGGCGAGCGCCGCGGCGGCGTTGGCCGGGAATGAGCCCTGGGTGAGCTGCGTGCGCAACTCCGCCGCCGCCTGCAACGCCGCCCGCGCCGCCGGCCGCTTCAAGGTGTGGACCAGCGCCGCGTCCATCGTGACCGGCAGGTGCCGCGCGTGCAGGTCGTCGAGCTGGCGGAACATCGCCGCCGGCGAGAAGGCCCCACCCGTTTCCCGCCTGGCCAGCCACGCGATGAAATCCGGGCAGCGGGCCAGCGCCTGCACCGTCTCGAAGGCCGGCTCGCGGCCGAGCGCGGCGAGCGCGGCGAGCAGGGCGTGCAGACCGTCGCTCCGGCGGAGGTGGCCCTCGGGATTGAAAACCGCGAGGCCCGCGCCGCGCAGCCGGTTCTCCAGGACCGGCGCCACCTCCGCGTCGGCCACGCCCACCGCGAGCAGGCCCTCCGGCGCGTCGTAGCCCTGCGCCAGTTCCGCCACGCGTCCCGCCTGCTCGGCCGCGTCCGCGCAAAGATGCACTTGCGAGGAAAAATCCGCCAGCCGCAGCGGCCGGCGCCGCCACGCCGCTTCAAGCGGCCGGCCCCAATCGTCGAACAGGCCGGCCGCCTCACGCTCATCCGGTCCGCACACCACCACCTCCACCGGCAGGATCCGGGCCAGCTGCATCAGCACCCCCACCGCCAGCGGCAGCGGGTCGGGCGTGGCCAGCAGCACGATCCGGGTCACGCCGGGCGGCGGCACGGCCGCCCGCACAAAATCAATCCTCGCCGCCTGTGCATCCCGCCGGCCGCGGGCCGCGAGCCCGGCGTCATAGTGCCGCTCGAGTCCGGCCAGCTGCTCCCAGCGGCCGGTCTCGGGCATGCCGTCGCCGGCGCGGGCCACGACGTCGCGCATCCGCAGCCCGTTCTCGCCGAGCGTGGTCTGCAGCCGCTGGAATTGTCCGGCCAGCCGCATCGCCCAGGTGAAATTGCGCGCCGGCGGATCCACCGGGAATACCTCGCGCCAGTCCGCCAGGTCCACGGTCCGCAGGACTTCAGCCCAGGCCAGCAGGGCTTCGAGCCGCGAGGCGGCGGGCGCGCCGGCACCGCCGGTCTCGGGTGCGACGATGTCCTCCGGCAAGACCACGCGCGGCGCCAGCACGGCCGCGCCGCGGGTGGCGGCATGCTCGGCCAGCGCCTCGCGCAGCCGCCGGCCGGATTGCCGCGTGGGCACGATCACGAGCCAGCCCCCGAGGTCGAGCGGCCCCGTGCCGTCCCACCCGCGCGCCAGCCACGCCGCCGCCGGCCCGGGCAGAGGCTGGTCCCACGGCAGGAAAACTCGGCGGAGGTTGGCGGGTGCGGCCACGGCGCCAACTTCGTTCGCTTCCGCCGGACAGGGCAAGCCCCGAGCGCGGCCGACAAAAAACCCCGCGGCGGTGAGGCGCGCGGGGTGGAAGGGGGACGGCAGCGGGCCGGTTACTTCTTCGCGGGGAAGATGTATTTGGCGACCTGCGCCTTGTGGTTCGAGGCCGAGTTGCGGTGGATGACATCGCTCTTGACGGCGCGGTCGAGGGCGGAGCTGTAGGCGATGGCGAAGGCGCGGGTCTTCTCGGCATCGGTGCCGGCGGCGGCCTTCTGCACGGCCTTGGCGAGCGACTTCAGGCGGGTCTTGGTGGCCTGGTTGCGGGCGGCGTTGCGGAGGGACTTGCGGGCGGCTTTGATTGCGGACTTGGTATTGGCCATGGGCTTGGAGGGATTGGAAGGGGCTAAAACTCAGACGGCAGGCGGTGAGTCAAGGGAGAATTGAACACCCGCTTGTCGCTTATGCCCCCACGCCATGTGTCCGCATTCCAAGGCCGGCGAAGGCGACGCGGCCCCGGCCAGCGCCATGGCCCGGGCAAGCGGGAAAATTTGGGCCTTGTCTGCCTCTCGGGCGGCCGATTAATCAACCGACCGTGCCGAATGTCTCTATTCATCCCATCAAGCTGCTGGTGGTCGATGGCAGCAGCCTGGTCCGGACCGGGATCCGGGAGGTGCTGGGCCAGAGCGCCGCGGCCACGCGTTTTTGCATCATCGGTGAAGCCACCTCGCTCAAGGCCGCCGTCGCCGAATGCGAGCGGTTGGCCCCGGATCTGGTTTTGCTCGAGCTCCGGTTGCCGGACGGGTCCGGCGCAGAAGCCGTGCGGCAGATTCTGGCCAGCCGGCCGGCCACGCGCCTGCTTTTCCTCACCTCGTTCGTGGATGAAGGCCTGCTGCGCGAGGTGATGAACTGCGGGGCCCATGGCTGCCTGCTCAAGGACATCGACGCCGTGGGGTTGACCCGCGCCCTCGTCGACGTGGCGGCGGGCAAGTTCGTGCTCGATCCCGCCATGAACTCCCACGTGTTCAAATTGGTGCGCCAAGCCGCCCGGCCGTCGCAACCGGCCAGGGAACGGCTGGCCCACCTCTCCCGCCAGGAACGGCGCGTGCTCGCCCTCGTCGCCGGGGGCAAGACCAACAAGGAAATAGGTGAACAAATGGAATTGAGCGCCCAGACCGTGAAAAATTACCTGAGCAACGTGTTTGAAAAACTGCAGATCAACCGGCG
>JBKJTZ010000122.1:0-25739 GCA_046590295.1 Lacunisphaera sp.
CCGCACCCTCATCACCGCCATCGGCACCGGCATCGGCACCGGCGAGGACGACTCCTCCTTCCGCATCGAGAAGACCCGCTACCACAAGATCATCATCATGACCGACGCCGACGTGGACGGCTCGCACATCCGCACGCTGCTGCTCACCTTCCTCTACCGCCAGATGAAGGGCATCATCGACTCCGGCTATGTCTACATCGCCCAGCCCCCGCTCTACCGGATCAAGCGCAAGAAGCGCGAGCAGTACGTGGACAACGACGAGCAGCTCAACCGCATCCTCCTCGAGCTCGGCTCCGAGGACATCGTGCTCGCCCGCACCGCCGACCAGCACATCTTCGCCCCCGCGGTCATCGACCAGGCGGTCGAGATGCTCGGCGCCCTCGAGAAGCTCGGCAGCGGCATCACCCGCCACGGCGCCGGCCTCGCCGAATACCTCGACCAGCACGACCAGGAGACCCACGAGCTGCCCCGTTACATCGCCCGCATCCGCGAGGGCAACAAGGAGTCGCACCAGTTTCTCGGCGATGACAAGGCCCGCGCCGCCTTCCTGCAGCAGGCCGGCCTCGACGCCGAGCTCAACGCCGACACCCCGGGCACCGCCGCGCCGATGGTCTCGCGCCGCGTCACCATCCACGAGATCTTCGAGTCCACCGAGCTGACCAAGCTCCTCAAGGCCCTCGCCAAGGCCGGGCTCGACACCACCCAGTTCGCGCCCACCGGGGCGGCCCGCTACACCCTCACCGAGAATCCCGGCACCAAGACCGAGGTGAGGAACGAGCTCTTCTCCCCGCTCGAAATCATCACCCAGATCCGCGCCAACGGCCGCAAGGGCCTCTCCATCCAGCGCTACAAGGGCCTCGGCGAAATGAACCCGAAGCAGCTCTACGAGACGACGATGGATCCCGACAAGCGCCGTCTCCTCAAGGTGAACATCAACGACGCCGCCAAGGCCGACGCCCTGTTCACCCTCCTCATGGGCGACGAGGTCCCGCCCCGCCGCCAGTTCATCGAGGACAACGCCCTGAACGTCCAGTACCTGGACGTTTGATCGGTTCTTCCACCCGCCTTTCCCCTTCCGCCTTTCGCCTTTCCCTTCGTGTATACTGCTAACGAAAAACTCTCCTCGGCCAACATCACCGACATCATGCAGACGGCCTACATCGATTACTCGATGTCGGTCATCGTCTCGCGCGCCCTGCCCGACGCCCGCGACGGCCTGAAGCCGGTCCAGCGCCGCATCCTCTACGCGATGCTCCGCGAGGGCCTGGTCCATAACCGCGCCTTCGACAAGTGCGCCGGCGTCGTCGGCGAGGTGCTCAAGAACTACCACCCGCACGGCGACTCCTCCGTGTACGACACGCTCGTGCGCCTCGCCCAGAACTGGGTCATGCGCTACCAGCTCATCGACCCGCAGGGCAACTTCGGCTCGGTCGACGGCGACCCGCCGGCCGCCTACCGTTACACCGAGGCCCGCCTGAAGGACATCGCCGAGGAACTCCTCAAGGACATTGAGGAGGACACCGTCGACTTCGTCCCGAACTACAAGGAGTCGACCACCGAGCCGACCGTCCTGCCCGCCGCGCTGCCGAACCTGCTGATGAACGGGTCGACCGGGATCGCTGTCGGCATGACGACGAACATCCCGCCGCACAACCTCTCCGAGATCATCGACGCCGCCTGCGCCATCATCGACCGCCCGGGCATCAGCGTCGACGAATTGGTCACCTACATCCCGGGCCCGGACTTCCCGACCGGCGGCTACATCAACGGCCGCGCCGGCATCAAGTCCTACCTCACCACCGGCCGCGGCATCGTCCGCATGCGCGGCAAGGCCCACTCCGAGGAGCTCAAGGGCGGCGGCGAGCAGATCGTCATCACCGAGATCCCCTACAACGTGAACCGCAACACGCTCGTGCTGCGCATCGCCGAGCTGGTCCGGGAAAAGCTGATCGACGGCATCCGCGACCTGCGCGACGAGTCCGACGAGAACACGCGCATCGTCATCGGGCTCAAGCGCGGCGAGCAGTCCCAGATCATCATCAACCAGCTCTACCAGAAGACCGCTCTCGAGTCCTCCTTCGGCGTCATTTTGCTGGCCCTCGACAAGAAGCGGCCGAAGCAGATGAACATCAAGGAGCTCCTGGAGTGCTACATCGACCATCGCCGCGACGTGGTCACGCGCCGCACCCAGTTCCGTCTCCGGCAGGCCGAGGCCCGCGCCCACATCCTCGAGGGCTACATCATCGCCCTCGATAACCTGGATGACTTCGTGAAGATCATCCGCGCCTCCGCCAACCGCGACGAGGCCAAGGGGAAGCTGATGGCCAAGTATCCCCTCTCGGAGATCCAGACCAACGCCATCCTCGAGCTCCGCCTGTACCAGCTCACCGGCCTGGAGCGTGGCAAGATCGAGGCCGAGTACATGGAGCTGCTCCGGCTCGTCGAGGAACTCCGCGGCATCCTCGCCTCCGAGGCCAAGCTGCTCGCGCTGATCAAGCAGGAACTCATCGAGCTCCGCGACAAATACGCCTCCCCCCGCCGCACCCAGATCATCGACGCCGAGGACGAGCTGCGCATGGAGGACGTCATCCCGAACGTCGGCACGGTCATCACCGTCTCGCACCTCGGCTTCATCAAGCGCACCCCCGTCGCCGCCTACCGCGCCCAGAAGCGCGGCGGCAAGGGGGTCATCGGCGCCGAGACCTACGAGGAGGATTTCGTCCAGCATCTCTTCACCGCGTCGACCCACGACACCATCCTCTTCTTCTCCACCATCGGCCAGTGCCATGCGAAGAAGGTCTACGAGATCCCCGAGGGCACCCGCACCTCGAAGGGCAAGTCGGTGAAGAGCTTCCTCGCCCTCGCCGAGGGCGCCCAGGTCAGCGCCATGCTCTGCGTGAAGGATTTCTCCACCGAGCAACACATCGCCATGGCCACCCGCAACGGCGTGGCCAAGAAGACCAGCCTCGCCGAGTACGCCAACGCCACCCGCGAGGGCGGCCTCATCGGCATCAACCTCCAGGGCGACGACTCCCTCATCGGCTGCGTCCTGACCAATGGCACCAACGAGATCGTGCTCGTCTCCGCCAAGGGCCAGGCCGTCCGCTTCAACGAGGACGACCTCCGCGACCAGGGCCGCGCCACCCAGGGCGTCACCGGCATGCGCTTCAAGTATGACGGCGACTTCCTCACCGCCATCGAGGTGTGTGACGCCGAGGCCCGGCTGCTGATCGCCCGCGAGGACGGCATCGGCAAGCGCACCCCCTTTGAGGACTACCGCCTCATCTCCCGCGGCGGCACCGGGGTCATCGCCATCGACCTGCCCGAGAACGGCTCGGTCAACGTGGCCGGCGCGCTCAGCGTCCGGGACAACGACGAGGTGATGCTGCTCACCGCCAAGGGCCAGAGCATCCGCACCCGCGTGAGCGAGATCCGCGAGACCGGCCGCGGCGCCAAGGGCGTCAAGCTCGTCAACCTCGACGCGGGGGACAAGCTCCTCGCCATCGCCAAGGTCGTCGAGTCCGACGAGGAGGAGGCCGCCAACTCCACGCCGCCGATGGAGGTCCCGCCGGCCGCGACGTGAGACAGGGGCCGTGGCCCCCAACGGCCCCAGGGCCCAACGGCCCCAGGGCGCTTGAGGGCAAGCGCCCCTGCCATCAATCCCCAGCGCGCCCAGCCCGGGACGTCCACCCCGGCGCCTGGTCATTTCCAGCCCGCAAAAACTACCGTAGACCGTCAACCCGGTGGAACGGCCGGGCCGCAAGCGAAGGCCCCATCGCCGTTACCCGGTCGGGCCTGGGCCTTCGGTCCACTCCGGCCTTGCCAAAAGGCCGGCGCCGGGAATCTCTTATCGTCCAATCGCATGTCCGTCCGCCTTTCCAGCATCCTCGAGCCGTCCCGCATTTTGCTCCAGTTGCAGAGCACCAAGCGCACGGCCGCGCTCCATGAGGTCGCCGCGCTGCTGGAGTCCGATCCCAACGTCGCCAACTTTGCCGGCTTCTACAACGAGCTGCTCGCCCGCGAGCGCCTCGACACCACCTGCCTCGGCAACGAGGTCGCGCTGCCCCACGCGCGCACCGAGCACGTGAAGAAGATCGTCATCGCCGTCGGCCGCAGCGCCACCGGCGTGCATTTTGAGAACGGTGACCAGAACGTCCGCCTGATGTTCGTCCTCGGCACGCCGAAGTCGAATCCCGGTGACTACCTCATGCTCGTCGGCTCGCTCTGCCGCCTGATCAAGGATGCGTCCAGCCGCGACGCCCTGCTCGCCGCCCCCACGCCCGAGGCTTTCATCGCCGCGGTGAAGGAGCTCGAGGACAAGATCCTTGGCCCGGCTAAGTGACGGTAGGGCGGGATCGCTGATCCCGCTTTTGAACAATCTGCCGCGTTCGTGGCGGGATCGGTGATCCCGCCCTACAACTTCCCACCCCGGGCTTGCCACCGTCCCGCCGCCCCGCACCATCAGGCCCCGAACGCATGATCCATTCCTTCATCTTCAGCGACGGCAAGCTCGTCGGCCGCGACCTTGAGATCGAGGCCCTGCGCCTCGTGCACGGGGACAAGGGTCTGGTGCTCTGGGTCGACCTCGAGGATCCCACCGACGAGGAGACCAGGTCCATCCTCGAGGGCCTGTTCCAGTTTCACCCGCTCGCCATCGAGGACTGCGTCACGCCCAGCCCGCTGCCCAAGATCGAGGACTACGAGGATTATCTCTTCATGGTGACCCACGCCGTGGACTTCTCGCGCAGCGAGAAATTCGCCACCACCGAGCTCGACCTGTTCCTCGGCAAGGAATTCCTCGTCACCTACCACCGCACCCCGCTCAAGTCCGTGCAGACCGCCCTCGACCGCGTCGGCAAGAGCACGGCCCGCGGCCCGGACCGCCTGGCCCACACCCTGCTTGACCATCTGGTGGATAACTACCAGCCCGTGATGGACGAGCTGCGCCTCGAGCTGGAGGAACTCGAGGAGAGCGTGCTCAGCGCCACGTCCTCCCACCAGAACCTGGTCAACGAGCTGCTTGCCGTGCGCTCGGATTTTTCCCGCCTCCGCCACATTGTGCGGCCGCAACGCGACGTGATCGACCGGCTGGCACGGGGCGACAGCAAGTTCATCCGGCAAAAACTGCTCCCCTATTACCGCGACCTGCGCGACAATCTCGCCCGCCTGGAGGACACGGCGACCGGCTTCCATGAGCGCCTCATGATGGCGTTTGACATCTACCTCAACAAAGCCGCCTTCGAGGCCAACGAGGGCATCAAGTTCCTCACCGCCCTGACCGCCGTCACCCTCCCCGCCGTGATGGTCGGCGGCTGGTATGGCATGAACTTCGAGCACATGCCCGAGCTGCGTTCCCCCCACGGTTACCTCTACGCCGCCGGCTTCACCCTGGTGTCCACCGTGCTGATGGCCATCTACCTGAAGAAAAAGAAGTGGTTCTGACGCCGGCGGGGCGGACCGGGCGCCACTCCCGCCTTGCCAGTTTATTCTCTCCGGCAACAGTCGCCCCATGCGCCTCCCGGTCCGCCTTGCCACCGCGATCGCGGCACTCGTCTATCTCGTCGACCAGCACGGTCTATGAACGAACCCGTCCGCTTCAACGTCCTCGGCACCGCGGTCTCGGCGCTGTCACTCGACGCGGCCCGGGACCTGGTGCTGGCCGCGCGCGGCCGGAAGCGGCTCGGCCATGTTTGCTGTGCCACGGCCTATAACGTGAACCTCGCCCGGTCCGATGCCGCGCTGCGGACCGCCTACAACCAGGCCCTCGCGACCACCCCCGACGGCATGCCGCTCGTCTGGCTCGGCCGCTGGCACGGCCACCGCGACATCACCCGCGTCTACGGCCCCGACCTGCTGCTGGCCGTCTGCGCGGCCGGCCGCGCCGTGGGCCTGACCCATTATTTCTACGGCGGCACGCCGGGCACGGCCGCCTTGCTGCGCGACAAGCTGACCGCCCGCTTTCCCGGCCTGGCGGTCGCGGGCCTGTTCACCCCGCCGTTCCGTGAACTGACGGGGGACGAGCTGGCTGCGCTGCGGGCCGACGTTGCCGCCAAGTCGCCCGACATCATCTGGGTCGGCCTCAGCACGCCCTTGCAGGAGAAATTCATGGCCACCCACGGACCGTCGCTGGATGGCGGCCTGCTGGTCGGCGTCGGGGCGGCGTTCGACTTCCACTCCGGCCGGGTGCGGCAGGCTCCGCGCTGGATGCAGCGCAGCGGGTTGGAATGGCTCCACCGGCTGGGCACCGAGCCCCGCCGGCTCTGGCGCCGCTACCTGGTGCAAAACCCGATGTTCGTAATACGAACATTGGCCCAACTGACCGGACTGAAGAAATACGAGCTAACCACGCCTGGGCCCGAATAGACCCGGATTGGATCCGTGTGCCTTGGTGTGCAGTCGTGGTTAAAACAGATTCCCCTGCTGCATCGCGCCGCGCTTGTCTGCGTCGAGCGTGCTCATCTGCAGCAGCCACGGGACGGTGGCATCCGAAAATTCCGCCCGCTGCAAAAACGCCCGCAGCAGCAGGGCGCCGCCCAGCGCATCGTAGAGCGCGGCGTGATAGTGCCGGCGCGCCGCGGGGCAGTGCACGCCCGCGAGCTCATCGAGCTCCGGCTGCAGGCCGTTCGTCGCGACCAGTTCCTCCAGCTTGCCCGCGCCCAACTGCGGAAAGAACTGCGGATAGAGCCGCCCCGTGTCGATCCACGGGCCCCATTCGCCGGCGGGTTGGCCGGGCCGCGCAAAATCAGGCGCCTGACGCGGATAGGCCCAGACCGACTTGAGCAGGTGGTTTTCCGCGTGGGCAAAGTGCGCGGCCAGCGGCCCTTTTTCCCTCAGCCCGGCGAAGTATTCCCACTCGTCCCGGAACGGCGCGTTGTCCCGCAGCGCCGGCTCGGCCAAGCCGTGCACCGCCGTGTCCGCCAGCGCCACCGGCCCCGTGGCCCGGCAGAGCCGCGTGCGCGTGGCGGTGATCTCGACCCCGCACAGCGTCACGACCCCAAACTCCAGAATGCCCGAGCCGGTGCTGCCCTCGAAGTCGATGAAGTGTACCGGTGTTTTCGCCCAATGCATGAGCCATGATTTGGCCCGCTAATCCCGCGAAACACACGAATATTATCCGGTCCTTCCGGCCGTTGCGCCGGGCAGATCGCTCCTTGGTCTGTCGGGCCAGCCACTGACCGCCGCGCCGCTCAATATTCGCTGCGCTTCGTCGCGCCGCGCGGCGTGAACAGCGTCTGCGCGAGGAAGCCGAGGCCGAGGGTCGCGGCCAGCACGCGGAAATTGCGCAGCGCCCCGACGACGTGCTCGACCGGCGCCGAGCGCGGTTCCTGCACGCGGCGCAAAAACAGCACCGCGCCGGTGGCAAACAGCGGCAGCGTCAGGAAAAACCCGTGGAACACCGTGTCAACCGGCCAGTCGTGGGCCAGGGCCCAGGTGAGCAGCTGGCCCGCGAGGATCGGGGCCACCGCCATGCCGAACGCGACCGCGGCGGTATTGAGGCCGACCGCGAGCGATTTCGCGCCCGCCGGCACGAGCTTCATCAGCAGGTTGAGCTGGCCGAGGGCGATGCCCGCGTTGGCCGTACCGGCCAGCGCCCACGCCACGTAGAGCAGCCACGCCGTCTCCCGCGTGACGAAGATCCACGGCAGGCCGGCCAGCGCCCAGAAGCCCACGGCGCACATCAGCACCGGGCGCGCCCCGTGGCGGTCGATCAGCCGACCCCACGCCGGCAGGGCCAGCGCGCCGAAGAGCAGGGACAGCGCCAGCGGCAGGCTCGCACTGCGGGTCGAATCCGAAAGACGCTGCAGCATGAAGACCGGCTGGAACGAGCCGAAGCCGTTCAGCACAAAGCCCCAGGCCGCGCCGAACACCACCGACTGGCGGAAGGGGCGCGCCGCCTTGAGCACCTGCCATTGGGCGGCGAGGGACTCGCCGGCCGGGGCGGCGGGATCACCCGGCGCTGGCGCGGCATGGGCGGCCACGGCGGAGGCACATCGCACCAGGGCCGCCCCGCCAATGACCACGGCGAAGGCGGCGAGGGTCGGCTCGGTCAGCAGCCAGCCGGCCAGCAGCAAAAAGCCAAAGTTGGACAGCTGGCACAGCCGGTTGCGCTTCGAGAAATAGGTGCCCCGGATCCGCGGCGGCACCCAGGCATGCATCCACATCGTCCACGCCACCCCCGCCAGTGAGATCGTGAGGCTGCCCGCCAAGACGAACCAGCCCGCGACCTGGACCGCGTTGGCCCTGACCCAATCTCCCTGCCACCCGAGCACCGCGGCAAAGACCAGCCAGCAGATCGAATTGGCCCAAAGCACACCGAGGAACACCTGCCGCGCTGATAACCGGCGCAAAATGAACGGGAGGAAAAGCAGCTGGGCGCAGTTGCACCAATAGGGGAGCGAGACGATCCACCCGTAGCTGTTTGGCGGCAGTTCGAGCCCGCGGCTGAGCAGGGCGGCCAGGACAAGATTGCCCGGCAGACAGATGTAGACCAGCGGCATGGCCAGCACCCCTTCGAGCGAACTCATCCGCATGCTGCGGCGGATCAGCTCGCGACTCTCCCACGGACGGAGACTGGTATTGGGGGTGGACAAGGTGCCCGGACTCAATGCAGATGCCGGACCACGTCCAGCCTGCGCTGTGGCTTAGCCGAAAAAACCCCACGGAATACTCGCCGCAAACCCGGGAGGTGGAACCCGGCCGCCGGACGGGTTGGCGGGGAGGCCCGCGCCGGAAAACCGGTCCGGAGACCCGGCCCCCCTTGCCCTCGCCTCAACGGCGTGACCGCTTCCTCACGGCTCCATCTTCGCGCCGACCTTCACCCAGACCGCGAGGACGGCGCGTTCCTCGTCGGTCATGTGGGTGAGATTCCCGAGCGGCATGATGCGCGTGACGATGACCTGCTGATACATCCGCTGGGCGTTCTGCACGATGTCTGCGGGGGTGTGCAGCAGCACCCCACCCTGCGGCACGGCGTAGCCCGGGAAAGTCGGCTGCGGCGAGTGGCACGTGACGCAGCGCTCGCCGACGATGGCGCGCACGCGATTGAAGGTCACTTCGCCCTGCACCGGCGGCAATGTCAGCGGCCGCGGGGCCGTCCACCACGCCACGACGCCGAGCAAAACCGCGCCGACCACCGGGTAGGACCACGCATAGACGCCCTTGTGCTTGCGGTTGAAGAAATGCCGGATGGCGACGCCGGCGGCGACGAAGAGCATCAGCACCGCCCAGGCCTGCGGGTGGCTGTAGGTCGAGGCAAAGTGGTGGCTCACCATGATGAAGATCACCGGGAGCGTGAAGTAGTTGTTGTGCACGCTGCGCTGCTTGGCGCGCTGGCCGTCGCGCGGGTCGGGCGCCGACCCGGCCTTCATCGCCGCCACCATGCGCTTCTGGCCGGGGATGATGACGAAGAAGACATTCGCCGCCATGATCGTGCCGATGGCGGTGCCGACGTGGATGAACGCCGCCCGGCCGCCGAGCGCCCGGCCCAGGCCCCAGCTGAGCAAACCGACGAAGACAAAAACAACGACCCCGAGCACACCCTCGCGCTTGCCGAGCGGGGACCGGCAGAGCACGTCGTAGAAGAGCCACGAGCCGATCATGCTCGCCGCGCCGAGGCCCACCGCCTGCCCGGCCGTGAGCGCGCGGACATTGGCGTCGACCATCATCGCGCCGGCCTTGAGCCAGTAGACCAGCACCAGCAGCGCCGTGCCCGAGAGCCACGTCGTGTAGGCCTCCCACTTGAACCAGTGCAGCTTCTCCGGCAGGGCCGCCGGGGCCACGGCGTATTTCTGCGGATTGTAGAAGCCGCCGCCGTGTACGGCCCAGAGTTCGCCCGCGACCCCTTTTTTTGCCAGATCCGAGCCCGGTGCCGGCGCCTCGAGGCTGTTGTCGAGCCAGATGAAATAGAACGACGAGCCGATCCACGCGATACCGGCGATGACGTGCAGCCAGCGGACCAGCAGGCTCAGAAATTCAACGTAATGGGCGTCCATGGGCTAAGGTCGGCAGGCTGGGCCCGCCGCCCTGCGCTGTCAGCGCTTCTTTTTCCCGCGCCACTCGCAGGTCACGCGCGACGTGAACCCCCCGCGGGCTTTCCAGTCGGCGACGATCGTGAGGCTGCGGGGCTGGAGCGCGGCGCCGAGATCGTCGCAGATCCGGTTGGTCGCGCCCTCGAAGAAGATGCCTTCGTTGCGGAAGGCGTGGAAATAAAGCTTCAGCGACTTGAGCTCGACGCACTTCTGGTCCGCCACGTAGCGCACGGTGATCGCGGCGAAGTCCGGGTGGCCGGTCATCGGGCACAGCGAGGTGAACTCGTGGTGCGTGTGCTCGATCACATAGTCGCGCCCCGGCGCGGGATTGGGGAAGGTCTCGAGGAGTTTTTTATCGGCCATGGCGGTGATGAAGTTTTAAGCGCGTAAGTTTTAAGCATTAAGTCAGAGCATCGGTCCAGGCTTACACCTTATAATTTACCCCTTAAATCTCAAGTGGCCGTCTCCGTGTACCTCTGCTCGCGGATGACGGTGATCTTGATCGTGCTCGGGTAGTCGAGCTCCTGCTCGATCTTCAGGCGCAGCGTCTTGGCCAGGGCGTGCGCCTCCTCGTCGGTCACGATGTTGGGCTGCACGACGACGCGCACCTCGCGGCCGGCCTGGATGGCGAAAGCCTGCAGCACGCCGGGCATGGTCATCGCCAGCTTCTCCAGCCGGCCGAGCCGCTCGATGTAGGAGGTCATGGACTCGGCCCGCGCCCCGGGACGGGAGGCGGAGATGGCGTCGGCGAGGATCACGAGCCCCGCATAGACCGTCTCCGGCTTGATCTCGGCATGATGCGCGCCCACGGCGTTGACGACGATCGTGGTCTCGCCGTAGCGGCGGATGAAGTCGGCGCCGATGAGCGCGTGGCTGCCCTCGTATTCACCCTCGATGGACTTGCCGATGTCGTGCAGCAGGCCGGCCCGCTTGGCGACGTGCGGCTCGAGCCCGATCTCGGAGGCGAGCATGGAGCAGAGCTGCGCGACCTCGATGGAGTGGTCGAGCACGTTCTGGTTGTAGGAAAAACGAAAACGCAGCCGGCCCAGCAGCTTGATGATCTCCGGGTGCAGGCCCGAGATCTTCAGGCGGTCCACGGCCTCCTCGCCGATCGAGGCGACGTGCAGCTCCATGTCCTGCCGGGCGCGGTTGACGAACTCCTCGATGCTGGCCGGGTGGATGCGGCCGTCCTTGACAAGGCCCTCCAGGGCGAGCTTGGCGACCTCGCGGCGCACGGGGTCGAAAGACGAGATGAGCACCATCTGCGGCGACTCGTCGATGAGCAGGGTGGTCGCGGTGGCGGCCTCGAAGGACTTGATGTTGCGGCCCTCGCGGCCGATGATGCGGCCCTTCATCTCCTCGCTCGGCAGCTGGACGATGGTGGCGGTGAGGTCGTTGTTCGGTTTGCTCGCGAGCCGCTGCATGGCGGCGACGAGGATGCGTTTGCCCTCCTGCACGATGTCCTGCTCGGAGCGCTCGAGCAGCTCCTTGCGCAGGGTGCGCAGCTCCTCCTGGCACTCAAACACGACCTCCTCGCGCAGCTGCTTGCGGACCTCCTCGCCGTCGAGCGAGGCGACGCCCTCGAGACGCTTGCGGAGGCTCTTCGAGAGGTCGCGCATGGCGTCGCGCGCCTGCTTGATGGCGGCGGCCTCGCGGGCGAGGCGGTCCTGCCGTTGCTCCATCTGGTAGTCGAGCAACGCGAGCGATTCCTCGTGCGAGCGGATCTCGCGCAGCATGATCTCGATCTCGATCTTGCGGCGGTCGAGGTCGCGGTTGAGGTCGGCCTCGCGGGTGCGGATCTCCTCCTCGGCCTTGCTGATGAGTTCCGCGGCGGCGACGGCGGCCTCGCGCTTGGCCAGCTCGAAGTGGGACTGGGCGCTGGCCTCGGCGAGCCGGCGCTTCTGCCGCGTGATGAACCACACGGCGCCGAAGCCCCCGAGCACGCCGACGAGTCCGGTCGCCAGCAGGGCCCAAAGGTAGGGTTCGGTGGCGGCTTGCAGGACTGGCTTGGTGGCGGCGGCGATGACGGTCATCATCTAGGGTCGGTCAACCTACCCCCCGACCCCCGCTTGGCAACACCGCAGAACACCGTCCGCCAGGCTGGTTTTACAATCACGGGGCCGCCGGCAGCGGCTCCTGGAAGACCGGCAGCGTGCCGTTCAAGACCGCCTGCATCCGGGCCAGCGCCGCCGCCTCGCCGTCGCCGGCGAGGGTCTGCACCACCACATAGGCCCAGCGGTGCGCCTGCAGATGTCGCAACCGGTCGAACGAGGCGTAGAACACGCGGGCCGGATTCGAGGCCACAATCCGGTCCGCCCCGACAAACCAGTAGGCGAAGAGTGCCGGCACCTTGACCTTTTCCCCCCGTGGCGTCGTGAACTCACGCTCGATCCGGAGCACCGTCGCCGGCACGCGTGCAGCCGGGTCGTCCGGCCGGCTGAACTCGTGCGCCGTGCGGTCGGCGATCGTCCACCCCTGCCCCACCAGGCAGATCTCCGGCCGGTGGATCGACGTGCGGTCGCGCCCGCTCAAAACGATCGAGACCAGGACGCGCTCGTTGAGGTTGCGCAGCGACACATAGTTTTTCCGCGAAAACCCCGTGTCGGGCGGCAGGACGGTACGCTCGATGGCCGTGATGTCCGCCGGCTGGCCCTCCCACTCCGTGCCAAGGTAATCGGGCAAAGGCACCGGGTTGAGGCCGCCGGACGCCAGCCGGATGCCCGTGCGAGGATTCAGCTGGATGGCCTCGAGCTGGTGCGCGGCGAACATGACCGCCAGTGCGGCCAACCCCACCACCGCCGCCGTTCGCCCCGGAAACTTGAAACATAATACGTTACAAATATCCGCGACCGCCGGGTCGGCCTGGCCGGGGGCACCCCCGCCGAGTCCCCGTTTCTGCAACAGCAGGACCGTCAGCTGCACGAGGCCGAGCACGACGATGAACACGCCGAAGCCCATCACGTCATGCGTCTTTTCCCCGGCGGCCTGGCCGCGCCAGTGCGCCATCACGATGACGGAGAAAATCCGGGCGACATTGCCGATGAACGCATACGGCAAGCACAACAACCCGATGATGAGGCGCGCCCACCACGCGCGGAAATTGAGATAGCCCACCAGCAGCGACAACGCCGCGAGCGCCATGAGCGAGCGCAGCCCCGAGCACGCCGCCCCCACGTCGTATTGGTAGCGGCCGTCGGACGAGAGCAGCTGCGTGCCATTGCGGATGACGTCGATCCCGAGCCACTGCGCCAGATGCCACGAGACGTCGATCACCCCCATCCGCAGGTGGAAGCCGAGTGTGTCGAGCACGTTGAGCGGGATCGCGAAAACCATGAACGCCACCGGAAACGCCGCCGCCCGCCCCCAGCGCCGGCCGCCAAAAAAAGCCAGCAGCCCCCAGACAAACAGCAGCAGGCCGACGATCGAGATACGGCCCTGCTGCAGCGCATAGCCGAGCAGATGAACCGCCAGCCCGCCCAGCATCGCGCCCACGGGTCGCCACCCGCGCTGGTCACTTGTCCCCTGCCCCTTGTCCCTTGTCTTCAGGTTCCGCCACAGCAGCCACCCGCTCATCGCCAAAATCATCCAGCCGTGCTCGCTCTCCGAATCCGGGTTGGCCCACTGGTAGCCCCACCAATAAAACAGCGAGTGCGTCTCGATGTAGCCGCGTGCCGAGTTGCCGAAGAACTGGAACACCGCCAGTCCGGCCAGCGCGCACCCCGCCACGGCAGCGAGCTGCCTCAGGACCGGCGCGGGGGCTTTTGCGGCTGGATTGCTCAAGGTCGCTCCGCATCATCCAGTGTCCCACCCCGTTTCCAAGCCGAAGATGAAACTGCTCGTCCTAGCCCAGGTCCCCCCGCCCGTCCACGGGCAGAGCCTCATGGTGCGGACGCTGGTCGCCGGCCTGCCGGCGCACGGGATCGGGTTGGAGCACGTGAACCTCCGCCTCTCGCGCGACAGCGCCGACATCGGCGGCTGGCGGCCCGGCAAGATTCCCGCGGTGCTCGACGCGTGCCTGCATGCCCTTGTCGCGCGCTTCACGCGGGGTTGCGACACGCTCTACTACGTGCCGGCGCCCGGCAAACGCGGCGCGCTCTACCGCGACTGGGTCGTCCTGCTGCTGTGCCGGCCGTTTTTCAAGCACCTCGTGCTTCACTGGCACGCCACCGGCCTCGCCGCCTGGCTCGCCACGCAGGCCACGGCGCCGGAACGCTGGTTGACGCAGCGCCTGCTCGGCCGCGCCGATCTCTCCCTCGTGCTGGCTTCCACTCTCGACGCCGATGCCCGGGCCCTGGCTGCGCGCCGTGTCATCGTCGTGGCCAACGGCATCACGGACCCCAATCCGTCCGGCACTGCGCGACGCGAAGCCGGCGAAATCTGCGAAGTTCTCTTCCTCGGCCTGTGCTGCGCGGAGAAGGGCCTGTTCGCCGCCGCCCACGCCGTGCTTGCCGCCAACGCCCGGGCCGGCCGCCGGCGGTTCCGCCTGACGGCCGCCGGGGCCTTCCCTGACCAGGCCACGGCGGAAGAATTCTCCGCCCTCACCCAGGCGCAGCCTGAAACGCTGCGCCATGCCGGCTTTGTCACCGGCGCGGCCAAGCACGACCTGCTGGCCGGCAGCGACTGCCTGTGTCTGCCGACCCAACTGCCCCACGAGGGCCAGCCGCTCGTGCTCCTGGAGGCGATGGCCCACGATTTGCCGATCATTGCCACCCGCTGGAGCGGCATCCCGGCGACGCTGCCCCCCGAGGCGATCCTCGTCGAGCCCGGCGATGCGGATGCGCTGACCCAGGCTTTGCTGCAGCTGCGCAAGAAAACTCCGCCCGCCGGCGTCTTCCGCCGGCATTTTCTAGAACGCTTCACCGCCGAGAAACATCTCACCACTCTCGCGGCCGCGTTCACGCCCGGTTGAGCAACCCGGGGGCAAGCCGCGTCACCAGCCCGAGCGGCAGGACATCGGACAAGTGCAGCCCCCGGTGGGGCGACCGGGAAATCCGCGCGGCCGCGCACGTGCGCGCGGTAAACTCTGAGCAATCCGCAAGATACTGCTCCGGTCTGTGCGCCTGCACCAGCGCGCGGCTGCGCTCCCGCATATTTCTGAGTTGGCCGGCTGGTCGTTGAAATATTTCCTGGATCGCCCGGGCCAAGGCCGGCATGTCGCCCGGTGGATAGTGGCACCGCAAGTCGACTCGCGGCGCGTAGACATCCCCCCAGCTGCCACCTCGCGCGGGATAAAACGGCAGCGCCCCCGCCGCCATGCCTTCCAACAGCGCGATGGGGCCGCCCTCATGGTCACTGAAAAAAACGACCGCGTCCCAACTCGCCATAATGCGCCAGTATTCCGGCCGGGAAACCCAGCCGTGAAAATGCGCCTGGCTCGTGAGAGCCTGCTCCAGTTTCGTTCGGTAGGCGCCATCCCCGATCAACTCGAAGCGAAACTCCATTCCCGTCGCGCGCATCGCCCGCAGAAACTCCGGCAAGCGATCCAGCCGCTTCTGCACCCGCTCGATGCGACCGGCATAGCCCAGCGTCAGCTGTGGTCGCGCCGCTCGCGCGGTGACTGTCGGGGGTAGCTCGATCGGCACCCTGTAGTGGTTGGCGCGCCCACCGGCCAGCTCTGGGAGGGCGGCAATCACAGCGGATTGCACCGCCGGCGTGATGACGAGGGCACCATCGATCAGCGTGGATAAACCAGCCAGATCGGGAGCGTGATAGGCCGGATCGGCATGGAGCATCACGGCTCGGCGGTGCGCCTGGTCGAGATCCTGCAAGAGCGGCAGGCCCCAGCCGTTGTGATAAATGACGAGCCGCTCCGCATACGGCGCCAGCGCCCGGGCGAATCGCCGGCGCATTTCTGCCAGTGGTGTGCGCCAAGTACAATCGAGATTCACATAACCCGGCCGCGTGGCCGCGCCGCGGTCAAATAACGCCACAAAAACCTGCTTGCCCGGCAGCTGGCGGTGCCAGGTGTGCAGCGTCTCAATGCCGCCACGCGCCTGCACGCGTGGGGACACATGCACCACGCTCGGCGCCAGACTGGATGGACCGTCCCTTTTCATCGGCGGCGGTGGGAGACAAGGATGTTCCAGCCTCGCGGACGCAGCGGCAGATGGCTCCGGATGCGCAGGGCATCCGCCGGCCCCAATGACGCGATCCGGAAAACGCGGCGGCGGTCGACCCCGGGTTGCACCAAGCCACGCGCCAACACCCGTAGCGTCACACCTAGTGCGGGGGTACGGCGACCCGCCGCCCAAGCCCGGCGCGCGACCGTGACGACGGAAATCAACGGCCGGCTCATGTCGGGCAAAGTGGTGAAAGCTGGGACTGCACACGCCGATGCAAGAACCACGGCCCGGGCGGCGCAAACGCAGAATTGGCGGCGCGGAAAGGGATGGCCATGCAGGTTGGTTCGTGAAAAACCTTGCTCACGCCAGTGCCCCGCATGAGCCCGCCGTCCCAGCCGCTGTTTGCCCAACTTGCCTCCAGCGGATCCGCCGTGGTCGCGACCCAGGTGTTGCGGCTCGCGCTCCGCTTCGGGTCGATGATCACGCTGGCGCGATTGTTGACTCCAAACCAATTTGGCATCTTCGGCATGGCGGCGCTCGTCTACGGCCTGTTGCAGTCCGGCCGCGACCTAGGTCTCGCCACCGTGGCCGTGCAAGAAGGCGAGCTGACCCCTAGCGCCAGCACGCGGTTCTTCTGGCTGCAATGCGGCGCCGGGCTGCTCGTCACGGCGCTGACCGCCGCCCTCGCTCCGCTGGCTGCGATGTATTTTGAACAACCGGCACTGACCGCGATGCTGTGGACGCTGGGTGGCGCCTTTATTCTCAGCGGCTTGGGCGGCCAGTTCCGCGTGGAATTGAGCCGTGCGCTGCGTTTCCGTGCCATCAGTATTGTGGAGGCGGCCGGCCTTGCTACCGGCTTTGGCGTTGCCATCGCTCTGGCCGCTCGTGGGGCCGGCCATTGGGCGCTGGTGGCCATGGTACTCGTACAGGAACTGGTCACGCTGGCCGGGCTTGTGGCCGCCGGGCCCTGGCGGCCGCAGGGCCGGCCTGACTTCACGGGTGCTGGCGGTCACCTCTTCAGCGGGCTGCACCTCACGGGTTTCAACATGACGATGTATGCCACCCAGATGATTGACCAGGCCTGTGTCGCCGCCCGTTTCGGTTCGCATGCCCTCGGTCTCTACGGCCGGGCCTGGCAACTCGGCACGTTGCCAACCCACGGACTGATCGCAGGCCTGAGCAACTGGATGGTGCAGGGTCTGGTCAAGCTCCGCGACCAGCCCGAGGCCTTTTCAGCATGGTGTCGCCGCATCCTGAACGCACTCGCCTGGCTCTGCGCCCCGCTGGCAGCGGTGCTGGTAGTCGCGCCGGAACCAATACTGCGAGTCTTGCTCGGTCCGCAGTGGAGCGAGGCGGCGCCCGCGCTACGCTGGCTGGCCCTGACCTTGCCAATCCAGCCCTGGTTGTTTGCCGAATTGTGGATTCTCACCGCCTGCCGGGAGGAACGCCGCCTGCTCGGCTGGTCGCTCGTGCGTTTCGGGGTGCTGGCCGGTGCGTTGTCCTGGGGAGGCGCCACCGGGTTCACCGGGGTCGCGCTTACCGTGACCATCGTGCAATGGTTGCTGCTCCCCGTGAGCGTGCTCGTGGTCGGCGCCGTGAGCCCGGCGCGCTGGACTGATCTCGTCCAGGCCAGCCTGTGCCCGCTTCTGCTGGGGGTGCTGACGGGGGTCGCCCTCCAGTTCAGCCGGGCGCTTTGGTCCGGGCAGAGTGGCGGACTGGCTGCCGCCCTGATTGCGTTGATCGTCCTGCTGGTCACCGCCGGCTTCGCCGCGCTCTCCACTCGTGGCCGGCGCGAACTCACGGCGGCGATCCAGTTGCTCCTCGGCCGCGCAGTCTAAGACACCAACCAGCGGCGAAACCAGCCGGTGCGGTGCAGCCAGGCGTTGAGCACGCGGCGCAATTCGCCGGAGCCCCCGGCGCGCAAGAGACCGAGCCCCGCGCCGAGCAATCGCGGCCACGAACCGCCCGGCCCCTTCTCGCGCTGCAGCAGGGCTCGCCACAGAAACCGCCGCCGCGCCGCCGCGGAATATCTCGCCCCAAACCGGACGAGCACGCGGCGGCTGGCGCGCCAGTGCGCCTCGTACCGGTCGTTGACACGCGCCCCCGGCTGCGGGTGCACGATAACCAGCGGCGCCGGCACGCACGGCACGCGGGTCAGGCCGTGCCGCGTCAGGTAAGCCTGCGCAAAGTTGATGTCCTCGGCGGCCGCCAGGTCCTCATCAAAGCGCAACGCCGGATCGCGGCGCAGGAACAGGAACGGCGTACCCCAGATCGCCCCGAGCAGGAGGCCGTCGCCGTTGAAACCATCTGCCTCCACTTGGATTTGGCGTCGGCGCGGACCGAGCCGCACCTCATAACCGCAGAGCACGAGCAATGCGCCGGTCGCCAGCGCCAGCGCCAGCTGCAGCGCAAGTTTGTCCGGAGCGTATTCATCATCGTCGTCGAGGAAGGTGATCCACTCACCCGTCGCGACGGCCAGGCCGGCATTGCGGGCCGCTCCCGCCGTGCGGGCCGCGGCCGCATGCACCACGCGAACCCGGGCGTCGCCCGGCAGCGCCACCAGCGGCGCAATCTGATTGTTGTCGACCAGCACGACCTCAAAATCCACCTCGCGCTGAGCGAGCACGCTGGCCAGTGCGCGGCCGACGAAGTCCGGTCGGTCGCGCGTAGGCAGGATGACGGAGACGGCGGGCATGCGAGTGTTGCTAGTTGGTCGGGCTGGCATGAGCAAGTTTACGCGCGAGCGATGTTGCCAGCCTCCGTGACGGTGTTTGTGCTGGCCGTGTGGATCCCCGCCTGCGCACCACCCTGGCCTACATCGCCGCCTCGCTGGTGGCCGTGTTTGTCGGCTTGCAGGTGGCCGAGGGCACCTACGCCTGGCCTGTCCTGGCGGCGGTCGTGACACTCGCCACCATTTTGGTCCGCTTCTCCGGGATCTCCGCCGACACCATCTTCATCGGTTTCCTGGTTATCGGCTACATCGTCGGCAACCGCGGGTTCGCGCAATTGATGCCGGCGCCGGGCCTGCCCTTGCTGCCGGCCGAGGCCGGCCTCCTCCTGGCCGTGGGCTGGCGCACAATCCGGTGCGCCTTTGAAGGGCAGCTGCCTTTCCGGCGCGATGCGTTGAACTGGATCGTGCTGGCCTGGCTCGTCATCGGCACGGTGCGGGTGGTGTTCGACGTGCCACGTCATGGCTTTCTCGCGGTGCGGGACTACGCCATGATTTATTACGCCGTTTTCTTTTTTCTCACCCAACATATGGGCCGCGATCCGGCGGCCCGACGGTATCTCACAAATTGCTTCCTGTTCGCTGTGCTGGCCCTGGTTCCGGTGTATATCCTGTTCCAGATTTTCCCGACCTTTTTCATGACGCAACTGACGGTTTTTCGCGAGCCCCTGGTCTATTACAAGGGCGACCTGGCGGTGACCTTCCTGGCGATTGGCTCGCTGCTCATCTTCCATTGGGCCAAGGGCGCGCACCGCTTCTGGGCCTGGCCGCTTTCCACCGGCATGTTCCTCTATGTCATTTCTGGGGACAACCGGGCTTCGCTGCTCGGCGCGGTGGCGGCCTCCCTCTTGCTGCTGCTGGCGCGGCACGGGCGGTTTCCGGTCCTGCAGGGTGCCGTAACCGCCGTGGCCCTGGCGATCGTCGTGGCCCTGGCAGTGTTGTTCGAAAACAACTGGGCCAATCGCAAGCTGCACGGCCTATCTGACCGGCTGCAATCCATCGCCGATGTGACGGGTCGAGGCCGATACGAGAGCGCAGAAAGTTTTAACAAGGGAGACAACAACCGCTACCGCCTCGTCTGGTGGAAGAATGTCGCGGTGGAGACGTGGACAACCAGCCCGGTCTTCGGCCTCGGCTTTGGCGCGGACCTCGCGCGCGGCTTCGTGCAGGAATATTATCCGGATCCCTCCGAGGAGTTCAACGTGCGCAGTCCGCACAACATGTTCCTGACCACGTTCGGCCGCATGGGGCTGGCCGGCTTGGCGGTATGGACGGTTTTTTGTGGTGTGCTGCTGGGCCGGACCTGTACGGCACTGCGGCGCTCCCACGACCCACTGGTCTGGAGCCTGTGGTGCTCGGTCTGGGTCATCCTCGTCAGCTCCACTTTCGGCGTGGTGCTCGAGGGCCCGATGGGCGCCGTGGTTTTCTGGACGCTGCTGGGCCTTGCCCACTCCCACCCGGCGGAAGGGGCCGCGGAGCCCGTCGCGGGCATTGCGCCGTTGCCAGCGGGGTCCGTGGGTGCTTAGTGGCAGGTCTCTCTTTTGTGAAGCTCACCCGCACAAGCGATCTCGCCAGTTTCTTCAAGGTCACCACCCGCGAGCGGTTCGACTGGATCACCCCGGTCTGCGTGGCGGTGCCGGCGATGTTTGGAGTGGTGCTGGGGGGGCCATGGGTGCCATCGCGTTCTGGATGCTGTTAGGACTAGTCCACAACCCCGCTCCGGAGACGGAGCCATGAACCTCCACAGGCTCTACAGCGCCATCTCGCCGTATTTCCGGCGCAAGCGAATGCAGTGGTTCCTAGCGCGGCTCAATGTGCAGCCGGAAGAGCGCCGGCTCGACATCGGTGGCTACCCAGCGTTTTGGCGCGAAGCAGCGCTACCGAACCCGACGACCCTGTTTAACCTGAGCTTCCCGCCAGGACTGGCGCAACGCGAAACAGGCTGCACCTACGCAACGGGCGACGCCTGCGCTCTTCCTTTCACGGCCGGGGAGTTCGATGTGGCGTTCTCCAACAGCGTCATCGAGCACCTGGGAACCTGGGAGCGGCAACAACCGTTCGCCGCCGCCGCGCGCCGCGTCGGCCGCAAGCTTTGGGTGCAGACGCCCGCCCGTGGATTCTTCATCGAACCACACCTTGTCGCGCCGTTCATCCACTGGCTGCCGGTGCACTGGCAACGGCCGCTGATTCGGAATTTCACCCCGTGGGGCTGGCTGACGCGCCCCGCTGCGCCCGCCGTGGACGCCTTTCTCGCTGAGATGCGGCTGCTAACGCGCGCCGAAATGGGGCGGCTGTTCCCCGATTGCGAAATCCTCGAGGAAAAATTCCTCGGGCTGACCAAGAGCTACATCGCCTTGCGGGCGGATGGCGCATGCATTGCACCGTTGCCAGCGGGGCCGGCGGGTGTTTAGTGACGGGTCTTTCCCCTTCGTGAAGCTCCTTCGCCGCATCGACCTCGGCAGTTTTTTCAAGATCACCACGCGCGAGCGGTTCGACTGGATCACCCCGGTCTGCGTGGCGGTGCTGGCGATGTTCGGCGTGTTCTTCATCTACAGCGCCCAGTTCGACATCGACCAGCAGGACTGGATCAAGCAGCTGGTGTGGCTGGGCCTGGGCCTCGTGGTCTACGTCACGACCTCCCTGCTGGATTACCGGCTCTGGCTGAAATTCGCCCACTTCGTCTACCTGCCGGCGATTGCCTGCCTGCTGCTGGTGCTGATCCCCGGGATCGGCACCACCCACAGCATGGGGGCCAGGCGCTGGCTGGATATTCCCGGCATCGGCGCCTTCCAGCCGTCGGAACTGGCCAAGGTGGCGGTGCTGTTCGTGACCGCCTCCATCCTCACCGGCTCGAAGCTCGGCACGGTGCGGGACTCGTTGCAGGTGCTCGTAAAATTGGCCCTTGCGGTGGGCATACCCATGCTGTTGATAATCGCCGAACCGGACCTAGGCAGCGCCCTCGTGATCGCGCCCATGGTCTTTGCCATGCTGTTCGTCTCCAACCTCTCAATGCGTTTTTTTGCCGGGGCCTTGGGCGTGTTCGTGTTGCTGATCGGCATCGTGGCCGTTGATGTCTGGCACTATGGCAATTACATGGAGGAGAACAACCTGAGCTATACGCGCGACCGCGGCGCGTATGAGAAGCACTCTTGGCTCCCGCTGAAGGACTACCAGCGCAACCGCCTGCTCTATTTCGCCCTGCCCGACAAGGTCGACCCCATGGGCATCGGCTGGAACAGCCGGCAGTCGCTTATCTCGGTCGGCTCGGGCGGCCTCACCGGCAAGGGCTGGACCGAGGGCACGCAGGCCAAGCTCGGCTACCTGCCGCGCGCCGTCGCGCACAACGACTTCATCTTCTCCGTCATCGCGGAGGAAAAGGGATTTTTGGGAAGCATCACCGTCATCGGGTTGTTTGGCGTGGTGTTGTGGAACGGACTGCGGATCGCCGGGCTCGCCCGCGACCGCTTCGGCGCGTTACTGGCGCTGGGCGTCACGGTGCTTTTCACCGTGCACGTGTTCGTCAACATCGCCATGACCGTCGGCCTGGTGCCGGTGAAAGGCATACCGCTTCCCTTTATTAGCTACGGCGGCACCTTTGTGCTCAGCTGCTGCTTGCTGCAAGGACTGGTCCAAAGCGTCTATCGTTTTCGGAGGGACTTTTAACATGAGTCTCCTGCCACGCGATATGGACCGCTCTGCCGGGATTTCCTGCGGCACTCAGCCCGCTGCGCGCGGTTGCCCCGTCACAACCACCACCCGGGATCAACCCCACCATGAACGACCACGCCCCCAACTCCGGCACCCCAGACGCCGCCTCACGCCATGAAGAAGAACTTCAGCAACCCCCGCCCCAGAAGCACACCGAGCCCCTCACGCCCGACCAGCTGCGCAAGGAATCCAAGGAACGATCCGCCGACCGGCCCATCCTCCAGAAAATCCTGAGCATCTTTCGCAAGGAAAAGGGCTCCTTCCGCGAGCTCGTCATCAATTCCGAACCGCTCGAGAAGCGCGTCGCGCTGCTCGTCGACGGCACGCTCGACCGCTTCGAGATCGAGCGCGATTCCGACACCCGCATGGTCGGCGGCATCTACAAGGGCCGGATCAAGAACCTCGACCCCGGCCTCAAGGCCGCCTTCGTCGACATCGGGTACAACAAGAACGCGTTCCTCCACTATTGGGACATGCTCCCCGCCGCCACCGACTCCTCCGTCGAGGTCGTGCCCGTCAACAAAAAGAAGGATGCCGGCCCGCGCAGCGCCCAGCCGACCGTCAAGGACATCCCCGGCCTCTACCCGCCCGGCAGCGAGATCGTCATCCAGGTGACCAAGGGCCCCATCGGCACCAAGGGCCCGCGCACCACGACCAACCTCTCCCTCCCCGGCCGCTACCTCATCCTCACGCCGTTCTCGGACGGCTGCGGCATCTCCCGCAAGATCGAGGACAACATGGAGCGCAAGCGCCTCAAGACGCTCATCAACGAACTCACCATCCCCGAGGGCATGGGCGTCATCGTCCGCACGGCCGGCGAGGGCAAGAAACCCCGCTACTTCGTCCGCGACCTCCACCTCCTCCTCGCCAAGTGGACCGAGATCCAGCACAAGATGGAGAACGACCGCGCCCCCGCCTGCCTCTACCAGGAGCCCGACATCGTCGAGCGCACCGTGCGCGACTTCCTCACCGAGGACATCGACCGCGTGCTCGTCGACAACGAGGATGACTACAAGCGCACGCAGGACTACGTCGGCCAGATCTCCAGCCGCTCCCGCGGCAAGATTGTCTACTACAAGGAGGCCATCCCGGTCTTCGAGCGCTACAACATCGAGCGCCAGATCGAGCAGACCTTCCAGCGCCGCGTCCCGCTGCCCTCCGGTGGCGAGATCGTGATCGACGAGACGGAGGCGCTCATCTCCATCGACGTCAACACCGGCTCGCACAAGAGCCGCTCCGGCGACGAGAAGAACACCATCTTCCAGGTCAACATGGAGGCGGCCACGGAGATTTCGCGCCAGATCCGCCTGCGCAACATCGGCGGCCTCGTGATCATGGATTACATCGACATGAAGGAGCGCCGCCACCGCAACGCGGTGTATGACCGCATGGTCGAGCTCATGTCGGAGGACAAGGCCAAGACGCACATCCTGCCGATCTCGTCGCTCGGCATCATGCAGATGACCCGCCAGCGTCAGCAGGAGTCGCTCTCGGCCAACATCTACACCGGCTGCCCGTATTGCCGTGGCCGTGCCGTCGTGAAGTCCGCCACCACGATGTCGGTCGAACTCCAGCGCAAGCTCTCCTCCGTCGCCCGCCGCCTCCAGGCGCGGAAGGACGGCAAGGAGTATGCCCTGCGCGTGCACGTGCACCCCTCGATCCTCGAACGCCTCCGTGTCGAAGATTCCGAGCTCCTCGTCCGCATCGAGAAGACCTTCGGCATCAAGTTGGCCTTCAGAGCTGATCCCAATTATCATGTTGAGAATTTTAAGATAATTAACGCCAACACTAACGAAGAGTATCGTTAATCGCGCCGATCCAAATTCTCGCTCTTGCAACGCCGGCTTTTCAGCCGGCGTTTTCTTTTAGAACGACCACGCCTGTCAGCCATAGGCTTGGCGACGGCTGATCGAGAATTTCAAAATTATTAATGCTAACACGAATGAGGAGTATCGCTGAGCGATACTCCTCGCTGTAAGGGATAAGGTTTAAGTTTTAAGCTCTCCTTCAACGCCGGCCCTCGGGACCGGCGTTTTCTTTTTGGAGGCCCAACTCCAGCCGGCCACGGCGTAGGGCCGGATCACCGCATCCCGCCTCTCCTTTGGCCGGCCGCGTATCCTGGATTGCTCATTACCCCCAATATCTTGTAATCATTGCACACTCTCCATGCGGTGAATATCGCCATTATTCGCCGCATACCTGGCAATTGAACCAGTCTCCACCGGATGTGGCGCCGCTGCCTGTTATCCGCTCGCCATCAGCCGGATGGCCTCCGCACGTCAGAATTAAGACATGAATTTACTTCTGCGCCGTCGGGCCGATGCTAGTTCCGAATCTGCCAGACGGTGCCGATGGTGCCCAAGTAAACGCTTGAACTCATCGTCGTCCCGTTCATCAGCCAGATGAAGCGGTCACCGTTCGTGGTGTTGTGCCACACCAGGTCCGATTTACCGTCGGCATTGAAGTCCCCCACCCCGGCGATCTGCCAGACGGTGCCGATGGTGCCCAGATAGACACTCGAGCTCATTGTCGTCCCGTTCATCAGCCACACGAAGCGGTCGCCGTTCGTGGAGTTTGTCCACACCAGGTCGGACTTACCGTCCGCGTTGAAGTCGCCAATGCCGCTGATCTGCCAGGTGGTGCCGATGGTGCCGAGGTAAACACTCGAGCTCATCGCAGTCCCGTTCATCAACCACACGAAGCGGTCGCCGTTCGTGGAGTTCGTCCACACCAGGTCGGATTTGCCGTCGGCGTTGAAGTCCCCGTGGCCGCTGATCCGCCACGACGTCCCGATGTTACCGAGGTAAACACTCAAACTCATGGTCGTGCCGTTCATCAGCCACACGAAGCGGTCGCCATTGGTGGAGTTGGTCCACACCAGGTCGGACTTGCCATCGGCATTGAAGTCGCTGGCCACCGCCGATGCCGCGGACGGCAGGCCGCTAGCGCTCCAATCCAGGCCGAGGATGCCCAGCGAAACCTGGCGGGAGACGATGGCGCCGTTCATCAACCAGAGCTGCCGTTCCCCGGTGGAGTGGTTATGCATCACGAGATCCCCGAATCCGTCGGCGTTGAAGTCGCCGCCGCCGGCGATCCGCCACGAAGCCTCGGCGTTACTCAGCGTGAGGCTCGCTGCGAACGCACCTCCGTCCAGCAGCCACAGGCGTTTTTCCCCGGTGACCGGGTTTTGCAGGACCACATCTGCCCAGCCAT
>JBKJTZ010000026.1:0-8213 GCA_046590295.1 Lacunisphaera sp.
CAAGAACCCCGGCCCCCGGCCCATCCACGCAAGAAAAGACGAGGGACCGTCAACCCCCCCCGAGCTTTTTCGTGTATTTCTTCTATCCTTTGTGACTATCTCCCAGTCCATCCCCGCCATGCCGCCCGACCTCCACGCCGTCCGCCGCTACCTGCTGAGCCTGCAGGACTCCCTCTGTGCCGCCCTGGCCCGGGAGGACGGCTCGACTTTCCTGACCGACGACTGGACGCGCGCCGAGGTTGGCCAGCCGGGGCTGGGCGGCGGTGGCCGTTCCCGGATTTTGGCCGACGGGCCGGTGTTTGAACAAGCCGGCGTGGGATTCTCGCACGTCACCGGCGCCACCCTGCCCGGCTCGGCCACGGCCGCCCGGCCGGAACTGGCCGGCAAGGCGTTCCAGGCCATGGGGGTCTCGCTCGTCCTGCACCCGCGCAATCCCTACGTGCCCACCTCGCACCTGAACGTCCGCTTCCTGCAGGCCGGCGAGGGCGAGACGGCGGTCTGGTGGTTCGGCGGCGGCTTCGACCTCACCCCCTACTACGGTTTCGAGGCGGATGCCGTGCACTGGCACCGCACCGCGCGCGACGCCTGCGCGGTCGCCGGTCCGGACGCCTATCCGCGCTTCAAGGAATGGTGCGATCGCTACTTCTTCCTGAAGCACCGGGGCGAGTCGCGCGGTATCGGCGGCATCTTCTTCGACGATTTCAACCAGCCCGGATTCGAAACCAGCTTTGCCCTGATGCGCAGCGTCGGCGACGCGTTCCTGCCCGCCTACCGGCCGATCGTCCAAAAGCGCCGGGCGACGCCCCACGGCGAACGCGAGCGCGACTTCCAGCTCTACCGGCGCGGCCGCTACGTGGAGTTCAACCTCGTGCACGACCGCGGCACGCTCTTCGGCCTGCAAAGCGGCGGTCGCACCGAGTCCATCCTCATGTCCCTGCCGCCCCTGGTGGCGTGGCGCTACGATTGGCAACCCGCGCCCGGCACCCCCGAGGCCCGGCTCCACGACGTCTTTCTCCGGCCCCGTGACTGGGCCAACCATACCCCATGACCTCCCGCGAACGCTTCCTCTCCGCCGTGGCCTGCCAGCCGCTCGCCCGCCCGCCCCTCTGGATCATGCGCCAGGCCGGCCGTTACCTGCCGGAATACCGCGCCCTGAAGGCGAAGAGCTCCTTCCTGGAGATGGTCAAGACCCCCGAGCTCGCCGCCGAGGTCACCCTGCAGCCGCTGCGCCGCTTCGCGCTCGATGCCGCCATCATCTTCTCCGACATTCTCGTCATCCCCGAGGCCATGGGCCAGGGCTACAAGTTCCGCGACGAGGGCGGCATCGGGATGGATTTCCGGCTGGAGACCCGGGAGCAGCTCGACCGGCTGGATCCGGTCGACGTATCGTCCCGGCTCGATTACGTGGGTCAGGCGCTGACGCGCGTGAAGACCGCGCTGAAGGGCGAGAAGGCGTTGCTCGGCTTCGGCGGTTCCCCGTGGACCCTCGCGACCTACATGCTGGAAGGCGGCAGCGCCGATGACTTCAGCCGCAGCAAGGCGGTGTATTATTCCGACCGTCCGTTCTTCAACGCCCTGATGGAAAAGCTCACGACGGCGCTGATCGCGTATTTCCAGATGCAGATCCGGGCCGGGGCCGACGCCATCCAGATCTTTGACTCCTGGGGCGGCATCCTGGCCGGCCAGGACTACGAGGCCGCCTCGCTGCGCTGGATCCGCCAGATCATCGCCGCCCTGCCCAAGGATTTCCCCGTCATCCTCTATGCCAAGGCCACGGCACCGCAGCTCACCGACCAGGCCTTCAGCGGCGCCCGCGTGCTCGGCGTGGACTGGACCATCGACCTGTCCGTCGCCCGCAAGGTCGTACCGGGCAACATCGCGCTGCAGGGCAACCTTGATCCGGTGTTATTGAACACCACGCCCGACATCGTCCGCCGCGAGACCGCCCAGCTCCTGCAGGCCATGGGCGGCGCTCCGGGCCATATTTTCAACCTTGGCCACGGCATCATGCCGTCGGCGAAAATCGAATGCGTCGAGGCGCTGGTCGAAACCGTCACCCAATGGAGAGTTTGACATGAACGCCCAACGCATCGCCATTGTCGGCGCGGGCATCACCGGACTGACCGCCGCCTTCCGTCTGCACCAGCAGGGTCACGCCGTGACCCTCTTCGAGCGCAACCGCCAGCCCGGCGGCTCCGTACGGACCCACCGGGAGAACGGCTACCTGATCGAGGCGGGCCCCAACTCGCTGCAGTACGGCGCGCCCGAGCTCAAGGCGCTCGTGCGCGAGCTCGGGCTTGAGGCGTCGATGCTCACCGCCGGGCCTGCGGGCAAAAAACGCTTCATCGTCCGCGGGGGCCGGTTCGTGCCCGTGCCGGCCGGACCGGGACCGTTCTTCAAGACGAACCTGTTTTCCTTCGGCACCAAGGTCCGGATCTTCGCCGAGCTGCTCAAGCGGCCGCGCGACCGCACCGCCGACCTGAGCCTCGCGGCGCTGGTGCGGTCCCATTTCAACCAGGAGCTCGTGGACTACGCCGTGAATCCGCTCATCGCCGGCATCTACGCGGGCGATCCGGAAAAACTCTCGGTCAAGCACGCCTTCGCGATGCTCTGGCAGGCCGAGCGCTCGCACGGCTCGCTGCTTCGCGGCATGATCGCCCTGGCCAAGGCGAAAAAGGCGCGCGGCGAATCCGGCGTGAGCCCGATCGTGTCGTTTCCCGCAGGGCTCCAGACCCTCACCGACGCCCTGGCCGCCCGTCTGCCCGCCGGGACGATGCAACTGGCCACCACGGTCGAGACCATCATTCCCGGCGGTCCGCATCGACTCAGCTGGAAACGCGGTGAGCAATCCGGCAGCGGCGAGTTTGACGCGGTGGTCCTGGCCGTGCCGGCGTCCGGACTCGCCCAGCTCACCTTCGGCACCCTCGGAGAGCGGCCCCTCGCGCTGCTCGACACCATGCCGCAGCCGCCGGTCAGCTCGCTGTTCCTCGGCTATCGGCGCGAACAGGTGGCGCATCCGCTCGACGGCTTCGGCGGCCTCGTCCCGGCGGTCGAAAAGCGCCAGGTGCTCGGCATCCTTTTCTCCTCCACCCTCTTTCCCGGCCGGGCTCCGGAGGGCCACGTGGGGCTCACGATATTCGCCGGCGGCACCCGTCAGCCGGAAAATGCCCGTCTCAACACCCCGGAGCTGCTCCGGCGCATCGCCCCGGACCTCGCTGATCTGGTCGGCGCCAGCGGCGACCCAGCCTTTATCCGGCACACCGCCTGGCCCAAGGCGATCCCCCAATACAACCTCGGCCATGAGCGCTTCGTCGAGGTGATGACCCGCTGCGAACGGGACCACGCGGGAATTTTTATCGGCGGAAACGTGCGCGACGGCATTTCCCTGCCGGACTGCCTGAAATCGGGTGAGCGGCTGGCAAAAGTCGCGGCGGAATTCGCCGGCAAATCGTAGACCGGGACCTTCCCGCCGGTTGGAAACGGTGGCCATTTTCGCCCGACAGGCGGGATCGGCGGTCCCGCCTTACACGCCACTTGACTACCCCCCTTGGTTGGGTAGCCTCCCGCCCCTTATTTCCGATGGCGACCGATTTGAAAGACACTCTCCTGCTCCCCAAGACCGACTTCCCCATGCGGGCCGGTCTGGTGCAGCGTGAGCCGGGCCGCGTCGCCCACTGGGAGAAGCTCCAGCTCCACGCGCGCATCCAGCAGAACCGCGCCGGCCGGCCCGCCTTCGTGCTCCACGACGGACCGCCGTTCACCAACGGCGACGTCCATATCGGCACGGCCCTGAACAAGACGCTCAAGGACATCGTCAACCGCTACAAGTCCCTGCGCGGTTTCCGCACGCCCTACGTGCCCGGCTGGGACTGCCACGGGCTGCCGATCGAGCAGAAGGTCTCGCGCGAGATCAAGGAGCAGAACCTCACGCTCACCACCGCGGAGATGCGCGCCAGGTGCGACGAATTCTCCGAGGGCTGGATCAAAAAGCAGACCGAGCAGTTCAAGCGCATCGGCGTGCTGGCGGATTGGGCCAACGAATACAAGACCAAGGCCCCCGCGTTCGAGGCCGACGTGCTGCGCACTTTCGCCGCGTTCGTCGAGCAGGGCCTCGTCTACCGCAGCAAGAAGCCCGTCTATTGGTCCATCCCCTTCGAGACTGCCCTCGCCGAGGCGGAGATCGAATACAAGGACCACACCTCCATCGCCATCTGGGTGAAGTTCACCGTCCCCGCCGGCGAAGCCGCCAAGTTCGGCCTGCCCGCCGACAAGCCGCTCTCCATTGTCATCTGGACGACCACGCCGTGGACGATCCCCGCCAACCTCGCCCTCGCGCTGCATCCCGAGGTGGACTACGTCGTGGCCGATCTCGGCGCCGAGCGCATTATCGTGGCCGAGGCCCTGCTGGGTTCGGTGCTGGCGGCGGCCAAGATTGAGGTCCAGCCCGCACCGGTGCTCACGGTGAAAGGCGCCAAGCTGGAAAACCTCCAGGCCCGCCACCCGTTGGTCGACCGCGCCTCGCCCGTGGTGCTGGCCGACTACGTCACGACCGAAAGCGGCACGGGGGCCGTGCATACCGCGCCCGGCCACGGCCACGACGATTACCTGACCGGCCTGAAATATGGCCTGGAGATCTATTGCCCGGTCGGGGACGACGGCAGATATCTCGACGATGGTCGCGTGCCGGCCGATCTCGTGGGCCTTACCACGCTGGAGACCATCGAAGATCTCGCGGCCAAGAAGCCCGCCCCCGCCAATCTCGGCGTGCTCAAGCTGCTCGCCGCGGCCGGCGCCCTGCTCGCCAAGGCCAAGTATCCGCACAGCTACCCGCACTGCTGGCGCTCCAAGACCCCCATCATCTTTCGCGCCGTCGACCAGTGGTTCGTGTCGCTGGATCCCGCCAAGGCGGGACCGGCCACTCCGAGAAAGCTCGCGCTCAGCGAGATTGCCAAGATCGCCCAGACCCAGGGCTGGATCCCCGCGTGGGGTGAGGCCCGCATCCGCGGCGCCGTCGAGTCGCGGCCCGACTGGTGCATCAGCCGCCAACGCTCGTGGGGCGTGCCGATCATCGCGTTCTACGGGCCGGACAAGCAGGCTTACATCGACGCCGGCGTCATCCGCGCCGTGGCCGCCAAGGTCGCAACCCGCGGCACCAATCTCTGGTATGACGCCAGCCCGGCCCAAATCCTCGAGGGCGTGAAGCTTCCCGCCGGCTGGCCCGCCGCCGCCGATCTCACCTGCGGCCGCGACACGCTTGATGTCTGGATCGACTCCGGCTCGACCCAGGCCGCCGTGCTCAAGACCGGTCAGGGTGGCACCTCGTGGCCCGCCGATCTTTATCTCGAGGGCAGTGACCAGCACCGCGGCTGGTTCCAGTCCTCGCTCTGGTGCAGCGTCATCGCCTCCGGCGGCGCACCTTACCAGGCCGTCCTCACCCATGGCTTCATCGTCGACAAGGACCGCCAGAAAATCTCGAAGAGTTCCACCTACCAGAAGCCCCAGACCGCCGACGCCTACATCGCCCAGCACGGCGCCGATGTCATCCGCCTCTGGATCGCCTCGCAGGATTTTCGCGATGACATTCCGGTGGACGAAGAGATCCTCAAGAACGTCGGCGAGGCCTACCGGCTTTTCCGCAACACCCTCAGGTTCCAGCTGTCCAACCTGTTCGACTTCGACGCGGCGCAGCACGCCGTCGCGCCGGAAAACATGGACGTGCTCGACCGCTGGGCCCTGCACCAGACCGCCGTCCTGATCGACGAATGCACCAAGGCCTACGACGCCTACGAATTCCACCGCGTCTACCAGCTCTGCAACCAGTTTTGCTCGGTCACCCTGTCGGCCACCTATCACGACGTCCTCAAGGACCGGCTCTACACGCTCGGCGCCGCCCACCCGCTGCGGCGCTCCTCCCAGACCGCCCTCCACGCCATCTTCACCGCCCTGGTGAAGATCCTCGCGCCGTTCATCACCTTCACCGCCGACGAAGCCTGGAGTTTCGCCACGACCGGCCGGGAATATGCGGACGACTCCATCCACCTGCAGGACTGGCCGGTCGCGCCGGCGGCCTGGCGGAATCCCGCGGTCGAGTCCGATCTGGCCGCGCTGCTCCAGCTGCGCACCCGGGTGAACGAGACCCTTGAGCCCCTCCGCCAGGCCGGCACGATCGGCAAGTCGCTTGACGCCGTCCTCACGCTGACTGGCGCGCCCGGCGACCCCGCGTTCGCCGTGCTCGAAAAACACCGGGAATTTCTCCCCGAACTGTTCATTGTATCCCAGGTCACCTTGACCGCCCAATCCGGGGGCAACCTGACCATCTCAGCCCGCCACGCCCGGGAGTCCGGCTTTGTCCGCTGCCCGCGCTGCTGGCGCTGGGTGCAAGCCCTAAAGCAGACCCCCTCCGGAGATGTTTGCCCTCGGTGCGTAGATGCCCTTAACTCCTGAACCACACCCTCTATGTCCACGTCGAAAAAGCCTGTCGCGAAGAAGAAGAAGCCCGCCCCCAAGAAGCCTGCGGGCAAACCGGCCAAGGTCGCGCGCAAACCTGCCGCGCACAAACCGGCCGCCGCCAAATCGGCCGCGCACAAACATGCCGCCGCCAAGCCCGCGGCCAAAACTCCCATGTCCGCCGCCAAAAAAGCCGCCGCCTCTTCCGCCAAACCCACCCCCAAGGGTGGCAAGCCGTCGCTCAACACCACCGAGCTCAAGCGCATGCTCCTCGAGCGCAAGGCCGCGCCCAAGGCCATTGCCTTCAGCCTCGATGAGGTGCGCGAGATCGCGAAAAAGAACGAGAAGCAGATCGAGACCTCCCCCAAGGCCGGGAAAAACGGCAAGCCGGCCACCACAGCCAAGCCGCACACAACCGCCCTGCAGGAAAAGCCGCACAAGCCCCATCTCGTGAAGGCCGCCTCGCTGGCCGACATTCTGGGTTTCAACCCGAAGAAGGGCAAGGCGCGGACCCAGATGGTGGACGAGTCCGAGGTCCCCGACAAATACCGGCGCTACTACCGCCTCCTCCTGGAACTGCGCCACCACGTGCTGACGCAGCTCGGCGAGCACACCGAGGAGACCCTGCTCAAGTCGTCCAAAGATGATTCCGGCGACCTCTCCGGCTACGGCCAGCACATGGCCGACGCGGGCACCGACACCTTTGACCGCGACTTCGCCCTCAGCCTCGTCTCCAACGAACAGGAGGCGCTCTCCGAGATCGAGGCCGCCATCAAGCGCGTCCACGCCGGCACCTACGGCATCTGCGAATCCACCCAGAAGCCCATCGCCCGGGAGCGCCTGCTCGCCGTGCCCTTCACCCGTTATTCGGCCGAGGCCAAGAAGCAGGTCGAACGCCACTCCCACCGCTCCATCGAGCGCGGCGGCCTCTTCGGGGATGGCGCCGAGGAGGACGGCGGCAAGATCACCAGTGGCGACGACGACGGCGGCGAGTGACACCCTCCTGGCCTGCTACCTTTTGAATTTCGATTACCGGCGGCCCTCCGCCCACTACCGGAATTTCCCATGGAAGCGAAAACCGAGAAGCCGAAATCCAGAATCCAGCGCCTGCTTGCCTACCGGCGGTTGTGGCTGCTGGCATTCGTGGTCCTCGCCCTCGACCAGCTGACCAAATACTGGATCAGCGTGCGCCTGCCCTTTGGCAGCTACGGCCTGTCCGGCCAGACGGTCATCCCCGGATTCTTCAACCTGGTGCACGTCGGCAACACCGGCGCCGCCTGGAGCATGTTCGCGGGCCGGAGCCTGTTTCTGGCGATCCTCGCCGGCGCCACCCTCGTGGCCATTCATTTCTGGCGCCGGCAGCTGGGACTCCGGGACCACACCGCCCAGCTCACGTTCGGCCTGCTCTGCGGCGGCATCGTCGGCAACTTGGTGGACCGCCTCGCCTACGGCCACGTCGTCGACTTCATCGACCTGCATTTCGGCAGCTTCACCTACCCGACGTTCAACGTCGCGGACTCCGCCATCTGCGTCGGCGTGTTCTGGTATATCCTCTGGTCGCTGCGCCAGCCGCCGGTGGCGGCGGCAGGTGACAGGTAACAAACATCCAGGGCCAGGAACCGGCTGAAGCGCCCTGCTACGGCCTGGTTATACCAACGTCCCTTGAAGAATAGACGCTTTAGGTAGGGGCCGTTGCCCTCAACGGCCCTGGTCTCACCGAGGGCGGTTGAGGGCACCCGCCCCTACCGGCTCAGGCACCGCAAAGT
>JBKJTZ010000057.1:0-12432 GCA_046590295.1 Lacunisphaera sp.
CCCCGGGCATGGGCGATGTTGAAGGTCAGCAAACGCATCCGGGGCATGCCCCAAAGCAACGGGGGTCCCCCGCCCGCCGCAAGGGACAAATCCCCGGGGGTAGTGGGCAGTTTTGCCACGTCACGCCCGAATGCCGCATTGCGGACGACCCAACCGCGCCTAGCGTCGGCTCATGCCCCGCAAGCCCTCCCACCCCAAGCCAAGGCGCCCCAAGCGCAAGGGGGTGCGGCGTGAGCGGCCCAAGCGGGACGCCAATGTGGCAGCGTTCAACCTCGTGCGACTTATCGCAAAGCGTCCCTGATGGCGCAAGGGGGCTCAAGTGAGCCCCGATAAAACTATCTCTCCCCGCAATGAATGTGCGGGCGCTGACCCTGGCATCCGCATTTCCGAAGATGGGCAATTAACACTGTTCTATCCGGGGTCAGAAATAGACTGTCTGCATTCGTTAGCGTTATGTCCGTTATTTCTTCGGACCTTTTCGGAAAGAACGTCCATGTCTCTTGATAGGGCGGAAGAGTTACTGTCCCTATGGAAATCGCTAGGCCGTCCGCATCCCGTAATTCTGCGGGGCGATATTCTGGCGGGCCGTCATTCCGAAATTTGCCACGAAGCGGTTGATCTCCTGAATTGGTCATGGCGTGTGCGGAAGTGCGCTAAAGACGCGGAGGGCAAACAATGAATCCCCTTCTATTCAGCAACCTGCTTCGCATTCCTTTCCTCTTTGTGGGCATCGGCGAGTCCATAAATCAGACCAATAACCGTAGAGACTACAGACGCGGTTTTGAATTCATGGTGGTTGATTGTGATGTCGGCCCAGGTGCATCCGGCGATGAAAAGAAGCCCGAGCACCGCAACGGCATACACAACAATAATCTTCCCGCGCGGAGCCGTTTGGTATGCGACGGTGATAAAAACCGCTCCCATTACCACGCTCGCCATAACCTCTGTCCACCAAGTAGCGAGGCGCAGCAACCATTCCCAAGGAAACCAGGGCGAGAAAAACAGCCAGAGTTTAACGAGAAGATAACTGGCAAACGCCCCGAGGGCGGAAAGCGGCAGCAGGAATATCCAGCGCAGTGCGGTTTTCATGGAATGAGTTTATGCCCGAAGCCCATTGGCGATGACATATTGGACCCCGTTGGTGTTGATTGTATAACTCCATCCAGCCGAGTCATTGAAAGGCGGGTCAGTTGGCTCTATGACGATCATCTGGAGCCTATATCTTGGGCCATCCACGAACTCTTGGGCCGTAAGGTGATCCAATGAAAGCCGAACAACAGGGGCCGTTAAATTTAGTTTCGCCCGAAGCGACTTCTCGTTCATCCAGCTCGGGAAACCGTCAAACAATGCCGTTAGAATCTTGGCTGCGTCTATTGGAAGCGGAGGAAATTCCCGTGGCTTGGTCGAAGCCATGGTGGAAATTTGTTTTGCTCGGGCCTTCCGAAACCAATGTTGCGCGCCTCCCCATAATGGCAGGCATATCAGAAGTGCTGATCCTGCCAGTTTTATTTTCGTCCGCCATTCTCCTCCTAACACTTCTGCTAGCCGCATGGACAACAGACCCAATGTGGCCGCAAATGCTGCCGCCGATAGCCATTTTAATGCTCTTACTACTAGTGCCGCTAACGCCAGTTCTTGTTCGGGTGTCATATCTTGCAATCCGAACATGCGACAGGGATATGCGCGCCGCCTCGAATCGCTCTAATAATTTGTAAACCACTTCTCCCTTCTAACCGCAAGACTGTAACCAAATTTCAGGCGTGAACCAACTCAGCACAGCAGCCCGCAGCCAGATCGTGCGTTGCCTTGTCGAAGGCAACAGCATCCGGGCTACGTCGCGGCTTACTGGCAACTGCAAGGAGGCAATAATGAAGCTCCTTTGCCAGATCGGCGATGCCTCGCGGACTTATCAGGACGCCACGCTCCGCAATCTCTCATGCCAGCTCATCCAATGTGACGAGATTTGGAGCTTTGTGGGCTGCAAAGAGCAGCATTTGCAACCCGACGAACGCAAGCAGGGTCGCGGCGACGTATGGACATGGACGGCTATTGATGCGGATACCAAGCTCATGGTGGCCTGGCATGTCGGCCTGCGCGAATTTGCGGACGCCGCCATGTTTATGGAGGACTTGGCCTCACGCCTCGCCAACCGCATCCAACTGACCACGGACGGCCACAGGAGCTACCGCACGGTCGTAGCGGAGGCTTTCGGCCACGAAATTGACTACGGGCAGGAGGTTAAGGTTTACGGCCTGCCCTTGGACATGGGGCGTATTGAGGCCCGCTACTCGCCCAGCCGGTGCAAGGAAGTGAAGCGGACGCCGGTTTGCGGATCGCCTGAACTAAGCCTGATTACCACGGCTCACGTTGAGCGCCAGAATCTCACCATGCGGATGGGTATGCGGCGGTTTACCCGGCTAACCAACGGCTTCTCCAAGAAGTTTTTGAATCACGAAGCGAGCGTGAATTTGCACTTCATGCACTACAACTTTGCGCGGGTGCATCAAACCTTGCGCTGCACGCCGGCAATGGAGGCGGGTGTTGCAGTTCACGTTTGGGATATTGAGGAGATTGTCGGGCTGCTGGATGGAACACCCAAGAAGGAGAAGAGCGCGTGAAGGCCGCCAATCAAAAGGGCGGCTTCTTGGAGCCGATCATGATGAGGGTCGGCGGCGGATTCCCCACGACATTATACGCGATTAAAGGAGGCGGCAAAATTTCATTTGAGAACTCGATACCGGCTGCCGCAAAAGCAGCACGGACTCGGTTGGAGGATTCGTCCGCACCGTTCACGAAGACGCCAAAATACAGGGCCTGGGCGTATGTCCTGCTCTCAGGGTTAACATTCCAGCCGGCCGCCGCAAACGCCTTTGATATCTGTATCGCAAAGGCCATGGCTTCAGGGTCATTTGCCGTATATGCTAAGGTGACGGAATTGGCAGCGCCAAGCGGCGCGGCCATGGCGGCCAACGAAGCAGGAGACACCGCACGCCATGCAAGCCTCGCCTTCATTTGCTCCTGCTCAAGCCGCGCGGTGGCAGTATCCTTCTTTGCTTCCTCAGCGCGGGTATTGGCCGCAGATATGTCTAAGGCGGCACGGGCCTGGTATTGCGCCAAATTCGCAGCCGAAGCCTTTGCCTCTCGCGTCCTCAACCACAGCGCCCATACCCCGGTTCCGGCTGCTACGCCTGTGGCAGTCGCAGCGACAAAAGACCACAACACGGCGTTAAATAAAAACGACATTGATTTGGTCGATTTCGTGGTGGGTTTCTTTTGCGTGCTCACGGCTCTAAGCGGGGTCGCCGTGGGGGTTTTGATATGGAAAAGGGAAAAACAATGAAAGGATTATTCTCGCTTAACGGGCGCACGCCACCTCTCCGCAATCCTCGTCAGCGGGTGCGGCCCATGCCTGAACCCCGGCTTCCAATCCTTCCCCGCCGACTCCTCCGGTTCCCGCAACCACTCCGAATGGACGTTCAGGGCCTTGGGCTTGAGCCCCTCGATCATGCGAAGCTGGAAGGGGCGGCCGGTGGGCCGGGAGCCGCGCTGGGGCTTGGGGGCGGGAGTAGTCGGCTTCCTGCCCGCAATCCTGGCAATCAGGTCAATACGGCTCATGCCTGCTAACTTCATCACTTTATGACCCATGAAAATAACGAAACCAAAACTGCCCACTACCATCCCCGGGGAAATAGTTGACACTCGCCGCGCCCACATGGATGTTCGCCGCTCTCTATTTTACGGCGGCCATAGCTCAGCTGGTTAGAGCACAAGATTGTGATTCTTGGGGTCGCGGGTTCGAATCCCGTTGGCCGCCCCATTTTCCCGCTGGGAAGCGGAAGTTTCGCAAATATCGCCTCGCCTCCCTCCGCTCATCGGCTATCCGCTTTCAGGCATGATTTCCTTCAAGAAGCTGATGGGGCAGGAGGACAAATTTTATGACCTGCTGGAAGCGAGCGCGGAGGAGGCGCGGGTCAGCACCGGCCTGCTGGCCAAGATCCTCGCCAATGACAGCGCCGCCCAGGCCTCGAGCATCCACGACATCATCCAGACCCGCCGCAAGGACAAGCGCATCACCCAGCAGATCACGGAGGAACTCTGCAAGACCTTCGTCACGCCGTTCGAGCGCGAGGACATCGAGGCGCTCTCGCTCGCCCTCTACCGCATCCCGAAGACCGTCGAGAAGATCGTCGAGCGCCTGACCATCTGCCCGGCCCGGGTGCCGCGCGCCAGCATGCAGCGGCAGGTCGTGCTGCTGGAAGAGGCCGTCGAGTCCGTGGTCTTCATGGTGAAGGAATTGCGCAAGGGCACCCAGATCGAACGCATCCAGGATGCACACTCGCGCCTCCAGTTTGCCGAGGGCGAGGCCGACAAGGTCATGCTCGCGCTGGTCAAGGACCTCTACAACGGCCCCTACGACGCCAAGGAGGTGGTCATTCTCATGGAGCTCTACGATCTCGTGGAGACCGCCGTCGACCGCGCGCGTGACGCCGGCCAGGTCGTCTTCCAGATCATGCTGAAGTATTCCTGAGCCCGCCGGACCCCTCGCCGCCGCGTCCCATGACCATTTTCCTGATCGTCCTCATCACGGCGCTGGTCTTCGAGTATATCAACGGCTTTCACGACGCGGCCAACGCCATCGCCACGGTCGTCTCGACCAAGGTCCTCACCCCCCGCCAGGCCATCGCGCTGGCCGCCTTCTTCAACCTCATCGGCGCCCTGATGGGCACGGCCGTGGCCAGCACCATCGGCAAGGGACTGGTCGACACGAACGTGGTGACGATGGTGACGATCTTCGCGGGCCTCACCGGCGCGATCATCTGGAACCTGCTGACCTGGTGGCTGGGCCTGCCTTCCAGTTCCAGCCACGCCCTGATCGGCGGCCTCTGCGGCGCGGCCATCGCCTCGGCGAACGACAACTGGAACGTCCTGCACTGGGCCACGACCGATGCCAAGGGCGCCGCCGCCGGTCTCTGGCCCAAGGTCGTGCTGCCCATGATCACCTCGCCGGTGATCGGCTTTATCGGCGGCGGCCTGCTGATGATTTTGCTCACCATGGCGGTCCACCGGCTTCGGCCGCGGGTCGTGAACGGCGTCTTCGGCAAGCTGCAGCTGGTCAGCGCCGCTCTCATGGCCCACAGCCATGGATCGAACGACGCCCAGAAGACCATGGGCATCATCGCGCTCGCGCTGTTCACCGCCACCAATTCGGGCGCCTTCGAACACCTGCCCGCGTGGGCCGCCTTCCTGCGCACGCCGAAGTTCGCCGTCGATCAATGGGTGGTAGTCACCTGCGCCATCGTCATGGCCGCCGGCACCGCCGCGGGCGGCTGGCGCATCATCCGCACCATGGGCCATAAGATGGTCAAGCTGCAACCCGTGCATGGCTTCGCCGCCGAGACGACCGCCGCCGTGATCATCCACTTTGCCTCCACCCTCGGCATCCCGCTCTCCACCACGCACGCCATCTCCACCTCGATCATGGGTGTCGGCGCCGTCAAGCGCTTCGGGGCCGTCAAGTGGGGCGTCGTGGAGCGCATCGTCTGGGCCTGGGTGTTCACCCTCCCGGTCTGCGCCCTCCTCGGCTACTTCACCGAGAAGATCTGCAACGTGCTGGGGTATCACTGAGCCGGTAGGGCGCGGACTCCGCTCCGCGCCGCGGCGGCGAAGGGACTCGCCGCCCTACCTTCTCTGCTACACCGGCGGATTCGGCCCCGCCGGCGGGGCCGCCTGCTTGCCGATGTCGCTGTGGCGGATGTCCTCTCCCTTGGACAGGAAGACCATCTCCTCAGCGATGCTCACCGCATGGTCGGCGATGCGTTCCAGGGATTTGGAAATGAACATGAGCTCGATGGCCCGCGCAATCGTGTCGGGGTTCTCGATCATGTAGCTCGTCAGCCGGCGGTAGAGCAACCGGTTGAGGTTGTCCACCTCATGGTCGCGGCGGATGACGCTCAAGGCCTTCTGCTCGTCCTCCTGCACAAAGCAGTCGAGGGCGTCGCGCAGCATCTCCAGCGCGATGTTGGCCATGCGCGGCAGGTCGGCGTAGAGCTCCAGCCGCGGCTCGATGGCCAGCTTGCGGGAGCGGCGCGCGATGCCGGTGGCCTCGTCCCCCACCCGTTCCAGATCGTGGCTGGCCTTCATGCCGACGACGATGAGCCGCAGCTCCGAGGCCACGGGACCGCGCAGGGTCATGTAGCGGATCGCCTCCTCGTCGATCTGCACCTCCAGCCGGTCGAGCGCGTCATCCGCGGCGATGACCTGGTCGGCCTGGGCGATGTCGCCCTCGGTCAGGGCGCGCATGGCGCGGCGGGTCTGGTCGATGGCGCGTTCGCCCATCTGCAGCAGGTGGGAGCGGAAGGCCTCCAGTTCGGCGTCGAAGAATCGTTTCATGGGATATGGGTCACCACGAAACACACCAAATACACGGAAGGCGCAGACCTTTCCGGTAGGGTTTCGTGTGTTTCGTGTATTTCGTGGTTAAAGTTCCGTGGATTTGCTTAGCCAAAACGGCCCGAGACATAGGCCTCGGTCTGCGGGTTGGCGGGATTCATGAAGATGGTCCGGGTATCGGCGTATTCGATGAGTTTGCCGAGGTAAAAAAAGGCCGTGCGGTCGGAGCAGCGGGCGGCCTGCTGCATGTTGTGCGTCACGATCACGAGGGTGAACTGCTTCTTCAGGTCGTGGATGAGCTCCTCGACCTTGGCCGTGGCGATGGGATCGAGCGCCGAGCAGGGCTCGTCCATCAGGATGATCTCCGGCTCGACCGCGATGGCGCGGGCGATGCAGAGGCGCTGCTGCTGGCCGCCCGACAGGCCGAGGGCGCTCTCGGCCAGGCGGTCCTTGACCTCGTCCCAGAGTGCGGCGCCGCGCAGGCTGCGTTCGACGATCTCATCGAGCTTGGCCTTGTTCTTCAGGCCTTGGATGCGGAGGCCGTAGGTGATGTTGTCGTAGATGGATTTCGGAAACGGGTTCGACTTCTGGAACACCATGCCCACGCGCTTGCGCAGCTCGATCACATCCACCCGCGGATCGTAGATGTCCACGCCGTCGATGCGGACCTGGCCGCCTGAGACGTGCGCGCCGTCGATCAGGTCGTTCATCCGGTTGAGGCAGCGCAGTAGCGTGCTCTTGCCACAGCCGGAGGGCCCGATGAAGGCCGTCACCTGCCGCTCGGCGATGTCGAGAGTGATGTCGTGCAGCGCGCGGGAGGGCCCGTAGTTGAAATCGACGTCCTCGATCTCAATAAGGGCGCGCGCCGCCGAATCGGACGGCGCGGCCGGGGCCACGGCGACGGGACGCACGGCGGTGGAAGGGGCAACGGGTTCGGACATGGGCAGGAGGGAGGTTACCATTTGTATTTCCGGCGGAGACGCTGGCGGAGGAGGACCGCGGTCATGGCGATGGCCGCGACGGTGAAAAGGAAGACGAAGGCCGTGCCGTATTGGACGTCACGGGTGTATTCATTCTGTGGGATCTTGGAGGCGACGACGTAGATGTGATACGGCAGCGCCATCACCCCTTGGAAAAAGAAATCCGTCCACTTCTGCACCTGCCACGGCAGCTCGTCGCGCATGACGAAGGCCGCCGTGAACATGATCGGGGCCGTCTCCCCGGCCACGCGGGCGATGGAGAGAACCGAGGAGGTCAGGATGCCCGGCAAGGCATAGGGCAGCACGTTGGTCGTGATGGTCTGGAACTGGGTGGCGCCCAGGGCCAGCGACCCCTCGCGGTAGCCGCGCGGCACCGCCTTGAGGGCCTCCTCCGAGGCCGTGATGATGATGGGCAGCACCATGAACGCCATGGTCAGCCAGCCGGCGAGCAGCGACACCCCGAAATCGAAGGCGATGACAAACAGGCCGAAGCCAAACAGGCCGAACACAATCGAGGGGACGCCGGCCAGGTTGATGATCGAGAGCCGGAGGAACCGGATGAACGGACCGTCCACCGCGTATTCGCTGAGGTAGATGGCGCTGAGCACGCCCAGGACCAACGCGATCAGGACCGAGCCGCCGACCAGCAGCACCGTCCCCACGATGTTGGGGAAAATGCCGCCGGCCGAATAGACGTAGGTCTCGACCCGCACGCCCTGCAGCGCCGCCGGGTTGGCCGCCTTGTATGCCCGGAAGGCCCCGTCGCCCATGGACCGCTCCTGACCGTCCAGCGTGAACACATTCAGCGTCTCCGGCGCCTGGGTCAGGAATGGCAGGTTGATGAACGGGGCCTTGGTCTGGAAGACCACGCCGCCGCCCTTCCAGCCGATGTCGGCGAAGACAAAGGCGGCGCACAGCAGCACGAAATAGGTGGCCAGGCGGAGCAGCCAAAACACGCCGGTCTCCGCGCGCTTGGCGGGCGTGGGCCGGGCGAAGAGCTTCTGGGCAAAGGCGTCGGGCGGGGTCATCCGATGGAAATCCGGTAGCGTCGCACGATTTTCTGCGCGAGCCAGTTGATGAGGAGGGAGATCAGGAACAGCACCACACCGACCATGAACAGCGCGCGGTAGTGGATGCTGTTTCGCACCACCTCGCCCATTTCCTGGGCAATGATGCCAGTCATGGTGTGCACGGGCTGGAAAAAGACGCCCAGCCCGGAGCTGAGATCGGGTATCTGGATGCGGTTTCCGGCGCAAAGCAGCACCACCATCGTCTCACCCATCACGCGGCCGAAACCGAGCAGGATGGCGGCCATGATGCCCGACAAGGCCGCCGGCACGATGATACGGAGCACCGTCTGCAACCGCGTCGCGCCCAGCGCGAGCGAGGCCTCCTTGAAGGAGCGCGGGACGTTGTTGATGGCGTCCTCGGCCAGCGAGAAAATCGTCGGGATCGCCATGAGCGCCAGCAGGCAGGCCGCGGTGGCGGCGTTCAACCGCTCGGCCATCGGGAATCCCGGCACCCAGTCGAGCGCCGGCCACTGCGACACCCGGCGCAACGTCTCGCCCAGCATGGCGATGCCAAAGAAGCCGAGCACGACACTCGGAATGGCCGCGATGAACTCGATATAGGGCTTGATGATCTTCTGCTCCACCGGCCGGGCCACCTGGTTCACGTAGATCGCCGCGGCCACCCCGAGCGGGAGCGCGATGAGCAGGGCAAGAAAAGCAATGAGCAGCGAGCCCGTGAGCAGCGGGATGACCCCATACCAGTCCTGCCAGAAGCTGGCCGTCACCCACTCCCGGCCAAAGGCGAAGGCGGTGAACGATTCCCACCAGCCGATGGGCTTGTGCCGGTCCCAGGCAGCCATGCTGGCCGCCGTGGTCTCCATTTCCTGGAAATAGCCCGCGACAAATTTCTGGAACTTCGCCATCTGACGATTCAGCCCGGCATCCACGAAGACCGGCGGCGTCGCCACCAGCGCCTTGATCGCCGCCACCTGGCTGGCGTTGGCCGCGGCGATCTCCGGCCGCAGCGCCAGCAGCGGCTGGATCTCGGCCTCAAAATCAACCCTCTCGACCCGGATGGCATCGGCCTCCTCCTGCAGCCGGGCGGCCCGCTCCGGCGCGGCCCCGGGCATGGCGGCGAGCAGATGCCGTCTTGCCTCGGCCAGGTCCTCCGACACTTTTTGCCGCTCCTTCACGGCCGAGACCAGGTCGGTCATGGTGCCGAGGAGGGCCTCCTGTTCGTTGATGGTGTCGGCGAAGCGGTTGGCGAACCGGTCGAATTCCGCGAGGCGGGTCATCGCCGCCACCGGCGCCAGGCCGTCCTGCTTCATCAGCAGGTTGAGTTTCCCGGCGCGCACGCTGGCGAGATAGCGGGAGAGGGTGCTGTGCGCCGTCACCTGCTCGCGGTACAGGTCCACAAACTCCAGCCCGGCCTGCCGGTAGAGGACGAGGTTCGCGTGGTTCATCGGCAGAAAGCCCACCGCGTCCTTGAAGATCGTGAAGGTGATCAGCGCCAGCACGACGATCGAGACCAGCGCATTGCCCTGAAAGACGTACTTGATGAACCCGTCGCCGGTGAGGCCGAAAAACCAGCCGCGGCGGCGCGGCAGCAGGACTTCGCGGGTCGGCCGGCGGCGGGGGGTGGCGGTGGCGGTGGAGGCAGGCATGCGGAAAAGCGAAGGAAGCATCGGACCGACGGCCGGGACCGGTCAACCGGGGCAGGTTACGGTTGCGTTACAAAGTGCCCGCCCGCAGTCCGGGCAGGGCGGCGGGTAATACCCCTGGGCGCGGCAGATCAGTTCAGCGGACGGACCGGCACGAAGCCGACCTTGCGGACTACTTTCTGGCCCTCATCACTGAGGGTGAACTCGACGAACTTGGCCACCTCGCCGGTCGGTTCGCCGTTCGTGTAGTAGAATGTCGGGCGGGCGTAGGGATACTTCTTGGCCTGCACCGATTCCTCGGTGGGGAGCGCGCCATCGATGCCGACCGTCTTGATGCCGGGGTCGTGCAGATAGGCGAGACCCACGTAACCGATGCCATTGGTATTCTTGGCCACTTCAGCGGCGATCTGCTCGTTGCCGGCCATCTTCTGCGAGGACGAGGCATAGTCGCGCTTCTTCATCGCGAGCTCCTTGAAGTCGGCATAGGTGCCCGAGGAGGTGTTGCGGGTGTAGATCGAGATCCTGCCCGGGGTGCCGCCAACCTGCGACCAGTCGGTGATGTCGCCGGCGAAGATCTGCTCGACCTGGCGCCTGGTCAGGGCCGAGAGCGGGTTGTCCTGGTTGACGATGACGCCGATGCCGTCGAAGGCGACGATCGTGGGCTTCATCGCGACGCCCTTGGCCGTGCCGGCGGACATTTCCGTGGGCTTGGCCCGGCGGGAGGACATGCCGATCTGGGCGGTGCCGTCGATGATGGCGGCGATGCCGGTGGTCGAGCCCTCGGCGGCGATTTCAAAGGCCACGCCCTCGTGGCGGGCCTTGTAGTCCTCCGCGAGCATCGGGACGAGCTTGGCCCCGAGGGTGTCGGAGCCCTTGATGACGAGTTTCTGCGCGTGGAGCGAGAGGCTTGAGAGGAAGACCGTGGAGAGGATCAGGATTTTTTTCATGATGATGGTTGTTGAATGGTTCGTGAGGCGGTTGGATCAAAAGTTGATCTGCAGCTGGGAACGGATGCCCGAGACCTTCTCGCTCGCCCCGTCGCTGGTCTCGCCGTTGACGTAGCCAAGCTGAAGCTTCACGTCCTGGTTGAAGAAATAGTAGTTCAGACCGATGTAGTATTCCTTGAGTGCCTGGCCGGTCTTGGACCCCGGGGAGGCCCGGACGCCGTCGGAGGTGCGGATGCCGCGGCCGTCCGCGTCGACCTCACTGAAGCGGAACACGCCCTCAAGCTTCTCCGTGAACAGGTAGGAGGGCTGGATCCAGTAGCCGTTCGGGCCCGCATCCTTGGTCCCGGCGTTCAAGACGCCGTCGACCGTGGCGTGGATGAACTCGCCGGCGAGGTTGAGTTTGCCAAACGTCGCATCGCCATAGATCGAGTAGAGGCTGATGTCGTAGCCCTTGCCGAAGTTGGTGTTCCCCGCGCCGCCGATGTCCGGCAGCCGGCCCCAGGCTGCGCCGATCATGAACTTGTTTTCCGGGGTTGTCACCCTGGAGTAGCCGACATTGGCCCAGAAGGCCGGTCGGTTGACGGCGCTGCTGCCGGCCGACTTGGAACCGTCGATGCCCGCGTCGCCGAACGTCTCGGAACGCTGCGGATTCGTGACGGCCGCTCCATAGAACAGGCCGGTGCTCTTGCCCTTGCGGACATTGATGTCACCACCCTCGAAGAAGGCGCCGATCCGGTAGCTGGCGGCACCCAGGCGACGGCCGTTGTTGGGCTCCACCATGAAGCGCGTGACGGGCGAGCGCTCGATCGCCTTGAGGCTGCCCGAGGAGGTGTATTCCTCGTACCCGAGGTTCACCTTGCGCAGGCCGAAATCGAGGGCGACGGGCACCTCGCCCCAGAAGCCGTTCCACTCCATGTAGCCCTTGTCAAAGCTGCCGCCGGAAAAATCGTAGTTCAGCACAGCCGTCCAGTTCGGGCCGACGCCGGCTTTCACCCCAAGATACATGCGGCGCAGGAAAAACTGGTTCACATACGTCGAGGCGGTGGCCGTGGCCTGGTCGCTGGAGAGGCCGGCGTATTGGAGCTGCATGCGGCCGTCGATCTGGATCGAGTTGGTGCTCTTGCCGCCAGCCACGGTCGCGGTGACCGCCGCGCTGGCGTCGCGGGCCAGGTCGGCGCGCAGTTCCTCGCCCTCCTGGTCGTTGATGATGCCCTTTCTCACGAGCAGGTCGATGAGCGGGCCGCTGTCCTGCGCGAAGGCCGTGCCGGCGCAGAGGAGGGCGGCCAAGGGGGCGAGCAGTTTGGATCTTAGGTTGAACATGTTTAGTCCTGTGGATGTTGCCTGGTTGGATGATCTGCTCCGGCCAGATGGCCGCAGCGAGGTCCCCAGGATAACGGACCCATGTTACGGTTTCGTGACGCCCGTGTGACAAACAGGGCAAATG
>JBKJTZ010000125.1:0-7184 GCA_046590295.1 Lacunisphaera sp.
GAAGCGGGCTTTCTACGAGAGCTTCCGTGGGATTGATCTGGACCTTTCGCTGGTGAAGTATCCCGGGGCGTTGCTGACGGTGCGCGGCACGAAGGACTTTTTGCCGCAACGCGACGACGAGTTGCTGAAGGTCGCCCCCGGCGAAACCAAGGAGAAGCTGCTCATCGAGGGCGCCGACCACATCTTCAATGTGTTCCAGCCGGAGCTGGGCCACGCCACCCGTGCGGTGGCGGCGACGGTGGAGTGGTTTGGCCGGACGCTTTAAGCGTGGCCGGTATGGCGCGGACTCCGCTTCGCGCCAAGCTGCGACAACTCATACCAATTACGATATGCTTTGAGTCTTTTGAAGGGCTGCCGTTTGTCGGCCGGCCGGCCCGGTGACGGGCGCCGGCCCTACTGTTCCAAACTGAATGGCAATTGGCATCAGCGCTTTCGCGCCGGCGGTTCATCGTCGTATAAAACCCAGCGATTTTTCCGGCCGGGGAGGCAAGGGAGGCGGATCCTGGAGTTGCATGAGGCGTTGCAGGACGTCGACGATGGCCACCTCATGCCCATCGAGCCGCGAGGTCAAACTGGCTTCCAGTTTCTTCAGTTCAGCAGCCAGCTCCTTTGGCCCGGAGAGGGCCCGGGTTCCGCTCACCCCCGGGAACCGACTAACCCCTTGTGGCCGGCGGGAAAAGGCGTAAGCTTCGGTTTCAACCCACCCGATTTATGCGCTATGATGTGATCACCCGCAAGACGGCGGCGCAGGCCGCCGCCGATGTCCAGACCGTCGCGAAGTCGCACGGCTTCGGCACCCTCCAGGTCTACAACCTGAAGGAAACCCTCACCGGCAAGGGCTTCCCCCAGACCAGCGAGTGCCATGTGCTCGAGGTGTGCAACCCCGCCCAGGCCGACCAGGTGCTCCGGCTGGACTTCACGATGAACGTCGCCCTGCCGTGCCGCATCTCGGTCTACGAGAGCCAGGGAAAAACGTGGATCGGCATGATCCGGCCCGGGGCCATGCTGGAGATGCTGTCGCCCCTGCCCGCCCTCAAGGTCATCGCGGAGGAGGTCGAGGCGACGATGGTAAAAATCATCGACGAGGCGAAGTGAGGCCGGGACGGCGGGCCACTGGAGCCCGGACGGGAATGGGCTCGTGTTGACGGGCTCAAGACTGCAGGTTGCCCACGTTGTTTCTTTGTGAGTCCCGCCGAACATTCCCTCACCCTCCTCTACCGCATAGACACCGGAAACCTGATAACCAGCGTCAACCCGGCGTGGAGTGATTTTGCCCGGAGTAATTTCGGTGAAGCCGTGCTGCCGGAGCGGATTCTGGGAACGAACCTGCTGGATTCGATCGAGGACGAGACGATAGGCGAGCTGTACCTCCAGATGATCAAGCGGGCCCGGCAGGGAAAATCCTTGCGGTTCAACTACCGCTGCGATGCCCCGGGCAAACGCCGGACCTTCGAGATGAATATTTGCCAGCTGGCCAACGGGGAGGTGGAGTTTTCCTCCAGCCTGCAGCATGAGCAGGCGCGCCCATCGGTGGCGGTGCTGGAGCCGGGCCAGGAGCGCAGTGAGGAACTCCTGCGGGTCTGCAGTTGGTGCCAGCAGGTGGCCATGCCTGACCTGCGGTGGCTGCCGGTGGAGGAAGCCGTGGTGGAATTGCGCCTGCTTGAGGCCGAGCAGCTGCCTCGCCTGACGCACGGGATATGTCCGTCATGCTTGGCGGTGATGATGGTGGAAATCGGCCGGTTGTAGGGCGGTGATTCCCCGGCTTGCGCCGGATCCGGGGGATGGGTTCTGTGAGGCATGGATACTGATGTTCCGGTTTCAACTGGGGGAGCGGGGATCGTCCCGATCTCGTTGCTGGCGGCCCGGGTGCTGGGCTGCCTCATTGAGAAGGAGTTCGCCACGCCCGACGCCTACCCGCTCACGCTCAATGCGCTCGTCAACGCCTGCAACCAGAAGAGCAACCGGGAGCCGGTGATGGAGGTGGGCGCCCGCGAGACGGAGGCGGCGCTGGATGAACTGCGCCAGGCGCGGCTCGCCGTGGTCTTTGCCGGGGCCGACGCCCGGGTGCCCAAATACAAGCAGAAGATCGACGCCGTCCACCCGATGGAACCGGCTGCCCGCGCGCTGATGGGCGAACTGCTCCTGCGCGGTCCGCAGACCACGGCGGGATTGCGCGGGAACTCGGAGCGGTTGCACGCCCAGCCCGCGGTGGAGGAGGGGGAACTCATCCTGGCAGAGCTGGCCGGGCGGACTTCCGGGGCGCTTGTGCGCAAGCTGCCGCGGCAGCCCGGACAAAAGGAGGCGCGCTGGGTGCAGCTGCTGACCGGAGAGGCGGTGGCGGATGCGCCGGGTGTGCCGGAGCCGGTCACGATCAGCGTGTCCTTGCCGCCCGAAGCCGAACAACGCCTGCTGGCGCTGGAAAATGAGGTGCGCCTCTTGCGTGAGGAACTCGCCCGGCTGCGGAAGTCGCTCGGCGAATGAGAACGGGTAGCCGTTCAGTTAGGGATAGGTCGGGCTTCAGGCCCGACACCCCGGGTGCAATCTCTCGGGGGTAAACCCCGACCTACAGGTCTGGTCCGCTTCACGCCTTCGGCGCGGGCAACGGCAGCTTGAATTCCTTGAGCAGCGCCTCGATTTTGCCGGCGATGTCGGCCGCGGGGTCGCCGGGGTGGAGGCCGGCATGGCGGACCGTGCCGTCGGGCGCGATGATGGCGACGAAGGGGATGCCCTCGATGCCGTAGGCGGGGTTGAAGACGGGCTCCGCGCTGAAGGCGACATCCCAGGTCATTTCCTTGGCCTTCATGAAATCGGTCATCAGCGCCATCTCGCGCGCCGGGTCGCCCTTGGTGTCGATGCGCGTGCTGCCCAGGTTGGCCACGGAGCCCTGGATGCTCGTGACCCCGACGAACGCCACCGGCGCGCCCTTGAAATGCGCGACATGTTCACGGATTTGCGGGAACGATGCGATGCAAGGGCCGCACCACGTGGCCCAGAAGTCGAGGACGACGACCTGGCCCTTCAGGCCGGAGAGGGTCTTGAGGCCGGCGCGCGACGCCCACTGGAAGTTGAGCTCGGGCGCGGCGTGGCCGAGGAGCGCCGCCTTCGCGGCCTTGGCCTGCAGCGAGCGGTCGAGTTCGGCGAGGATATTGTCGGCGCCGGCGGCGGGCTCGGTGCCGGGGAAGTCGCGCTTCAGCGCCACGATCAGTTCGCGGGCCTGGGCGGGCTCGTCGAGCACCTGGATGTAGAGGCCGGCCTTCATCAGGAGGATGGTCGCCACCATGTCGGTCTTCTGGCCGCCGTATTTCAGGAGCAGCTGGTCGAATTCGGCGAGCTCCGGGGCGAGCGCCTCGGCGGTCCGTTGCCCGGCGCCGATCTTGGCCTTCACTTTTTGCACGAGGGCCGTGAGGTCCTCCATGACGGGATCGGCGGGCGGCTGTTCGGGCGCGGCCAGCGGGGACGCCGGTGCCTGTTGGGCGGCGAGGGGAGAGTAGGCGGTGAGGCCCAGGGCGAGGGCGGCGAGGAGGAGGCGGGAGAGTTTTTTCATGGAGTCCGGAGAGGAAGGACTGAAGGGAATCCGGTGGCAGTTTCCAGCAAATAGTATCGGTCCGCGCGCATGGTCCAGCCGTTCCCTGCGGCGCCTGAGCCCCACCAGGTGCCCTCTGGCGGACAGCGCTATGATGGGGTATGGTCCTGTGGTCGGTCCGTCCTGCGGACCAGTGGCATCACCGAAAAACCGAAATCAAATGTTTCCGCCCGTGAAATTCTCCTCTCTCCTCCTCCCCGGCGTCGCGGCGGGCGACCGGGTTGTTGCCTTGCACCTCCAAACCGTAGAAAGAAACTAATCACCGGCCGCCGGCCCCTTATTCGCCGCCGGGTCCCGCCCTTTGCCATGAAAAAACCGCATCCCACCACCACCGCCACCGACTGGCCGCCGGCCCCGGCCCTCGAGGCCGATCTCTGGCTCAACACCGACACGCCGCTGACCATCGCGGGATTGCGCGGACGCGTGGTCGTGCTGCACGCCTTTCAGATGCTCTGTCCTGGCTGCGTCTCCCACGGGTTGCCGCAGGCGCAGGAGATCCGGCGGAACTTCGACCCGGACCGGGTCGCGGTGATCGGTCTGCACACGGTGTTTGAACATCACGAGGTGATGGGGCCGGCCGCGCTGCGGGTTTTTGCCAGCGAATACCGGCTTACTTTTCCGATCGCGGTCGACCGTCCGGGCGGGGAGGGGACGGGTCCGATTCCCCGGACGATGCGCGCCTACGGCCTGCAAGGCACGCCGAGCCTCGTGATCATCGACGCGGAGGGCCGCATCCGCGCCAGTCATTTTGGCCAGGCCTCGGATTTGAAAGTCGGGGCCATCATCGGCGGTTTGCTGGCGGAGTGACCGGGGCAAGGATCGGACAATGCGCGGAGAAATCTGCGCGGCCGGAGGCAAATCCGCCCCGCCAGTTTGACTCTCCTTGGGTCTAATGCCCCGGGGCCAGCCCCGGCTTGGATGGAAAGTGGCACCGGCTGCCAGCCGGTGAAGACTGCGGCTGGAAGCCGCAACCACCTTGCTCACACAATAATGCCCGCTTCGGGTTGAGGACTGTCTTGAGCAAATGCCCCGTGACGGGCTCGGGGGATCTTTGCTGAAATTCACGACAGGCGGTCCAATACGGTCAGACTAGGGACGCGCTGCCCCGTTGCTTGCTGCTGCAAGCCCGGGATCAGTCGCCCCGCCTGCGCGGTGGCTGATACCAACGTCCCGAGATAAATGGACCTATGGTAGGGGCCGTTGCCCTCAACGGCCCTTGCTCCAACGAGGGCGGTTGGGGGCAACCGCCCCTACCGTTACGATCAGCTAAGTCCAGAAATTACAGGACGTTGGTATGAGAAGTCCTTGTCCAAGGTCAGCACGGCGGCGCCGGCGTGGAGGGCATGGGCGGCGATGAGCGAATCCTGCGGCGGGATGGGCGTGCCTTTGCGGTTGAGGGCGAGTGCGATATCCGTGGCCAGGTCCCAGACGCGATTGGTGGTGGGAACGTAGATCATGACCGAGAAGCCGGGACGGTTGCGCTGTGCGACCCGGGGCCCGGAAACTCCGCGAAGCACTTCCATAGTGGCCATCCCGCAGGTCAGGAATTCATGCTGGTCAGCGAACTTATTGAGTTCGGCGAAAGGATCCTGATCCCGGCGCTGACAGGCGATGAAGAAGTTGCTATCGACGAGAACGGCGGCGGCCATAGGGAGCGGGGTCTTCCATGGCCTGATAAGTCTCCAGATAGCCCGGTCGGATGGCGTTCTTCAGCTCACATGGCTTCAGGCCCAGACCAGCTTTGAGAATCTTCTTCAATCTGCGGCGGCGGGCGGCCCTTTGCGTGGGCGTCTCCTTGGGTGGAGTCCAGGTCTCGGCGGATGAGATTTTCGGTTTCATGTGGTGGGCGGCCCGTGGCGATGCGCAGGTAAACCTGACGATTGGCAAATGGTAAATAAAAGCCCCGGTCCGTGAGGACCGGGGCTGAGAGAAGCGCGAGCGAGCTCGCTGGCCCACGAATTACTTCTTGCTGTCCGCGATGGCGGCTTGCGCCGCGGCGAGGCGGGCGACCGGGACGCGATACGGGCTGCAGCTGACGTAGGTGAGGCCGAGCTTGTGGCAGAACTTGACCGAGTCCGGGTCGCCGCCGTGTTCGCCGCAGATGCCGAGCTTGATGTCGGGGCGCGTCTGCCGGCCCTTCTTGATCGCGATCTCCATGAGCTGGCCCACGCCGGTCTGGTCGACCGAGGCGAACGGGTTCTTCTTGAAGATCTCGGCCTCCTGGTAGGCGCCGAGGAAGGAGCCGGAGTCGTCGCGCGACATGCCGAGGCAGGTCTGCGTGAGATCGTTGGTGCCGAAGCTGAAGAACTCGGCGGTCTGCGCGATCTCGTCGGCGGTGAGCGCGCCGCGCGGGATCTCGATCATGGTGCCGACGGAATACTTGATCTTCACCTTCTTCTCCTTCTGCACCTGCGCGGCGACCTCGTGGACGATGGCCGTCTGCAGATCGAGCTCCTGCTTGAAGCCGACGAGCGGGATCATGATCTCGGGGCGGGCCTTGTAGCCGGCCTTGGTCGCATCGGCGGCGGCCTCGAGGACGGCGCGGGCCTGCATGCGGGTGATCTCCGGGAACTTGATGCCGAGGCGGCAGCCGCGGAAGCCGAGCATCGGGTTGAATTCATGCAGCTCGTGCACGCGCTGCATGATGCGCTCCACCGGGAGGCCGAGTTTCCGGGCGAGGTCCATCTGCTGCTCCTTTGCGTGCGGGAGGAACTCGTGCAGCGGGGGATCGAGGAAGCGGATGGTCGCGGGGAGGCCCTTCAGCTCCTTGAAGATGCCGAAGAAGTCACCGCGCTGGTAGGGGAGGAGCTTGGCCAGGGCGGCCTCGCGGGCGCCGAGGGTGTCGGCGAGGATCATCTCGCGCATGGCGTCGATGCGGTCGCCCTCGAAGAACATGTGTTCGGTGCGAGTGAGCCCGATGCCGACCGCGCCGAAGGCGAGCGCAATTTTCGTCTGCTCGGGGTTATCGGCGTTGCAGCGTACTTTCAAACGCGCGATCTCCCCGCACCAGGTCATGAGCTGGTTGAAGGCCTTGAACTTTTCCGTCTTCTGCGCGGCTTTGTCATTCTCTACCGTGCCGGTAATGATCTCGCTCGGGGCGGTGGCGAGCTGGCCGGCGTAAACCGTCCCCGCGGTGCCGTCGATGGAAAGAAAGTCGCCTTCCTTGAAGACCTGTTTTCCTACCGTGACCGTCTTCTTCGCGTAGTCGATCTGGAGTGCGGAGGCGCCGCAGATGCAGACCTTGCCCATCTGACGCGCAACCAGTGCCGCGTGTGAAGAAACGCCCCCTTTCGCGGTCAGGATGCCTTCCGCCGCGATCATGCCACGCAGATCTTCCGGGCTGGTCTCGTTGCGGACGAGCAACACCTTCTCGCCCTTCTCCGCGGCCGCGGCGGCGCGATCGGCGTTGAGAAAAATCTTACCGGAAGCGGCGCCGGGACCGGCGGGCAGCCCGCTCGCAATCGTCTTCGCTTTCTTCGCTTCCGCGACGTCAAAGATGGGCGCGAGGAGCTGGTCGAGCTGGTCTGCCGGGTTGCGCCTGATCGCGGTTTTCCAATCGATCAATTTCTCCTTGTACATGTCCATGGAGAATTTGAGCGCG
>JBKJTZ010000068.1:0-81854 GCA_046590295.1 Lacunisphaera sp.
GCTCATCGGCAACCTGACGCGCGATCCGGAACTCCGGGTCACGCCGAAGGGCACCGCCATCTGCCAGTTCAGCCTGGCCGTGAACCGCAAGTTCAAGGACGAGAGCGGCGGCGAGCGCGAGGAGGTCACCTACGTCGACATCGAGGCGTGGAGCAAGCAGGGCGAGACCATCGCGAAGTATTGCACCAAGGGCCGTCCGCTCTTCGTCGAGGGCCGCCTGCGGCTCGACCAGTGGGAGGACAAGACCACGAAGGAAAAGCGCAGCCGCATGAAGGTCGTGCTCGAGAATTTCCAGTTCCTGGGCGGCCGTTCCGACGGTGCCCCCGCCGGCGGCGGCGAGGGTGGGGAAGCCCGCGCCTATGCCCCCCGGCCCGGCGCCGCCCCCAAGCCCGCCGCCCCGGCGGCGCAGGAAAACCTCGACGAGGACGTGCCGTTCTGAGCCGCGCCCGCCGACTCCCTTAAATCTCAATCATCCAACACAGATCCGATCATGGCTAATCACGAAATTCTCCTCCTCAAACCGGTCGACGGCCTTGGCGCCGAGGGCGACCAGGTCAAAGTCCGCGCCGGCTACGCGCGCAACTTCCTCCTGCCCCAGGGCAAGGCGGTGCCGCTCACGCAGGCCAACCGCAAGCATGTCGAGGCCCTCAAGCGGGCCCGCGGTCACCGCGAGGCCAAGGAACTCGACGGCGCGCAGGCGCTCGCCAAGCAGATCGAGAAGGCCGGCATCGCCATCGCCGTGAAGACCGGCGAGGGTGGCAAGCTCTTCGGGGCCGTCACCGTCAACGACATCCACGAGAAGCTGGCCGCGGCCGGAGTCACCGTGGAGAAGCGCCGCATCCACCTCGGCCAGCCGATCAAGACCCTCGGCAAGCACGAGGTGAAGATCAAGCTGCACCCCGAGGTCAGCGTGGAACTCTCGTTCGACGTCGTCTCCGAAAACCCGATCGAGCCCGCCGCGTCGTAACGTCCCCCGCGGCGTTCCGACCCCTTTCCCGGCCATGGCTCTGACGCCCGTTACCTCCCGGCGCGGCCAGCCATCGTCTTCATCCGAGCCAACGCTGCCCGCGTCGGCGCCCGACCGTTCTCCGCCCCACAGCGCGGAGGCGGAGGAGCATGTCATCGCCTGCTGCCTGCTCGACGGCAGCGACACCATCGCCCGCTGCCTCGAGGCGCGGCTGGCGGCGGAATCTTTTTATTACCCGGCCAACCGCCTGCTGTTCGAGATCATCACCGAGCTCTACCAGAAGGGCGCGGTGGTGACGCTGGAGGTGCTGGCCGAGGAGCTGAAGACCCGCCGCCAGATCGAGGCGGTCGGCGGCTTCGCCTATCTCATGCAGGTCACGGGCAAGATCCCGACGACCGCCCACGCCGGCTATTTCATCGAGAAGGTCCGCGAGAAGCACCTGCTCCGCGAGCTGATCCGCACGGCGACGGGGGCGGTCGAGCAGGCCTACAGCTTCACCGGCGGGCTCGAGGAGTTCGTGGACAAGATCGAGCAGGAGCTGTTCAAGGTCACGCAGGACCGCGTCAGCGACAGCGCCCAGGAGATCAAGGAGGCGATCAAGGAGGCCAACACGGTCATCGCCAAGCTGCTCATGAAGAAGGGCGAGCTCACGGGCATCACCTCGGGCTTCAAGGACCTGGACGCGATGACCTTCGGTTTCCAGCGGCAGGAAATGATCGTCGTCGCCGCCCGCCCCTCGATGGGCAAGACCAGCTTCGCGTTGAACATCGCCGAGGCCGCCGCCATTCCCAAGCCCGGCAAGGGCGACCCGGTGCCGACCCTGGTGTTTTCGCTCGAAATGAGCTCGTCCCAGCTGGCGCTCCGCATGCTGTGCGCCCGTTCGCGGGTGAACATGAAGCTTTTGCGCGACGGCCTGGTCGCCCGCGACGGTCGCGAGGTCAATGCACTCGGCCAGGCGGCCGAGGAATTCAAGAAGGCGCCGATCCTCGTCGACGATTCGAGCAACCTCACGATCATGGAAATGCGGGCCAAGGCGCGCCGCATCTACGCCCGCAAGAAACTCGGGCTGATCATTGTCGATTACCTCCAGCTGGTGAGCGGCTCGGACCCCCGCGCCCCCCGGGAACAGCAGGTGGCGGAGGTTTCGCGCGGATTAAAGGCGATGGCGAAGGAACTAGACCTGCCCGTGATAGTCCTAAGCCAGCTCAACCGTTCGTCGGAGAAGGAAAATCGCACCCCGCGCCTGTCGGACTTGCGCGAATCCGGCTCCATCGAACAGGATGCCGACGTGGTCTTAATGCTTTCCCGCCCCAAGGATGCCGACGAAAAATTCCAGACCGCCGCCAGCGCGGCGGATTTAATCGTTGCCAAGCAGCGCAACGGACCGGTAGGTGATTTGAAACTAACTTTCCTTCAAGAAATTACGCGCTTTGAAAACTTCACACCGTAACCCGGTTTTCCGGGTTTTATTCATTTTTATTTCCCTGCTGGCCGCCACCGGCTTGCTGCGCGCGCAAGCCGCCGGAGACCAGCCGGCGCAGGAGCAGCAGCAGGCCGCGCCCGTCTTCCACATCGGGGCCATCGCGATCAAATTCGTGGGCATGGCCAACGTCAGCGAGCAGATCGTGCGGGCCAACATGGCCCTGCGCGCGGACACCGAGCTGGATGAGGCCCTGATCGACCGCGACATCCGTTCGCTCTACCGGACGGGCTTGTTCGAGTTCATCGAGGTCAAGCGCGAGGCCCTGCCGGGCAACGTCGTGAACATCGTGCTCGAGGTGACCCCGAAATTCCGTATCCTCCGGATCCTGTTCGAGGGCAACAAGGTATACAAGGAGCGGCGCCTCCTGAAAGAGGTCAAGAGTGCGGACAATGGCGCGCTCGACGAGCGCCAGATCAAGGATGATGCGCAAAAGATCTACGAATTTTACCAGAAGAACGGCTTCAACCAGGCCCAGGTCACCTACAGCGTGGACCGCAACCGCAGCACCGGTTTTGGCTCGGTGACGTTCAAGATCCGCGAGGGCGCGAAGGTCCGCATCAGTTCCATCAACTTTGTGGGCAACGACCACGTCAAAGCCCGCAAGCTGCGGAAGGAAATGGAGACCAAGAAATGGCACATGTTCTCCTGGCTCACCGGGGGCGGCCGGTTGAAGGACGACGACTTCGACACCGACCTGGGCAAGCTGCGCGACTACTACAAGGAGCAGGGCTACCTCGACATCGAGATCGCCGAGGACAAGATCACCTTTGATTACCCGAACCCGAACCGGCTGATCATCACCCTCCGCGTCAACGAAGGCCGCCAATACAAGCTCGGCGAGATCAGTTTCACGGGCAACAAGCTCTATCCCTCGCGGCTCCTGCGCCTGATCCCGCGGCAGAAGAAGGGCCAGGTCTTCGTCCCCTCGCTGCTGGACAAGGATGCCGAGACGCTGGAGGAGTTCTACGGTCGCGACGGCTACCTGCAGACGCGGGTCCGCCTCGTCCGCAAGCCCAACCTCGATACCGGCAACATCGACGTCGAGTTTCAGGTCAACGAGAGCGAGCGCTTCCAGGTCGAGTCCATCAAGATCGAGGGCAACGACAAGACCAAGAGCATCGTGATCCTGCGCGAGCTCGCGCTCGGGCCGGGCGACGTCTTCAGCTCGGTGCTGATGAAGATCAGCAAGCTGCGCCTGGAGAACACCCGCTTCTTCGAGGACCCGGTCAACGTGACCGACGAGTCCACCAACATCCCGGGCCGCCGCAACCTGAAGATCTCCGTCCGGGAGGCCCGCACGGGCAACCTGACCTTCGGCGCGGGCTTCAGCTCGCTCGAGCGCGCGGTCATCTTTGCCGAGGTCACGCAGTCGAACTTCGACCTCTTCAACCGCCGGTCGTTCTTCCAGGGTGACGGCCAGAAATTCCGGCTCCGCTTCCAGATCGGCTCGCAGTCGAGCGAGGTCATCCTCGCCTTCGAGGAGCCGTGGCTCTTCGAGCGCGAACTTTCGCTGGGCTTCCAGATCTTCCGCCAGACCTCCGAGTACAACAGCTCCTTCTACACGGAAATCCGCACCGGCGGGGAAATCTATCTCCGCAAGCGGCTCTTCAACTGGCTCGAGAGCCGGCTGTCCTACAGCTACCAGATCGTCGGCATCGACAACGTGGCGTCGAGCGCGCCGCTTTCCATCCTGGCCCAGGCCGGCAACACCTCCACCTCGCGGGTGGGCCTGAGCCTGATCCAGGACACGCGCGACAAGCTCATCAACCCGACCCGCGGCAATTATGCGGTGCTGGACATGAACGTCGCCGGCGGCCCGCTGGGCGGCGACAACAACTACTACAAGCTTGAGTTCCGCGGCTCGAAATTCTTTCCGATCGCCGAGTTCCAGGAGCAGGTCATCGCGATCATCGGCCGCACGGGCGTGGCGGACAGCTTCGGCCAGAGCAGCAAGCCGATCACCCGCACGGTCACCGATCCGCTGACCGGCCAGCCGGTCACGTTTGGCCCCTACATCCCCGGCGTGCCGTTCTATGACCGCTTCTTCCTGGGCGGGCCGCAGGACCTGCGCGGCTTCGAGTTCCGCACCGTCGGGCCCAAGGATCCCACCGGCGAGCCGATCGGCGGCAACACCTATGGTTTTGTCAGCGTCGAATATTCCTTCGACATTGTTAAGCCGGTGCGGGCCGCGATCTTCTATGACGGCGGCTTTGCGAATGAGGACCCGTATGATTTCAGCCCGGTCAACTACAACGACAACTTCGGCTTCGGCCTGCGCCTGTTCGTGGCCGGCGCCCCGCTCAGCCTTGATTTCGGTATTCCCTTAACCGGGGATAAGTTTAACAAGAAAGGCACCCAGTTCAATTTCTCGTTCGGCACCCGCTTTTAACCACCCCCACCACCCATTATGAACAAGATGATCCGCACCCTAATTTCCCTGGCCGCCTTTGGCGCGGCTTTCACCGCCCTGCAGGCGCAGCCGGCCGTCAAGCTCATCGTGGTCGACATGGCCAAGGTCTACGACAACCACTACAAGACGGAGGAGGCCAACGCCAAGTTCCGTGATGCCGAGACGAAGGCCACGGAGCAGGTCGAGGAGCTCAACAAGCAGGGCCAGACCCTGGTGGAGGAATACAAGGAGCTCATGGAGCAGTCCAAGAACACCGTCCTCACCGCCGAGGCCCGCAGCAAGGCCGAGAACGACGCGCAGAAGAAGCTCGAGGACATCCAGCGCAAGCAGGGTGAGGTCCAGAATTTCCGCAACAACACCCAGCGCTCTCTCCAGCAGCGCATCAAGACCCACCGCGACCTCCTCCTCGAGGAAATCACCAAGATCGTGAACGACCTTGCCAAGCGCCAGGGCGCCACGCTGGTGGTCGACAAGTCCGGCCCGACGCTGTTCGGCATCCCGAGCGTGCTGTATTCCGACCCCGCCTACGACATCACCGATGCGGTGGTCAAGGAAGTGAACAAGGACCGCCCGGCCGCGTCCGCGTCCGCCGCCGCCGCCGCCCCAGCCCCGACCAAGCCGGCCGCCGCCCCCGCCGGCGCGGCGCCGACGACCTTCTCGGTGCCCAATGTCAGCACCCCGCCGGCCGCCAAGAAGCCGTAACAAGCCTTGCCAAGCCCTGTTCCAACGAACAGGGCTTTTTTGTGTCCATGCAGGTCGCCTACACTCCCGCTGAGATTGCCGCCATGGTCGGCGCCCCGCGCACGGCCGGCTCCACCACGCGCAAGATCGGCGACATTGCCTCCCTCACCGCGGCCCGGTCGGGTGACCTTTCCTTTCTCGGCAATGCGAAATACCGCGCCCAGGTGGCTGACTCGCAGGCCACCGTCCTCCTGCTGCCCCTCGACTACCCGGGCGAACCCAAGCCGGAGCAGGTCTTCCTCTTTGTCGAGAATCCGTCGGTCGCCCTGGCCAAGGTGTGCGCCCGCATCGAGGCGACCCTCTGGCCCAAGCCCGCCCCCGGCATCCACCCCAGCGCCGTGGTGGCCCCGACCGCCCGGATCGACCCCACCGCGCACATCGGTCCGCTCTGTGTCATCGAGGACGGCGTCCTGGTCGGGCCCCGCAGCGTGTTGCAGGCCTCCGTCTTCGTCGGCCGCGAGGCCCGGATCGGCGAGGATTGTTTCGTGATGCCAGGCTGCGTGATCGCCTCGACCTGCTCGCTGGCCGACCGCGTGCGGCTCCAGCCGGGCGTCGTCATCGGTTCCGACGGCTTCGGCTACGAATTCGTCCAGGGCCGCCATGAGAAGGTGCCCCAGATCGGCACGGTTGAGATCGGCGACGATGTCGAGATCGGGGCCAACACCACCCTCGACCGTGCCCGGTTCAGCCGGACCGTGGTGGGGGAGGGCACCAAGATCGATAATCTCGTCCAGGTCGCCCACAATGTGGTCATCGGCAAGCATTGCATCCTGTGCGCCCAGGCGGGCATCTCGGGCAGCACCACCCTGGAGGATTATGTGATCATGGGCGGCCAGTCCGGTCTCGGCGGCCACATCACCCTCGCCAAGGGCAGCAAGGTCGGCGGCGGGGCCGGCGTCACCTCCAATGTCCCGGCGGGGGGGTACGTGAACGGCACCCCGGCCATTCCCTATATGCTGGAACGCCGTCTGCAGGTGCTCCACCAGCGGCTGCCCGATCTCTTCAAGCGCGTCGAGGCGCTGGAGAAAAAACCAGAATAGACTTTCCGGCCTTCCGGTTCTCCTCTACTCATGCCGCGACATGAGGGACACGAAGCTTAAGATTTTTTCCGGCTCATCCAACCGCGCACTCGCAGAGGAAATCTGCTCGTCCATCGGCGTCCCGCTCGGCGACGCGACCGTCAACTGTTTCCCCGATGGCGAGTCGTTCGTGAAGATCAACGAGAACATCCGCGGCGCGGACTGCTACTTCATCCAGTCCACCTGCCCGCCGACCAACCATCACCTGATGGAGCTGCTCATCATGATCGATGCCGCCAAGCGCGCCTCGACACAGCGGATCACGGCGGTCATCCCGTTCTACGGTTACGCGCGCCAGGACCGCAAGGACCAGCCCCGCGTGCCGATCACGGCCAAGCTCGTGGCCGATCTCCTTACGGCCGCGGGGGCGAACCGGGTCCTGGCGATGGACCTCCACAGCCAGCAGATCCAGGGTTTCTTCAACATCCCGGTCGACCATCTCTTTGCCTCGCCGGTCTTCTTCCAATACCTGTCGACGAAGAAATTCAACAAGCTCGTGGTCTTTTCGCCCGACGTCGGCGGCATGAAGATGGCCTCCGCCTACGCCGACATCCTCGGCGCGTCGCTCGGCCTCGTGGCCAAGAAGCGCGTCAACGCCAACACCGTCGAGGCGATCAACGTCGTCGGCGAGGTGGAGGGCTGTGACGTGTTGCTCGTGGACGACATCACCGAGACCGCCGGCACGCTCACCGCCGCCGCCAAGATCCTGAAGGAGCATGGCGCCAAGACCATCCGCGCCGCCGTCAGCCACTGCGTCCTGAACGAGATCGCCTACGATCGCCTCCGGGGCGGCCTGATCGACGAGCTCATCACGACCAATTCCGTGCCGATCGACACGCGCGGCCTCCCGATCACGGTGCTCAGCATCGCCCCGCTGCTCGGTGAAGCCATCCTCCGCATCAACACCAACGAGAGCGTCACGAGCCTCTTTAAGATCAAGGGGTTCTAAGCGCCGGAGGGCGGAACCGCCGGGGCGGCACCGTGTCAGTGTCTGCACATTTACCCATGAAAAATAAGCCGGCCGTCCTGTTCTTCGCCCTCGTTACCTCGATTCTCGGTCTCGCCGTCGGCCTGCTGGCCGCGGAAAAGGCCTCGCCCAAGGCCAAGCTGGCGGCCACCGAAACGGTCAAGATGCCGTCGCTCAAGCTCGATGCCTCGCCCATCGGCGAGAACAAGGCGGTCGTCACCAGCTACGCCGACGCGCTCGAGAGCATCCGCCCGGCCGTCGTCTCGGTTTATTCCAGCAAGCTGGTGCGCCAGCGCGTGCCCGACCTGTTCCGCCCCTATCTCCGCGGCGCCCCCGAGCAGCAGCAGCGCCAGCGCGGGCTCGGCTCCGGCGTCATCATCTCGACCGACGGTTACATCATCACCAACAACCACGTGGTCGAGGAGGCGGATGAGCTGAAGGTCCTCCTGAACGACGAGCGCGAGTTCACCGCCAAGGTCATCGGCACCGACCCGAAGACCGACGTGGCCGTCATCAAGATCGAGGTCGAGAACCTCCCGGCGGCCACCATCGCCGACAGCGCCAAGCTCCGGGTGGGCGACGTCGTGTTCGCCATCGGCAACCCGTTGGGCGTCGGTCAGACCGTGACGATGGGCATCGTCTCCGCCACCGGCCGGCGCGTGGGCATCCTCGACGAGGTCGCCGGTTACGAGGACTTCATCCAGACCGACGCCGCCATCAACCAGGGCAACTCCGGCGGCGCGCTCATCGACGCCCGCGGCCGCCTCGTCGGCATCAATTCCGCCATCATCTCCAACTCGCAGGGCAACATCGGCATCGGCTTCGCCATCCCGGTCAATCTCGCCAGCAGCATCATGCACAGCCTGATCGAGACCGGCACCGTTTCCCGCGGTTATCTCGGGGTCTCGACCGACGCGCTCGCTCCGGACATGGCCGAGGGTTTCGGCCTCAAGGGCGACACCAAGGGCGTCATCATCACCGACCTCAACCCGGCCGACGGGCCCGCGGCCAAGGCCGGCCTGAAGCGCGAGGATGTCATCACCGCGATCAATGAAAAGACGGTGGCCTCGCGCGACGATCTCCGGCTCGTCATCGCGCAGACCGCGCCCGGCACCAAGGTCACGGTGAAATTCCTGCGCGACGGCAAGCCGCAGAGCCTCGAGGTCACCCTGGGCAAGCTGCCGGACGAGAACGCCCCGGAAGGCGAGTTCGTCACCGGCGTGACGGTGTCCCCCTTGACCCCCGAGCTGCGCAAGGAACTGCGCATCGACGACCGCGTCGACGGCATCCTCATCAGCGGGATCGCCCCCAACTCGCCCTACCGCGACAATTTCCCGCAAGGCGCCGTGATCGAGCAGCTGAACCGCGTGCCGGTGACGGACCTCGCCACGGCCAAGCGTGCCCTGCGCGACGGCCGCAACATCGCCCTGGTCTACTACCGCGGCGTCTATCGCTACATCATGTTCAGCGTCCGGTGAGAAGCAGTTTTAAGTGTTAAGGTGTAAGTTTTAAGCCGCCCAACGTGGCGTTCGGAGACCATTCCATCACTTATACCTTACAACTTATCCCTTAAACCTAACCCGGCAGTTCAACTGCCGGGTTTGCTCGCCGGCAGCATCGCCAGCTCCGGCGGCAGCTGGTCGGCGGGATAGGTGGGGTAGCTCATCGCGAGCAGCGCATAGGTGGGCACGTCGAACTTCGCCTGCCCCGAACTGCGGTCCACCATGACGGCCACGGCCACCGTCGTGCCACCGTGCAGCCGCACGATGTCCAGACATTCCTGCACGCGGCCGCCGCGGGTGATGACGTCCTCGACCACGAGCACCTTCTCCCCGGGCCGGAAGGTGAACCCCCGGCGCAGCACGAGCACGTTGTTTTCCTTCTCGGCAAAGATAAACCGGCTTTTACGCTGCCGGGCGACCTCTTGGCCGATCACGAGCCCGCCCATGGCCGGGGCCAGCACGGTGTCAAAGACGAGACCGTGAAGTTTCTGGGTCAGCAAGGTCCCGAGCCGCTCGACGGCCGGCATGTCCTGGCAGACCTGCGCGCACTGGAAAAAGTGCCCGCTGTGCAATCCGGAGCGGAGCAGGAAATGCCCCTGCAGCAGCGCCTTGGTGCGGATGAAAATGTCGGTGACCTCCTGTTGAACAGCATCCATGCGCGGAAACGTGAAAGAATCGGCGCCGGAAGGAAATCCTTTTTAACTACGGATTTCACGGATCAAGGCAGGAAAGACAGCTGCACAGGAGGTAACGGAGAGAACGGAGGGATCGAACCCAGTTATGGCTCTGTTTCCTCCGTTACCTTCTGTGCAATGAATCAGGATTTCATCCGTGCCATCCGGGTAATCCGTGGTTATTCTGATCCGGTCGTTTCTTTTGTGAACCATTCCATCGAACCCGCGCTCGAAGATGAACTAGGTGACGTCCTGGAGAAGGCGGCGCGCAATGTGCCGCTGTCGATCGAGGGTCTGGCCCTCGCGGCGCAGGTGGACCGCAACCGCTTGCAGGACGCCCTGGATTACCGGCCGGAACTGACCCAGGCGGAACTCGGGCGCCTCGCCCGCGTTCTGGACTTGAATGAGGTCGGCTTGAATGCACTCGCGCAGGGGGCCTACCCGCTGACGGAACTCGACGGCCTGCCGTTCTGCGTGCACCCGCTGCGGATGCCCTATGGCGTCGGCGTGGCCAATGCCTACGTCGTCTCCACCGGCGGCGACACCGCCATTTTGTTCGACACGGGCGCGAGCCACGCCGAACTGCATCGGGCCTGGCCGGCCAAGATCCAGGAGATCGAGTCGGTCTATGTGACCCATTACGAGGCGGAGCACGTCGGTGGTCTGGCGGTGGTGCTGCGGGAAACCGGGCTGGACCACTTCTACGGCCCGCCCAGCGGCCGCTGGCCGCAAGGCCGCGGCCTGAAGGAGGGCGAGACCGTGCCATACGAGAAGATCTCCGTCACGGCCTTCAACACCCCGGGTCACGCCGCCGAGCACAACTGCTATCTGATCAAGGATACCACCGGCGCGAAAGGTCCCGATCTGCTGATCTCCGGCGACCTGATCTTCGCCGGATCGCTCGGCGGCGGCTATTTTTGCTGTCAGCGCCAGCTCACGCATTCGCGCCGCATCATGAATCTGCTGGCCGACGACACCGTCATTGCTCCCGGCCACGGCCCGCTGACCACGGCGGCGAACGAGCGCCGTTTCAATCCGTTCCTCGCTCGTTGAGGGCGGGAAATATTGGCAAAACCTATGACCGCCCGTCTGTTCGCTATGAAACCCACGTGCCTGCTCCTATTCGTTCTGTTTGTCTGTATCTGGCGAAACGCTTGGGCGGCCGAGCCAGTGCTGCCGCTATCGTCCGGCGAAGTTAAGCGGCTGATTGTTGCCGTGGCGCTGCTCGATTATCCAGTTGAGCAAGCCCCGGTTCGTGAGGCACTGGGAATTTCCGATAGTGTGAAGCCTGCGTGGGGTGGCGGCGGGGGAACAATTGGTGACGCGCGGGGCTCATATTGGATTTGGCCGATCCAGCGCTTTGAAGGCGGTAGTTACTATGCCATCAAAGTCATCTACAGCAGCGACACCATGGAAACGACCGGAAGGCCTCCGCTGATCACGGCGATGGCGGTCATCTATTTTTCCCCTGCAACCGGGGCATTTGTCGCCGATCCCAACGATTTCCCCTTAAACACCATCCTGCGGCTGAAGCCCATGTTGAAGGAAAGCGGACTGACCATAAAGGAGTTTACCGCGCCCGAGACGCTGAGGAAGTATCTCAACGAAGTTCAACGTGCGGACCACGAGGAACGGATAGAGCGCAACAAGCAGAAGCAGCTGAATCAATCGTCCCAGCCAGCCACAAAGCAAGGCGGTTGAAACCGCCACCAAACGAAAAAAAGCATCATGTCGCCACGATGCGTTTCGACCAAAATTTAATGACCCCCGAAGGGGTTCTGGTTTTGAAAATGGTCGGGACGGAGAGATTCGAACTCTCGACCTCTTGCTCCCGAAGCAAGCGCTCTACCAGGCTAAGCTACGTCCCGATTTCGATTCCGGTCTGACCGGAAAAGAACGGCCACGAGACCGCAAAGGCGGAGGCGTAGCAACCAAAATTATTCAATTCTCCTAACTGCCTGCGGCAGGGCCAAAACGGCCCCTGCTTACTCCTTGCGGAGGGTCGGCCCGTCGACCCATTTTGCCGGAATCGTGGTGGTGGAGGGGTGATCCGGCACGCCGCAGTCATTGCGATGCAGGGCCGCGATCAGCAGCTCGACGCCGCGCTCACCCAGCAGGCCGGGCTGCAGATCGAGGCCGGCGCAGACCCGGGTGTTGCTGGCGACATTCAGGCAGCAGAAGCCGTGGGTTTCGGGGATGCGGGCTCCGCATTCCTCCATCCATTCGATCACCTCAGCCCGGTGGCACATGACGGCATCGGGCCGCTTGGCCTTGAACCAGCGCATGAAGGATTTCTTGTCCAATTCGGGCAAAATCAGCGGCGGCAGTGCTTCCTTCCGGGCATGGTGCTCATGGAAGGTGTGGAAGGCGGCTTCCCAGCGGTGCAACAGCCGGGCGTCGTGGCGGGCCTGGAGCACGAGCCCCAACCGGTGATAGCCGAGCGAGTGGAGCCGTTGCACCGCAAAGACCATGGAGCGGTAATGATCGGGGCAGACCGCGTGCAGGGCCGGCCGTTCGATCAGGTAGTCGGTGTAAATTCCAGAAAAATGCGTCCAGTCCAGGCCGCTGATGTCGGCATCGCCGGCAATCGGCAGCAGGAGCAGCCCCCGGATGCCGCGTGCCTGCAGAATGGTGTCGAGCCGCGCGTCCGAGATCCCCTGGGTCCCGGTCACGATGGTCTCGGCCTTGAAGCCCAGCTCGGCCGCCCGGGCACTGGCCCCGCGCGCGAGCTCGCGATGGTAGCGGTTGGAACTGGCCGGCCGGCTGTCCGGACCGTCAAGATCCAGGATGGCGAGCACACCACGAAACGTGCCGGAACGCGCCCGCCGCATCTCCGACATGAGCGCCCCGGCGAGCGGATTGGGCCGGTAGCCCACTGCCTTGGCGGCCTTCTGCACGCGCTTGCGCGTCTCGGCATTCACCCGCGGCGAATCCCGCAGGGCCTCGGACACGGTCGTGTGGGACAAGTCCAACGACCGGGCGATTTCACGGATGGAGGGGGCGCGCATCAGTTTGTCTTACTGTAAGAATAATGCCGGTCCCTCGCCGCTTGACCAGCGGGAAGTTGCGTGCGCCGAAAATTCCTCCACCGTCTGGCCGCACCGCCGTCCTATGCCGAACCCTTGGCCGATATTATTTTTGACCGCCTTGGTGCCCGGCCTGGGCATCGAAGGGCGGCCGCGCGACGATTTCGCGGCCGGTCCCGCCCACTGGGTGATCGAGCAGATGCCCGGCGGCCAGGTGACCGTCCAGGCGGGCGCGCTGGTCATCGCGGATGCCGGCGGCTGCACCGTCTGGTGGCGGGAAAAACTGACGGCACCGGTCGTCATCAGTTACGAGGCGACCGTTGTCAGCGCCGGGGGTCCGCACGATCGCGTCTCGGACCTGAATTGCTTCTGGCTGGCCAGCGACCCGCGCCGGCCGGACCTGCTGGCGGCCGGGCACGGGCGCACGGGAAAATTCGCGGACTACGACGCGCTGCGGACCTACTATGTCGGGCAAGGGGGCAACAACAACACCACGACGCGCTTCCGCCGCTACACGGGAGACGGGGAGAGACCGTTGCTGCCCGGACACGATCGGCGCGAGCCGGCCGCGTTGCTGGAGGGCAACCGGCCCTATCGCATCACGCTCATGGCGCTGGCCGATGGCACCGTGCGCTACTACCGGGACGATGTCCTGATCTTTGAGTTCAAGGACCCGGCGCCGCTGCGCGAAGGTTGGTTCGGTCTGCGCACCGTGCACAGCCATCTGCGGATCCGTGATTTCAAGATCAGCCGGCCGTAAGCTTTTCCTTGGCTGCAAGGGGCGCAAAAGGCGCTGAATAAGCCTGAGGATCTCGATTCGGATCGTATCCATTGCGCCGCTTGCGCCTTTTTGCGGCTATCTTGCCTTGGAATTCACCTGAATCACGATGGCGTCGAGTGATGCGAGAACGATCGCTCCGGCGACTTTGCGGCCGGTGACCAGGTTGGTGCCGTGATACTGACCGAGGGCCACTCGCACCGGCCGGTCTGTGTGGTTTAGCACGAAGAGGAAGCGGTCGGTCTTTGATTCGCGCAGCGACACTTCCACGCCGGCGGGAGCCTTCAAGCGCGCCGCAACTCCGGCGGACTTGGTCACGCGCTGGAGCAGCGCGTCCAATCCTGCAGCGTCAAGCCGGGTGCCGAGGTAGTAGGCGGTGCCCCGGCCATGCCGGTTCACGGTCACGGCCGGGCGGCTGGCGAAGAAATCGGTGGTGTAGGTCGCGAGCGCCTTGGCACCGTCGAGATGGAGCAGGTCACACCAGTGGTCGCAGGTGAACTTGCGTCCGCCGAAACGCACTCCGTTGGTGCGGCCGTCGGGATAGGGCGCCCACTCCTCGACCCACAGGCCGAGGGTCTGCCGCAACAGCGCCGGATAGCCGCCGAGCACGATGTGCTCCTGCTCGTCGACGATGCCGGAAAAATAGGTGGCGAGGAGCGTGCCCCCCCGCGCGACAAAGGCGTCCAGGCTGGCGGCCGGCTCGCGGCCGAGCAGGTAGAGGGCCGGGGCCACCACGAGATCGTAGCCCGCCAGGTCCGCGCCCGGGTGGACGAAATCGACCCCGATGTTGCGCTCATAGAACCAGCGGTGGAAGGTGCGCACCCACGCCACGTAGTCGATCCGGCCCGGCTTGGATTCCAGCTCGACGGCCCACCACGCGTGCCAGTCGAAGGCGATGGCCACCCGGTTGCGCACGAGCGAGCCGGCCACGGGGGCCAGCCGCTTCAGCTCGGCCCCGAGGGCCTGCACCTCGGCGAACACGCGGCTGTGCGCGGGCGGCACGTGCTGGATGAGCCCGCTGTGAAATTTCTCGGCGCCGGCCTGCGAGGCGCGCCACTGGAAAAACATCACGCCGTCCCCGCCGCGCGCGACCGTCTGCAGGCTTTGGAGCCGCATCAGGCCGGGGCGCTTGGGCAGATTGACCGGGCGCCAGTTCACGGCCGAGGTGGCCTGTTCCATGAGGACGAAGGGGCGGCCGGGCTTCAGCGAGCGCATCAGGTCGTGGCCCGCGGCGGCCTCGAGGCGCGAGTTCAGCTCGTCGACCGGGTCGGGATAGCTGTCCCACGCGATGAAATCCAGCTCCGGGGCCCACGCGCGGTAGTCGAGCGGCTTGAAGAAGCCCATGAAGTTGGTCGTGACCGGCACTCCCGGGGTCGCGGCGCGCAGGATGGCGGCTTCCAGGCGATAGAGCGCGAGAAAGGCGTCGCTGGTGAAACGCTTGAAATCGAGGCATTGCGTCGGGTTGCAGTGATAGGGTGCCCGCCGCGGCGTGTAGATCTCCTCCCAGCGACCGTAGGCCTGGCTCCAGAACGCCGTGCCCCAGGCCTGGTTCAGGGCGGCTAGCGTCCGGTAGCGGGCGCGCAGCCACCGCCGGAAGGCGCGGGTGCTTTCGGCGTTGTGACATTCCGGCAGGTGGCAGGCGTATTCGTTGTTGATGTGCCAGGCGGCGAGGGCGGGGTGCCGGCGGTAGCGGCGCGCGAGTTTGCGAACCAGTGCACCCGCGAACTTTTGATACGCCCGGCTGCTGGGCGAATACTGCTGGCGCGAGCCGACCTGCAACACCACGCCGTCGGCGTTCATGGGCAGAATTTCCGGATATTTCTTGGTGAGCCACGGGGGCGGCGAGGCGGTGGCGGTGGCGAGGCAGACCGAGATGCCGTGCGCCGCGAGCAGGTCCAGCACGCGGTCCAGCCACCCGAAATCAAAGCGCGGTTCGGCCGGCTGCAATTTCGCCCAGCTGAAGATGCCAAGGCTGACCATGTTCACCCCGGCGGCGCGCATCAACCGGGCATCCTCGCTCCAGACGGATTCAGGCCATTGTTCCGGGTTGTAATCCCCGCCGTAGAGAATTTGAGACGGCAGCTTGGATGTCATGACCGAGTATTCAGATGGCGGTGCCCGGCCGGATTGTCGAGCAGGCAAGAACTGATCAGCTGCCTTCCGGTTTCACGACCGGTTTTGGCGGGCTCGCCGGAATATGCCAGTCGGCAAAGGCATCGGGGTGGGCCGGGTCAAAGACTGTCAGTCCGGGGCGGAGGTGGGCGGCGAGCGCGGGCACGTTCGCCTTGATTTCCTCGACGACACATTTGGCCAGCGCGTAGGCACCATACGCGCTGAAATGGGTGTCGTCGGCCATGGGCTTGTCCTGCCCGGGGAAACGGCCGGCCGGAAAATGCACGAACGCCCGCTTGGCCGCCTCCGGGCCGAGCGCCTCGTAGTAGGGAATGCTTCGGGCATTGAGGTCCACGACCGGCACGCCGAGTTCGGCGCCGACCTCGCGCCCGGCCTGCGGATAACCTGCCAGCGAGGGCACGATATGCTTTCCCTCGGCGTCAAAGTTCCGGCGTTCCATCGCGGTCACGAGCACAGGGTGGGCTCCCTTCGCGTGGGCCTCGGCGATGTAACGGCGGAGCATGTCCTTGTAGCCGGTGGCGGCGTCGGAGTGTTCGGGGCCCTGCTTCTGGTCGTTGTGCGCGAACTGCAGGAAAAGATAGTCGCCTGCCTTGAGCATCGAAAGCACCTTGTCGAGCCGGCGCTCGCCGACGAACGACCGGATGGTCTCGCCGGACTCGGCGTGATTGGCGACGGCCACCGTCGGCCCGAAGAACGCCGGCAGCATCTGGCCCCAGGCGGCGTAGGGTTCGAGCTGCTGGTCGGTCACGGTGGAGTCGCCGGCCAGAAACACGGTGATGGCGTCGTCCACCGGCGTGATGGTCATCGCCGTGAGGCACGGGTGGGTGCCGTTGAACTCGAGGGTCAGGCGCCGGTCCCAGTGCAGCGCGCCGACCTCGCGGGGCTTGAGCCGCACCTGGCCGCCGCCGGGAATCTGCGGGGTGCGGAGATGAACGAGGAAAGTGACGGTGGTGATCTCGCCGGATTGGGTGAATACGGGTGCCGCCATGAGGCGGCGCGACTCGGCCTTGATGACGGTCATCGACCCGCCGGCCCGGTCGCCGAGCATGAGCTGCACGCGGAAATTCCCCTCGGGCAGGTCGACGGAGAAGAAAAACGGCCGGGCGCTGGTGCAATGATCGCCCGTCAGGGCATCACCGCCCCGATCAACCCCCGTGAGGGTGGCGCCCGGTTCAAAGCCATGGCCCAGGGCCGGATCATAGGCCGCATCCGGCGGGACCGCGACATAACCGGCGCCCGCCAGCCCCGGCCCGAAGTCAAATTTCTGCTCCGGCCGGGCGGAGGCGAAGGCGGCCAGCCCGGCCAGGGGGAGCAAGATGGCACCGCGGAAAAAGTCCATGGGATCCGGAGGGCGGGACGAGGGGGCGGCGGATCACCCCGTGCGTTTTGGCGCGAGGTCGAAGCCGGTCTCATCCAGCCGGCTTTGGGTGACCAACGCGAGGCACATGGCATCCTCCAGTCCGTTCACCACGGGGACGGGCGCAACGCCGCCGACGGGTTGTTCCCACGAGATGAACTCGGCGGGCACGGCCTGCACGGTGGCGGCGGCCTGCACGGCCTCGACAAACGTGGTGTGGCTTTCCGCCAGGCCGGTGGTGCAGACCAGGGTCTCGGGCTGGCGCAGTTTGGCCAGCACCGCATCAAACATGGACTGGCGGTTGGCGGTGCTGTCGGGAAGCGTCCGCTCTTCCGGGGGCCGGCCGGTGCGGGCGATCACGCAGTGGCGCTCATGCTTCCATTCCATGCGGCCGGCGGTGCCTTCGAGGTAGATCTCGGGCTCGCGCACGCCGCGGCAGGTATGGGTGGCCCCGAACCAGAAGGTGACCCCCTCGGGCGAGCGGGCGCGCACCACGCTGGTGTCAAAGCTCTCGATCGCGTTGGCGCGGAGCAGCTCGGCGGATTCAATGCGCGCCTGTGCAGACGTTTCCGGCGTGGCGCCGGCAAAATACAGGCTGAGGTTGACGAAATGGGCGAAGGCGTTGTTGAGCGGGGAGTCGAGCACGACGGTACCTTCGGCGTGGAGCCGGCCGGCCCACGGGTTGCGCGTGAAGTAGTCGGCCGGTCGCGGCCACAGGCCGAGAAAACTGACGGAGTGCAGGCGGCCGATGGCTCCGGCACAAAGCTCCTGTTTCAGCCAGCGGTTCACGGGGCTGTAGATGTCCTGGAAACCCACGGCCACAAAGAGCCCGTGCGCCTGCTCCGCTGCGCGGATGGCGGTGACCTCCGCGAGCGAGCCGGCGAGCGGTTTTTCCACGAGGACATTGGCGCCGGCGCGGAGTGCGGCCAATGTCATGCGGGTATGCCAGGGAATGCCGGTGGGGATGAGGCAGAGATCCAGCCGGCCGGTCTCCCGCTGCAGCATCTCCCCATAGTCGCGGTAGATCACGCAGCCTTTCTCGCGCAACGCGGCCTCATTAACTGCTTCTTCGGCGGGATTGATGATCACCGCCGCCGCCAGCCGGATCTCGCCCCGGTCGTGGGCGGCGGTTGCCAGGGCCAGGTAGATCCGCGCATAACCGGAAACTCCTATGAGGGCGACGCGCGGCCGGGAAGAATGGGCCGGCTTCATGCGGTGGGCGGTCCGCCGGGCAAGTAGCGATAAAAAGGCGTCATGGGTCAGGCAGCGGCCGGGGAAAAGCGGGACGAGGGGGATGGTCCAGGCGCGGCTAAGGAGTCATTTATGCGCAAGGACGGCTGACTCCGGCGATACCGTGTTAGTCTTACAGTAAGAAGAATTTCGCTGCGCAGTCGTGGGGTTTTTCCGTCCGGCCGCGCGGACCATTCCTCCGTGAACCCGCCACCGCCGCCGAGGAGTTTGGTTGACCCGCAACGCCGGTGATTCGCAAATGCTGGTGATGCCCAGCCGCGCCGCCACGATCACTCCCGGGACCAAGTTCTGGCTGGCGGGCGCGGTGTTCGCCGCCGTCGTGGGTTTCATCCTCTGGGATGCACTGGTGCGCAGCCGGCATCTGCTGGAGCTGTCGGCAGGCTATGGGGTCACGGTGGAGGCCCCGGCCGTGGACCCGCAGTCGCCGACCGGTTACGCTGCTGGCCGCCGGTCGCTGGTGCTGCCCACGGGATCGGCGGACACGGCGCACTGGATCATGCAGACCCAGACGATGATCGCCGCGGGCGACTGGCGGGTGCGCCGCGTCGACTATGACAACGCGCCGGACGGGCGCGAGGTGCACTGGGCCGCCCCCTTGCATTGGTGGCTGGCGGGACTGGCCTGGCTCGATCACTGGGTCACCGGCCGGCCGGTCGGCCAGTCGGTGGAGCGGGCGGTGATCTATTCGGGCCCGTTGATGCTCGTGATTTTTCTCGGCGGCCTCGTGCTTTTCCTGTGGCGGCGGTTTTCCGTGCTGGCGGCGATGCTATGCGCGGTCGGCGCCGTGGCCACTTTCCCGTTCTACCTCGATTTCATGGCCGGTTACGCCGACCACCACGGTCTCGCCAACCTCTGCGGATTGCTGACGGTGCTGTTTCTCGCGGCGGGCTCGACGCCGGAAGGCGGTCGCCGGTGGTTTGTCGCCGCGGGCGTGGCGGGCGGCATCGGACTTTGGATCAGCACGGCGACGCAGGTGCCGGTCTTGCTGGGCATCGGTCTGGGCCTGCTGGGGGCCGCATGGATGGCCCGGGGAACGACCGGGCGCGTGGCCTGGATCAGCGACCCGGGCTTGCTGCGGCTCTGGGGCCGGGTCGGGGGCGGGGTGAGCCTTGCGGCCTGGTTGCTGGAATATTTTCCCGGCCACCTGGGCCTGCGGCTGGAGGTGAATCATCCGCTTTACGCGGCGGCCTGGATCGGAGCGGGCGAGGCGCTCCGCGTGATCGTGCTCGCCTTGCGGGACGGGGCGCGGGCGGTGACGCCGCAGGACCGCCGGTGGGGCGCGGGGGGCGTGGCCATGGTCGTCCTGCTGCCGGTCGTCATCGCACTCACGGCTGCGCAGACTTTCCTCGTGGCCGATCCGTTGGTGTGGCGGATCCATTCGCTCTACATCGCGGAGTTTCAGGGGCTCGGCCGGTTGCTGGGGAAAAGCCTGGGCGGGGGCTCGGTGGCCCTGTGCCTGCCCCTGCTGATTCTGCTGCCGCCGCTCTGGTGTGCGCTGCGCGCGGATGCGCCTGCCGAAAGGAAGGCGACCCTCGTGCTGGTCCTGCTCCCCGCACTGGTGGGTTGGGCCATGGCCTGGGGCCAGGTGCGCTGGCTGAGCCTGGCTTTCGCTTTGTCCATGCCGGTCATGGCGGTGTTTTTCGGTGAGGCGGGAGCGGGGCGCACCCGCCGCTCGTTCCTCGGCTGGCTGCTGGCCGGGCTGGTGGTGTTCGCCCCGGGGGCGGTGCTGGTGGGGCGGAAGGCATGGCGGGCGGGGGAGATCACGACGGAGGATATCCGCAGCCTCGCGGAACGCGATCTGGCGCACTGGCTGCGGCTGCGGGGCGGCGCCGAGCGGATCGTGGTGGTGGGCTCGCCGACTCCGCTCACGAAACTGATCTACTACGGCAGCCTGACGGGGGTGGACACTTTGTATTGGGAGAATGCCGCGGGCCTGAAGCATGCGGCCGAGCTTTTTGCGGCGCCTTCCTCGGCCGCGGCCCGGGAGATCGCCCGTCGACTGGAACTCACGCACTTCGTCTTTGTGTCCTGGGCAGCATTCGAGCCGACGCTGGCGCGGCTGCAGCGGGGGCTGCCGGATGACGTCCCGCTGCCGGCGGACACGTTTGCCGCGCAGCTGCTGGGTTCGCCGGTGCCGCCGCCTTGGTTGCGGCCGGTCCCCTTCAAGCTGCCACCGCACGCCGCCCTGGACGGCGCGGAAGTGCGGATCTGGGAAGTCACACCGGAGCAGACCCCCGCGACCGCGCTGGCCCGCGCCGCGAATTATTTTTTGGAACTGGGCCGGCTGGAGGAGGCGCAGCGGCTGGTGCCGGTGCTGGCGCAGTTCGAGGATGACCTGTCGGCCAACGTGATGCTGGCCGGCATCGCCTCGCGCCAGCGCGATGCCCAGGCGTTCGTTCCCGCCTTCGAGCGGGTCCTGGCCCGGCTGGGTCGCTCGGACCAGCTCGACTTCGACGAGCACGTCCACCTCGCCGTGGTGCTGACCGTCGGGCAGCGCCTCGAACTGGCCCGGGCGCAGCTGCGTTGGTGCGCGAGCCACGCGGACGAACGCCGCGTGCGGCAACTGTCCGCCGGCACCCTGTCCGACCTGCTGACCTTGGGCGACGCGCTGGAGGTGGCCCTGCCGGCGCCCTGGCAGCAGCTGGCGGAGAGCCTCGTGCCGCCGGATCAGCGCAAATAATGCGCCACCTCAGCGCGGGCCCGTCTCCTGCAGCCGGCGCAGAATGTCCCGGGCGGCGGCAAAGTCGGGCTGCAGGCGCAGCGCGGCGGCGAAATACGCCTTCGCTTCGCCCGGCCGGCCCGCCTCCAGCAGGGCGTAGCCGACATTATAGTGGGCCTGCGGAGCGGCGGGACTGAGACGCAGCGCGGCCTGATAGGCGGCCAACGCATCTTCGGGCCGGCCAGCGAGGGCGAGGGCCACGCCGAGGTTGGTGGGCATCGCGGGATCGCCGGGCTGCAGCCGCCCGGCCGATTCCAGCTGATCGATGGCCTCGGGCAGGCGGCCGGCCTCGGCCAGCGCGATGCCGAGATTGAGCCGCGCGGTGGCGTGGGCCGGGTCGAGGTGGACCGCGGCGGTGTAATGCTCCATGGCCTCGACGGCGCGCCCCAAGGCGGTCAGGGCCAGACCGAGGTTGAAGTGCACCCCGGGCAGATTCGGCGCGAGGCGCAACGCCGCCTCAAATTTGGCCACGGCCTCGGGAACCGCCTTCTGCTCAAACAACGCGGTGCCCCAGTTGCTGTAGGCTTCTGCGTGCCGGGGATTCAGGCGCAGGCATTCGGCGTAGTGCCGGCTGGCTTCCGTCCAGCGGCCGAGAGAGGCGAGGGCGATGCCGGTTTGGAAATGGATCTCCGCCGGCCAGGGGTCGAATTGCGCCGCCGCGGCGAAATGCGGGAGAGCCTCCTCCGCCCGCCCTGCCTTGGTCAGCGCAATGCCGAGGTTCAGCCGGGCGTTGAAATACCGGGGCAGTATTCTCACCGCTTCCGACAGGGGCGCCACGGCCTCGGCCGGGCGGCCGGCCCGCAGGTGCGCCAGGCCGAGGTTGAAATGGGCCCGGGCCAGGCCCGGGTCGAGCCGCAGCGCCTCGGTGAAGCACGCGGCCGCCTCATCCCACCGGCCCGCCTGATAATAGTGGCGCCCGAGATTGTTGTGCGTCCGGGCGTTGGCCGGGCGCTTCGCGATGGTGTCCTGCCACAACGCTTCCTCGGTGCGGTAGGTTTCGTTGCGCTGCCAGGTGGCCGCCCCCGCCGCGATGGCCAGGACGGCGCCGGCGATGAGCAGCCGGCGCCGGCCCAATGTCGGTGCGGCGGCACCGGCCACCAGCGCGATGACGGCGGCGAGCGGCAGGTACATCCGGTGCTCCACGATCATCTGGAGCAGTCCGGGCACCAGGCTCGTCGGCGCGAGGATGCCAAAAAACCAGGCGCCGAGAAAGCCCGGCACCGGGTGGCGCCACAGGGCGTAGAGGGTGGCCGGCACCAGCCCGAGCACGGGCAGCGCCCAGAGCAGCGTCACCCCGGCGCCGCCGGTAGTGATCTGGCCGTAGTCAAACACCAGCGGATGCGGCCAGACGCTGAGCCAGAGGTAGCGGGTGACCGCTTCGAACTGCGTCAACCAGTAGCCGGTCAGCGGCACGCCGACGTCAAAGCCGATGGTGTTGCCGCGATTGCCGCCCGTGCCCAGCAGCAGCCAGGCGAGCGGCAGCCAGGTTGCGGCCAGCGCGAGATGCCGCCACCGGTGCAGCTGCCACGCGGCGCGGAAACTGCCGCTCACGAAGGTGCGATCATACAGGAACACCATGACGGGGGCCAGCGCCGTCACCTCCTTCGTGCCGCTGCCGAGCAGGCAGGCCAAAAATGAAACGGCGCACCAACCCAACGGTCGGGGCGAATCCGCGGCACGTGCAAAGCCATACAGCGTCAGCAAGAAAAACAGGCCCATCAGCGACTCGGCGCGCTGCACGAGGTAGGTGACGGATTCGGTTTGCAGCGGATGCAGCAGCCAGAGGCCGGCGATGACCAGGGCGAGGGGCCAGGCCAGCCCGGCCTGACGGGCCGCGAGCACGGGTCGCTGCAGCGTGCGCCACACGAGGCCGTAGAGCGTCAGGCCGGCCAGCAGGTGGATCGCGAGGTTGAGTGCATGGTAGCTGCCCACGTCGAGGCCGCTGAGGGCGAAGTTCAGCGCCAGCGACAGGTTGAGCACCGGCCGGCCGCTCACGGTGTCGCCGCCCTCGGTCGGCGGGGCCAGCGCCCCGCCGGGCGGCCAGAGCTGGCGGATCGTGGGGTTGTCCACGATCGAGGGCACGTCATCAAAAACGAACGGGCCGCGGAAGGAGTTCGCGTAGGCGAGGAGCCCCGCGCCGACCAGCAGGGCGACGGCCAGCCAGTGCTGCGCGCGGGTGGGAGAGGCGGAGTTCATCGGCGGTCGCGCAGCACCTGCCGGGCACGGTCGAGATTTTCCTGCACAAGCCGGTCGCCGGGATCCTGGCGCAGGACGGCCTCGTATTGCTGGATGGCCTCGGGCACCTGCCCGGTGAGGAGCAGGGCGTTGGCGAGGTTGTTGCGGGCGCGCAGGTGGCCGGGCACCGCCGCCAGGGCCTGGCGGTAGCGGGCGATGGCGGCCGCGTAGTCGCCGGCGGAGGCGGCGCGGTTGCCGAGTTCCAGGCAGGCCGCGGCCAGCGGTGCCGGCACATCGGCCGCGTCGGGTTGCAGCGCCAATGCCTCGGCCAGGAGGGCCGCCGCCTCGGTGGTGCGGTCGAGCTGCCGCAGGGCGTGCGCGAGATTGATGCGGGCGTTGACCGAGCCGGGGTTCAGCCGCAGCGCCGCCTCGCCGTGCGGCACGGCTTCCGCGGCGCGCCCAAGCTGCGTGAGGGCGTGACAAAGGTTGAGCCGGGTGGCGGCATTGTCCGGCTGCGGGCGCAGCGACTCCTCGAACTGCGCCACGGCCTCGGGGAGGCGGCCGGCCTCGAGCAGCGCGATGCCGAGATTGGTGCGGGCGCGGGGATTTTGCGGCCGGTGCGCGACGGTGTCGGCCCACAGGGCGAGTTCGCTGTGATAGACGACATTGCGCTGCGCGGTCATCATCCCCGCGGTCGCCGCCAAGGCCAGCCCGGCGAACCAGACGCGGCGGCCGGCCAGGGCCCGGGTGGCGAGCACCAACAAGGTGAGCACGGCGGCGAGCGGCAGATACATGCGGTGCTCCGCCATGGTCTGCGTGGCCACCGGGACCACGCTCGAGCTCGGCGCGAGGATCAAGAAGAACCAGGCGCCCGCAAACCCGAGCGCCGGCCGGCGGACGAGGGCCCAGGCGGTGCCGGCCAGCAGCGCGAGCAGGGCGGCGGCGGGCAGCGCCACCGCGGCGAGCGAACCGGCAAGCGGGGTGCCATAGTCGAAGACCAGCGGAAACGGCCAGAGCGACAGGCGCAGATAATGCGGGATCGCGACGCACTGGGTGAGGGCGTAGTCCCACCAACCGACCTCCGTGCCGAACCCCGCGGAGCCGCCGCGACCCTGCGTGCCCTGCACCAGCACCGCGAGCAGCAGCCAGGTGCCCAGGAGCGCGGCATGGACCCGGCCGCGCCTCCGCCAGGCCTCGCGCCACGAGCCGGCGACAAAGGTGCGGTCATACAGCAGTACGATCAGCGGGGCCGAGGCCATCACCTCCTTGGTGCCCATGCCGAGAAGGCAGGCGGCGCAGGCGGCGGCAAACCAGCGCCGGGGCTGGGCCGATTCCACGCCCCGCACGAAGCAGTAGATCGTCAGCAGGTAGAGAAGCCCCATCAGTGACTCCGTGCGCTGCACGATATAGGTGACCGCTTCCGTCTGGAGCGGATGCAGGGCCCAGAGGGCGGCAATGATGAAGGCGGGCAGGGTCGGCGATGAGCTCCGGCCCGGACCGGCCCATCCGTCCTTCTGCGCGAGCGTGCGTCGCACCAGGCCGAACAGCGTCAGGGCCGCCAGCACATGGATGAGCAGATTGACCGCGTGATAGCTCCAGGGTTGCACGCCGCTGATCGCGTAGTTCAGCGCGAAGCTGGCATTGGCCACCGGCCGGCCGCCGATGGTCCCGCCCACGTCGCCCGGCGGGAATAAATACCAGTCGGGCCGCGCGAGATTGCGAATGGTCGGATTCGCCACGATGGCATAGAGATCGTCGAACACTAGGGCACCGCGAAAACTCGTCACGTAGGCGGCGGTCGTGGCCAGGACCAGCGCGAGGCCGGCCAGCCACATCTGGCGGCGTCCGGTTGCCTCGGCCGGAACGGGAGAGTGGGGCGGGGACGGCATGGCGGGAATCACGGGCGCAGGTAAAGTTCAGGGACAACGGGTAAGGGTGGCAAGTGGCTTCACGGGTTCGGGCGGCTTGGCAAGAGCGGGGCAAAAAAAAGCACCCCGGCCGCGAGGCCGGGGTGCGGAGAATATTTTTTCGCTTCGCTTAGAAGTCGAACGTGGTGGTGACGAACCAGGTCCGCGGATCCTTGATGCGGTATTGGGCGGGCGAGCCGTCCTGGTTGAAGACGACAGCCTGCAGGCCGCCGGACTCAAGGACGTCACGCACATTCAGCTGGATCTTCATCCGGATCTTGTCGTTGAAGATTTTCCGGGTGTAGGACGCCCACAAGTCGACGTTGGTGATGGCCGGGGTGTAGATCGGCTTGGTCAGGTCGGGGAACACGACGTTGGCCGTGGTGGGCGTCGGCCGCGCGTAGGTGGACGGGTCGAACAGGCTCTGGTAGCCGGCGACCGCCTTGTCCTGCCAGCGGTAGCTGCCGCCGACCGCGAAGCCCTTCAGCCGGCCTTTCTGGAACGTGTAGTTACTCAACACCGTGGTGGACCATTCGCGCTGGTTGGAAGCCCGGGTGTTTTGCTGGGCGATGACCGGGAACAAGACCGACTCGACAATGCTGGTGTAGGTTGTGGCGGGTGTGTTGGTCGGGCCGGTGGTGTTCGACGGCGCGTCGTTGAAGGCCGCGCCCTCGGTGAAGCCGTAGCCGTTCCAGAAATTGCCCAGGAAGAGCAGATTGCCGTTGGCCTTGGTGATCACGTTCGGGATGTCGGGGGCGGTGAGGGCCTGCCACTGGGGCTTGCGGAAGGCGATCCACTCGGAGACCTCGGGCCCGACCTTGGAGTAGGAGGAGGCCTGCTGGCCCACGGTCCACTTGATGGTCCAGTTCCGCAGGGGATTGTAGGTCATCTGCAGTTCCTTGCCCTTGGACTGGTTGCTCTCGGTGGAGTTGACCGAGGCGGCGCCGTAGTTCGGCCAGTTGTAATCCTTGAAGGCGAAGCTGCCCCATTGGAGGTCGGTGATCGCGTTCTGCTGCGCCTGGCTCAGCGGGTTGAGGGTGTTGTTGTGGAACTCCAACTCGGTCGCCGGATTCTGGCCGCTGCGGATGCGGACCACATACTCGGCCCAGCGCTTGCCGGCGGCGGTGTCGATGCGCTGGAGGCGGCCGACCACGGTGTTGGCGCCGTTGGAGAGGGCGTTTTCGTTGCTGGCTTCATACCAGTTCAGGCGCACGACCAGCTTGTTGTCGAACAGCGAGAGGCCGAAACCGTAGTCCTTGCCCTTGCCGGACGGGGGTGCGAGGGGCCGGTTGAAGAAGTCGACCTGCAGGCCGGCGGGAGGATTGAAGTTGTCCGACTCATTGTAGTGGACGCTGAGGTTGCGGACCACGTCGGCGACGAAGCTGCCGTCGTTCGCCCGCTTCTCGATGCCGGCCCAGCCCTTGAAGAGGCGCGCCACCACGCCCCGGGTCTTGGTGGTGCCGGAGAATTCCCGCTCGGGGCCGAGATGGTTTTCGAGGCCGGGGATGCCGACGCCGGCGATGTAGGTCGTCGGGGTGGTCAGGTTGACATTGTTGGCGTCCTTGCCGTCGTAGGCGGCGATCGTGAGGCTGTCCTTGCGCCAGCCCATCGTCGGGATGATGCGGTCGTCCCAGACGTAACCTTGCCAGGCGAAGCTCTTGCTCTCGGTCTTGCGGGTGGCGACACCGTAGTTACCGCCGGCATAGAACAGGTTCATGGCGTATTCCATGTTGGTGTTGTCCCAGGCGCCGGCATTCCAGTTGTAGTAGCGGAGCGAGGAACTATTCGGGCCGCCGAAGCCGGGCTCGCCGATCACCGTGAGGCCGCGGTCAACCGTGCCGACGGTGTTCTGCCCGACGTAGAAGACGCGCTGGATGTTGGCGGCGTTGCTCGCATAGCTGTAGTTGTTCGCCGGGGTGGCGTTTTGGTTGGGCAGGAAGCGACCGTTGCTGTTCGCCGTGTAGGAGAGCCGGTAGCGCAGGTTGTTCTTCCACTGCTTTTGCTGGGAAACCAGGCCGAGCAAACGGTGGCGACCGAAGAAACGGACCCAGGCCCGACTGTTGTTGGTCAGGTCGAGCTCGTAGGAGAGCATGGCACGCCAGTTATCGTTGGTTTCGGGCAGGTAAAAGGTGTCGGCCTGCGAGTCGAAGACGAAGGGCGAGCCGAAGTAGGGGTTCTTGGTGCCGTCGAGGTTGTGGGTGTTCACATCCACATAAAGGCGCGGGGCCTGGTTGGCCTGGCCCAGACCGTAGTGGGTCCACTCCTTGAATTCCTGGCGGAACCAGCCGGCGCTGAAGTTCAGGTTCGGCAGGATCTGCTGCTGCAGCTCGACGCTGGCGGTATTGGCCGTCTGGTCGCCATAGTTGTTACCGGAGATATTATACTTCGTCCAATCGTAGATCGATTGGTCGGTGATGTGGGGCAAAATCCAGGTGCCGTAGCCGGTGGCGCCGGTGCTGGCCGGGGGGAGGGGCACGGGATCGGCGGACGTCAGGACGAGGCGGCTCGCGACGAGCACGCGCTGGGCCTGCGTCTGGTTGGCCGAGGTCGGGAGGGCGCCGGTGACGCCGTTGACGGTGGTGCCGAAGGTGCCGCCGCCGCTGCTGGCATTGGGCACCCAGAAGGCGACTTCTTTGCCGTCGGCGTAGAAGAGGGTCTGCCGGCCGGCGAGGAACGCCAGACCGGGGATGTAGAACGGCGAGGTCGTCGTGGTGAGGGCCGCGTCGTTGCTGGGGGTCACCCCGGCCACATAGCGGGCGTCGAGCGTCGAGTTCAGGTAGGGCTGGGTCGACCGGCCGGTATCCTGATAGGTGAAGACCTGGGTGGAGGGGTTGAAGCCCGGCCGGCCGGTCCTGAGCCAGGGCGTGACGCGGTCCTGCGGCGGCAGGAAGTTGGGCCGGTTGTTGTGATTGTCGTAATTCTCGTAGCTGGCGGTGATCATCGTCCGGCGGAAGGGCTGCCAGGTGATGGCGCCGTATTGCCGGCGGTAGACGTCGGAGGAGGGCTTGCGCTGGAACCCGCGCGAATCATAGAGGCCGGCGAGGAAGATGGCCACCTTGTCCCCGATGGGGATGTTCGTGTTCATGCTCACGCGCCAGGCGTCGAAGCTGCCGCCCCGGAGCTGGACTTGGGAATGTTTCTGGCCGAGGACGGCGGCGGCGGAGGACTGGTTGATGATGCCGGCCGGGGCGCCCGTGCCGAAGAGCATCGAGTTCGGGCCGCGGCTGATTTCGACGGAGTTCGTGTTGTAGGAGTCGAAGGCGAGGCGGGCGATCGTCGGGAAGTTGTTTTGCGCGGTGTCCACGCGGCCGAGACCGCGGACGCGGTTGGCGGTCGCGATGCCGAAGGAGGAGCCGTCGTCACCGCTGTAGCCGCCGATGTTGTCGGTGAGGTTGCTGCGGTTCAGCGCGACCGGGGTGTAGGTGGCCGCACCCTCGGTGTTGGACTCGTAGAGAAACACGTCATTGATATCGAGCGAGCCGGTGTCCTCGAGCTGCTGCTTCGTCACCACGGTGATCGAGGCGGCCAGGTCGGAGATCTTGGAGTTCAGGCGGCTGCCCATCAGGGTGTTCTCGGCAAAGTAGCCGGAGTCCTGCTGGGTGGTAACCACGAAGGGCGAGAGCACCAGCTTGTCGTCGGCCTTGGCGGGGGAGGTGGCCACCGGAACGTTGGCGGCATCAGCCTCAGCCTTGGCCTTGGCGGCCTCGGCCTCGGCGGTCGTCTGTGACCAGACGATCGGAGTCATCGCCATGGTGCAGGCAAACGCCAGCAGCAGCCGGCGCGTTAGGGTAGCATGGGGTGTCGGATTCATAAGCAGGCGGTTCAGGGTTACGGGGCTGTCGAGAAATGTGCGGTTAGCATGGAGGTGCTGCCGCTCGGTGGAACGGGTGGGGTGGGGAAGCGCGGAATAGGGTTCCACGCGGGGTATGCTGATAAAAATGGGATTTGTTTGAACGACTTCAACGGGTCCGGAATCTTACAGTAAGACAAAATCGGCTGCAGACCAGCCCCGACGCAGGTGCGCCGGCAAACTGCGATTCGCGGGCGGGTCGGACTTATGACAGGATTCACTTTTACACCGCGACGCGGTCCCGCCCCTCGGTGCGCCGGCGGCCTCGGCCCGCGACCCGGGCCGGAATTAAAAAAACAGGGTTGCCAGCCTCGCCCGCAAGCCACGTTGATTGTGCTTCCATGCACGGGCACAACCAATCGGTTGGGCCCGGACCGTGGCACACTATTAGCTCCATCCCGACTACCGCCCCCTCCCGCGACCTCCGCCCTGTTGCCCGTCCCCTTTCCATGTCCAACCTGAAAGACACCACCCTCGCCGGCCGCCCCGGCAAGCAAGGCCTCTATGACCCTTGGTTCGAGCACGACGCCTGTGGCGTCGGCTTCGTGGTGGACATGAAGGGACGCGCGACGCACACGATCCTCCAGCAGGGCCTGCAGGTCCTGACCAACCTCGACCACCGCGGCGCGAGCGGCGCCGAGGTCAACACCGGCGACGGCGCGGGCATCCTCCTCCAGCAGCCGCACAGGTTCAACCAGGAGGCCTGCAAGAAGGCCCGCATCAACCTCCCGGCGTCGGGCCACTACGGCAGCGGCCTCGTCTTCCTCCCGCGCAACCCGACCGTGCGCCGCAAGCTCGAGCAGGTCTTCGGCGCGCTCGTGCAGTCCGAGGGCCAGACCGTCCTCGGCTGGCGCACCGTGCCGACCGACAACTCCATGCTGGGCGAGACGGCCAAGTCCGCCGAGCCGGTCATCCGCCAGGTCTTCATCGGCCGCAACCCGGAGCTGCCCGACGAGATGGCCTTCGAGCGCAAGCTCTACATCATCCGCAAGCGCGCCTATTCCGAGATCCGCGCGGCCACCATCGGTGGCGCCGAGACGTGGTATCTGCCGAGCCTCTCCTACAAGACGATTGTCTTCAAGGGCATGCTCACCACCGAGCAGCTGGGCCGGTATTTCACCGACCTGCAGAACCCCGCGATGGAGACCGCGATGGCGCTCGTCCACTCGCGCTTCAGCACGAACACCTTCCCGAGCTGGGACCGCGCGCATCCCTACCGCTACGTCGCGCACAACGGCGAGATCAACACCCTCCGCGGCAACATCAACTGGATGCACTCCCGCGAGCTGCATTTCGCCTGCGAGGCCTTCGGCGAGGACATGCCGAAGATCCTGCCGATCATCAACCCGCACGGCAGCGACTCGGCGATGTTCGACAACACGCTCGAGCTGCTCGTCCTCGCCGGCCGCCCGCTGGCGCACGCGATGATGATGATGATCCCCGAGCCGTGGTCCTACCACGAGACGATGGATCCCGACCGCCGCGCCTTCTACCAGTATCACTCCTGCCTCATGGAGCCGTGGGACGGCCCCGCCGCCATCGCCTTCACCGACGGCAAGCAGATCGGCGCCATGCTCGACCGCAACGGTCTGCGCCCCTGCCGCTACTACGTCACGAAGGACGATCTCGTCGTCATGGCCTCCGAGGCCGGCGTGCTCCCGATCCCCGCCGAGGACATCGTGCGGAAGGGCCGCGTCTCGCCGGGCCGCATGTTTTTGGTCGACACCGAGCTGGGCCGCATTGTCGAGGACGAGGAGATCAAGCAGAAGCTCGTCTCCGACCGCCCCTACCGGGAGTGGCTCGACGAGCACCTCGTCCACCTCGAGGACCTGCCCGTCGCCCCCGCCGTGCCGGCGCCCGACCACGCCACGCTGCTCCACCGCCAGATCGCGTTCGGCTACACCTTTGAGGACCTCCGCATCATCCTTGCCCCCATGGCGCGCGACGGCGTCGAGGCCATCGGCTCGATGGGCAACGACACCCCGCTGGCGGTCCTCTCCAACAAGACCCGCCTGCTCTACGACTATTTCAAGCAGCTCTTCGCGCAGGTCACCAATCCGCCGATCGACTGCATCCGCGAGGAGCTCATCACCTCCGCCGAGACCCGCCTCGGCTCCGAGGGCAATCTCCTCGTGCCCGACCCGCTCGCCTGCCGCCGCATCGAGCTGACCTGGCCCGTCCTCACCAACGAGGAATTCGCCAAGATCCGCCGCCTCGACCAACCAGGCTTCAAGGTCGGCGTGCTGCCCATCCTCTTCCGCGCCACCCGCGGCGAGAAGGGCCTCTCCAAGGCCATGGAGGAGCTCTGCCTCATCTCCCGCCGCATGATCGAGGACGACGAGGTCACCGTGCTCATCATCAGCGACCGCGGTGTCACCAACGAGTTCGCGCCGATCCCGGCGCTGCTCGCTGTCGCCGGCCTGCACCACTTCCTCATCCGCGAGGGCCTGCGCACCCGCATCTCCCTCGTCCTCGAGACGGGCGAGGCGCGCGAGGTGCACCACTTTGCCCTGCTCATCGGCTACGGCTGCAGCGCCATCAACCCCTACGTCGCCTTCGAGACCATCGACGGCATGATCCAGGACGGCCTGCTCACCGGCATCAACCACCAGAAGGCCTGCCAGAACATGGTCAAGGCCGCCTCGAAGGGCGTCATCAAGGTCATGTCCAAGATGGGCATCTCCTCCATCCAGAGCTACCGCGGCGCCCAGGTGTTCGAGGCCGTCGGCCTCCGCCAGGATGTCATCGACCACTACTTCACCTGGACGCCCTCGCGCGTCGGCGGCATCGGCCTCGACGTCATCGCGCAGGAGGTCCTCACGCGCCATCGCCACGCCTACCCGGACCGCCAGGTCAACGGCCACGTCCTCCCGGCGGGCGGCCAGTACCAGTGGCGTCACGACGGCGAATACCACCTCTTCAGCCCGGAATCCATCCACGCCCTGCAGAAGGCCGTGCGCGCCGGCAGCTACCCGGCCTTCAAGGCCTACTCGAAGATCGTCAACGAGACCTCGAAGAACCTCTGCACGCTCCGCGGCCTGCTCGACTTCAAGACCGGCGACGCCATCCCGCTGGAGGAGGTCGAGCCCGTCGAGGCCATCTTCAAGCGCTTCAAGACCGGCGCCATCTCCTACGGCTCCATCTCCAAGGAGGCCCACGAGACCCTCGCCATCGCGATGAACCGCATCGGCGGCAAGTCCAACACCGGCGAGGGCGGCGAGGACGCCGACCGCTTCATCCCGCTGCCCAACGGCGACTCCAAGAGCTCCGCCATCAAGCAGGTCGCCGCCGGCCGCTTCGGCGTCACGAGCGAATACCTCGTCAGCGCGAAGGAGATCCAGATCAAGATGGCCCAGGGCGCCAAGCCCGGCGAGGGCGGCCAGCTGCCCGGCTCCAAGGTCTACCCGTGGATCGCCAAGACCCGCAAGACGACCCCCGGCGTCGGCCTCATCTCCCCGCCGCCGCACCACGACATCTATTCCATCGAGGACATCGCCGAGCTGATCCACGACCTCAAGAACGCCAACCGCTCGGCGCGCATCAGCGTGAAGCTCGTGTCCGAGGTCGGCGTCGGCACCATTGCCGCCGGCGTCGCCAAGGCGCACGCCGATGTCGTCCTCATCTCCGGCCACGACGGCGGCACCGGCTCCTCGCCGCAGACTTCCGTCATGCACGCCGGCCTGCCGTGGGAGCTCGGCCTCGCCGAGACGCACCAGACCCTCGTCCTCAACAACCTCCGCTCGCGCATCGCCGTCGAGACCGACGGCCAGCTCAAGACCGGCCGCGATGTCGCCATCGCCGTCCTGCTCGGCGCCGAGGAGTTCGGCTTCGCCACCGCGCCGCTCGTCGCCACCGGCTGCATCATGATGCGCGTCTGCCACCTCAACACCTGCCCGGCCGGCGTCGCCACGCAGGACCCGCGCCTCCGCGAGAAGTTCGCCGGCAAGCCCGAGCATGTCGTCAACTTCATGCGCTTCATCGCCGAGGAGCTGCGCGAGATCATGGCCTCGCTGGGTTTCCGCACCATCGAGGAGATGATCGGCCACGTCGACCGCCTCGAGCCGCGCCAGGCCGTCGACCACTGGAAGGCCAAGGGGCTCGACTTCTCCCACATTCTATACGCGCCGGACGTCGGCCCCGAGATCGGACGCTTCTGCAGCATCCCGCAGGACCACGGCATCGACAAGTCCCTCGACGTCACGACGCTCCTCGACATCTGCGCGCCCGCCCTTGAGCGCGGCGAGAAGGTCATCGCCGAGCTGCCGATCCGCAACGTCAACCGCGTCACCGGCACCATCACCGGCAGCGAGGTCACGCGGAAATACGGCGCCAAGGGCCTGCCGGCGGACACCATCCGCCTCCACTTCAAGGGCTCGGCCGGCCAGAGCTTCGGCGCGTTCATGCCGCCGGGCATGACGCTCTCCATCGAGGGCGACGCCAACGACTACATCGGCAAGGGCCTTTCGGGCGGCAAGATCATCGTCTACCCGCCCGCCGGGTCCACCTTCGTGCCGTCGGAGAACATCATCGTCGGCAACGTCGCCTTCTACGGCGCCACGGCGGGCGAGATCTACCTCGCCGGCCGCGCCGGCGAGCGCTTCGCCGTCCGCAATTCCGGCGTCGACGCCGTGGTCGAGGGCGTGGGCGACCACGCCTGCGAATACATGACCGGCGGCACCGTCGTCGTCCTCGGCACCACCGGCCGCAACTTCGCGGCGGGCATGTCGGGCGGTGTCGCCTACGTGCTCGACGAGGCCGGCAACTTTGAGCGGCAGGTCAACAAGTCCATGGTCGGCCTCGAGCAGATCGAGACGATCAAGGAGGCCGCCGCGGTCCGCACGCTCATCGAGCAGCACGTCGCCGTGACGAAAAGCGCCAAGGGCGCCGCGGTGCTGGCGGAGTGGAGCAAGTTCCAGGCCCGCTTCGTCAAGATCATGCCCAAGGACTACAAGCGCGTGCTCGCCTGCATCGAGCGCGCCCACGGCCAGGGCCTGAGCGGCGACGAGGCCATCATGGCCGCCTTCGAGGAAAACGCCCGCGACGTGACCCGCGTCGGCGGGAATTAAGCGGGATAAGGTTTAAGTTTTAAGGTTTAAGTTTTCTAGCCAACGCCGATACCCGCTGCCTTCCCTTAAACCCTAAAACTTACCCCTTACGCTCTTAAAACTAAGCCTGCGTCTTTCTTCCGACTTACACCTTAAAACTTAAACCTTACAACTAACCAGCATGGGTAAACCTACCGGCTTCATCGAATATCTGCGCGAACTGCCCGTCGACCGCTCGCCGAAGGAGCGCGTGCACGATTGGAAGGAGTTCCACCACCACATGGAGGACAAGAAGCTCCGCACGCAGGGTGCGCGGTGCATGGATTGCGGCGTCCCGTTCTGCCACACGGGCAAGCTCGTCAGCGGCATGGCCTCCGGCTGCCCGATCAACAACCTCATCCCGGAGTGGAACGACCTCGTCTACCGCGGGCTCTGGCACGAGGCGCTCGACCGCCTGCACCGGACGAACAATTTCCCCGAGTTCACCGGCCGCGTCTGCCCGGCGCCGTGCGAGGGCTCGTGCGTGCTGGGCATCAACGCCCCGCCGGTCACGATCAAGAACATCGAGGCCGCCATCACCGACCGCGGCTGGGAGGAGGGCTGGGTGTTCCCGGAGGCTCCCAAGGTCCGCACCGGCAAGAAGGTCGCCGTCATCGGCTCCGGCCCGGCCGGCCTGTCCGCCGCCGCGCAGCTCAACCGCGCCGGCCACACCGTCACCGTCTTCGAGCGCGCCGACCGTCCGGGCGGCCTGCTGATGTATGGCATCCCCAACATGAAGCTCGACAAGCAGGAGGTCGTCCTCCGCCGCATCAAGCTCATGGAGCAGGAGGGCATCAAGTTCATCTGCAATGCCAGCGTCGGCACCGGCGACAACGACAACGTCGAGCCCGGCATCTTTTTGAAGGAATACGACGCCACCGTCGTCTGCACCGGCGCCACCAAGCCGCGCGACCTGCCGATCGAGGGCCGCGACCTCAAGGGCGTGCATTTCGCGATGGATTACCTCACCGCCAACACCAAGGCCGTGCTCAATGGTGACGCCGGCAAGGCGCCCATCCACGGCGGCGACAAGGATGTGGTCGTCATCGGCGGCGGCGACACCGGCACCGACTGCGTCGGCACCGCCATGCGCCACGGCTGCAAGAGCCTGCTGCAGATTGAGATTTTGCCCAAGCCCGCCATGGAGCGCCAGGCCGACAATCCCTGGCCCGAGTGGCCCAAGGTTTACAAGATGGACTACGGCCAGGAAGAGGCCGCCGCGCAGTTCGGCGGCGACCCGCGCATCTACGTCACCACGGTCAAGAAGTTCATCGGCGACAAGGACGGCCACGTGAAGGAGCTCGTCACCGTCGAGATCAAGTGGAGCAAGAACGAGAAGGGCCAGTTCGTGCCGGCGGAAGTCCCCGGCACGGAGAAGACCCGTCCCGCGACGCTCGTGCTCCTCGCCATGGGCTTCCTCGGACCCGAACAATCGATCCTGAAGGACATCGGCCTCGAGACCGACGCGCGGTCCAACATCAAAGCCGAGCACGAGAAGTATACGACGAACCTCCCGAGAATCTTCGCCGCCGGCGACTGCCGGAGAGGGCAGTCACTCGTCGTTTGGGCGATTAATGAAGGGAGGGGAGCGGCGAGGGAATGTGACAGATTCCTTATGGGATCTACTGACCTTCCGTAAGGTAGGGCGAGGACCGCTGGGCCCGCCGTGTCTAGTGGAGGGTCGGTCTCCCGACCGACCGTGCCTTGGAATCAGTGGAGGCCCACGCCTGTCAGCCATCGTGTCAGTCCGTAGGCCCGGCGTAGGCTGAAGGCCCGGCGACGGCTGATCCCTAACGCGCCGAAACATTCAGGCGCTCCCCAACGGGAGCATCTTTTCTTTTACCGGTAGATCTCCCGTCGGTGACCGACGGCGAGGAGATGGATTTCGTTCCGGGTGGCATCGAAGGTGTAGATGATCCGGTAATCACCGACGCGGAGACGGTAGCGGCTGCCGCCGGTCATGCGGTAGTGCGGATAGGTGGCCAATCGCAGGCCCATGTCATCGAGCGTGGCTTGGATTCGTTGGCGGACATTGTCCGGCAGCTTTAGAAACACCTCATCAAACGCGGTGTAATAGATCTGCAGGGCCCGGCTTATAGAGGGACAGATCGAGTGCGCGGACGCTGGCCTTCGGCCATCTGGCGTTCGGAACTCTCGATGCAGCCCTTGAATTCATCGGTCATCGGCAACTGGTCCTCGATCTGGTTTTCCAGCCAGTCGCGCACCAGACGCATTTCCTCGTGGGAAAGCCGGCTGATGGCGTTTTCGATTTCCTGCACGGTGCTCATGTCGGGAAGGTAGCCGGCAAAGGCGGAGATTCAACCTTGGAATTGCCTCATGGGTTCGACCGACCTGCCTTGTGGAGGGCCCGCGCTTGTCAGCCATAGGCCTGGCGACGGCTGATCCCTGCGGGCCGTGCCTGCTTGTCTCGCCATCTTGTCACGGCGAAGTCTGACGTAGACGGAAGCTGAACGGGCGACGTCCTGCCCTCCGTCCTCTGTTACCGGGGCCGACCTGTCCTCCGTAGCTTTAGCGAAGGAGGAGCACGAAAAATATACCACTTCCCTCAAAGGCGTCTTCGCCGCCGGTGACTGCCGCCGCGGCCAGAGCCTCGTCGTCTGGGCTATAAACGAAGGTCGTGGAGCAGCCAGAGAGTGCGATAGATACCTAATGGGCAGCACCGACTTGCCCTGAGTCTGGGGCGACCTGTCAGCCGTAGGCCGTGCGAAGGCTGATCAACTAGGCGAAGACTCAGGGGCTCAGATATACCTTGTACGATTCCTGGCGCCTCGCAGGCTGCGCGTCATGCGATGGCGTTTCCCCGCGTGTTTTTTCGGACTGCTATGTCTGGCCTCCGCCGCTGAGGTCCCGATCTACGAACGCGAGGTGCCCACCGACCCCGTGGAGCTCAAGAAATACATGGCCGAGATGGAACGGGCGCTCAAGCAGGTGGACGAGGCGCCCAAGGAAGAGGCCGCGCGCGCACGGGTGGCAGCCAAGGCCGCGGTGCAGGCGCCCGAAGTCGCGATTCCCGAACGGGACGACGAGGAAATTGCCCTCGCCAGCCGCCGCAAGCTCACCGATCGCACAATCGCGGCCGATGCCGCGGATCTGGTGAAGCGCCTGCGCGCTGGTCTCGACGCTGACGTGGTCGCGGACGCCGGCCACTGGATCGATGCCTACGGTTCCAATCCCGCGGCTCTGGCCAGCGGCGCCGCTTTTGCCTGGGTGCAAGACGCCCCCGGGCCGGCGCTGCTTTTGGCGGCGGAGGCGGCGAAACGCGCGCCGCAAAATGCCAATGTTCTCAATACCCTCGGTTCCCTCCTGGCAGACGCCGGCTACGGTTCGCGCGGCATCCCGATCCTCGCGTATCTGGCGGAAAAGTTTCCCAACGACCCGACGCTCCAAAACAATCTCGGCCAGTCCTGGCTGGGGCTCGGGGCGCCAGAGAAAGCCGAGTTCCATCTCATGGCGTGCCTGCGGCTCGCGCCCGGCCACGGTGCCGCGCACGCCTCGATGGGCGTGATTAAATCAGTGGCGGGCGACCAGGCCGCGGCCACAAAACACTTTCAGGCATCTGCGTCGTCCAGCGGCTCGGCTGTCGCCCGCCGCGCCTTGCGCCGCCTCAACCAAGGCCATCAGACGCCGCGCAGTTTCCGGCGTCTTGCGCCGGTGGAGGAACACTTCAACCCGAGGCAGTTCGTGGTGCCGGCGGCGTCTGAATCCATTGGTGGGGCGGAGACCAAAAACGCCGAGGTCGCGGCCTTCCAGGCGATGCTCAAGCAGCACATGGCAACCGCCGAGGCGCGGGGCGGCCAGGCCGGCGCGGCCTTGGGCCAGCATATCACGCAGGTGCCCAACTTGGCCTATCTGGCGACGCTGGGCGGGGGCACCGCCATTAACCTCGCGCGCATCTCGGACGCCTCCGACAGCCGGTTGCGCCGGGCCGCGGAACTCATCGAGGACGTCGAGCGGCTGGGCGCGGACATCGAAGAAACCTGGGGCCATGCCGAGGCGCGCGTGGCTGCGCTGCGCGAGGAGTTTGCGCTCACCTGGAAGGGCCAGGAAATCGGCGAGGGCGGCGCGGCCAGTGCGGCCTACATCGCCGCCTCGGAAAGACTTTGCCCTCAGGAACGCCAGATCATGGACGGCGCGTGGCAGGGCGTCGCGAGTCGCTACAATGCGTTTGTCGCTGCCGCCACGACGCGCGAGCGCGTCGGCACCAACGAACTGCTGACCTGCCTGCCACTTGCCATGGCCGGCGATTTGTATCGCCTGGAATTTTATAAGGTCGTGATGGAACACCTGCTGCACCTGGGCATGATTGCCGGCGCGAACCCGATCCGGCGCTATAATTGCGGTGGGAATCCGCTCGCGGACAAATTCGAACCCCCGGAGGGAGAGCTGCCCGGGCCGGGGGAGTGTCCGATCAAAGTGTCCGTGAAATTCGCCGGCGTGAAACTGAAGGGAGACTGCAAGAGCCTCGGGCTCGAGTTCGAGGCGGGGCTGAAGTTCAGCGCGAAGAGAGATTTTCAATCTGGTGAAACCACGCTGAAGGGCGGGGTGGGGGTGGACATGGACCTGGCGGGAGTCGGTGGGGTCGAGGGCAGCGGGGCCTTCGTGGTGATGTGGGATCGCGGCAGTGACCTGAGTTTTATCGGGGTGGAGTCGAGTGCCAGCGCGTCGATTGCCGGCATTCCCGGCCTGGACGGCGAAATCGACGCCGCAGGGGCGACGCTGGGCGGCAGCCTGCCGTCGAGCGGGTCCAGTGACATCGTCAAGGTGAGCAGCGAAACGACACTAGGCGTGACGCTCGGGCCGCGCGGCGTGGAGCCCACGTTGCGCGGCAGTGCCGGCGCCGAGGTGCTCGGCCGCGACCTCGTCCGCGCCACGCTCTGAGTCGGGTCCGGGTAGGGCGAGTCATCCCTGACGAGCCGTTCGCCTTGCTCAATGTAGGGCCGCCGCTAGCCGGCGTGCCGTTCCGGGTGGGGCCATCATGTCAGCCATGGGCCAGGCGAAGGCTGAAGGCCCGGCGAAGGCAGCTGCCAAGTGGCGGGGTATGTAAGTCAACCAAGTCCCCAGCCACCTCACAGCAGGCCGCAGAGTCCGCAGGGGAAAACTAATAACCGCGCCACCGGCGCCCCTCACCGGACGTCTTTTTCTTCCCAGATCCCCTCTATGAAGCTCGAGCAATGCAGTTTAACCACTGATTTCACGGATCAAACCGGATAAAGGGCAGAGCGAAAAACAGCCTGGTAAATCCCTCGCAAACGGAGTCACCGGATGATGAGTCTGAATTTGGTGCAGCTCCTCCGGCGGTTTGGCTCCACATCCGTGTCATCCGTGAAATCCGTGGTCAATTTGGGCTGCATGGTTCCGGATGAAGAGGGGTGTCGCAAAGCGACGGGGTGTGTAGGTAGGGCGCGGACTCCGTCCGCGCCTCTCACTTCCCCGCCGCGATCGCCTGGCCGACCTCACGCGGCTTGGCTCCGGTGGCGAGCATCGCCCGCACCAGCAGATCGAACGACACGTTGGATTCGCCCGCCTCAATCTTGGCTACCCGGGACTGGCTGGAGCCCAACCGTCGCGCCAGCTCGGACTGCGAAAAGCCCTGGTGCGCCCGGCGTTCCCGCACCGCCCCCGCGAGGGCCAGACGCATGGTGACGAAGGTGGCTTCCTCGGGACTGAGATTGAGCAACTCGGCCGTGGTGCCGACGCGGAAGCCGGCTTTTTCCAAACGATTCTTTTTGGCAGGTTTCATGAGGTGATCATTTATTTGATGGATTGATAGAGCTTGAGGCGTCGCTGACAGGCCCGGACGGTCTCAAGCGGTGTCTGTTGGGTTTGTTTGTCGAGAATTCCGAGGATGACGATGGCGTCGGCCGCAGTGTGGTAAAAGATGCGCCAGTTCTTGGTTTTGTCGGGGAGGCGGAGCTCGTGGCAGCGTTTGCCGATGATGGGCATCGGCCGGGAGTGGGGCAGGCCGAGCGATTCGCCCCGCTGCAAACGGCGGAGCAGCACCCCGGCCTCAATCCTGGCCGGACTGGTGAAAGGCGGAGTCTTGATCTCCCCCTCCAACCAGACCAGCGGCTTGTCCACCGGGAGCATGGCCCATTGGTATGTCAGATGCGGACTATGTCAAATATGATATAGCTGCCGCGGGTTCATCGCGTTGGCTTCGCGAGAGGGATATCAATATCCGCAGCTGACCCCTTTCTGGGCCCTGATCAACTAAGGCCGCGGCGTCGCACGCGAGTGCGCCAGTTACCTGATGGATTCTATCGATCTTCCCTAAGATGTCTCCAAGGTACGAGAGACTTTATGTTTCGACTATTCAGGCGCTCCGTCCGTTGAGCGCCTTTTTGTTTTCATGTACAACACATACCACAGAAGCTGATCCCGTCAGTTGGACCGGCTTAGAATCAAGAGAATTACACTTTCTGGAGCGCTTCTATCGCAGACCACAAAAGCAGGCTGCAACTCAGGGATCCAATCATTATTTGCCAGAGGGCTAGTCGGTAGAGTGCGCGGCCTGCGCAGACTAAGTCGCCATTCATCATTTGAACTGCGACCCATGCGATGGCGGCCTGCTGGAGTTTTGGGAGGCTATTGATGTATATCAACAGGAAGCGGGCGAAATCAACGTTGTCGCCTTCCTTAAAAATCTTTTCACCTTGCTCGAAGCCTTTGGCTCCAACTTCGACCAACATAGCTAAATACCGTTGCACGGTAGCTACGAGCACGGCGGCGAGATAGATAAAACCCGCTATCTTAAAACTTTCGACCCGCATCATGTCCTTCCCGAGCAAATATGTCAGGCCTGCTCCGAAGGCAGTAATCATCCATAGAACAAATTTGTCCATCCCTCGACTTGTATTCTCCGCAGCCATGACAAGAGAACGGCATGTTCCAGCCTGTTCTGTCGCAAAGGGGAAGTTAAAATCCTTCATAAATCCTGTCCGGTAGTTGGTGCCGCGTGACCCAAACGAGAAAATCTTGTCCGCTGTTTGTGATCGAAATCAGATCTACGCCAACATTAACGAACCCACGGGAGACAAGGAATGTCAGCCATTGATTGAAATCGTGGTTGGCATGGGCGATTGACTCATTCGCTGCCATCATGTCTTGGAGAAACTTTTGGGTGACTGCACGGTTCATCGTGCCAGAACCTGTTTGGGAATTCAACTGTCGCAGAAATGCATGCTGGGAGCCGAATAACATGAAGTAGGCGTCCTGAAAATGAGCGGCGATCCTTGACTCAGCAAGTTGGCTTACCAAGAGATCCACCTGTTGGTAATGAGGAAGCGGATGGTTATGAATTCTCTGCCAGATTGCTTGTTTCTCATCCGACAATGTGGATGAGTCGTTAGGGTTGCGCGGGGGAATAGGAAGTGGAAGGGGTGTATGTAAGCAGGATGATTGCTTAACATATTCCTCCAACTCGTGCTTAACCCGGAGCGTATAGGTCTGTGCCTTTCTGAGCAAATGCCGGTAGGCGAGGAAGCATGTCAGCGCGATAACCGCGCCAAGCGTCCACTGCCAATGCTCAAGGAAGGGGGACATGGGCTATTGATTCGAGAACTCTAGCCCGATTCTTTCCTTCAAGAATTCCTTTAGGCGAATCACCTCGATCTTTGTATCTTTCTTTGGATTTGGGTGGACCAAGAAATAGCAATTCTTCCCGCCCTCATGGTGGACCCTGATCTTTCGGATATCGGCCTCCTCAACACCTTTGAACTCAGTATTCGCATCCACGCTAGAGTGAAAATCCCAGCATACAATGTAGCGTAGGAACTTGAAGGCATGATTGAAGTTCGCTGATAACTGAAACTTTAGCTCAACATACCAGTGTTCGCTTTCAGTGATGGTGTTCGTCGTTTTGTTACGTGCGATGAGGTCGATTCCGCGCGTGGTATTATAGTCCAATGGTTCAAAATCAAAAAGGTCGGGTCGGATGGAGTAGACAGAAGTAAAGAAGCCAAATAGCTCAGACTCGTTCCTGGGCTCCACGAAGACGCGATCTCCGATTTTTGATATCCTGCGTGAGCTGAGATCTTTTACCCGACGTTTGAATTCACTCTGTTCTCCTTGGATTGTGCGCTCCTCGTCCTGCCAGGAGCGCAACGTATAAACCCCGTTATTATTTAGCTCAACGTCAACTTCTGTGATTAGCTTTGCGACCTCCTGCTGCAATTCGGTATAAATTTTAGGATCCGTGTTGGCGACAGTCCCTCGGTTCGCAGTTAGTCTCAGTTCCTGGCAGTTTACAAACGCGTGCAATAAGACAAAGGCGTTGGAGCCCGAGCCAAACCCGCTGATCCAATCGTTTTTTCTCTCGATAGGAATGTAGTCTTTGCAAAGCCACAGTCCGTATTTATCCGCCACTCGATATCGGCCGCTATCTTTAGATCGTCTATCGCGGATCATTGGATTGTATTGGCGCTTAACTGCGTCCCCCTCTACGGAAACAACTAAGTCGAAACTCACTTCAGGGAAGTTGGGGAGGGTTTTCCCCTTCCAGATATGTCTCTTCACATACCAATCGGCAGCTTCTGAGCCTTTGGACGAAAATAGCTTCTGAATATCGCTATTCTCTTCAGGAAATAGGTGCCCAAACGTAACTGTCTCGAAATCTCCAACGCCGATACTCTTAAGATGCAGGCGAAAATTTGAAAGCGTCTCGATTCCTAGAATATTTTCTACGCTACCGAGCTTCGTGGACCACAAGAGGTAATCGCGCACAACTTCCTGAACAAATTTGGAGCGCTCGCTGTCGTTATAGCCGATTATTCGAATATGAGTCCCAGGGTGGTCTTGGAATGGCGCGATCGGCACAATAGAAGGCTCGTGGAGGAGACCCTTAGAAAGTTGAGCTAGAGGGCGGTCGCAAATCGACTCATAGGCGCCTCCAGTTGTCTGAGTTTTCACTTCGACTCGGTCAGAACGTAGAAAGATCTTTGTGCCATGGCCTTTTTCTCCAATGGCATCATCACGTTCACGTGATAAAGAATAGCCTAAGCCCCAGAAATCACGTTCGAGCACTTCATGAGTCATGCCCGTCCCATTATCACGGAGGTCGATGATTAGGCGTTTCGCTCCTCCAATCTCGGCGACGGTGAACTCAATCCACATTTCGGTGCCTTTTGCATCAATGGCATTGGAGATCGCCTCACGTAGGAGCTCCAGCGGATTCCCGAAATCATTCAAGATTTCGAGGAATTCAGCGGCTGCATTTACCTGTGGAGTGATTGCTTTGGCGGTCATCGGATTTCGATATTTGGGATACACGGAGGCGAAGAAGGAGAGCAGAAGGGGTCATGCTTTACCATTTACCTTTGGGGAAGGCGCAGAGCGGGGAGACTAAAAGGGGTCGGAGACTAAAAGGAGAGACTAAAGGGGGTCAGGCTGCGGAAATTGATATCGGTCGCCCAGCCGGCGCGCTTCGTCACACCGGACCAAAGCGGGGCGGGGGGATACCTGAGACCTGAAACCTGTGGGCCGGAGTAGCGACGGCCGAGCAGAGGCTTCGAGCCCATAACCGAGCGCCAGAGAATTGTGGAATGCACACATTCATCCCGTCTGGCCCGACGAGGCTCCGAGCTAAGAGCGACGGCCGCCCCAGCGCAATCCTGCTCTTGGGTGAGTTTTAAGGTTTAGGTTTTAAGGATTAAGCCGGGAACCCGCAATCGGTGCGCTCCGTATCCCGAATCTGCCTGCCTCAAACTTCGTGGGCTTCGTGCCTTTGTGGTGAATAATCTGCTGGCTTGCCGAAATCACCTCCCGGGCTAGTTTTCCCGGCATGAGCAAGGCAGAGATTCTCGCGCAGCTGCCCAAGTTGTCCTCGCAGGAACGCCGGGAGATATTGGAGCAGCTCTGGCGGATGGAGGAGGCCTCCAGTCCGACCCCGCGGGAGAAAGCCCTGCTTGATGAAGCCCAGGCCAGTTACGACGCCGATCCCGGGGCGGTCACCCCTTGGTCGGCGGTCGAGGCCCGGTTGCGGCGCCCGCCGCCTTGAAACGCCTGGTGCTGATCCGCCCCGCCGCCGAGGCGGATCTGGCGGCGGGCCGTGACTGGTATGAGCAACGACGGGCCGGGCTGGGCAATGAATTTCTGAACGAGATTGCCGGCGCGCTGCGTGAACTGGCAGAGAAGCCGGAACGTCAACGCCTGTATTACCGCGAGTTCCGGCGGGTACTCCTGCGCCGCTTTCCCTTCAAGGTCTTCTATCAGGTCATCGGTTCGCGCATCGTTATTTTCCGCGTGCTGCATGCGAAGCGGGATCACGGTCCTGGACTGACCTGACTTCGCGCCTCTTTGCGTCCTTCGCTGTTAATCCTCCCCCCATGTTTTTCCTCCACGAGGCCCAGCAGCAGGTTTTGATCAACGAGCCCGAGACCGGTATGGGCTACCAGCTGGTCCAGGTGACCACCGAGGCCCGGCGTCGCGTGGCCGGCCTCGCCTACAACGCGGCCATCGTGTTCGAGCTGCACGAACCCCGGCAGCGCAGCACATTTCAGGCGATTGCCCGCGGGGCCGCGGTTGCGGCGGCCGGCGAACCCGTGCGGTCCGTCCGGTTGCTGCCGCCGGGATCAGCGGCCTACCGGGCCTTCCTCGTGGGCGAGGGCCGGGCGCCCTATGCCACCCGCGGCATCGCGGCGCGGGATGCGGCGATCGTGACGACCCATCCGGGCGAAGTGTTCCGGCGCTTCTCGGCCTTCGCCCGCGACTGCCGCATCCACCCGGACGGTGGCCTGGTCTCCGGCAGTTTCGCCACGACGGCGGAGGACGCCCGTTCGGTGCGCCGCGGAAATGATGTCTTGCCCCAATACGCGCTGCCGCAGCCCGGGCCGCTGGATTACGTTTTCGAGATCCGGCCCGCGACCATGACGCTCGTCCACTACGGCACCGCCCAGGCGGCCTTCGACCAGCCGGGCGGGGGAGTGGAGGTCATCTTCACCGAAGGCACCACCCCTCACACCGTCACCGGCCCGGTAGGGATTTCGATGCGTTGAACCAGCCACCCAATCGTTCTCGTTCTCCTACTCGTTCTCCCGATCGTTCGCAATTAGGGATCAGACCGAGAGAACGAGAAGGAGAACGAGCGAGCTGGGACGCTTGTTGCCCGCAACCCTGGACAATACGCGGCGATTCCACCCAACAGATTACAGGTCGGTCATGAATCGCGGCTCGATGTCCACCGGCACGTCGTCGAGCCGGTTGAGCATGGTCTGCACCGCGGGGCGAATGACGATGAGGCGGTCCATCAGCGCCTTGGCGCGGGCGTAGTCCCCGTTGGCCTGGATGGTCATGATCTCGGCGGTCAGCCCGCTGACGCCGGCCTTCACCTTGGCGAGGTCGACGCCGAAGCGCCCGTCCGCCGCGACGGTGAAGCCGCCGGTGTCGAGCAGCCAGTTGAGCTGCAGCGCCATGCCCTTGGCGTGGGCCTCGGTGACGCCGAAGCGCAGCGTGCGGAAGGCCGACGCGAGGAAGGTGGTGTACATCGCGCGCTCCTGGCTCTGGTCGAGCACACCCTTGTCCATGAGGTATTGCAGCGCCCAGAGGCCCGAGATGTCGGCCTTGGCCTCCTCGAGCGTGCTGTTCAATTCCTTCAGTTCGAGGCGCACGGTGGTGGCGCGGCCCTTGACGGTGATTTCCTGCGGCCCGAGGCCATGCATCAGCTCGTGCATCAAGATATGGGTGAAGAACGGGTCGAAGGCGACGAGCGGCTGGTCGGCGGCGGCCAGTGCGTGCCGGGAGATCGGCACGAGCACGTGGGCGAATTTCGCCTCCTGCATGTTTTTCAGCATGACGCGCTTCGAGCCCTTGGCCGCGACGACGCGCTCGTCGTTGGGCAGGTTGAAGGCGGCGGTCTGCACGCCGCGGTTGGCGTCGCCGGCGCTGAACACGACGTTGACGACGCGGATGGGCGAGAGGCCGCCGAGTTTCGGGCTGCGGAACTTCGGGTCGATCGGCAGGTGGTCCTCCAGCTCCTGCAACTCGGCGCTGAAACGCGTGAGCTTGGCCGTCTCGGCGGCGTCGTTGAGCGTGATGAAGGCCTCGAAGGCCGCCTTGTAGTTGAACCACTTGTCCTCGTAGGTCTCGTAGGGCCCGATGGTCGGCTCGATGGTGGCGTTGAGCTCCATCCAGGCCATGTCGCTGTCGAAATAGTCGTTCGTCAGGAAGGCGCGGGCGCGTTTCTCGAGGAAGTTCTTCAGCGTGGGCTGGGTCGTGGCCAGCGCGGCCTCGTTGAGCAGGCGGGCGGCGTGCTGGAGCTCGGGCTGGTATTCGACGCTGTAGGGCACGGTCATGAAGCCGCCGGCCGGGTTGCGGCGGATGGTGTGGAAGAAGCCGGTGGCGTCGGCCTGTGCGGCGGCGGGCAGGGAGTTGATCCAGGTCTCAAGCGCCTCACGTGTGGTGTCCTCGGGGTAGAAGTTACCGCCGTCGGGCTTGGGACCGGCGCCCGGCAGGAAGCTCTGGTGCGAGTCGAGGCGGGACCACGGGCCCTTGTTCAGGCTGAAATAATGCAGCCGGGCCCGGCCGAGCGGCGACCCGTCGCGCACGAGCTCGGCGAGGTAGGTTTCGTTCAGCGGCGCCACCTGGCGCAGGAAGAGCGCGTCGATGATCTTGGCGGCCTCGACCAGCTTGCCGAGGGCGAGGCGCTCGTGGGCGGGCAGGGCGGAGGTGTCGGCCTGGATGGTGACGGGCGCGAACCGCGCCGTCATGGCGCGCAGCCGGGCCTCGTCGGGGAAGGCGGCGTCGGCCGCGTGGCTGAAGACGGGTGCCACGAGCAGCACGCCGGAGAGCAGGGGGAGGAGGATTCGCATCGGGTCAGACTCAGGCCTCCCGGCGGCCTGATCAAACCCAAAGCCGGGTCAGGCGGCCCGGTGGGCCGGCCTGCGGCCTACCCGCGCACCTGGCCGGTGCCGCGGATGACATACTTGTAGGACGTCAGCTCCTCCAGGCCCATCGGGCCGCGGGCGTGGAGCTTGTCGGTGCTGATGCCGATCTCGGCGCCGAAGCCGAACTCGTGGCCGTCGTTGAACCGCGTCGAGGCGTTCCAGAGCACGACGGCGCTGTCCACGCCGGCGATGAACCGCTCCGCCGTGGCCGCGTCGGCCGTGACGATGGTGTCGGTGTGGTGCGACCCGTGGGTCTCGATGTGCTCGATGGCGGCGGCGCAGTCGTCCACGACCTTGACGGCGAGGATGAGGTCGAGGAACTCGCAGCGGAAGTCGTCCTTCGTGGCGGCAGTGACCAGTGACGAGTGACGGGTGACGAGGTCGCCGAGGGCGGCGCGGGCGGCATCGTCGACGCGCAGGCGGACGCCGGCCTGGAGCAGGGCGGCGCCGGCGGACGGCAGGAACTTCGCGGCCACCTCGCGGTGGACGAGCAGGGTCTCGGCGGCGTTGCACACGCCGGGGCGGGAGACCTTGGCGTTGAGGATGAGGTTCTCCGCCATCGCGAGATCGGCGGCCCGGTCGACGAAGACCGCGCAGATGCCGTCGTAATGCTTGATGACCGGGATACGGGCGGTCTTCACGACGGTCTCGATCAGGCCGCGGCCGCCGCGGGGGATGAGCAGGTCGATGACGCCGACCGACTCGCCGAGCAGGCGGACGGTGTCGCGGTCGGTGACCGGCACGAGCTGGACCGCGTGGGCGGGCAGGCCGGCGTCCGCGAGGCCGCGGGCGAGGGCGGCCGCGAGGGCGGTGTTGGAACGCAGCGCCTCGGACCCGCCGCGGAGGATGACGGCGTTGCCGCTCTTCAGGCAGAGACCGGCGGCGTCGACCGTGACGTTGGGGCGCGATTCGTAGATGAAGCCGATGACGCCGAGCGGCACGCGCACCTTGGCGAACTTCAGGCCGTTGGGCTGGGTCCACTCGCGCAGGATCTGGCCGACCGGGTGGGGGAGGGCCGCGACCTGGCGCAGCCCCGCGGCACATTTCGCCAGCCGCTCCGGCGTGAGCTTGAGGCGGTCGATCAGCGCGGCGGTCTGGCCGGCGGCCGGGGCCGCGGCGACATCGGCGGCGTTGGCGTTGAGGATGTCGGTCTGCGCGGCGAGCAGCGCGGCGGCCATCGCCTCGAGGGCGGCGTCGAGGCGCGCGGCCGGCGTGGTCGCGAGCGTGCGCGCGCCGGCGCGGGCCTGCGCGCCGAGTCGGGCGATGAGTTGGGGGAGGTCAGCCATGTCAACGGAAGGTGGAGCGCGTTGACCCCAATGCGCTCAGGCAGCCGGCTGAGGTCAGCCGGTTCCACCCGGGGGCTCTGGCAGGGCACACGTTCATGGGCTCACTTGACCGGGAAATGCGTGCCCACCCGTTTTCCGGCCACAATCGCATGAACCAGCCCCGCCTTGCGGCCGTTGGCGATGTTGACCGCAATGCCGGCCTTCACGGCGAGCTGCGCGGCCTCGAGCTTGGTGACCATGCCGCCGGTGGAGGTGTGGCCCTTGTCGCCGCGCACGAGGGGGGCGACCGCGGCGAAGTCGCGCACGAGCGGCACCGTCTTGCCGGCGGCGTCCTGCAGGCCGTCGACGCCGGTCAAAATGATGAGGTGGTCGGCCTTGACCATGATGGCGACCTCGGCGGAGAGCCGGTCGTTGTCGCCGAAGTTGAGCTCCTCGACGGCGACGGAGTCGTTCTCGTTGATGATGGGGACGACGTTGCGGCGGGACAGGAGGTGGGTGAGCGTGTTGCGGGCGTTGTGGTGCCGTGTGCGGCTGTCGAGGTCGCTGTGCGTGAGCAGCAGCTGCGCGACCGCGAGGCCCTGGCGCGCGAACGCGCTGGCGTAGGCGTGCATCAGCTGCGACTGCCCGACGGCGGCGCACGACTGGCGGGCGGCGAGTTCCTTCGGGCGCGCGTCGAGCCCGAGGATGGCCAGGCCCGCGGCGACGGCGCCGCTCGAGACGATGACGCACTCGTGGCCGGAATGGATGAGCGCGCCGACCTCGCGGGCGAGCCGGGAGATCTGCCGCCGGCTCAGACCGATACCCCGCTCCATCGACAAAATGCCGGAGCCGAACTTGAGGACGATGCGCTTGGGACGTTTTGCCATGAAATTTCAGCGTAGTGGGCGACCACCGCGCAACAAGCCGGAATCTCGGCTATGTCCTGTTTTGGATCTGGCGGGCTGCCGCCGGCCGGCCGGCTGACATCGGGCTATGACACGTGTGACGCGGAGCGCCGGAGCTATGACACGTCACCCCCTTGTCCCGGTGACGAGCGTGCCGTCTTATTTCCCTCAGTACAAACCACCAATCCCCGACATGAAAACGAATTCCGCCAATTGTCCCGCTGCCGTCCATGGTGCCACCACGGGTGGTGACTATCTGGCGGAGGGCAGGGCGGTCGTGCAACAAATGGTCACCGGCTCGTTGACGCCGGTTGCGTAAGATGGAAGCATCATGTCCTCCATCGTCATGCCGACCGTTGCCACCACGCCGCATTCCTTTGATCTGGCCTTGCCCGATCTCGCGCTGGCGCGTGGGGGTGTAGTCCGTTCCCACCGCTCGCGCGGCTGGTGGTGGAGCCGCGAGGGCGACCTGCCCGCGGCTCCGCTCAAGGACGTCCCGACCGTCCTCCTCGTGCATGCCCTGACCGGCAGCGCGCAGGCCGGTGGCAAGGACGGCTGGTGGGCGCCGCTCATCGGGCCCGGCAAGGCGCTCGACCCGGCGCACCACCGCATCCTGTGTTTCAACAACCTCGGCTCGTGCTACGGCAGCAGCGGCCCCGGCGTGGAGGGATTTCCCGCCCCCCAGGCCGTCGACCTCACGAGTCTGGACCTCGCCCGCGCGCTGCTGCTCGGCCTGGACCACCTCGGCATCGCCCGCGTGCACCTGACGACCGGCGGTTCGCTCGGCGGCATGGTGACGCTCACGCTCGCCGCGCTCGCACCGGAGCGGTTCGAGCGGATCCTGCCGTTTGCCACCAGTGTGTCCGCCAGCGCCTGGGTGGTCGGCTGGAACCATGTCGCGCGCCAGATTCTCCGGCTGGACCCGGGCTACCCCGACAAGGTCGGCCGCGGCCTCGAGATCGCGCGCCAGCTCGCCATCCTCACCTACCGCGCCGAGCCGGGGCTCGACGCCCGCCAGCCGCGGCCGTTGCCCGGCACGGACGCGGGTTACCCGGTGCAAAGCTACCTGGAGCACCAGGGGAAGAAACTGCGCAACCGTTTCGCCGCGCAGGCCTATGAACTGCAGCTCGCCGCGATGGACCATCACGACCTCCACCAGCCGCTGCCGGGCGACACGCAGCCCGCCATCAGCCGGGTGCGCGCCTCGGTGCTGGTGGTCGACGTGGACACCGACCAGCTGTTCACCCCGGCGCAGGCGGAGGCGTTGACCGCGCAGCTGCGCCAGGCCGGGGCCATGGTGGAAAGGACGACGGTCACCAGCATCCACGGCCATGACGCGTTCCTGATCGAGTGGCCGGTGCTCGGACCTCTCTTGACAAAGGCGCTGCATCTGCACGCTCCCGCTAAATGAGCGATCGCTGGCAGGTCTATAAATTCGGGGGTTCCTCCCTCGGCACCTCGGGGCGCCTGCCCAAGGTGCTGGAGCTGGTGGCCGCCGCGCCGCGCCCGCTCGCCCTGGTCGTGTCGGCGCTCGGCGACAGCACCGACTGGCTGATCCTGTCCGCCCGCTCGGCCGAGGAAGGCAACATCAGCCAGGCCCGCCGCCAGCTGGCCGAGGTGCGCGAGCTGGCGACCGCCACCGCGCGCGCCGTGCTGAACAGCCAGGGACAAAAAGGCTTCAAGCATGATCTCGACGAAATCCTGACCCCGGTCGAGCGCCTGCTCTCCGGCATCGAGCTGACCCGCGAGTGTTCGCCCCGCACCCTCGACTCCATCATCAGCGTCGGCGAGCGCATCTCCGTGGCGGTGCTGGCCCGCGCCCTGACCGAACGGGACGTGCCGGCCATCCCGGTGGATGCACGGGATTTTGTGGTGACCGACGCGAACCACGGCGCCGCGACCGTGGACATGAAGGGGACGGCCGCGAAGTTCGCCGCCGTGTCGCCCCAGTGGACCGGCAGCGTGCCGATTGTCACCGGTTTCATCGGCCGCACCCAGGACGGCACCACCACCACCCTCGGCCGCAACGGCTCCGATTACACCGCGACCCTCGTCGCCGGGCTGCTCAAGGCCAGCGCCGTCACCGTCTGGACCGATGTCCTCGGGGTCATGACCGCCGACCCGGCGCTCGTGCGCGAGGCCTCGCCCGTGGACCGCCTGTCCTACGACGAGGCGCTGGAGCTCGCCTATTTTGGCACGCGGATGTTTCACCCCCGCACCATCATCCCGCTCCGCGAGTGCGGCGCGGCGCTCGTCATCCGCAGCACCACGCAGCCCGACGCCCCCGGCACACGGATCGACGCCAAGGGCAATCCCGATCCGAACCGCCCGACCTGCGTCACCAGCCTGGAGCGGCTGGCGCTCATCGGCGTGCAATCCCGCCGCACCGGCCTGGGCCGGCCCCTCGGCGGGCGCATCCTCGCCGCGCTCAACGAGGCCGGCGTGCGCGTCTGGATGACCACCGAGTCCACGCTCGGCCAGTCCTTCTCCGTCGTCATCCCCGAGGTGGATGAAGCCCGCGCGAAACAAAGCATCAGCGAGGCGCTCGCGCCGGAAATCCAGTCGGGCGACCTGCGCATCGAGCCGGTGCTGTCGCCGGTCACGCTGGTGACGCTCGTCGGCGAGAACATGGCCGGCCGGCCAAACGTCGCCGGCAAGTTCCTCAATTCCATCGGCCACGCCGGCATCGCCGTGCGCGCGGTCGCGCAGGGCGCGTCGGCCCGCAGCATCTCCTGCGTGGTGGATGCCGACCAGACCGCCACCGCGGTGCGGACGGTGCACGGCGCCTTCAACCTCGCGCACACCCAGCTCAGCGTGCTGCTCCTCGGCAAGGGCGTGGTCGGCGGCAGCCTGCTGAAGCAGATCGACCGGCAGAACCAGGCCCTCGGCCGCGAGCACGACGTGCAGGTGCGGCTCGTGGGCATCGGCTCGAGCAAGGGCGCGCTCCTCGAGGCGGAGGGCATGGCGCCGCTCGAGGCGATCGCGCTGCTGGAAAAGGCTCTCGCCGCGGGTAAGGTGGCCAAGGACGTCGGCTCGCTGCTCAAGAAACTCTCGCAGCTGCCCAATCCCGTGCTGGTCGACTGCTCGGCCGCGCCCGGGATGGAGAAAATTTACCGCGCGGCCTTCGCGCAGGGCATCAACGTCGTGTCGGCCAACAAGCAGCCGCTCGCGCTGCCGACCGCCGAGCGCACCGCGCTGCTCAACGAGGCCCGCCAGCACTTCCGGGCCTACCATTACGAGACGACGGTCGGCGCCGCGCTGCCGGTGATCGAGACGCTCAAGAACCTCGTCCGCACCGGCGACCACGTGATCACGATCGAGGGCGCCTTTTCCGGCACGCTCGGGTTCCTGTGCGACCGCCTCTCGCAGGGCGAGCCGCTGTCCGTGGCCGTGCGCCAGGCGAAGGAGCTCGGCTACACCGAGCCGCACCCGCGCGACGACCTTTCGGGCCTCGATGTCGCGCGCAAGGCGATCATCCTCGCACGCGAGCTCGGCCTGCAGGTCGAGCTGCAGGACGTGGTGCTCGAGCCCTTCGTGCCGGCGGAAAACCTCCGCGAGGACGACCCGGAGAAATTTTTGCAATCGCTCGCGAAGCTCGACGCCGCCGTGGCGGCCCGGGTCGCCGCCAGCAAGGCGCAGGGCAAGCTGCCGCGCTACCTCGCGCGGATCACCCCCGGGGCGGCGGGCCCGAAGGTCTCGGTCGGGCCGGTCGAGGTCGATGCGGCGCACCCGGCAGCGGCCTTGCGCGGGGCGGAGGCCTTCGTGGCATTCCATACCGAGCGCTACCGCGAATACCCGATGGTCGTGCGCGGCGCGGGCGCGGGTGGGGAAGTGACGGCGGCCGGCGTGCTGGCCGATATCTTGCGCCTGGCGCAGAACATCCGCGGCCGGCGGTGAGATGGTAAGGCGGGATCGCTGATCCCGCCTGCATTCGAAGGTGATTTTGCGGCCGAGGCGGGATGCGGCGATCCCGCCCTACCGGCCGGGCTGCGCCGATTTGTCCCGGCTAATGTCATAAAGGAGAAACGAAGGTTGACAGTCCTTCTGACGGTTAGCACGTTCGCCGCGCTAATCATGAACCTCAGCGTCGCCCTTATCGCCCTTATTACCGTCGTCCTGGCCCTTCTGGCCACGGACCTCGATCCATCTGGGCGGCTCGTCAAAGCCACACGCTCCTGAGAGAAAAGAAACTCAAAGAGGAAGCCGCCCACCAAGGGGCGGCTTTTTTATTCTCCCCACGCATTTTAATATGACGCAGACTCACCCAACCCATTACTCGCACTGCCGAAAGTATTTCGGCAGCGTGGCCTGATCTTTATCCCCATGATTCCCGGTAAACGCCACAGCCACCTTGTCACCGACGGCCCCAACCGGGCCCCCGCCCGCGCCATGATGAAAGCCGTCGGGTTTACCGACGAAGACCTGAGCAAGCCGTTGATCGGCATCGCCAACACCTGGACCGAGATCGGGCCCTGCAATTTCCACCTCCGCGAGCTGGCCGAGCACGTCAAGGCGGGCGTCCGCGCCGCCGGGGGCACGCCGCTGGAGTTCAACACCGTCTCGATTTCCGACGGCATCACGATGGGGACGGAGGGCATGAAGACCTCCCTCATCAGCCGCGAGCTCATCGCCGATTCCATCGAGCTGGTGGCCCGGGGCAACAGCCTCGACGGCCTCGTCTGCCTGTCCGCCTGCGACAAGACCAACCCCGGCGTCATGATGGCACTGGCCCGCATGGATCTACCCGGCCTCGCGCTTTACGGCGGTTCGATCAACCACGGCAGCCTCCACGGCAAGGCGCTGACCGTGCAGGACGTGTTCGAGGCGGTCGGCGCGTTCAACGCCGGCAAGATCGACGCGAAGGAATTCACCTCCATCGAGAACGCCGCCTGCCCGACCGCGGGCGCGTGCGGCGGCCAGTTCACGGCGAACACCATGGCCACCATCATGGAGGCCATCGGCATCTCGCCCGCCGGCCTGAACGGCATCCCGGCCACGGCCGCGGAGAAGCACCAGGCCGCCTACCGCTGCGGCGAGCTCGTCATGGAGCTCGTGCGCCAGGACCTGAAGCCGTCGCAGATCATGACGCGGCAGGCGTTCGAGAACGCCATCGCGTCCGTCGCCGCCTCCGGCGGCTCGACCAACGCCGTGCTGCACCTGCTCGCCCTCGCGCGCGAGACGAACGTGCCGCTCAAGATCGACGAGTTCGACGTCATCAGCGCGAAGACCCCGACCATCGCAACGCTCAAGCCCGGCGGCCTCTACACCGCGGTCGAGATGCACCAGGCCGGCGGCATCTCGCTGCTGCTCCGCCGCCTGCTCGAGGGCGGGTTCCTCCATGCCGACTGTGCGACCGTCACGGGCCGCACCATCGGCGAGGAAATAAAGGACGCGCCCGAGACCCCCGGCCAGCAGGTCATCCGGCCGACCGCCCAGCCCTTCAAGCCCACCGGCGGCCTCGTCATCCTCCACGGCAACCTCGCCGAGGAGGGCGGGGTGTTGAAGGTGGCCGGCAGCGCCATCAAACATTTCCGCGGACCCGCGCGCGTCTTCAACTGCGAGGAGGACGCCATGGCCGCCGTCGGCGCGCAGAAGATCAAGCCGGGCGACGTCGTCGTCATCCGTTACGAGGGCCCCAGGGGCGGACCCGGCATGCGCGAGATGCTCGGCGTCACCGGCGCGCTCGCCGGCGCCGGCATGGCCGAGACCGTCGCCCTGTTCACCGACGGGCGCTTCTCCGGCGCGACGCGCGGCTTCTCCATCGGCCATGTGGCGCCCGAGGCATTCGTCGGCGGCCTGATTGCCTTCGTCGAGGAGGGCGACATGGTCGAAATCGACGTCGCCGCGCGCAAGCTGCAGCTCGACGTGCCCGCCGGGGTCATCGCGCAGCGCCGGGCCGGCTGGAAGGCCCCGGCCCCGCGTTACCTGCGCGGCGTCATGGCCAAGTATGCCAACACCGTTTCCTCCGCCGCCGAGGGCGCGATCACCCTCTAACCGCGGCCCCGCCACTCAATTCAAGGTCACCATGAAACTCACCGGAGCAGAAATCATTTGGGAATGTCTCATCAAGGAAGGCGTCGACGTCGTGTTCGGGTATCCCGGCGGCGCCATCTTGCCGGCCTACGATGCGATGACGAAGTATCCGCAGGTCCACCACGTGCTCGTACGCCATGAACAGGGCGCCACGCACATGGCCGACGGCTATGCCCGCGCCAGCGGCAAGGTCGGCGTCGCCATCGCGACCTCCGGCCCCGGCGCAACCAACATGGTCACCGGCATCGCCACCGCGATGATGGACTCCTCGCCCATCGTCTGCATCACCGGCCAGGTCGGCTCGAAGGCCATCGGCACGGACGCGTTCCAGGAGACCGACGTGACCGGCGTCACGCTGCCGGTCACCAAGCACAACTACCTCGTCACCCGGCCGGGGGACATCGCCCGGGCCATCCGCGAGGCCTTCTACATCGCCAAGAGCGGCCGCCCGGGCCCGGTGCTGGTGGACATCACCAAGGACGCGCAGCAGCTCACCGCCGAGTTCGACTGGGAGGCGGCCGCCCCGAAGCTGCCGGGTTACCGCCCGAGCTACCACGCCCCGGCGTCGGAGTACGCCCGCGCCGCCGAGCTCATCAATTCCGCCAAGCGCCCGCTCATCCTCGCGGGGCAGGGCATCATCAAGTCCGGCACGACGGCCGAGGTGCTCAAGCTCGCCCAGTCCGCCGGCATCCCGATCACCACCACGCTGCTCGGCATCGGCGGCATCCCCGCCTCCTCCGAGTTCAACCTCGGCATGATGGGCATGCATGGCGAGTCCTGGGTCAACGAGGCCATCCAGCAGGCCGACCTGCTCATCGCCCTCGGCATGCGCTTCGACGACCGCGTCACCGGCAACCTCAAGACCTACGCGCTCAACGCGAAGAAGATCCACGTCGACATCGACCCGACTGAGATCAACAAGAACGTCCCGGTCGACGTCGCCCTCATCGGCGACCTCCGCGAGGTGCTCGCCCTGATCCAGCCGCAGGTGAAGCCGGCCGACCACACCGGCTGGTGGGCGACCATCAACGCGGCCCGCGGCGAGTCCGCCGTGCGCGACATCAGGAACCTGCCCGACAGCGGCCATCTCTACGCCGCGCACGTGATCAATGACATCTGGCGCCTCACGCAGAAGCGCGACACGATCGTCGTCACCGACGTCGGCCAGCACCAGATGTGGGAGGCCCAGTACTTCCACCACGAAAAGCCCCGCTCGCTCATCACCTCGGGCGGCCTCGGCACCATGGGCTTCGCGCTCCCGGCGGCCATCGGCGCCAAGTTCGCGTGCCCGGAAAAGGACGTGTGGGTGGTCGTCGGCGACGGCGGCTTCCAGATGACCAGCTGCGAGCTCGCCACCTGCGAACAGGAGGGCATCAAGGTCAACGTCGCCATCATCAACAACTCCTTCCTCGGCATGGTGCGCCAGTGGCAGGAATTTTTCTACGACAAGCGCTACGCCGCGACGCCGATGACCGGCCCGGACTTCGCCAAGCTCGCGGAGGCCTACCGCCTGACCGGCCTGCGCTGCAACAAGCGCTCCGATGTCAAGGCCACCGTCGAGCAGACCCTCGCGGACAAGAAGACCGTCGTCATCGATTTCGTCGTCGAGAAGGAGGACACGGTGTTCCCGATGGTCCCGGCCGGCGCCGACCTGGACAAGATGATCCGCCGCCCGAAGCAGGACGTCATGCTGGAGTCCGGTTCCGACAAGGACTGGGAGATGCCTTCCGCCACGCGGCCGAGCGTCTTCGTCGAGGCCAAGGTTGAGGCCAAGATCACCGGACGGGCCAAAGCCGTCAAAGCCGTCAAAGCCGTCAAAACTGCCAAAGCCGCCAAGAAACCCGCCCGCAAGGCCGCCAAGACCACCCGCCGCTAACCCTTACCTCCCATGGCCAAACATACCCTCATCGCCTACGTGGAAGACGTCCCCGGCGTGCTGAACCGCATCGCGTCGCTCTTCCGCCGCCGCAACTTCAACATCGACTCGCTCACCGTCGGCGGCACCGAGCAGCCCGGGGTCTCGCGCCTCACCGTGGTGGTCGAGGCCACCGAGGCCGGCGCCCGCATCGTCGAGGCCAACCTCTACAAGCTGGTCAACGTCCTCCGCGTCGACGACCTCACCCACAAGCCCTCGCTCATGCGCGAGCTCGGCCTGGTCAAGGTGAAGGTCAACGCCCAGACCCGCTCGCAGGTGCTGGAGCTCACCGAGGTGTTCCGCGCCCGCGTCGTCGACGTGGACGAGGCCACGCTCGTCATCGAGGTCACCGGCACGCCGGAGAAGATCGGCAAGTTTGAGATGGTGATGCGCCCCTACGGCATCGTCGAGATCACGCGCACCGGCTCCGTGGCGATGGCCCGCGGCCACGAGCTCATGTCCGCCGGCCCGCCGCTCGTGCCCTCCATGCCCGTGACCGACGCGCACCACGACAGTGGTATCTCCATGTCCGTCTGACCTTAAAACTTATCCCTTAAACCCTAAATCTTCATCTCCCATGGCTAAAATATACTACGACAAGGACGCGAATCTCTCGCTCATCCGCGGCAAGAAAGTCGCGATCATCGGCTACGGCTCCCAAGGCCACGCCCACGCGCTGAACCTGCAGGACAGCGGCGTGAAGGTCCGTGTGGGCCTCGCGGCCACGAGCAAGTCCGCCGCCAAGGCCAAGAAGGCCGGCCTCACCGTCGGCTCGGTCGACGCCGTCTCCCAATGGGCCGACGTCATCATGGTGCTGGTGCCGGACCACGTCCAGGCCCGCCTCTACCGCGAGGAGATCGCCCCGCACCTCACCGGCGGCAAGATGCTGATGTTCGCCCACGGCTTCAACATCCGCTTCAAGGGCATCGTCCCGCCGAAGAATGTCGACGTGTCGATGATCGCCCCGAAGTCCCCCGGCCACCGCGTGCGCGAGGTCTTCCAGGAGGGCGGCGGCGTCCCCGGCCTCATCGCCGTCCACCAGAACGCCACCGGCCAGGCCAAGAAGCTCGCGCTGTCCTACGGCCGCGCCATCGGCTGCACCCGCGCCGGCGTGCTCGAGACGACCTTCAGCGAGGAGACCGAGACCGACCTGTTCGGCGAGCAGGCCGTCCTCTGCGGCGGCTGCGCCGAGCTGGTCAAGGCCGGGTTCAAGACCCTCGTCGACGCGGGCTACCAGCCCGAGATCGCCTACTTCGAGTGCATGCACGAGCTGAAGCTCATCGTGGACCTGATGTATCGCGGCGGCCTCAACTACATGCGTTATTCCGTCTCCGACACGGCGGAGTGGGGCGACTACGTCTCCGGCCCGCGCGTCGTCACTAACAAGACGCAGGCGGAGATGAAGCGCATCCTCAAGGACATCACGGACGGCAAGTTCGCCAAGCGCTTCATCGACGAGAACAACAAGCATGGCCGCAAGACCATGACCAAGTTCCGCAACCGGGAGCGCGGCCAGAAGATCGAGGTCGTCGGCGCCAAGCTCCGCGCGATGATGCCGTTCCTGAACCCGGTGGTCATTTCGAAGTAATCGGGAAGAGAAGTTTTCCATGTTCACCCGCGACCACAGTCACCTTTCCAGCGCCTCCTCCGGGATGCTGGCGCGGCGTGCCTTGGTCGCGATGGGCCGGCGACTGCGACTTATCTCGGAGCTTTCGGTTGGATTCAGCGCCGCCCTGCGCGCTGACGCCACCGGCAAGCTCCGGCTGTCTGCATTCGCCCACGTCCCGAACTAACATTCCGAAAACTCTCTTCCGTGAACACTTCCTCTCCCAGTTACGTCAGAATCTTTGACACCAGCCTCCGCGACGGCGAGCAAGCGCCCGGCGCGTCCATGACCTCGGCCGAAAAGCTTGAGATCGCCCGGGCGCTGGCGCGACTCGGGGTCGACGTGATCGAGTCGGGCTTTCCGGCGGCTTCGCCGGACGACCTCGCGGCGGTGCAGTCCATCGCGGCCGAGGTGGGGCAGGTGGCCATCGAGGGCCGGCCGCAGGCCGAGCCGCCGATCATCTGCGGCCTCGCCCGCTGCACCCGCAGCGACATCGAGGCGGCGTGGGCGGGCGTCAAGGGGGCCAAGCACCCGCGCATCCACACCTTCCTCGCGACCAGCGACCTGCATTTGCAGCACAAGCTCCGCATGACGCGCGAGGAGATGACGGCCAAGGCGGTCGAGATGGTCGCCTTTGCCCGGTCCCTCTGCGCGGACGTCGAGTTCTCCCCGGAGGACGCCGGCCGCAGCGACCCGGAGTTCCTCTACACCGTGCTCGCGGCCGTCATCAAGGCCGGTGCGACCACGCTCAACATCCCGGACACCGTCGGCTACACCTTGCCCGACGAGTTCGGTGCGCTGATCGCGGGTATCATCGCGCACACGCCCGGCGCCAAGGACGTGATCATCTCCGTGCACTGCCACGATGATCTGGGCCTGGCCGTCGCCAACTCGCTCGCCGGCCTCCGCGCCGGGGCGCGCCAGGCGGAAGTCACGGTCAACGGCATCGGCGAGCGCGCGGGCAACGCGTCGCTCGAGGAGGTCGTCATGGCCATCCGCACCCGCGGGACCAAGATCGGCCTGCAGACCGGCATCGACACGACGCAGCTCTGCCGCATCAGCAAGCTCGTCTCGCGCAGCACCAGCTATCCGGTGCCGCCCAACAAGGCGATCGTGGGCGGCAACGCCTTCGCCCACGAGTCCGGCATCCACCAGGACGGCATGATCAAGAACGCGCTGACCTACGAGATCATGCGCCCCGAGGATGTCGGCGCGATGCACACCACGCTGGTGCTCGGCAAGCATTCCGGCCGCGCCGCCTTTTCCAAGCGCCTCACCGAGCTGGGCTACCCGCTCGAGGGCGACGCCCTGCTCAAGGCCTTCAACGAGTTCAAGAAGCTCGCCGACCGCAAAAAGAGCGTGCAGGACGCCGATCTCATCGCGCTGGCCTCGGACGAGCGCGCCGCCGTGCCCGAGCTCTGGGCGCTCGATTCCCTCCAGGTCATGTGCGGCACCACCGGCCTGCCCACGGCCAGCGTCAGGCTACGCGACCCGGACGGCAAGATTTGCAGCCACGCCGCGCTCGGCACCGGCCCGGTCGACGCCACCTACAACGCGATCAACGCGCTGGTCGGCCTGCCCGTCGAGCTGCTCGAGTTCGGCATCAGCGCCGTGACCGAGGGCGTCGACGCCCTCGCCGAGGCCACCGTCCGCGTGCGCCACGAGGAACAGCGTTCCGCGCACGGCCACGGGGCCGACACCGACATTGTCGTCGCCGCCGCGAAAGCCTATATTGCCTCGCTCAACCACGTGCTGTCGCGCCACTCCACCGGCCGCGTGCAGCACCCGCAGAGCACCCCCACGGAGATTTCCTCATGAGTTTGTCCCCCAAAACCCTCTTCCAGAAAATCTGGGATTCCCATGTCGTCGCCGAGGAGCCCGGTGCGCCCACGGTGCTCTACATCGACCTGCACCTCGTCCACGAGGTCACGTCGCCGCAGGCCTTCTCCGTGCTCAGGGAGCGCGGTCTCAAGGTCCGCCGGCCCGGCCGCACGGTCGCGACGATGGACCATTCCATCCCCACCAAGGGCGGCTACGAGGCCGCGGACGAGATGGGCCGCATCCAGCTGCGCCTGCTCGAGTCCAACGCCGTGGCCCACGGCGTCCGCATCTACGGCCTCAACTCCGTGCAGCGCGGCATCGTGCACGTCATCGGTCCGGAACAGGGTTTCACCCAGCCGGGCATGACCATCGTGTGCGGCGACAGCCACACCTCGACGCACGGCGCGTTCGGCTCGCTCGGCTTCGGCATCGGCACCAGCGAGGTCGGCCATGTGCTGGCGACGCAGTGCCTGCTGCAGCGCAAGCCGCGCACCTGCGAGGTCCGCATCGACGGCGCCCTGCTCCCCGGCGTGACGGCGAAGGACATCATCCTCGCCGTGCTCGCCAAGATCGGCGTCGGCGGCGGCACGGGCCACGTGTTCGAATACACCGGGGCGGCCATCCGCGCGCTCGACATGGAGGGCCGCATGACGGTCTGCAACATGTCCATCGAGGGCGGCGCGCGCGCCGGCATGATCGCGCCGGACGACAAGACCTTCAATTTCGTCTCCGGCCGCGAGTTCGCCCCCAAGGGCGCCGCGTGGGACAAGGCCGTCGCCGCCTGGCGCAAGCTGCCGACCGAAGAGGGCGCGACCTTTGACAAGACCGTCACGCTCGACGCCAGCACGCTGGAGCCGATGGTCACCTTCGGCACCAACCCCGGCCAGGGCGTCGCCATCACGCAGCCCTTGCCGCTGCCGTCCAGCCTGGCCGACCCCAACGAGCGCGCGGGTCTGGAAAAGTCGCTCGCCTACATGAAATTCGAGGCCGGCAAGCCGATCCTCGGCCAGCCGGTGGACGTCGTGTTCCTCGGCTCCTGCACCAACTCCCGCCTCGTCGACCTCCGGGCCGCCGCGGGCCTGCTCAAGGGCCGCAAGGTGGCTTCCAGCGTCAGGATGATGGTCGTGCCGGGCTCGCAGTCCGTGAAGCAGGCCGCCGAGGCCGAGGGCCTGGACAAGATCTTCAAGGAAGCCGGCGCCGACTGGCGCGAGGCCGGCTGCTCGATGTGCATCGCCATGAACGGCGACCAGCTCTCGCCCGGCCAGCTGGCCGTTTCCACCTCCAACCGCAACTTCGAGGGCCGGCAGGGCAAGGGCGGGCGCACCGTCCTGGCCTCCCCGCTCACCGCCGTCGCCTCGGCCGTCGCCGGCCACATCGCCGATCCGCGACCCCTGCTGAACGGAGGCAACTCATGAGCGCACCCCAATTTACCACCCTGACGGCCCGCTGCGTCGTGCTGCCCATGCAGGACGTCGACACCGACCAGATCATCCCGGCCCGTTTTCTCAAGGTCACGGACAAGCTCGGCCTCGGCGAGAAGCTGTTCTGCGACTGGCGCTACCTCGACAATGGCGCGCCGAATCCCGATTTCATCCTGAACCAGCCCGAGGCCAAGGACACCAAGGTCCTCGTCGCCGGCCACAATTTCGGGTGCGGCTCCTCGCGCGAGCACGCGCCATGGGCGCTGGTCGGCTTCGGCTTCCAGGCGGTCATCGCCACCATGTTCGCCGACATCTTCAAGGGCAACTCGGTGAAGAACGGCCTCATTCCCGTCACGATCGAGCCCGCGGCCCATGCGGCCCTGGTCGCGCTGCGGGCGAAGAACCCCGACCTGCTGATCACGGTCGACCTGCAGAGCCAGACGGTCAGCTGGGCCGGCCAGACGCCGCTGATGTTCCCGATCGACCCGTTCTCCCGCACCTGCCTCCTCGATGGCGTGGATGAGCTGGGTTACCTGCAAAAATTCCAGAAACAGGCCGAAGCCTACGAAGCCACCCATGCCTGAGACTGCCTCACGCCCCAGCATCGAGATCTTCGACACCACGTTGCGCGACGGGGCGCAGACGGAGGGCATCTCGTATTCGGTCGACGACAAGCTGCGCATCGCGCGCAAGCTGGACGAACTGGGCGTGACATTCATCGAGGGCGGCTGGCCGGGGTCCAACCCGAAGGACGCGCTGTTCTTCGAGCAGGCCCGCACGGAGCAATGGGCGCACGCCCGGATCGTGGCGTTCGGCGCCACCCGCCGCGCCAGCCTGAAGCCGGCCGACGATCCGAGCATCCGCGCCCTGGTCGATGCCGGCACCGAGGTCTGCGCCATCTTTGGCAAATCCTCCGTGCTCCAGGTGAAGGAGGTCCTCCGCACCACGCTGGCGGAGAACCTGAAGATGATCGAGGACACCGTGGCCCACCTGCGCGGGCGGGGGAAGCGCGTCATCTACGACGCGGAGCATTTCTTCGACGGCTACCGCCTTGACGCCGCCTACGCGCTGCAGACCCTGCAGGCCGCCGTGACGGGCGGGGCCGAGACCATCGTGCTGTGCGACACCAACGGCGGCTCGCTGCCGTGGCAGGTCGAGGCGGCCGTGACGGAAGTCATCGCGAAGCTCGGGCCGGTCCCGATCGGGATCCATGCGCACGATGACGCCGGTTGCGGCGTGGCCAACAGTGTGGCGGCGGTCCGCGCGGGTGCGCGCCATGTCCAGGGCACGATCAACGGCTATGGCGAACGCTGCGGCAATGCCAACCTCTGCATCGTCATCCCCAATCTCGAGCTGAAGCTCAATCTCCGGGCGCTGCCCGCCGGGGCGCTGGAGCGCCTGCACGAGGTGGCCCGCTTCACCGCCGAGGTCGCCAACCTCGCGCCCAACGAGCACATGGCCTACGTGGGGAACAGCGCCTTCGCCCACAAGGCGGGGGTGCACGTGGCCGCCATGCAACGGCACCCCGATGCCTACCAGCACATCGACCCGACCGTCGTCGGCAACGCGATGCGCGTGGTCGTCAGCGAGCTGTCCGGCCGCGCCAATGTGGTTTCCAAGGCCAGCGAACTCGGCCTGCAGGATGTCGACGCCGCCACCGGCGCGAAGGTCGTCGAGCTCATCAAGGCCAAGGAGCACGAGGGCTTCTCCTTCGAGGCGGCCGAGGCGAGCGTCGCCCTGCTGGTGCGCCGGATTGCGCCGGACTACCAGCCCCTGTTCACCCTGCTCGATTACCGCGGCATGGTCAGCCGCCACGGCGACCGCAGCATGGCCGAGGCGACCATCAAGCTCAGCATCGGCGGCCACGAGGTCCACACGGCGGCCGAGGGCAACGGCCCGGTCAACGCCTTCGACCAGGCCCTGCGCAAGGCCCTGCAGCCGCTGTTCCCGCAGGTGCAGGACATTTCGCTGGCCGACTACAAGGTCCGCATCCTCAACTCCAACTCCGGCACGGCCGCCATCACGCGGGTGCTCATCGACTGGCATGACGGCGTGCGCCGCTGGAGCACGGTCGGCGCCGGCACCAACATCCTGGACGCCACCTGGCTGGCGCTGGCGGACGGCTACGAGTTCAGCCTGACGCCCGCCCGGCGGCCCGCCGGGGCGCACGACTGATCCCTTTCATGAAAGCAAACATCGTTCTCACTCCCGGTGACGGCATTGGCCCCGAGGTGGTCAATGAAGCCCGGCTGGTCCTCGAGGCCGTCGCCCAGCGGCACGGGCACGCGTTTAAATTTTCCGAGCACCTGCTCGGGGGCTGCGCCATCGACGCCCAGGGCACAGCCATGCCAGACGCGACCCTAGCAGCCGCCCAGGCGGCGGACGCGGTGCTGCTCGGTGCCGTCGGCGGCCCGAAGTGGGACGATCCCCAGGCGAAGGTGCGCCCGGAGCAGGGGCTCCTCGCCATCCGCAAGGCGCTCGGTCTCTACGCCAACGTCCGCCCGGTGCGCCCGTATCCGGCGCTGGCCAAGCTGTCGCCGCTCAAGCCCGAGCGCGTGGCCGGCGTGGATTTTGTCGTCATCCGCGAGCTTACCGGCGGCCTGTATTTCGGCACGCCCAAGGGCCGCACGCAGACCCCCGAGGGTGAACGCGCGGTCGACACGCTGGTGTACCTGGACTACGAGATCCGGCGCATCGTGCGGCTGGCGTTCCAGCTGGCCCAGAAGCGCCGCAAGCTCGTCACCTCGGTCGACAAGGCCAACGTGCTGGAGTCCTCCCGCCTCTGGCGCCAGGTCGCCATCGAGGTCGGCCAGGAGTTCCCGGACGTGAAGCTCGAGCACCAGCTGGTGGATTCCTGCGCCATGCGCCTCATCACCCACGCGCCGTCGTTCGACGTCATCGTCACGGAAAACATGTTCGGCGACATCCTGACGGACGAGGCGGCGGTGCTGGCGGGTTCGCTCGGCGTGCTGCCCAGCGCCTCGCTGGGTGAAGGCAAACTCGGGCTCTATGAGCCCATCCACGGCTCGGCACCGGACATCGCCGGCAAGGGCATCGCCAATCCCGTCGGCACCATCCTGTCGGTGGCCCTGCTGCTCCGCCATTCGCTCGGCCTGGAAAAGGAAGCCCGTGAGATCGAGGGGGCCGTCAACCTCGCCCTCGAGCAGGGCAAACACACCGCCGACCTCGGCGCCAAGAAGCCGCTCTCGACCGCCCAGATGGGCGAGGCCGTCCGCGACCGGCTCGAAGCCGGTGACACCGCCCAGCACCCGCATCTCGACTGATCCCGCCGCCATGAGCACCTCTTCCAAGCCCCCGCTCGACACCACGCGCTTCATCGCGCGGCACGTGGCGGGCCTGCGCCGTTCCGGCATCCGCGACTTCTTTGAACTCGTCGCGAAGACCGACGGCGTCATTTCGCTCGGCATCGGTGAACCCGATTTCGACACCCCGCAGCCGATCCGCGACGCCGTGAAGACGGCGATGGACACCGGCAAGACCCACTACACGTCCAACCTCGGCCTGCCGGCGCTCCGCCAGGAGATCTGCCGCTACGCGGAGAGCCATTTCAAGACCAGCTACCGGCCCGATGACGAGGTGCTGGTCACCGTCGGCGTGTCCGAGGGCCTCGACCTGACGCTGCGCTCGCTGCTCAATCCCGGTGACAAGGTGATGTATCACCAGCCGTGTTATGTCTCCTACGCGCCCTCCGTGGACCTTGTCCATGCCGTCGGGGTGCCGGTGGGCACGCATGCCGCCGACCAGTTCTCCCTGGACGCCCCGGCGTTGCAGGCCGCCTGGCAGCCCGGGTGCAAGCTTTTGCTCCTGAACCTGCCCTGCAATCCGACCGGCGGCGTGTGCTCGCGCGAACAGCTCGAGCGCATCGCGAAGTTCGCCATCGAGAAGGACCTGATCGTCGTCAGCGACGAGATCTACTCGGAGCTGGTCTTCGAGGGCGTGCACACGAGCATCGCCAGCCTGCCCGGGATGCGGGAACGGACGATCTTGCTGCACGGTTTTTCCAAGGCCTTTGCGATGACCGGTTTTCGTCTTGGCTACGCCTGCGGCCCGGCGCCGCTGATCGAGGCGATGATGAAGGTGCACCAGTACTCCATGCTCTGCGCGCCCAGCATCAGCCAGGAAGGCGCGCTCGCCGCGCTGCGCCTCGGCGACGATGCCACCAAGTTCATGCGTGACCGCTACCGCGAGCGCCGCGACCTTTTTGTCCGCCGGATCAACGCGGCGGGCCTGAGCTGCCATCTGCCCCGCGGCTCGTTTTACGCGTTTCCGTCGGTCGTGGCGACCGGGCTGGACGAGGGGGAGTTCGCCCGCCGCCTGCTGATGGAGCACAAGGTGGCGGTCGTGCCCGGCACGGCCTTTGGCGATGCGGGCAAGGGCCACGTGCGCGCCTGCTTCACCGCCAACGAGCAAAAGCTGACGGCGGCCTGCGACGCGATCGAGCGCCTGCTGCAGTCGCTCAAGCCGGTGGCCGTGGTCTGACGCCGCTCAGAAGGCGCAGGTGTAGCTGACGGTCAGGACGCCGCGGCCCAGGGCGGCGGGATTCGCCACCTTGGCCGCCGTGCCGGGCTTCAGGTAATTGCCGGTTCCGGCCGTATAGGCCCAGCCGACCGTGATGCGGCTGCGTGGAGTGAACTGGTAGGGCACGGTGGCCCCGATGAGCCAGTAGTCGCCCCAGTTCCTGATGGGGGGGGCGGTCCGGGCGGCAGCGTCGTTCCACCGGAACGTGCCAACCGTGGCGGTGAAGTCCAGTTCGGTGCCGAGCGAAGGCAACGGCACCGCGCAGGCCGCGGTCAGTTCGGCGGTGGGCCCCTGCAGCACGAAATCATAGTATAGTTTCGGCGTGAGACTCACGGGACCGATCATCCCGGTGACGGCGAGGCTGGGCTCGATGGTGACTTGATAATAACCCCGGGAGGTCTGGGCCCCGGGGTAGGTGTAGATCGTGAGACCCGGCACGACGCTCAGGGTTGGCGAGGCGGCAAATCTGCCATAGGCGTAGAGGTCGACCTCCATGTCGGGCTGGCCGCTGCCCTGGGCCTTGAACGGGAGGCTGCCCCAGACGCCCGCGGCCCAGTCGCCGCGGGCATACTCAAGGGTGGGCTGCAGGGCCGGCCCGCTGAGCCGGGTGCCCCGGAACATGTATTGGGACACGAAGGCAGGGGTGATGGTCCAGGAGCCGGCGGGTGGCTCCGCGGTTGATCCATGGGCGGAAGGCGCCGCCAGGCCCAGCGCGGCGAGGATGATGACGAACGATTTCATCGAAGGCAGGCCCTCATCAGGCCAGCCGTCCGCCAAAATGCAAAGCCGGTCTGCGGCGGAACCGGTGCGGGCCCAGCAACCATCGTCCATGAAAAACCCGCCCCGGCCAAAGCCGGGACGGGTTGAAATTGACCCGAGGTCGGAGGACCTCAGAACGCGTAGGTCAGGCCCAGCGTGCCCCAGAAATGGCTGCCCTTCAGACCGGAGATGTCGTGGTCGGCATATTGGACGCCCGCGGTCACGGTGGCTTTGTCGGACAGCTTATACGGCACGGTGACTCCGAAGCCGTAGTAGGTGTAGCCACTGCCGGCATCCGGGGCGACGTGGCCGAGCGTGGCGGACAGGTTGATGGTGGTCTTGGCGTCCAGCTCGATGCTGTAGCCCAGGGCTTCCTGGATGGTGAAGGCCTTCAGCGTGAAGTCGTAGTAAGCATAGGTGCCGGAACTGAAGATGCCCAGGGTGCCGTTGAGGCCGAGATAGCCTTCAAAGGTGGTCTTGTCGGCACCGCCGCTGGTGTCCAGGCCCGGGTAGGAATAGGCGGTGAGGCCAGTGTCCAGGCTCCAGCCTTCGGAGAGCTTGAAGCCGTAGCCGGCGTAATAGTCGATCTCGAGCTCATACCCGCGATCCACCGGGAGGCTGGCCCAGACCCCGGCGTAAAAGTCGCCGGAGGTGACCTTGACCGACGGCTGGAAGGCGCCCTTGGCCAGTTCCACGCCACGGAACACATATTTGGAGGCGTAGGGAAAATCGAGCGTGACCGAGTAGGCGGGAGCTGGGTCGGCAGCCGAAAGCGATGCGCCCGCTACGAGCGCCGCGAGGAGGATGAGAAATTTCTTCATGATGGTCTGGTTGGTAGGTGTTGGTGGACTGTCGGTGCGGAGAAAAGCAAGCGGTGGGCCAAGGGAGGAATAATATTCAACCCCGGGGTGGGTATGACACAGGGGCGGGCGGGTCAGACGGCGGCATCGCCGCGTTCATCGGTGCGGATGCGCAGGACGTCCTCCAGCGGGAGCACGAAGATCTTGCCGTCGCCTATCTTGCCGGTCTTGGCCCCCTTGGCGATGGCCTCGACCACGGCGCCGACCTGCTCGGTGGGCACCGCGAGCTCGATTTTGACCTTGGGGAGGAAATCCACGGTGTATTCGCTGCCCCGGTAAATCTCGGTATGACCCTTCTGGCGGCCGAAGCCCTTCACTTCGGTCACGGTCATGCCCTCGACGCCGACCTGGGCGAGGGCCGCCTTCACTTCGTCGAGTTTGAACGGCTTGATGATGGCGATGACTAGTTTCATGGAGGTGCGAGGGCGGTGGTAGGTGGGGCGGGGAGGCGGGTTTGCTTCGATTAAATTTAGCAGGGCTCGTGCCAACCGCGGGAGCATGACACGGCGGAACGCCCCGGCGGACCGCATGCGGGGACAATAAAAAGCCGCACCCCGGCGAAGGGTGCGGCTCGGAAAGGCTGGGCCGGATTACTTGGCCGGCGGGGCCAGCGGCGGGGGCGGCGGGGTCGCGATGGAGCTGTCGCTGAGCTTGCGCGCCACCATTTCCATCATCCGCTGCAGCTCCAGTTCGGCGTTGCGGCGGCTGATCTTGGCCAGCTCGACCTGCTTGGAGAGTTCGAGCGTCTCCCGGTTGAGCTTCTCCCGTTCGTTCCGGGAGAGGGAAATCTGGGTCTCGAGGTCGCCGGACTCCTTCGCGAGCCTTTCAGACTGGCTGGCATAGTCGTTGGCCTCGTCCTTGAGCTTCTGCATGACTTCGTTGTATTCGCGCTGCTTTTTTTCCTCCTTGGCGCGGTCTTCCTCAGCGCGGGCCTCCTGGCGTTTCTGGGCATCCGCGTTGGCCTTGTCCTCCACTTCCTTCTTGCGCCGGGCATCCTCGGCCTTGGTGAGGGCCGCCTGCTCCTCGAGGTTTTTCTGCTTGGCATCCATCTCCTGCAGGGCGCCGCGGTACAGGAACCCGAAGAGGGCGAGCAGGACGACGGGAACGATGACGTATGACTTGTTCATGTGAGTCGGAATTGGGTCAGGTTAGCGGTTCTTGGCGGCGGCCGCGGCGGCGGCCTCAGCGGCGGCGCGGGCGGCCTCGGCAACCGTGATCTTGTCGAGCAGGTTGTAGTAATATTTCAAGTTGGCCTCGGCCTGCTTCACGTAGACGACCAGGAAGGCGTGTTCATCGACGAACCTCTTTTTATCCTCGACGACCTTTGTCATGGTGCCCTTGACCTCATCCAGATCCTTTTTCAGGCGGTTGACTTGGTCGCGGAGCTTGTTGCGCTCATCATAGTTGCGCTGGCGGAGATCCTCGGCGTCCTGGCGGGCGGTCTTCTTGGCATCTTCGATGCGCTCGCGCTCCTTGCGCTCAAGCTCGCGCTTCTTGGAGGCGGCGATGGCGTCCTGGATGGCTTTTTCGCGATTGGCGATTTCCTGGCGGGCCTTTTCCTTCTTGGCGAGGTCGGCCACGGCCTTGGACTCGGCGACCTTGGCCTCGTATCCACGTTCGAACTGGATGTAGAAGACACCGAAGACAATCAGCGCGATGAGGGGGAATATGACGTAAGCTTTTTTCATGGTCTGTGCGTGTGCGTTGAAAAAGGGGGGGGGGGTTACATTTTGCTCTTCTTGGCCTCGCGATCCTTGATGATTTCCTCGATGCCCTTGATCATGTTCTGGGCATCCTTCACGCCATCCGGATACTCGGCGGCCTTCCGGGCGGATTCCAGGGCAACGTCGAATTTCTTCAGCTCATAGGCGATGTAGGCGAGAAACAGGTACACCGAATGGGGCTTCTGCAGTTCGCCCTTGGCGACGGCCGACTGCAGGTGGGGGAAGGCCTCCGCGGGTTTCTGCAGCGTGTAGTAGGCCTGGGCGATCATGTATTCCAGCTGGCCCGACTTGGGAAACACCTTGCTGGCGTTCTTCAGGGACTCGATGCCCTTGAAGGGCCGCTCCAGCTGCTGGTAGGTCAGCGCCAGCAGTTCCCAGTTCTTGATCTCATTGTCGATCGTTCCCTTCTTCAGGCCGCTCTCCAGCAGTTCCGCGGCCTTCTCATACTGGGACATGTTAAAATAGAGACCGATGAGGTTGAAGTTGTCCTTGGGCGTGTTCATCAGCCCGGCTGCCTGGGCCCGTTCAATGCTGATGATGGCCCGGAGATCCTGGCCCGCGCCAAGATAGAGCGCGGCCAGCTGCTGCCAGTAGGTGGCGGAGTCGGGCTTCTGCTTGACGAGCAGTTCCAGCATTTCGACGGCCTCGGCATTGCGGTTGAGCTGCTGCAGGCAGACCATCTTGAGCACGTAGAGGATGTCCTTGGGGTGGGTGGAGAGCTTGAGCCCGATCTCAACCTGGTCGAGGGCGCGTTTCATCAGGACCAGATCAGCCTTGTCGGAATCCAACACGGCATAGTTGTAGAGCAGCTGCGAGTAGATCACCTGCGCATCGGCGTTGGAATTGGGGACCAGCTTGAGCCAGCGGCCCATGGTCTTGTCCGACTTTTCAAACATCGAGGCGGCCACATTCTTGTCCTTGGCCTGCACGGCCTCCTGCAGATAGAGCTGGACGAGGAAGAACAGGAGGTCGCGGGTGGCGCGTTCCTCGTAGTAGGTGGGGGTCTTCGATTCGGACAGGGTCAGGCCCTTTTCCAGCGGCTCGATCACCCGGGGGAAGTCGCCCTTCTGGAGCAGGGTCTGGGTCTTGATCTGGTAGAGCAGCGCGGCGTCGTAACTGTCGGCTGGAACCTTGGTCAGCTGGCCGTCCAGCATGGCAATGGCGCCATCGTAGTTCTTGGCCTCAACCGCCACCTTGTATTTGCCCAACAGCTCGCTGGTGGCATCCGTGAGCGAGTAGTCGCGCAGCGGCTTCTGGGCGAAGGCGGGGGCGGACAGCAGCACGGCGCCGAGCACGAGCGCGAGGGGGCGGAGGGAAAATAACCGGGCGTTAAACATGGCGGGCGGCGATGTTATTTGGAGTCTTCGAGGTTGAACTCGATGAGTTGGGAGGCGCGGGTGGCGACCGGGCGGCCGCCCTTGCGGCCCGCCTTGAATTTCCACTTTTGCACGGCCTGCATGGCGGGAATCTCGAACTCGCGGTGGGAGGAACGGACGATCCGGGTGTCGATGACGTCACCGTTGGAATTGATGATGAACTCGACGACGACATCGCCGCTGATGCCGGCGCGGCTCATTTCATAGGGATACTGCGGGCCGGGCTGGACGCGGGCGACCGGGCGCTGGTCGAGGTTGTTGATGTCGAACAGATCCTTGATGCCACGGCCAAAATTGGCGCCGGGCTTGGTGACCGGGATGTTGATGGCGCCCTTGGAGGCCTCCAGGCCGGGGGGCGGGGGCGGGGCGAGGGGCTGGGTGAAGGCCTGCACCGGAACGACCGTCGGCAGGTCCACCAGGCTCGGCGGGGCCAGCTGGGTTTCGATCGGCTCGTCGTTCAATTCCTCGACCTTGTCCTCCTTTTCCTCCTCCAGCGGGGGCATCTCAAACTGCACGACCTCGTCCTTCGGGGCGGTGATACGCTTGGGCGGCGGCTGCTTGCCGGCGAAGGGATTCAAGGTGAACAGGTGGACAGCGATGGAAATCACCAGGCCGATGATAAGGTCTTTGTTCATGGCGCGTCGGCTTATTTGCCCGTCGGGCGGGTGCGGGTTTCGACCGAGAACTTGGTGACGCCGGCCTTGCGGACCTCGTCGAGGATGGAGACGGTGAGCCCGAAGCGGGCTTTTTCATCGCCGGCGATGAGGACGCGCGGATCGTCCGTCTGGGTCTTGTAATAGGCGAGGCGGGAGGGGACTTCGCCCATGTCGATCAGCTCGCGGTTCCAGAAGATGGCGCCGTCGCCGGAAACCTGGATGGTGACGGTATCGGTCGGGGGCGGGCGGCTGGGATCCGGCGGCGCGGCGACCGGCAGGTCGACCGGCAGGGACTGGATGCGGTTCAGGGAGAGCGTGAACAACACGAAGGTCGCGAGCAGGAAGAAGATGACGTCAATGAGCGGGATGATCTCAATGCGCGCCTTCTTGCGGACGATGACTTTGACTTTGGTGCCTTCCATGATGTGGGCTGCTGCTGGTTAGACGGGCGGGGGCCGGGTTTATTAGGACGGGCCGGGTGTCAGCGGACGTGGGTCTCGATGTAGACCTTGAGGAAGCCGGCCTTGCGCGCCTCGTCGAACACGTAGATGGCCTGGGCGAAAAATGCGCGCTCATCACCGTTGATCAGGATGCGGCCCTCCGGCTCCTCGCGCTTGTACTGCTGCAGGCGCTGGAGGAATTCATCGAGCGTGATGAGGTCCGTGTTCCAGGCGAGCGCGCCCTCGTCGGTCACGCTGATCGTCACCGTGCCGTTGGGATCGCGGGGTTCGCTGGTCTCAGCCGTCGGCAGCTGGACGCTGACGCCGTTGGACTTGTTGAGGGAAAGGGTGAACAGGACGAACGTCGCGAGCAGGAAGAAGATGACGTCAATGAGCGGGATGATCTCAATGCGCGCCTTCTTGATGCCGCCGGGGCCTGTTCCACCGCCACCGCCGTGCATAAGCTGGAGGGTTAGGGGTTAAAGTAGGAGAGCCCCCGCCTTAGCGGGCCTTGGCGCCTTCCGACTTGTTGATGATGATCTCGAGCGAATTGGAGGCGTCCTCGATTTCGTGGCGGGCTTCCTCCTGGCGGGCGTTGAGATAGTTGAAGGGCAGCAGGCCCATGATGGCGATGGCCAGACCGCACATCGTGGCGATGAGCGCCTCGGCGACGCCGCCGGTGATCTTGGTGGCGGCCGAGCCGATGTCGCCGCTGCCGCTGTTCAGCGCGGCGAAGGTGCCCATCATGCCGGTCACGGTGCCGAGGAGGCCGAGGAGCGGGGCGGCGGTGATGCAGGTGTCCAGGGTCGGGAGACCCTGGCCGAAGCGCTGCATCTCCTGGTTGGCGGCGCGGGTGAAGGCGTTGCCCAGCGAATGCTCGCGGTGGGTGAGGGCGTAAACGAGGATGCGGGCGACGTAGTCCTGCGTCTTCTTGCCCATCTCGACGGCGCCGTCGATGTTGCCGGCCTCGACGTGCTCGAGCATCTTGTCGACGAGTTCAGGCTGGCGGCGGCCGTTTTCCCGCACGATGAACAGCACGCGTTCGACGGCGACGGTGATCAGGAGGAAGGACACCACGAGAATCGGCCACATGATGGGGCCGCCGTGTTTGAACAGCTCCATGGAGGTCATGGGGCTGCCGTCCGAATTGGTCAGAAGGATGGCCAGGGGCAGTGATGCAGTGATCATAATGCAGTTTTGGGGATGAAGTTTACGCGATCAGTGTTTTCGAGCGAAAAGACGGGAGCCGCCGGGCAAAATCCTCACGACCACGCGGCACAGAGGTGCCGCGCCACAGGCCGGGCGGGAGAAAAAGTGGGGATGTGTCAACGGGGGCAAGAACCTGAAATTTACCGGGACAGAGATGTTGCGGAAAGACGCTTTGAACTGTCAATGCGGTTTCTTGCGACCGCGGAGAATTAATTTCGAACGTCCCGGCGAAATTGATTTTTTAAATTGGCTGCCCGACTAGGAGTCGAACCTAGACAGAACGAGTCAGAGTCGTTCGTGCTACCATTACACCATCGGGCAGTGAAATATTTTTGCGCGGCGGACGGGGGACCGGAACACGGCACCGACGCGGAATTGGAGCCGGCGATGGGATTCGAACCCGCAACCGCCTGTTTACAAAACAGGTGCTCTACCATTGAGCTACGCCGGCGAGGCGCGCTGCGCGCAAAATCAGACTGAGACTGGCAAAAAACGAAAATTTGGTGGCTCCCCCGGGACTCGAACCCGGAACCAATTGATTAAGAGTCAACTGCTCTACCATTGAGCTAGGAAGCCGAAAATAGGAGTGGGCAAACGTTATTAACGCCATGGCCATGTCAACGACAATAGAGGAATTCATGGGCGACGAAATCGCCGGAGCAGGCCGTGGGCGTTTTTTCGCCCCTCACCGCCGCGGGTCGGAGGTTTCAACCGCGCCGTCGCGCCGCGGATCGGCCGCCCCGGTCCAGCGCCCATTCTCGAAGGCCACGGCGTGGACCCCGCCGAAATAGGCGTTGCGGTGGCCGAGCATGATGTCGGTGGCGACCGGCCGGAGCCTCCATCCGGCCGCCTCGCGCCAGGCTGCGGCCGCGGTCGCGGCCTGGGGGTCCTCTATATAGAGAGAGCGGGGCGGCACCACATGGAGGCGCGGGGCCGCCACGGCCTCGCGGACCGATGTGCCGTCCAGCCAGCGCTGGGTCACTTGCGCCACGGCCGAGATGATCCGCGCACTGCCGGGGCTGCCCACCGCGAGCACCGGCCGGCCATCGCGCGCGGCCAGGGTGGCGCTCATGGATGAATAGGGCATGGCTCCCGACCGCAGGGCGAAGGGATGGCCGGGTGAGGCGACTTCGAATTCGCGCATGTAGTCATTATAGAGAAACCCGAGTCCCTCGGCGGCGACCCAGGCACCGAAATTGGAATTGATGCTGTTCGTCACCGCCACGGCCATGCCCTGCTGGTCAACCACGGAGAAATGCGTGGTCTCACCCGATTCCTTGGCCGTCAGGGCCGCGGCCGTTTCCTTGCTCGTCCGCTCCCTGGTTTCCGGTCCGTGATTGATCATGTCCACCACCGGGTGCTGCTGCCGGTAGGTGTGGCCGGTCATCAAGGCCTGCGCGACCAGCTCATCCCGGCGGGACGAATCAGGGGCGAGCAGCGCGGCCGGCTGCTGTTCCAGGATATTCAGGATCTGCCGCACCACCCAGCCGCCGCAGGGCGGGGGCAGCGTGTAGAGGTCGGTTCCCCGGTAGGTGCCGTGCAATGGCGCCTGCTCGGTCGGGGGCGGCAGGCCGGCGAGGTCGTCATAGCTGATCCAGCCGCCGTGGGCCGCCATGTCGGCGGCGATGGCGCGGGCGATCTCCCCGTGGTAAAAGTCGTCGGCGCCGTGCTCCGCGAGCCGGTGCCACGTGCGGGCCAGCACCGGTTGCCGCCAAAGCCCACCCGCGGCCGGCACCGAACCATCGGGCCGGAGAAAATATTTCCGGGCCGACGCACTGGCCTGCAGGTCCTGGGCGTGACGCCGCATCACCTTGTGCCGGAACTCACCGAGCACGAACCCGGCCTCGGCCGAGCGGATGGCGGGCGCAAGCAGCTGCGCCCAGGTCATTTTTCCACTGCCATGGCGGCGCCAGGCGTGATCCAGCGTGCGCACCGAGGTCGGGATCGTCGCGAGCCGGTGGCCGGTGAGGTCGCCGGGTTTGGCGTCCGCCGGGGTGGCCGCGGGGGCGAAACTGGTGCCGTTCAACACCACGGGTTCGCCGCCGGGGCGCATGAACAGCATCTGCATGCCGGCCCCGAGGCCGGACATGGCGGGCTCGGTGACCGCGAGCGAGAACGCGACGGCGACCGCGGCGTCGATGGCGTTGCCACCGGCATCGAGAATCTCCCGGCCGGCCGCGGCGGCCTCGGGCGGGGCGGCCGAGACGACGCCCTAGGCGCCGGCCGGCAACGGGGACACGAGCAAGAGTGCGAGCAGGGGGGCGGAGAACTTCATGCGGGTCTACCTTGCCGCCCAGGCCGCCATCAGGCTGATGGCGGCGAGCGAGTCGGGACAATGTTGGCGCAGGAAATTTTCGTCGATGGGACCACCGGCCAAGGCGGCCGCGAGGGCCGCGGCGCCGTTGAAGTTCACATAGGAGAGCCGCAGGGTGAGCTCGTCCGCCGGGCGGCCGAAGCACGTGCCCGGCAGGGTCGCGACGCCGGTTTCTACCAGGAGCCGCTCCGTCAGGGTCGCCGAATCGTTGATGCCGCGCGCCGCCAGCCTGGGGCGCAGCGGGGAGAAATCGGGAAACAGATAAAATCCGCCTTCGGGCGAGGGCAGGGTGGCGCCGGCGCCGCGCAGCGTGGCTGCGCAATGCTGGCCCAGGGCCGACAGGATCCGCCGGCTTGCGCCGAGGTAGGCGGTGATTTCCGGCCCGCCGTTGAACGCGGTGATCGCCGCGTGCTGCACGGGCGCGCTGACCGAGGTGAACGTCTCGCTGGCGACCGCCGCCATGGCGGCGGCGAGCCATTCCATCTCCGGCGGCAGCGAAAACACGCCGAGCCGCCAACCGCCGGCGCCACACCATTTGCTCAGGCCGGTCGCCACAATGGTCCCTTCCGGATAATGCGCGGCAATGCTCACATGCGTCCCGCGGTGGTCGACGTCGCCATAAATTTCGTCCGACAGCACGATCAACCGGTGCCGGCGCGCCACGGCGGCCAGCTCGGCCAGCTCGGCCGCCGGGTAGCTCACGCCGGTGGGATTGTTGGGATAATTGAGCAGCAGCAGCCGGGTTACACCCGGTTTGGCCGCGCAATGGGCCTCCAGCGTGGCCGCGCGCAGTTTCCAGCCATGGGCTTGTTCGGTCGGCAGCCAATGGTGGGCCCGGCCGATGATTTTGGCCTGAGGCACGTAGGAAACCCAGGACGGGCTGGGTAGCAGCAGCTCGGCGTCGCACGCCAGCTGGCGATGAACATCAGCTCCTTCGAGCCGGGACCGACCAGCACCTGCGCCGCCGGCCTTTTTACACCAATCTGGCGCTCCAGATACGCCGCGAACGATTCCTGCAGGCCGCGCAGGCCCCGCACGGGCAGGTAATCCTTCTCCGGGGCGGCCCGGCGCAGGGCCGCGATCACGGTGTCGGGCACCGGGAAGGGGGACTGGCCGAGGCCAAATTTGTAAACCTTTCTGCCCGATGCGATGAGCGCATTGCTGCGCTCGTTGATCGCCAGGGTCGCCGATGGGGGCAACCCACGCACGCCGGGCGCCAAAATCGGGTTATTGGATGCGGAAACAGCCATAAGGGGGTGTCAGACAGGCAACCATCGCGCGGACCAGCCCGCAATTGGAATTAGCGCCGGCGAACCGAACCGGCCATGGCGTAATAATTCCCCTTGCCAAGCCTCCGGCGGTCCTCTGTTTTGGCCCGCTCCACCCATGCAAAAGACAAAAAAGTCCGTTGCCAAGCGCTTCAAGATTTCCGGAACCGGGAAGCTGATCCGCCGCACGCCCGGTTTCCGTCACCTGCTGGCCGCGAAGAGCACGAAGTCCAAACGCCGTGCCTCCCGCGACAAGCTCGTTGCCCCCGGTCACGCTGCGCCGCTCCTCCGCTGCCTGCCGACCGGCCTTCGCTAAACCGCGCATAACCACAACCTAGCCAGGCGGGTGAATCCTAACGAGACGACCCGCCGGCCCTAAACCCATAAAATAACATGCCTCGTGTCACCAATGGTCCCGCTTCCAAGAAGCGGCACAAGAAAGTCCTGAAATACGCCAAGGGCTATTTCGGCAACAAATCCAAGCTGTTCCGCTACGCCAAGGAAGCGGTCCAGCATGCCTGGCAATACGCCTACATCGACCGCAAGAAGAAGAAGGCCAACATGCGCGGCCTGTGGATCGTCCGGTTGAACGCGGCCTGCCGCGCCGCCGGCATGAGCTACAGCCGCTTCATCGAGGGCCTCAAGGCGGCGAACATCCAGCTCGACCGCCGCCAGCTCTCCGAGATCGCGATCGCCGACGCCACGGCGTTCAGCGGCCTGATCGAGCAGGCCCAGGCCGCGTTGAAGGCCAAGGCCGCCAAGGCCGTCAAGGCCTGAGCCCCCGCCCCGCCGCGAGCCCCTGCAGGCTCGCCTTCCGGTCCAAAAGACCATTTCTCTGAAGGACGGGCTCCCCGCGCGGGCCCGTCCTTTTCTTTGCCCACCCCACCCGCGCAAGCGCACGAAAAGACGGCATTCTCTTTTGGGACATTTCGTGTATTTCGAGGGCAATCATTCCTCCGCTGATGCAAGAGACCATTTCCGCCCTCCTCGCCAAGGCCCAGCCCGAGCTGGCCGCGCTCAAGACGCGCGCCGAATTCGAGGCCGCCAAGGCCCGCTACGTCGGTCCGAACGGTGAATTCACCGCCCTGATGAAGCAGATGGGCGCCGTGCCCAAGGAGGAACGCCCCGCCATGGGCAAGCTCGTCAATGAGGCCAAGGGCCGGCTGCAGGTGCAGCTCGACGCCACGCTCGCCCGCATCGCCGACGCCGAGATCGCCGCCCAGCTCGGGCCCGCCATCGACCCCACGCTGCCGCCGCCCGACGCCGGCCCCGGCACCTATCATCCGCTCACGCTCGTGCGCGAAGAGATGTGCCGCATCCTGCGCAAGGCCGGCTTCACCGTGGTGGAGGGACCCGAGGTGGAGACCGAGTTCTACTGTTTCGACGCGCTCAACACCCCCGCCGACCACCCGGCGCGCGACGTGCAGGACACGTTTTATTTTCCGCCCAAGGCGCAATTCGGCAACGTGACCAAAAAGACCCCGCAGGAAAAATACCTCCTGCGCACGCACACGTCCTCGGTGCAGATCCGCACCATGCTCAAGGGGCCGCCGCCCATCCGCATCGTGTCGCCCGGCCGGGTCTACCGCCGCGACACCTCCGACGCGACGCACAGCGCCAACTTCCACCAGATCGAGTGCCTCTACGTGGACAAGAACGTCACCGTGCGCGACCTCAAGGCGCTGCTCGACTACATCTTCGCCGCGCTGCTCGGCAAGGACACCGTCACGCGCTTCCGGCCGCACTATTTCGGCTACACCGAGCCGAGCTTCGAGGTGGACCTCTCCGCCCAGCACCTGCCCAAGGTGAACAAGGAATGGATCGAGATCGGCGGCTGCGGCATGGTGGACCCCGCCGTGTTCGAGGGCGTCGGCTACGATCCAAATGTGTGGAGCGGCTATGCCTTCGGCATGGGCCTCGAGCGCCTCGCGATGCTCATGTATGGCATCGATGACATCCGTTATTTCTACCAGAACGACCTGAGGTTCCTGAAGCAGTTTGCCTGAGCCCGCCGCGATGAAAATCTCCCTCAATTGGCTGAAACAATACGTCCGCGTCTATGCCTCCGTCGAGGAGCTGAAACGCGCCATCACCTTTCTCGGCTTCGAGGTCGAGGGCGTGGTCAGCACCGGGCTGCCGCCGCTGACCCACGTCGTGGTCGGCGAGATCAGGACCCGGGAGAAGCACCCCAACGCCGACAAGCTTTCCGTCTGCACGGTCGAGGTCGGCGCGGCGAACGGCGGGGTGCGCATCATCGTCTGCGGCGCGCCCAACTGCGACGCCGGCAACCGCGTCGTCGTGGCGCTGCCGGGCGCCGTGCTGCCGGGAGATTTCAAGATCAAGCAGTCCAAGATCCGCGGCCAGCAGTCCGACGGCATGATGTGCGCGACCGACGAACTCGGCCTCGGCGGCGGGCACGACGGCCTGCTCCTCCTCGACCCCGCTGCGGTCATCGGCCAGCCGATCAACGAGGCGCTCCCCGGCGGCGACACCATCCTCGACCTCGAGATCACGCCCAACCGGCCCGACGTGCTCAACCATCTCGGCGTCGCCCGCGAGATCGCGGCCTGGCTCAAGCACGACATCCGCTTTCCCGAGATCAAGTTCCGCGGCCAGGTGGACGGCGCCCCGCGCCCCGACCTCCTCGCCGGCATCCGGGTGGACTCGCCCGAGGATTGCCCGCTCTACACCGGCATCGCCGTCACCGGCGTGAAGGTGGGACCGAGCCCCGCCTGGCTGCAGGAGCGGCTCAAGGCCGTCGGCCTGCGCCCCATCAACAATCTCGTCGACGTGGGCAACTACGTCATGCTTGAGCTCGGCCAGCCGCTGCATGTCTTCGACGCCCGGAAGATCAACGGTCGCCAGATCATCGTCCGCCGCGCCGCCGACGGCGAGCAGCTCGTCACGCTCGACGGCAAGACACGCACGCTCAACGGCAACATGCTCGTCATCGCCGACACCGTCCGCCCGCTCGTCATCGCCGGCATCATGGGCGGGCACGACGCCGGTGTGGACGAAACCACCACCGACATCGTGCTCGAGTCCGCGTATTTCCGCCCGCAGTCCGTCCGCTGGACCTCCAGGCAGCTCGGGCTCGCCTCGGATTCCTCCTACCGTTTCGAGCGCGGCGTGGATCCGCACGGCACGGTCGAGGCGGCCTACCGCGCCATCGACCTCATTCTCGAGACCGCCGGCGGCACCGTGGTGAACCCCGTCTGCCAGGTCGGCGGCGACCGGCCGTGGTCGCGCGAGATCAAGGTCACGCCCCATTACATCCGGGCCAAGGTCGGCTTCGTCATCCCCGACGAGGACATGCGCGACGCGCTGCAGGGCCTCAACCTGAACATCACCGCCGAGCACGAGACGGCCGGTGGCTTGGAGTGGACCGTCAGCATCCCGAGCTACCGCGCCGACCTGGACCGGCCCATCGACCTCGTGGAGGAGGTCCTCCGCATCTACGGCACGGACCGCGTACCGCCTGACATCTGTCGCGGGCCGGCGCTCATCGACGGCGACGACGACCCGATCGTGCTCTTCAACCGCAAGGTCACGGACCATCTCGTCGGCCAGGATTTCCACGAGGTCGTCAACTACACCCTCCGGGCGCGCGAGGAGCTGGCCACCTGGGTCTCCGCCGCCTCCGCCGGGGAGCTGGGTCTGCTCAATCCGTTTGTGGACGACCAGTCCCATCTGCGGCCGACGCTCGTGCTCGGCATCCTTGATTCCCTCCGGCTGAACCAGTCGCGCGGGGTCGCGGTGGCGCGCCTCTTCGAGACCGGCCGGGTGTTCATGGAACTCCACGGCATGGTGCAGGAGTGCGTGGGCGTCGGGTTTGTCGTCTGTCACAACCCGAAGGACCGCGCCTGGCTGGCGCGGCCCGCGCCGGACTTCTCCGCGGTGAAACACCAGATGAACACCCTCGCGCAGGCCGCCGGCGTTGACCTCATGGCGGCCGAGCTGGTGCCGGTGCGCGGGGCGTTCTGGGGCTGGCAGGACGGCCACTCGGCCGCCGCCGGGGAGATGAAGGACGGCTGGACCGCCCGCTTCGGCCTGCTGAACCTCGCCATGGTCCGGGCCGCCGGCATCGAGGGGCAGGTCTGGGCCGGCATGTTCGCCATTCTGCCCGGGAAGCTGGCCGCCGCGGGCGCGCATCCGCGTTACCAGAATTTCAGCCTCTTCCCCGCGGCGCTGCGCGACCTCGCCCTCGTGGTCGACGCCCCGCGCCATGCCGCGGAAGTGCGGGCCCGGCTGCTCGCGGTTGCGCGCGCCGCCACGGGTCCGACCTTTGGCGTCGAGGCCGTCGAGCTGTTCGACCTCTACGCGGGCCCGGGCCTGCCGGCGGGGAAGAAGAGCCTCGCGTTCTCGCTGTCCTTCCGGGCGGTCGAGCGCACGCTTAAGGATGACGAGGTGAACGCCGCCTTTGCCCGGATCGTGCAGGAGATCGCCGCCGACGGCTCGCTCAGCGTGCGGGCCTGACGCCGGCGGCTGGCAGGGATGGTTTGCCCAAACCGGGTTCCCCCAGCTTGCGCCGATCGGTAGGGCCGGCGCTCGTCGCCGGGCCGCGGCCTGCCGGCAAGCGGCAGCCCTACAGGAGAGGCACTAAAGCGGCTCGCACCGCTGGCTTATATCAACGTCCCTTGAAGCATAGACGCTTTAGGTAGGGGCCGTTGCCCTCAACGGCCCTGGTCTCACCGAGGGCGGTTGAGGGCAACCGCCCCTACCGGCTCAGGCACCGCAAAGT
>JBKJTZ010000091.1:0-4096 GCA_046590295.1 Lacunisphaera sp.
GGGCGCCACGACGGTGTCCACGGGCAGTGGCACGATCGACTTCACGGGCGTCGTCGACGGCACGAACACCCTGGTGGCCAACTCGAGCGGGGCGACGACCTTCAGTGCCGCGGTGGGTAGTGGCACGGCGCTCACGAGCCTGACGGCGAGCGGCAATACGATCAATGTGAAGGCGGTGACAACGACCGGGCTGCAGAACTACACGGGCACGACGGGCACGACCCTCAACGGCAACCTGACCGCGACGACCACGGGCGGGGCGATCACGGTGACGGGGCCGACGACGCTGGGCGCGGACGTGACGGTGAGGACGGCGGGCGGGGCGACCACTGATGCGATCATCTTCACTGGCAGCACGAGCACGATTGATGGCGGGTTCAATTTGGTGCTGGATGCGACGGCGGCGGGCACGGTGACCACGACCTCGGGCACGGTGACCCTCGGCGGGGCGATCGGTGTCACGGCGCCGCTGACGAGCCTGACGGTGAAGGGCAGCATGATCAGCGCAGGCAGCGCAAAAACCGTGGGCACGCAAACCTACACGGCATTCACGAGTACGACGCTCAATGGCAACTATGTCACCGCCGGGGGGGCGTTTACAGCCACCGGGCCGGTGCTGCTGGGCGGGTCGACCACGGTGGACACGACCAACGCGGGCGGCACGGCGGCCGGGGCGGACATCACCTTTTCGAGCACGATCGACAACGGCCAGACCCTCGGCCTGACGGCGGGCACGAACGGGGCGATTGCGCTGCAGGGCGCGGTCGGCACGACGGCGCTGACGAGCCTGACGGCCAGCGGAAAGACGATCAGTGCCGGTAACGTCAAGACGACGGGGCTGCAGAGCTACACCGGCTCGACGAGCACGACCTTGAACGGTGCCTACATCACCACGGGCACGGGCGGCACCTTCCAGGTGACGGGCCCGGTGCTGCTGGGTGGCGCGACCACGGTGGACACGAGCGCGGCCAACACGGCCGCGGGGGCGAACATCACGCTGGGGGCGGTTACCGGCGGCGGATCTACGCTGGGCTTGAACGCGGGCACAGGCGGGGCGATCGCAGGCACGAGTGTGGACAATGTCTCGACCCTTACGATCACCAACTCCGGCGGCACGACCTTCAGCGCGGGCATTGGGCAGGGCACGGCCGGGGCGGTGACGCTCATGGACACGACCGGCACGGTCGCCTTCCAAGGCAGCACGCACATCACTACGCTGACGACGGCGAACAAGGGCTACAACGTCGCCTTCACGGGCGCGACCAACGTGGTGGACAACGCGACAACCTTCCTGAACACCGGGACGCTCACCCTGGGTGACAGCGCGACGGACAGCACGGCCTTCACGGGCGGGGTGGTGGCGACGGCGCCGAGTTCCAAGAGCATCGCGGGCACGATCAGCGCGGCGGGCACCGGGGTGATCAACCTGGGCACGACGGGCGTGAGCGTGACCGCGGATACGACCGTGGGCGGCACCTCGACGGGGGCGATCTCCTTGGGCGATGCGACGCTGGCCGACGGCGTGACGCTGACGGTGGGCACCGGCATCGCGAACACTCTCAGCCTGGCGGCGGTGAGCGGAACGGCGGGTGGCGTGGCTTCGAACCTCACCCTGAACACGACCGGTACGGCGACCGTCAGCGGGGCGGTGGGCACGGACCTCGGCACGGTGACGGTGACGCAGTCCGGCGGGACGACCTTCCAGAGCACGGTGAACGCGGCGACAATCGCCCTCACGGACAGCGCGGCGGCCACGACGGTGACCTTCCAGGGGAACACCACGGCGACGACGGGCCTGACCGTGGGCGCCGGCACGGCCGCCTACAACGTCGCTTTGACCGGGAGCAGCAACACGATTGCCGGCACGACAACCTTCCTGAACACCGGCACGCTCACCCTGGGTGACAGCGCGACGGACAACACGGCCTTCACGGGCGGGGTGGTGGCGACGGCGCCGAGCTCCAAGAGCATCGCGGGCACAATCAGCGCGGCGGGCACCGGGGTGATCAACTTGGGCACGACGGGCGTGAGTGTGACCGCGGATACGACGGTGGGCGGGACTTCCACCGGCCAGATCACGCTTGGGGCCACGACGCTTGCGGACGCGACGACCCTAAACCTCGGGGCGGGCGCGGCCAGCCCGGTGACCGTGACAAGCGTTACGGGCACAGCGGGCGGGGCGACCTCGGACCTGGTAATCAACGTGGCGGACAGCGCGGCCTTGCCGGCCGTGTCGATCGGCAACGTGGGCACCGATATCGGCACGGTGACGGTGACGCAGTCGAGCGGCACGACCTTTACCGGCACGGTCGCGGCGACAACGGTGACGCTGACCGACACGCGCGACGGGCGGGACATCGTTTTCCAGGGCAACCTGACGGCGCAGACCCTTAACACGGCAGGGCAGGGCTACAACGTCGCGTTCACCGGCAGCGCGACCAATGTCACGACGGACACTACCTTCCTCAATACCGGGGCGATCACGCTGGGCAACGGCGGCGACACGCTGACCTTCACCGGCGGGCTGGACACGACAGCCAGTTCCGGCACGAGCGTGGGCGGCACGGTGCGCACGGCCGGCCAGCAGATGGACCTGAGCGCGGTGACGCTGACGGCGGCCAGCACGCTCGACACCTCGAACAATGGCGGCAGCGCCACCGGCGCCGCGCTCAACCTGGCCTCGGTCACCGGCGGCAGCTTCGACTTGACGCTGCAATCACGCAACGGGGCGACGACGGTGACTGGAGCGGCTACCGGACTCGGCACCCTGACCCTGCACGACAACAACGCGCAGTCGACCGGCACGATGGACTTCCAAGGCAATTTCTCGGCCAACACGCTGACGACGGTCGGGCAGGCTTACAACGTCAACCTGACCGGTGCGACGGGCACGATCACCAACGCGGTATCGTTTGCGAACACCGGCACGCTGACCCTGGGCGATAACGCCGCCGATGTTCTGACCTTCACCGGTGGGCTGACGGCGACGGCCCCAAGCGGGATCACCCTGAACGGTCAGGTGCGCACAGCGGGCGGCACGGTGTCCCTGGGTGACGCGAACACGGCGGTGACTCTTGCCGGTGCCCTGTCCATTATCGATACGACCAACAGCGGTGCTGTCCCGGCTGGGGCCAATCTCACCTTGGGCGGCGCCGTTGACGGCACCACCGGCAACACGCAGAGCCTGACGCTCACGGGCGGCACCTTGGGTGACGTGACCATCACCGGGGTGACGGGCAACTCCACCCCGCTCGCCGCCCTGACCATTACGGGCAACGACATCATTCTGGCCAATATCGGTGGCGCGGCCGCGGGTGTCGGCGGCGCGACCAGTATCACGGCGGCGGACGGCGCGGGACCCGATGCCGGTTCGATCACCCTGACCGGGACGACCTACAATCTCAACCAGCTGACGCTCAACGCCGGTGCGGCCACCAATGTGATCCAGGTGGCGGGCGGCGCGGCGGCCGCGCTGACCACCATCACCACCAGCGGTGACACGGTGACCGTCACCGGCGCGCTGGACCTGAATGCCCGCGACCTGACCGTGGACAGCACGAATGCGTCGGCCAGTCCGGCGGGCGCGAATCTGACTTTCAACAACACCATCGACGGGGCCGGGGCCCTGATCCTGAAGGGCGGCACCGGCGGCGACGTGACCGTCAGTGGCGCCATAGGCGGCACGACCCCCCTGACCAGCTTCACGGCCACCGGCAATACCGTCAGTGTTCTTTCCGTATCGACGACGTCCGCGCAGGTCTACAACGGCAACACCACGATCGGCGGGAACCTTTCGAGCGCCACGAGCCTGACTTTTAACGGCAATCTGGTGATCGCCGAGGCGGCGACACCGACGCTATCGACCGGCGGCGGGCCGCTTTTGGTGACCGGCACAACCAACGGCACGACCGGTGGCGTGGCCGAAACTTTGACGGTCCAGGCCGGCACGGGCACGGTGACGTTCACGGGTGCGGTTGGGAACAACAGCAACGCGACGGAACTGGAGGCCCTCACCATCACGAACGCCGGGGCGACGACCTTTAGCAGCACGGTGGACCTGGCGAACGCGCTCACGCAGACGAACGCCGCCACGGGG
>JBKJTZ010000152.1:0-9705 GCA_046590295.1 Lacunisphaera sp.
CGTCGGCCCGGAGTTCGGGTCGGAAAAAGGCGGGCTAGACGGCCTTGAGCTCGGCCACGCGCTGCACCCCGATAGCTGTCAGCCGGTAGAGGGCGCCCGACCCGTAGTATCCCCGCTGGAGTTCTTTCCGGACAAACTTATTTGCGATCAATGAATGGAGCATCCCGTCGAAGAGGGGGCGGTCCACGCGCGCGGATGACTAATAGCAGCGGCCGGAGTGCTTGGCCGCGATGAGTTCCATCGCGGAAGCTCCGAGGATTTTGGCCCAGCCATCAAAGAGGGTATCGGCGTGGATTGAGACCTCATAGCGGCGCTTGAGGACGTCGAAGGTGCCTAGCGGGGTGGCCGCCGGGGCGGGAGCCTGCGGCAGGCCTAAGTTGTCGAAGACCATCACGGGCTGCATTGTCAGGTGGTCGGCCCGGTAATTCGCGCACGACGGAGAGGAGCATGCGTTCCTCGAGGGGAGTAAGGGATCGACGTCCAGCCATGCCCCAAGGATGGCCCTTCCCTCGCCTATCCAGTGTGGCGTTTGCCCTGTTATGCCACACTGGCTGGGGCGGCGAGGTGTCCAGCGCGTCTCTTCTAACGCAACCTTACCACACATTCGTTACCTTCGACTTCGAATGGTCGACGGGGGACAGCGGGTAAGGCAGGTTAGGGGCGGCGATACTTCCGGGCAAATTTCTCCAATTTCGCGCGATTAAAGTCGGTCATCCGGAAATCCTCAGAGATGAACGCTGCCAGCGTGCCGGTCGACATCCGGCAACGCGCGGCAATGGCTTTCAGACTCAAGTTGGGCGGGAGCCGGGTTGGCTTATCGAGCGGCTTGTGCCCGCGTCTCTTGAGCATGATCCAAATCCCTTCGTGCCGTGACGAGAGAACTTGGAGACGCTTGATGTAGAGGTCAAAAGCCAGGAGGACCTGGCGAGTCGTGAGCCGTGTGCTGTATTTCATGGGAAAGTCGAAGACTGCCTGAAAAGCGCTGGCCCTTCTCTTCGCAATGCAGCGAACCATGCCCGCTGAGCAGCCCTGCTGTCAACCGCTCCCCCACCGGTATTAGATGGAACACGCCCGCGCGACTGGCGGCAATACGTCCGACTATAATTCGATTCCTCGGAGGGACGTCCCGCTGACCTTGCTTCCAGCGCAACGTGACCTACCCCACTTCACCAGCCACGCAGACGTGATGGGAAAAAGCCTAACGCCGCGGAGGGCGGACCGCAGAAGAGGGATCCGTTCGTCCCGCGAGATTGACAGACTTACCAAGTGTATGCGGCATCAGAAAATAGACGACCTCGAAGCCCATCGCGCGGGCAACCTTGCGCAGCTTGCCGATGGAGATCGTCTCCGCGAACTCGCGAAGTTCCGCTTGCGAAACGCTCTGCTGCGTCATGCCGCAATTTTTCGCCATGTCGCGCTGATCCATCTTCAACGCTACTCGGACGCGACGAATTTGATGCCGGTTTATCTTCCGCACCTGATCCGAGATGCGCCGGAGTGTGGACTTTTCCCGTTGCAGGAAAGCGAGGAACTCCGCGCCAGGGTTTGTCGGCTTCTTGGAGGGCTTGGATCGTAAAGTCGGCACAAACTAGACCTTGTGTGTCATAGTATTGAACACAACGAGAATTTTTTCCCATGAAAAACAAACGCATCGCCGCCCCGCTCATCATTCCGGCCGAACTCCGCCTCGAGGAGTTTGCCTCTTATTTTTCCGCCCTCGCGAAGTGGGTGGGCAAGGACCCCGGTAACCTAGAGGCCTTGTTCGCCGACTATCGCGCCAGCACCAATGCGGGCGACTCGGCTAGCGCCCGCCTTGAGTTCGTGAGCTTCCTTTTTTGGGAGTGCACTCCGGGCAACAATTTCCTGGCTACCTTGAAGCGGAATCGGCTCAGCCAAAAAACTCCGCTCAAACCCATCTAACCCTTTCGAGCCTCTCATCGCGTTGGGAACGCTCGAACTTCTCCGCCGCGATGGCGGCTTACAAGAAAAACGAAAATGCACATCCAAATGCCAATGCACCTGCAATCGCAAATGTGAGTGCAAATGCCAATGCTGACGCGTAAGCAAAAGCTGGTCCCCGGTTTCGCAAGGACCCGGGGACTTTCTTTGGTGGTCACCGTCGCCCCGCCGGGCGCAAACTTACGCGGCGATCACCCGAGGATTTTCGAGGTTCTGCTGCGCCGTGACGGGCTTGCATCGCGGCTTCCTGGTAAAGTCACAGCCCCGAATCGCCCTCACCACGTCCTCTTCCTGTACCGATAAATAAGCCTGACTTACCTCGACGGAACTATGATTTAAGGCGGCCTTCACGGTTACGCGGCAAGCTGCCACCCGCGTCACCGAGTCGATTTCTTTCCATGACGCGGCCTGCGGCGCTTAACTCGGCACTTCCGTTTGGGCTTGAGTCGAGCGGCTGCCTGACGGTGCCGCGGACCGCGCGCCCGCGGGCGAGATCGCCAGTGCGGGCACAACAACCACGAACGGCAGCGGCGCCGCAGGATTCTAGTTCGATAACGGACCCATTGGCCCATTGAAAAACAATGTTCTCGCACGTGGTCGGAGAACATCAGACGAAGAGCGCACTCGATGCTGCCCGCAGCTAATTCGGGTTTCCCGAGAAGACCTAACGCGATTTCAAAGCTCATGGTGCGAGAGAGCTACGCGACCGCCCTTTTCGCTTGCTGCTCTACCCCACTTCCAGGCACCCGTCAGACTCGACCCAAGTTCTAGCGTCAATGTGCTTCAATATTTCTACACCTGCTTTTCTACACCTTTCGCTGATATCGGGCTTTTTCAGGAAACAGCCAGACCCAGTCAAAATAGAAATGCCCTCTGCGGCGACAACGGGGCGCAGTCAGGCACAATGGGAAACAGCCGGAAATAGGCTTCTGAGACCTGCATCCCTCGAGAAGAGACCGAAAGCCCTCTCACCATGGAGAGGGCTTTTGCGCGGGCTCACTTAAATCGCCGGAATCCGAACTCACTTTCCACGAATTCGGGAACCTTGTTTCCATTGGCCGCGGCAACCTGGGCCATCAGCTCCTCGAACGTCCCTGGCAAATCAGGCTCTTCCCAAATTTTCGCCAAGGCATAGTTGAAATGGTCGATGCCGGTGTAGAAATCATTTGTGATCAGCGGTGTCGAATGTCCCAACTGTCGCTGCGCGATCGTCAAATCGTAATACCCCGCGAGAAATGCGCCAAAGAGCTTCCGCAGCGCATGAATTGCCTTCTCCTCGGCGATTCCCTTGATGTGCAGCCAATCCACCAGCCCGCGGAGCAAGTCGTTCACCAACGATCGGCTGGAGCCAGGAAGGATATAATCGCTGTCGGCGTTCTTGTATTTGTGCAGCTCGGCCCACAACCAACGCGTAATCCTCACCTTCCGCCCGCGGTTTCCTTTCGGGATGAAACCCTCTTCTTCGCGAACGTGAATCATTGGGTGGCCGGCTGCATCGAGCCACGACCACTTTGCGTTCACGAGTTCCCCGCGCCGCAGGCCGGCATGCAAGGCCAGGAGCGCAGCCAAATAGTATAGCGGATTGGCGAGCGTAGGCAGTTCATCCCTAATGCTTTTGGCGACTCGCATGATGATCTGATCCGACGGCAGGACATAGACCGTGCGGAGATTCTTGAACAGCGGGCTGCTGCGGAAAGACGTGAAATCGGGGATGCTCATGCCTTTCTCGCGCAGGTGATCCATGACCGAAGGAGCTAGCACCGCCTGGGCGGCGCGCAAGTGACCATTAGCAGTTAGTTTGGCGGACCTGAGTCCCGGACCATCCGGAACTCCCTGAACGCGCAGGTTACGAAATTCACGGACGAGGCCGCCCGTGAGATACGTGCTCGGCAGGGCCAAGATTTCCGCGGGATCCAGCGTGCGGCCCAGCTTCCACTCGGCCACCTCCCGGACCACGAGTTTCATAGAGCCGAGGTAGCCATGAATCGTGCTCGCCTTGGCCATGTCGAACACTCCGGTTGAAAGCTCGATACTGTCGATCAGCTCGCCGAGCGTGCTGGCGCTGGTTTTCGGCTGCTTCACCTTGCTCTGTTGGAATCCGAGCTGGGCGGCGATGCCGCCGGTGCCCAAGGATGTCGCGATCTCACAGGCTTTAGCTTTCGCTTTCTTGAGGTCGCGTCCAAGCTTCAGCCAGGAACGGCGCCCATTAACCTGGGCCCGCATATACCAAGCCTTGGAGTAGTAGGTATGCCCCTTGGTCGTGCGGGCAATGCGTTGGATGGTAAGGCCGCCTGGGAGGGTAACCTTGTTAGTATCGATTGTGACTGTTTTGGATGTATTCACTTTGTATGCTAGCACGGACGGTTTTTCGGACGGAGTTATGGCACGGGGCGTTAAGCGCAGAGCTACGGCTAGGCGCAAAAACGCCCCCAGATTCTTGCCTTCTTGTCCGCGGGCTTCTTTATCGCGCCCCAGTCCCATACCGTCCCCAAACGTCTCCCTGCGTATCACCAGTCACTTCTGAAACGCTTAGGGACTCGGCAGGACGCCTAGTTTTCACTTAAAATCTGTGGCCCGCAAGGGCGTGTGGGTTCGAGTCCCACCCTGGGCACCAGCCTTCGCCGGACGAAGCGAGCACGAAGGCTGCCAGCCTGCTGCTTGAGGTAGCGGGCCCGTTCGGACGGGCCGTACCCCTGCGCTGCCTCTCACCTCTTCCAGAGGCAAACGGCCGTCGGGCGCGTGCCCATGGCCGGCGAACGGGAAATGACCTCGCTGAAATATTCGCGGGGCAATGGATCGTCGTATGGTCGCGCAAACTGCATCAAAACCACTCCGGTAGCCGACATTTTAACTCCCAGCGCTCGGCGGCCCAGGCCTTGACCTCAACCCGCCTATTGGGCGGCAGTGACAAGCCTGGGCCGAAAGAGTAGGGTATTACCCTATCGCTATTCGACCGGAATAACGGTTGAATTCACCTAGACGGAAGTTTCACCACCCCGGCGATTCATAGTCCGTGCTATCATATGGAAACGTCCGTCCCCGGATGCTCCTCCCCTGAATGGGCAGGGCCCTCCCAACAAATCACTGCGGTGCAATGAAGAAAAAAGGCACGAAGCCATCCAAGGGTCGAAAAAACACGGTCAAGGCCAGTCCGGGCCGGGCGGCGGCGCGTCCGGATTGTCCGATTGTCGGCATCGGTGCCTCGGCCGGCGGACTGGAGGCTTTCACCCACCTGCTGAACCAGCTGCCCGTCGACACGGGCTTCGGCTTCGTGCTGGTGCAGCACCTCGACCCGCAGCACGACAGCGCGCTCGCGCAACTGCTGGCCCGCGCCACCGCGATGCCGGTGCACGAGGTGACCAACAACCTCCGCGTCGAGCCCAACCACGTCTACATCATCCCGCCAAACACCAACCTGGGCATCGCCCGCGGCATTCTGAAACTGCAGCCGCGCGCGCGCCAGCGCACCATCTCCCGTTCCATAGATTTCTTCTTCGAGGCCCTGGCCAAGGACAAGTGCGGGGGTGCCATCGGCGTGATCCTGTCCGGCACCGCGACCGACGGCACGCTGGGCCTGGAAGCCATCAAGGCGGAAGGCGGACTCACGTTCGCGCAGGACGACTCGGCGCGCTATGACTCCATGCCGCGCAGCGCGGTTGCCGCCGGTTGCGTGGATTTCGTGCTGTCGCCCGAGAACATCGCGCGCGAGCTGGCCCGGATCGCCAAGCATCCCTACGTCGCCGGGGCGCGGCCGCGCCGCGGCCGCGCCCCGACCAAGGGCCGCAGCCAATCCACCACCTTGCTCCCGACCGCGGCGGCCGCCCCCGCCGCCAGCCTGGACCAGACCGGCTACAACAAGGTTCTCCTGCTGCTCCGCAACCATACCGGCGTGGATTTTTCCCACTACAAATCCTCCACCGTCCAGCGGCGGATCGCCCGTCGCACGGTGCTCAGCCAGCGCGACACGCTGAACGGCTACGCCAGCTACCTGCGGGGCAACACCAAGGAACTCGACGCGCTGTTCGCCGACACGCTCATCAGCATCACCAGCTTTTTTCGCAACGTGGAAGCCTTTGCCGCGCTCCAGCGCAAGGTTTTCACGCCGCTGCTCGACCAACGCGGCGACGAGCCGGTCCGCGTCTGGGTGCTCGGCTGCTCGACCGGGCAGGAGGCCTATTCCATCGCGATGGCGTTTGCCGAGCTCGCGGAAAAAATCCCGTGCGCGCGCAAGCTCACGGTGTTCGCCACCGACCTGAACGACGCGAACCTGGACAAGGCCCGCCTCGGCCGTTACTCCAAGAATATCGCGCAGGAAGTCTCGCCGGAGCGCCTGCGGCGGTTTTTTGTCGCGGAGGACGGCGGTTACCGGGTCATCAAGGCGCTGCGCGAGCAGGTCCTCTTCGCCCGGCACAACCTGATCAGCGACCCGCCCTTCTCCCGCATGGACCTCATCAGTTGCCGCAACGTGATGATCTACCTCGAGCCCAGCCTGCAGAAGAAGCTGCTCCCGGCCTTCCATTACGGGCTCCGGCCGGAAGGTTTCCTCTTCCTCGGCGCGTCGGAATCCGTCGGGTCCTTCACCGAGCTGTTCGGGCCGGCGGACAAGAAGCACAAGATTTTCGTCAAGAAGGCGGCGCGGGTCAGCGGTATCCCGCTGCCGATTCTGATCGGGTACGGCGGCCGCCCGCCCGCCCAGGCCCCGCGCGCCACCCTGCCCCCGCACCGCGGACCGGACGGGGCCGTCGACGGCTTCCGCGGCGAGCTCAACGCCGAGCGCGAGGCGGACCGCGTGACCGTCAACCAGTTCGCCCCGCCCAGCGTGCTCATCAACGCCGACCTGCAGATCCTGCAGTTTCGCGGCCCGACCGGCGCGTTCCTTGAGCCGCCCACCGGCAAGGCCAGCTTCGACCTGCTCAAGATGGCCCGCGAGGGCCTCATGCTGCCGCTGCGCGCCGCCATCAACCGGGCGAAGAAGGAAAACCAGACCACGAGGCTGGAGCACGTGCCCGTCACGCTGAACGGCAAGATGCGGTCGGTGAGCGTGGAAGTCGTCCCGCTGAAAAATCTCAAGGAGCGCCGCTACCTCGTCCTGTTTGCGGACACGAATGGCCGCGGTCCGGCCCTGCCGCCGGAACCGGCCAACGTCACTCCGCCGCCGCGTCCCCGCAGCAAGAAGGAAGAATCCAGCCGCATCGCCGCGCTCGAGCGCGACCTCGCCGAGACCCGCGACTACCTGCAGTCCATCCAGGAAAACCAGGAGGCGGCCAATGAGGAACTCCAGGCCTCGAACGAGGAGGGCCAGTCCGCCAATGAGGAATTGCAGAGTCTCAATGAGGAGCTGGAGACCTCCAAGGAGGAGCTCGAGTCCACCAACGAGGAGCTCACGACCGTCAACGAGGAGATGGTCAACCGGAACATCGAGCTGAACCGCCTCTACGGCGACCTCACCAATCTCCAGACCTCCGCCAACCTCGTCGTCGTCCTGCTGGGGCGCGACCTGACCATCCGCCGCTTCACCGTGCAGGCCGAAAAGCAGTTCCACCTCATCGCCGCCGACATCGGGCGGCCCATGAGTGCGATCCGGCACGATCTCCACCTGCCCGACCTCGACGGCATGATCCGGGAGGTCATCGACCGTGTGCAGGAGTGCGAGCACGAGGTGCGGGCCAAGGACGGACGCTGGTACTCGCTGCGCGTGCGCCCCTACCTCACCCTCGACAAGAAGGTCGACGGCGCGGTGCTCGTGCTGGTGGACATCGACGACCTGAAAAAAACCGAGCGGCTTGTCACCGAAGCCCACGAGCACGCCACCGCCATCGTCCGCACGGTGCCCAACCCGCTCATCATCCTCAACGCCCGCCTGCACCTGCAGTCCGCCAACGAGTCCTTCTACCGCACCTTCCAGCTCACGGAGGCGGAAACCAAGGACCGCTCGATCTTCGAGCTCGGTCACGGTTCCTGGAACATCCCGGCGCTGCGCCATCTGCTGGAGGACATTTTGCCCCAAAAAAGCTTTTTCAACGACTTCGAGGTCACCCACGATTTCAAAAAGATCGGCGTCCGCACGCTCATGCTCAACGCACGGATGCTCGTCGAACCCGGCGGCAAATCAAAGGAGATCCTGCTGGGCCTCCACGACATCACCGAGCGCAAGCGTACCGAGCAGGCGCTGGCCGACGCCCAGGTCACACTGGCCCGGCATGCCGGGGAGCTCGAGAGCAAGGTGGCCAAGCGCACCCGCCAGCTGATCACGTCGAACAACGAGCTGGCCGCCGCGGTCGTTTCCACCCGGCTCAGCGAAAAAGAGGTTCACAAGCTCTACCTGGAGTCGCAGGTCGCGCAGAAAAAACTCCGCCAGGTGACGCACCAGGTCCTGACCGCGCAGGAGGACGAGCGGAAGCGGGTCAGCCGCGAGCTGCACGACGAGGTCGTGCAGACCCTCGTCGCCATCAATGTCGAGTTGTCCACCCTCGCCCACAGCAATACCGCCGGGACGCGGCACCTCAAGGACAAGATCACGCGCACGCAGCGGCTGGTGGAAAGCTCCGTGGACGCCGTGCACCGTTTCGCCCGCGACCTGCGGCCGGCGGTGCTCGACGATCTCGGCCTGATCCCGGCCCTCCACGTGTATTGCAAGAACCTGGCCGCGCGGAAAAAAATCAAGATCGCGATTACGGCCTTCGGCGGGGTCGAGGCCCTGGAGAGCGACAAACGCACCGTGCTGTTCCGGGTGGCGCAGGAGGCTCTGACCAACATCGCCCGCCATGCCCGCGCCACCAAGGTCGGGCTGTCCATTACCAAGATTCCCGACGCCATCCGGATGGAAATCAGCGACAACGGCCAATCCTTCCCGGTCAAAAAAATCCTGCAGGCCAAGGGCCGGAAACGCCTCGGGCTGGTCGGCATGAAGGAGCGGCTCGAGATGGTGGGCGGCCTCCTGACCATCGAATCCACCCCCGGCCAGGGCACCACCGTGCGCGCCGAAGTCCCCTTCATCCCGGTGAAAACCAAAAAATGAGCACCCCCAAACCCATCACCGTCCTGCTGGCCGAGGATCACGCCATTGTCCGGCAGGGCCTCAGCGCCCTGCTGAAGGCCGACGGGCAGTTCCGGATGCTCGGCGAAGCCAAGAACGGCCAAGAGGCCGTGGAGATGGCGCGCACGCTCAAGCCCGACGTCATTTTGATGGACATCGCCATGCCCGTGCTCAACGGCCTCGAGGCGACGCGCCAGATCCTGGCCGCAAATTCCGCCGCCCGGATCGTCATCCTTTCCGCCCACAGTGAGGACGAATACATCGAACGCATGACCGCGGCCGGCGTGGCCGGCTTCCTCGAAAAACAGAGCTCCGCCGAGGTCCTGACCAAGGCGATCTGCGAGGTCGCCAATGGCAAGATCTTCTACAGCCCGGCGATCGCCAAGCGCCTGGCGGACGGGCACAATCGGTTGCTCAACCGCGACGGCGTCGCCAAGGTCGCCGGAGCGCGCCTGACCTCGCGGGAAACCGAGGTGCTGCAGCTCGTGGCCGAGGGCTCGGCCAACAAGCAGGTGGCCGCCACGCTCGGCATCAGCATCAAGACCGTCGAGAAGCACCGGCAGCACCTCATGGACAAGCTCAACATCCACGACACCGCCGGCCTCACCCGCTACGCGATCGCGCAAGGCGTCATCGAGAGCAGCGTGCAGCTGAAGATCCTCTGACCTGGCGCCCTTAAACGCAAATGTCCTTCTTCCACCCACCCCGCC
>JBKJTZ010000034.1:0-6668 GCA_046590295.1 Lacunisphaera sp.
GCCAACAAAAAGCCCGCGCATGTAACAACATGGCGGCATTTTCGTTGTCGTCCCCACGGGGATTGGCTGTGCCGCCGAACCGGCACAGGTGCTGCGCACTCCCGGCAGGGCCGGGCCCCTTCTCCCTCCGCTTCGCTTCGGTCGTCGAACCCAAGGGCTGGTGCTTTGCACCTGTCGCCGCCAAGGCGGCGATTCTCATCCCCGTGGGGACGTCACAAAACGAAAAACCCGCCAGATTGGCGGGTTTTCCATGGCGTCCCCACGGGGATTCGAACCCCGGTTCTCTCCGTGAAAGGGAGGCGTCCTAACCGGGCTAGACGATGGGGACCCAGCACGGAATCGGGGAAGCTACGGCCTGAGTCCGCTCGCGCAAGAGTTTTCTCCTGTCCTCCTAACCCCCTGCGGCGGGATATTTTAGTCCGACCCCGAGCGAGCCCGACCAATCCTTTCCCGCGGATGACGCGGATCACCGCGGATGTATTGGGCTCAAACCTATTCGCGTTCATCCGTGTTATCCGCGGAGAATCCTAGCCTTCGAACCGGGATTTCAGCCGCAGGAACCGCCGTTCCACCCAGTAATACGAGGCCGTCGCCAGCGCCAGGCTTACGCCGACCTTCCAGCCAAGCCGCACCACCAGCGGTGCCTCCGGGATGAGTTTCTCCACGGCATAATAGACCGGCAGGTGCAGCAGGTAGACGCCGTAGGAAATCTTGCCGACAAACACCATCGGGCCCCAGGCCAGCGGCCGGGCCAGCAGCGAGCTCCGCCCCGCCACCAGGTCGGTGAGCACCGTCGCCGCCAGCCCTGCTACCAGCACGTAGCCGATCCAGCCCATCCAGGGGCTGTACCAGGTCACGATGTTGGGGATCAGGAACAGCGTCACCAGCGCCAGAGGTGCCACCGCGCGGCCGAGCCATCGGCCCATGCCGTCGGGCAGCTTTCCACCCGGCAAGGCCTGCACGAGATACGCCAGGGCCGCGCCGGCCATGAGCGAGTCCATGCGCGTATCGAGGCCGAAGTTGATGCGTTCATCCGACCACGTGCCGACATGCCACGCGCGATAGACGGCGATGAAGACCGCACCGCCGAGCAGCAGCCCCGCTTTGGCCGCCGGCGTGCGCGCCATCCGCTCCACCACCAAGATCACCAGCGGCCAGATCAGGTAGAACTGTTCCTCGATGGCCAGCGACCAGCAGTGGTTCAGCCACGTCAGGTGGTGGTGGTAAAACGCCTGCGCCCAGTTGGCCGTGTAAGTCAGCGCCAGGGCAAGATCGGTGGCGGGAAAAGGTTCGCCGAACGCCGGCTTCGCCACCGCCACGAACGCACAGGTGGCGACCAGCGCCGGCGCCAGCCGCAGGAAACGGCGCGCATAGAAATTCCGGAAATTGATGGCGCCCGTCCGCTGTCGCTCTCCGCTGAGAATGGTCGTGATGAGAAAGCCGCTCAGCACGAAAAAGATGTCCACCCCTACCCCGCCGCTGCGGAACCACGGCACGCCGCCGTGGGCGCAAAGCACGATACCGACGGCCACCGTGCGCAATCCGTCGAGACTCGGGTAATAGGTGTGCTTCATTCGCGGGTAAAGTTTTAGGTTTTAAGCCTTAAGGGGAGCGAAATCGGGCGGCCGACCGCTCCTGCACATGAAAAAGACCAGAAAATACAAAGCCCACGATCTCCCGCGGATGACCCGGATCACCGCGAATGGATTCAGCCGGAAATTTTCCGCGTTTATCTGTGCAATCCGCGGAGAATTCCTGCTTTCAGGCTTCCGCTTTTGGTCTTCACCCTCAGGTTTCAGGTCTCAGGTTTCAGGTTTTCCCCATGACTTTCGCCGAAATCGCCTCCTCCCTGCCAGACGCCGCCGTCACCACCATCGACGACCTGCCGTTCCCGCGCATCGCCAGCGGCAAGGTCCGCGAGATCTTTGACCTCGGAGACGCCCTGCTGCTCGTCGCCACGGACCGCCTCTCGGCCTTCGATGTTATTTTGCCGGACGGCATCCCCGGCAAGGGCATCGTTTTGACCCAGATGAGCCACTGGTGGTTTGCGCAGACCGCCGGTCTCATCGCCAACCACCTGCTGCCCGATCAGGCGGGCGAATTCGCCCGCCGCGGCCTCACCGGCCGCGACCTTCAGCTCCGGAGCATGATCGTCCGCAAGCTCAAGCCGCTCACCATCGAATGCATCGCCCGCGGTTATCTCATCGGCAGCGGCTGGAGCGCCTATCAGGACACCGGTGCGGTCTGCGGCAACCGGCTCCCTGCCGGGCTGCGCCAGGCCGACCGGCTGCCCACGCCGATCTTTACGCCCACCACCAAGGCCCCCAAAGGCCAGCACGACGAACCCATCAACGACGCCATCGGGGCCGACGCGATCGGCGAGAAGCTCTATGCGCAGGTGAAGGCGCACAGCCTCGCGCTCTACCGGTTCGGTTACGATCGCGCGCACCGGGCTGGCATGATCCTGGCCGACACCAAGTTCGAGTTCGGCACCGACGACGCCGGCAAGCTGTTTTTGATCGACGAGGTGTTCACCCCCGACTCGTCGCGCTACTGGCCGGTCGACGAATACCACCCCGGGATGTCGCCGCCGAGCTACGACAAGCAGTTCGTCCGCGACCACCTGCTCGCGCTCAAGTGGAACCAGACCCCGCCGGCCCCGCGCCTGCCCGCCGAGGTCATCCGCCGCACGCAGGAGAAATACCTCGCGGCGCTGAAAAACCTGCTGGGGTAGTTCCGGGACCCTTTGTGGCTGCGGCTTCCAGCCGCCGATGCCGCAGCCGGCCCATCGGCTGGAAGCCGAGGCCACTTCCAACGAGGATCCCGGCCGCTGGAATTTGGACGTTGAACCCCGCAACTTGATAAATTTCCCTATCTGCGCTTCTTCGCCGCTTCGCTTGAAAAACCTCCCTCATCCTTCCCTCCTGCTCTGCCTGCTGCTCTCACTGACCTGCACCACCGGTGCCCGGGCCGTGCTCGGGGAAAACCTGGAGCAACTGCGGGCCCATCTGGGCAAAAATGAGCCGCAGACCAGGAAGGACGCCGCGGTATGGTTCTTCGAGGTCGAGGACGGCCGACTGGTCTACACCGTCACCTTTGACGACAAGGGCCGGTCCATCGCCGAGGGCCTGAAGCCGCTCAAGCGCGCCATCTTTACCAAGCAAGCCGCGGAGGATTTTATCGCCGCGCAGCTGACCCTGACGCGGGAATCGAAAACCGTGCGCTCGTTCAAACCGGGCGAGACCTACACCTTCGGCGGCAAGGCCGCGGTCTGCGGCCGGGATGAATTCGCCACGGTCGACGAAGCCAACGACATCGCCGTCATCTGGAACCGCAGCCGCGCGCCCTATGTCATCGCCATCCGCGGCGTGATGGCGCAGTGAGGAAGGATTGGGTCTGGGGTTGATCAAGGTTCGCGTTATAGACTGATGATACCGTGCATGGCAGGGCGAACCGTCCCGGTGAGCCGCGACTCGTTCGGAGAACTCGCCCTGCCGTCAGCCTATCGCGTGAGCTTTAACGGGGGCTGAAGGTTCAAGACCTGGCGGCGAGGTCGCCACCGTTCCCGGTGTTCTCCGACCGGGACTTGGTGCGTATTTATTCCTGCCTTTCCCCTCAGTCTCCCGCATATCCCGGGATCTTGGCCACCTCGACAGTGTCGATCTGCGCGGGGTCAAGGAACTCCTTGGCGTAGCGCTCGTAGACCCGCGAGCGGACAAAGATGTCGAACAGGTCCGGGTCGATATGGCCGTCGAGCCGCATTTTTCCCAAAATGTGCAGCGATTCGGTGAGCGTCTTGCCGGGCTTGTAGGGCCGGTCGCGGGCGGTGAGCGCCTCGAAGATGTCCGCGATGCCCATGATGCGCGCCTGCACCGACATCTGGTCGCGGGTCAGGCCGCGGGGATAGCCCTTGCCGTCCATCCGCTCGTGGTGGCCGCCGGCGTATTCGGGCACGTTGGTCAGGTGCTTCGGCCACGGCAGCGCTTCGAGCATCTGGATGGAGACGGTCACGTGGTGGTTGATGATCTGCCGCTCGGCCTCGGTCAGCGTGCCGGCGCGCACGGTGAGGTTCTCGATCTCGTTCGCCGTCAGAAAATCCACGGCTACGCCGCGGGGATTCGTCCACGGATATTTCTTGGCGATCGCGCGGACCCTTTCCTGGTTCTCGGGCGTCATGGCCTCGCCCCCGATGTTGCACAGGCGCAGGAATTCGCGGTCCTCCTGGATGTCCCACAGGCGCTGGCGGTAGGCCTGGTCCAACGCCCTGTTGTCGGTATCCGGGTCCAGCGACGCCCGCAGCATCGCGACCTCGGCATTGCGCTTGAGCACCTCGAAGCGGGTGTCGATGAGCTCGATGCGGTCGAAGATGGTCTGGAGCTTCGTCGCTTTGTCGACGACATGGACGGGCGTGGTGACCTTGCCGCAGTCGTGCAGCAGGGCCGCGATCTTGAGTTCGTGGCGGTCGAGGTCGGTCATGTGCCAGAGCGCATGCGGGCCGGATTGCACCTCGTGCACGGCCTCGGCCAGCTGCATGGTGAGCACCGGCACGCGCAAGCAGTGGCCGGCGGTGTAGGGCGACTTCTCGTCGATCGCCTTGTTGAGCAGGTTGACGAAGGACTCGAACAGGTTCTCCAGCTGGACGATGAGCAGCCGGTTGCTCAAGGCGACGGCGGCTTGGGACGCCAACGACTCGGCGAGCCGCTGGTCGGTCTCGGAAAAGGCGACCGTGGCCCCGGTCGCGCGGTCCTTGGCATTGATAAGCTGGAGGACGCCGATGATTTCATCATCGTGGTTCTTCATCGGGACCGTGAGGAACGAGGTAGAATGGTAGCCGGTGTGGCGGTCAAAGGCCTTGGTGCCGGAGAAATCAAAGCCTTTCTCCTGGTAGGCGTCGGCGATGGCGACGGTGCGGGCCTTGAGCGCGGCGTAGGCGACGACCATCGAAGCGTTTTCCCGGCCGCGGGGATCGCGCAACTGGATGGGGGGAAACGGGATCTTAACCCCGGTCGTGCCGCCCATCGCGATGTTCAGCGAATCCGTGCGGATGATCTCGAAGGTCAGGAGGTCCTTGCCGGCCGGCCGGCGGTAGAGCGTGCCACCGTCGGCGTGGGTGATCTGCTTGGCCGCGATCAAAATGCTCTCGAGCAGCCGGTCGAGGTCCTTCTCCTGCGACAGCGCGATGCCGATCTGGTTGAGCTCCGCCAAGCGCCGGATGAGATCATCAGGGTCTGACGGCGGGATGGAGCGGTCCATGGGTGCAGGATGCCTTTATCCCGCCGGGCTATTCAATGTTGATTTTGGCCCGGCCAGGTGCGGAGCGAGCACGCGCTCAGAGCTTGTTCGCCTTGAGGTCGCGCAGCGGGTAGAGGGTGCCGCGCCATTTCACGCCCCCGCGCCCAAGGGTCAGAACCATCGAGCGGACGATGGCGTAATCGAGCACCGCGATGCCCACCGGCAAAAACAGCCCGTGCCACCACCGGCCGCCGTCAAAGCGCTGGTTGTCCACCGCAACCCCCAGCATCACGCCCACCACGCCGAGCCAAAACCCGCGGGCCCAGCCGTCCACCAGAAAAATGGCCACCCAGGGCCAGAACACGAAAACCCCATGCAGCCCCACCGCCAAAAAAATCAGCGAGATGCGGTAGTCCACGCCGGCGAAGGCATTTTTCTCCAGCCCGTGGATGAGCCCACGGACCGAGTCATACCACGCGACTGATATCGCCCCGGCGCCGAGCACGACCTCGCTGAAGCCGCCGGATTTCATCAGCTTGCCCAGCTTCAGGTCGTCGTCGGGCCGGAGCCGGAGCGGGGTGTGGCCGTCCATCTTGCGGTAGGTGGCGGTGCGGACGAGATTGAACGCGCCCACGCCGCCGTGGCAGCGACTGGCAGGATTGGGCACCCGCCAAGGCCGGATGAACAGGGCGAACAGCAAGCTGAACGCCCCGACGCAGATGCCGAGCAGGGTGCCGCGCTCGTGGAGCTGGGGCACGGCCGCGAGGTGGTCGAGCGAGTGCGCCCGCGCGTAAGCCACGGCGCGCTTCAGCGCCGCGGGCTGGAAATGAATGTCGGCGTCGGTGAAAAGGATCCACTCGCCGGTCGCCGCCTCGCCGCCGAGCTGCAGGCCGTGGGTCTTGCCCAGCCAGCCGGGTGTCAGCTCCGTGACGTGGATGACCTTCAGCCGCGGGTCGGTGGCGGCGAACTGGTCGAGCACCGCCCCGGTGTCATCCTCCGAACGGTCGTTGATGACGATGAACTCCAGGTCCGGATAATCCAGCGCGAGCATCGTCGGCACCGCCGCCCCGAGGGTCGCGCCTTCATTGCGGGCCGTGAAAACGACGGAGGCCCGCGGCCAGCTGGCGGGCACCGGCGCGGCCAGAGTGGCGAGACGCCGCAGCCGGCGGTTGCCGTGCACGACCTCGAATGCGACGATGAGCCACCCGAGCAGGCTCACCGCGGCGAAATAAGTCATCGGGTCGGTCGGCATCGCGGTGACGCTGGAGCGCCCAGTGCCCGGGGTCAACGCGTGGGAAGGACCTGGCGAAGATGTCCTGATACCAACGTCCCTTTTGTTTTGGACTTTGCGGTGCCTGAGCCGGTAGGGGCGGTTGCCCTCAACCGCCCTCGGTGAGACCAGGGCCGTTGAGGGCAACGGCCCCTACCTAAAGCGT
>JBKJTZ010000066.1:0-20669 GCA_046590295.1 Lacunisphaera sp.
CATAACTAACTCGACCCTCCCAACTGTCTAACGGATGGGGTCCACCTCACAATCGCCCCTGACGATCGGCTTGAAAAAATGCTGAACGCATGACGCCGACGGTTTGCCAGATCAGACAGAACGAAATTGAGAGCCAATATGACAGCACCAGCCAAGATAACGCCGCAAGCGACAGGTCGTTGGTCGCAGACACAAGGATGGTGAGGGCGACCAAAAAAATCGCGTTACCCGCCACCGTATTTACCCAATAAGCCTGCCCAAGCGACAGGTCACCCCGCCAATGACGAGCCAAGTAACTAGTCAGCTTGGTTGCGGTCACCATCTATATCCGGTTAGCTCACGTTTGCCTAGCAGCGAGAAATTTTTCAAAACGCACGTGGACGCGAGCACGACCGAGCACGCGGAAAATGCTCGTGATGCTCGGGCCGGCGTTCGTGCCGGACACGGCGAGGCGCGCGACGGCTTGGTAGTCGCCGAAGCCGAGGCTGCGCTGCTCGGCGAGTGACTTGATGCCTGCTTCGATGCTCGCGTCGCTCGAGAAATCCATCGCAGGCAACGCGGCGATCAGCTCAGCGAGCCGCGCCTTCGGGTCGCCCTTGGCCAGCACTTTCTCCTTCACTTTCGCGTCGATGGCGAAGTCGTCGCTGAAAAAATACGCGGTGTAGCCGCCGAGCTCGTCGATGGATTTGATCTTCGGCTGCGCGAGCAACATGATCTCGCGGAAGTAAGTTTCGTTCGTCAGCGCGGCGGCGCCGGTCGGCAACGTCGAAAAATATTTCGTCGCGAGCGCCACAAACTTGCCCGCCGGCTGCTCGAGCAGGTAAGTCATGTTCATGTTCGCGAGTTTCTTGCCGTCGAACTTCGCGTTGGACTGGTTGACGCTCGGCAGATCGAAGAGACGCACGATGTCGGCGATCGCCATTTTCTCGCGGTCGTCGCCCGGATTCCAACCGAGCAGCGCGAGATAGTTGACCAACGCCTCGGGGAGGAAATGCCGCTGCTGGTATTCCTCGATGAGCGCGCCCTTGTCGCGCTTGCTCATCTTGCCCTGCCCCATCTCGGGCGACTTCAGAATGAGCGGGATGTGCGCAAACACCGGCGCGGCCACCCCGAAGCCCTCATAGAGCCGCATATGTTTGCTGGTATTGGACAGGTGGTCCTCGCCGCGGATGATGTGCGAGATTTTCATCTCGATGTCGTCGACGACATTGACGAAATGGAACACCGGGTTGCCGTCCGACCGGAAGATGACGAAATCCTCATCCTCCTGCCGCTCGACCATCCCGCGGATCTGGTCGTCGATGACGACCGGGGCGGACCTGACCTTCTCGACCTCTTTCTTGCGGTGATCGTCGAACACCGTGTAGCGCTCGCCGAGCAGCTTGAACCAGATGGCGCCGTCCTTCTCATAGGCGCGGCCGGCTTCGAGCAGCTTCTGCTTGTATTGCTGGTAGATGGCGCCGCGCTCGCTCTGGCGATACGGGCCAAACGCGCCGCGCTCGCCCGCGCCGTTGGAATTCGGACCCTCGTCCCAGTCCAGCCCGAGCCAGGTCAGGCTGTTGTAGATGACCTTCAGGAACTGCTCGCTGTTGCGCGCGTGGTCGGTGTCCTCGATCCGCAGCACAAATTTGCCGCCGGTGTGCCGGGCGTAGAGCCAGTTGAACAGGGCGGTGCGGGCGCTGCCGATGTGGAAGAAGCCGGTGGGACTTGGGGCGAAACGGACGCGGACAGAGGACATCATTATGGGCGCAAAATTGATTTGAATGACTCAGCTAGCAGCATGGCTCTGGGCGTGTCAAAGGGTGAAAGCTCCAAGCTCCACCCTCTACGCTCCAAAGAAATCCCAATCGGCCGACCCCTCAAAACTTAGGCCAAATTCGAGGCTTGGTTATGCTCTGGAGCTTGGCGGGTGGAGCTTGGAGCTTCCCCGGACACCGGCAAAACACGGCCCACAAATTCATCCACCAGCGCCTGCCCCGCTGCCGCCGGCAACTGCATGTACCGCTCCGCGAACCGCGCCAGATCCGCCGGCCACGGCGCACGGAGCAGATGGTCCAGTCCGGCGGGTCGCAGGTCGATCGCCGCACAATGCAGGGCCTGACGGGTCAGCGGCAGGAGCGCCGAATGACGTTCTGTCCAGCCCTTGATCGCAAATTCCAGGTAGAGACCCGGGTCGGGCCCGTAGAGCTTGTCGCCCACCACCCGGTGCCGGAGCCACTCGGCATGGGCCCGGATCTGGTGCTTGCGGCCGGTGGGCAGTTCGACCCCCGCCAGGGTAAAGCCGCCCTGGGTCGCCAAGGGATGAAATTTCGTCACGGCCTCCTGTGCGCCCGTGCTTCCGGCGGGCACGACCCGCTGTTTCACGGCCACCCCGGAGGCCGGATCCGGCCCGAGCGGCTGGTTGACCTCGACCGGCTCGGTCATTTCGCCCTCCAGAATCGTCACGTAGGCCTTGCCGATTTGCCGGCGGAGGATGGCTTTGCCCAACCGGCTGCCCACGTCCTCGGTCTTGGCCAAAACGATCACCCCGCTCGTCTCCCGGTCGAGCCGGTAGGTGAAGCGGACCGCGTCAAGCCGGAACGCCTCGCGCAACGCACCGGCGAGACTGGACCAGGGGCCGTTCTTCGAGGGATGCACGACCAGCCAGCCGGGCTTGTCGATGACGAGCAATTCCTTGTCCTCCAGCAGCACCCACCGGGGCAGCTCCGCGGGATCCACCAGGGGCGGCGTGGCGGACGGCAGGGGTTCGGTGGCATCAAGCATGCGATCCGTTCAATAATTTTTCCCGCCCAACAAGCCGAGAAGATTTGCAAACCAACCGGGTCCACCCAACAATAGGCTGTTGAATGAAGCGGTTATCCTCAATGCACGGCAGGTCGGTCCTCGGGACGGCCCCGGCAGCAGGATTCAACCAAACCGAGTCCACCCTGGCACCTTTCTGTGTCGTTAACCCTAAGGAAAATCATGAATAATACCAACCGTCCGCAAGATGTGATCGTGTCCGGCATCCACCTCGAGCTCACCGAGGCCCTCAAGGCCAACGTCCGCGAGAAAATGGAGCGACTTTTCCGGCATGAAAGCCACATCGTGCGAATCAAGGTGGAGTTGGAGTGCGACCGCCAGCATGACCATGACCACAAATTTATCGCCAAGGGCCACGTCGTCATCCACGGGCCCGACATCAACGCCACCGTCGAGGCCGACGACTGCTACAAGGCCATCGACCTGCTCGTGGACAAGCTCGACCAGGGCATCCGCAAGCGGCACGGCATGCACAAGGACAAGCGCAACCACCCGCACGCGGTGGAGTTCGAGGGCGTCTCCCTGCCCAAGGCGATCTGACCTTTCGTCGGCCACCGCAGCCCAAGCCCGCCCACCCGGCGGGCTTTTCCATTTTTCGCAGGTAGGTCCGAATATCCTCCCCCTACCCCGTCCGGCGTAACCAGCCTGATTTCAGTTTTCAAATCGCCCCCTCCTGCTTTGCTCTGTGCCTAGTCCCATGCCCGGAACCCTGACCCTATCTGGCCGCGCCCTGACCCTGGCCCGGCTCCGCGCCGCGCTCAGCGGCGACCAGCGCCTCACCCTGGCCCCGACGGCGCGCCGCCGCGTCCGCACCTCGCGCCGGATCGTCGACCGCCTGCGCCACGACCCCGCGCCGCACTACGGCATCAACACCGGATTCGGCATCCTCGCCCACCAGCGCGTGCCGGCCGCCGACATCGAGCAGCTCCAGGAAAACCTCATCCTCAGCCACGCCGTCGGCGTCGGCGACGAGGTGCCCGCGGAGATCGTGCGCCTCATGCTGCTGCTCAAGGTCAATGGCCTCGCCGTGGGCCTGTCGGGCGTCACCGAGCGCGTGGTGAACCACCTCATCCGGTTCTACAACGAGGACGCCCTGCCCATCGTCTACACCAAGGGCTCGCTCGGCGCCTCGGGCGACCTCGCCCCGCTGGCGCACATGGTCCTGCCGCTGCTGGGGTTCGGCGAAATGGACTACCAGGGCCGCCGGCTCAAGGCCACGGCGGTGCTGAAAAAACTCGGCCTCAAGCCCCTCCGCCTGCAGTCGAAGGAGGGCCTCGGCCTCATCAACGGCACGCAGTTCATGTCAGCCTACGCGGTGCATTGCCTGCTGCGCATCGGCAACCTCACCAAGACGGCCGACATCGCTGCCGCCATGACGCTGGAGGCCGCCCGCGGCAGCGCCGCCCCCTACGACGCCCGCATCCACGCCGCCCGGCCGCACCCGGGACAGATGGACGTGGCCAAAAATCTCCGCCAGCTGCTCCGGGGCTCGAAAATCCTGCCCTCCCACGCCGGCTGCGCCAAGGTGCAGGACCCCTACTCGCTGCGCTGCGTCCCGCAGGTGCACGGCGCCGTGCGCCTCGCCTATGAACATGCCCGCGAGGTCGTAGAGACCGAGATCAACTCGGCGACGGACAACCCGCTCGTGTTCGAGAACGGTGACATCGTCAGCGGCGGCAATTTTCACGGCGAGCCGCTGGCCTTCATCCTCGACTACCTCGCCATCGCGACCGCCGAGATCGCCTCCATCGCCGAGCGCCGCATCTACATGCTGCTGCACGGCGACACCATCGGCGACCTCAAGGTGCCGCGCCTCCTCATGAAGGACACCGGCCTCAACTCCGGCTTCATGATCCCGCAATACACCGCCGCGGCGCTCGTTTCCGAGAACAAGGTGTTCGCCCACCCCGCCTCGGTCGATTCCATCCCCTCCTCGCTCGGCCAGGAGGACCACGTCTCAATGGGCTCCATCAGCGCCACCAAGCTGCTCGAGGTCGTCAAGAACACCGAGACCGTCCTCGCCATCGAGTTCATGTGCTCCGCGCAGGGCCTCGAGTTTCTCCGCCCGCTCAGGTCCGGCCGCGGCGTCGAGGCCGCCTTTGCCGAGGTCCGCCGCTACATCCCCTTCGCCCAGGCCGACCGCCTGTTCCATCACGACGTCCAGACCGCCCTCGCCCTCGTCCGCAGCGAGCAGATCGCCACGGCGGCCGAACAGGCCGCCGGCCGGCTGCGGTAGGGCGAGTCGTCCCGACGAGCCGCGGCTCAGCCAGAGGATTCGTTTTACCATTCTACATTTCTACGATGGCCCAACCCAAAATCCCCGCGGTCCGCGCGCCCCGCGGCAACCGGCGCACCTGCTCGACCTGGGCGGCCGAGGCCGCGATGCGGATGCTGATGAACAACCTCGACCCGGAGGTCGCCGAGCGGCCGGCCGACCTCGTCGTCTACGGCGGCCGCGGCCGGGCCGCGCGCAACTGGCCGGCCTTTCACGCCATCATCACCGCGCTGCAGAAACTCGCGCCCGATGAGACCCTCCTGGTCCAGTCCGGCAAGCCCGTCGGCGTCGTCCGCACCCACGCCGACGCCCCGCGCGTGCTCATCGCCAACAGCAACCTGGTGCCCAGATGGGCCACGCCGGAGGTGTTCGACGACCTCGAGCAGCGCGGCCTGATGATGTATGGCCAGATGACCGCCGGCTCCTGGATCTACATCGGCACCCAAGGCATCTTGCAGGGCACCTACGAGACCTTCGCCGAGGCCGGGCGCCAGCACTTCGGCGGCACGCTCGCCGGCCGGCTGTGCGTCACCGCCGGCTGCGGCGGCATGGGCGGCGCGCAGCCGCTCGCCATCACCATGGCCGGCGGCACCTGCCTCATCGCCGACGTGGACCGGACGCGCCTGCAAAAGCGCGTCCATGATCGCTACCTAGACGAAATCGCCCCGTCGTTGGATGCCGCCATTGATCGCGCAGTCAGTTGCGCGGCGGAGAAAAAGGCCCGGAGCATCGGGGTCGTGGCCAACGCCAGCGAGCTGCTGGAACGGCTGCTCGCCCGCAAAACGAGGGTCGATGTGCTCACTGACCAGACCAGTGCGCACGACCCGCTGGTCGGCTATGTGCCGGTGGGCTACGACCTGAAGGCCGCCGCCACGCTCCGCAAGAAGGATGCCAAAAAATACCAGAAGCTCTCCCTCGCCTCGATGGCCCGCCACGTGCAGGCCATGCTGAAGCTGAAAAAACGCGGCGCGGAGACCTTTGATTACGGCAACAACCTGCGCCAGCATGCCTTCAACCAGGGGGTGAAACGTGCCTTCGATTTCCCCGGCTTCGTGCCCGCCTACATCCGGCCCCAGTTCTGCCTCGGCCGCGGGCCGTTCCGCTGGGTGGCGCTCTCGGGCGACCCGGCGGACATCCGGGCGACGGACCAGGCGCTCATGGCCCTGTTTCCGCAGGACGAGGGCCTGCACCGCTGGCTGAAGCTGGCCGGCGAACGGGTCGCCTTCCAGGGCCTGCCCGCGCGGATCTGCTGGCTCGGCCTCGGAGAGCGCCACCGCGCCGGGCTGCTTTTCAACCAGATGGTCGCCGACGGCCGCGTCCAGGCGCCGATCGTCATCGGCCGCGACCACCTTGACTGCGGTTCGGTTGCCAGCCCCAACCGCGAGACCGAGGCGATGAAGGACGGCTCCGACGCCATCAGCGACTGGGCCATCCTCAACGCCATGGTCAACATCGCCAGCGGCGCCTCGTGGGTCAGCTTCCATCACGGCGGTGGCGTCGGCATCGGCTACAGCCAGCATGCCGGCCAGGTGATCGTCGCCGACGGCACGCCCGAGGCCGCGCGCCGGCTGGAGCGCGTGCTGACCAACGACCCGATGATGGGTGTCATCCGCCATGCCGACGCCGGCTACGCGCTTGCCCAGGACTGCGCCGACCGGCTCGGTGTGCCGGTGCCGATGCGCGGGTGGAGCGGCTTGACCCCAAGCCGCTCAGTGCGTTGAGGTCAAGCGCTCCACCGTATCGCCATGCTCACCCCCAACACCTCCGCCCCGCCCTGGCCCGGCGATGCCGCCGCTGGCCGGTTCGCGTCCACCATCCGCACCGATTCACCCGAGGGTTGCGTGATCGCGCTGCTCGGCCTGCCGGACGACACCGGCGTCCGGATGAACAACGGCCGCACGGGCGCGGCCGGCGGCCCCAAGGCCTTCCGCGCCGCGCTCGCCCGCTACGGTGCGGCCGGGTCCGCCGCCGGTCCGCTGCCCCGGGTGTTCGATGCCGGCGACATCATGCCCACCGGCTCGCTCGACAAGACGCACGAGCGCGTCACCGAGACGACCGCCGCCCTGCTGGATCGCGGCCTGTTCCCCGTCGCGATCGGCGGCGGGCATGACCTGACCTTCCCGTTCGTCCGGGCCATCGCCGCCAAGTGGCCCAAGCCCGTAGGCATCTATTTCGACGCCCACCTGGATGTCCGCGAGACCGCCGGCTCCGGCATGCCCTTCCGCCGGCTGGTCGAGGACTGTGGCGTGGGCGCGCTGCATCTGCACGGATTCCGGCCGCTGGTTAATTCCCACGAGCACCTGGAGTGGTACAGGACGCACGGAGGACGCACCCACCTGGACGGTGGCAAGGTGGCGCTGCCGAAGGCGAAGAACCTTTTTGTCAGTTTCGACCTCGATGTCCTTGATGCCGCCCACGCCCCCGGTGTCAGCGCACCCAATCCCGCCGGCTGGTCCGTGGTGCAGGCGGAATCCTGGGTTCACGCCTGCGGCGCCGACCCGCGGGTGCGGTGCTTCGACCTGATGGAGTTGAACCCGGCCCAGGATCCCGACGGCCGCACGGCCAGGGTGGCCGCTCACCTGTTCCTCACTTTCCTGCAAGGCTTCGCATTGCGAAAGCCCTAGAAGATCAAACTCCCGGAATTAATGGCCGCAAAAAAGCACAAAAAATCAGTGGCGAACCGTTGCTGTTTTGATGCGCCTATAGGCGCGCGGAACATTTGCTCGCAGTGGACAGGACCCTTTGCGACTTTTTGCGGCTAAACCTGACTTTTCTGATGCCTCTCCTCCTCCGCAACGCCCGCATCCTCACCCTCGGCCCCGGCACCCAGCCGCGCCGGGGCAAGGACCTCGGTGACCTCGGCATCATCCCCACGGGCGAAGTGCTGGTGGCGGACGGCAAGATTGCCGCCGTCGGTCCCAAGGTGGAGGCGCCGGCCGACGCGGAGATCATTGACGCCATGGGCCGGGTGGTGATGCCGGGATTTGTCGACTGCCACACTCATGCCTGCTGGGCCGGCGACCGGCTCGACGAATGGGAAATGAAACTGCGCGGCGTGCCCTACCTGGAGATCCTGAAAAACGGCGGGGGCATCCATGCGACCGTCAAGGCGGTGCGCGAGGCGACGCAGAAACAACTCGCCGCCAGCCTGCGCGACCGGCTGGGGGCGATGCTCCGCGAGGGCACGACCACCGTGGAGGTGAAGAGCGGCTACGGCCTGAACACGGAGGCGGAGATGAAGATGCTCCGCGCCATCCGCCGGGCCGCCACGGAATGGCCCGGCACCGTGGTCGCCACCGCGCTGCTCGGCCACGCCTTCGAGGGGGACCTGGAATCCTATGTCCGCATGGTGGTGAAGGACCTGCTGCCCGAGGTGTCGCGGGAATTTCCCGACATCGCGGTCGATGCCTATTGCGAGGACGGCGCGTGGTCGGTCGAGGCCTGCGTGCGGTTGTTCGAGAAGGCCCGCAAGCACCACCCGATCCGGGTCCATGCCGACCAGTTCAATTCCCTCGGCATGATCCCCGAGGCGGTGCGGCTGCATGCGCGCAGCGTGGACCACCTCGAGGCCTCGACGAAGAAGGATCTCATCACCCTGGCGCAGTCCCCCACCTGCGGCGTGATTTTGCCCTGCACCGGCCTGCACACGGACCAGCGCTTCACCCGCTCGCGGCTCTTCATCCAGGAAGGCGGCGCGCTGGCGCTCGCCACGAACTGCAATCCCGGCACGTCGCCGAGCCATTCGATCCCCCTGGCCATCGCGCTCGCCGTCCGCTTCTGCGGCCTGACCCCGGCCGAGGCCATCACCGCCGTGACCGTCAATGCCGCCGCGGTGCTCGGCCTGGGCGACCGCGGGACCATCGCCCCCGGCCAGCGCGCCGACCTGCTGCTCCTCCGGCACAAGGACGAGCGCGCCCTCGCCTACGAATTCGGCGGCAATCCGGTGGACACCGTCATCTGCGCCGGAGTGAAGCTTTGAGCCTGCCGGGCCGGCGCTGGACGCCGGACTACCTCCTACCGGTTGAGCATCGCCGTCACCCGTGACCGGTTGGCCACGCCGAGCTTCCGAAAGATGCCGGCGAGCTGCGTCTTGATGGTGAGCCGGCTGCGCCGCAACTCGGACGCGATCTCCGCAGTGGTCAGCCCGTCCCGGATGCGCAGCGCCACCTCCCGCTCGCGGAAGGTCAGCCGGGAAAGCAGGCTGAGCGCCGTCGGGGAGAGCGGCCGGTCGCGGTCGCCGCGGGGCCGGCGGTAGTCCAGCTGCAGGAAAAACGCCGGCGGTCCGTGGCGCACGCCCCGGTGCTGGAGGCGGATGAGGGCATGCAGGCCCAGTTCCGGCTCGCTCACGATGCGCGGTTCCACCGCGGTCTCCTGCCGCTTGTGCGCCGCCAGCAGGGACTGGCATTCCGACCAGAGCAAGGGCGGCACGGCGAAATCAGCCCGCTTGAGCGGCAGCGAGTCCCCCCGCAGCGGGATGCGGTTCCACACGGCGCAGACAATCTCCGCCTCGCGGTTGAACCACATCGGCGTGCCCCGGGCCGACAGCACCAGCAGACCCACCGGGATGTCATCCATCACCGTCTGGGCCAGGGCCAGGAGATCGCGCAGTTTCGTTTCGAGGGAAGGCATGGCACGGCTCCTCAATATCCCGCCGCGTCGTAGGGTCCCTGGCCGCGGCCGTAGAGGAGGATGCTGCGTTCAAAGGTGCAGACGACGCGCCCGTCGTGGGTGGCGGCCGTCGTGCGGACGGAAATGATGCCCTGACCCGGGCGCGACTTGGACGCGCGCTTCTCCAGCACGATGGACTCGGCGTAGATCGTGTCACCCGCGCGGACACGCTCGAGGAACTTCACGTTCTTCCACGCGAGGTTGGCCACGATCTTGGAAAACGTCTTGGTCATCATGCCGGTCACCACCGCGAGCACGTGCAGCGGGTTGATGGTCACGCGCCCGCCGATGGCCTGGTCATGATACCGCGAATCGGAGAACTCCGGCGACTGGTCGAGTGCCCGCAGCGAGTGCGCGCTGCCTTCCCCGGCCGTGAAAGTCTTGCCCGGCCGGTGCTCGTAGGTCTCCCCCACCTCGATGTCCTCGAAGAACAGACCCATGCGCTCCCGGAAGATCCCGGGGGAGATTTCAACGTGGGAGGCGTGCTTGTTCATGGAGACAGATCAGGAAACCACGAATGAACACCAATGGACACGGATGAAGAAGGATTATATCCATTCAGCCGCCGGCCGGATGATTTGTGTTCATTCGTGGTCATTCGTGGTTAAGGAAGTTCAGTAATTGATCCGGGTGAAATGGTCCTGGCCGGTGCGGGCGACCAGCACGTCGTACACGAGCCGGGCGACCACCTCGCCGCGCTGGTTCAACCCCTGCGTCACAACCTTGAGCCGGCCCACCGGCGGGGCCTCGGGCCAGCCGGCCGCCTCCAGGATTTCCGACTCGGCATAGATCGTGTCGCCGCCGAACACCGGCTTGGTCAGCGTGATCTCGTCGAAGCCGAGCAGCCGCGTGCGCTTGGCAAAGGTTTTCCAGGTCATCCCGATCACGACCTTGGTGGTGAGCGTGGAGTCCAGCAGGCACTGCTTCCACTCGGTGTGCGTGGCGAACTGCTCGTCGAAATGCAGCATCTGCTGGTTCAGGGTGTCGAGGCACTCGTCGCGGCTGTCCTGCTGCGAGAGCGTCAGGCCCGGCCGGTGCTGGAACATCTGCCCGACGGCAAACTGTTCAAAATCCAGCCCGAAGCGCTCGCGGTAGCGTTTTATCCCCGTCGGCACGTAGGCGGTGAATTCAGGCATGGGATTTTTAACCACGGATTACTCGGATCATCACGGATAAATACCAACTATCTGTCTTTCTGATTCCGCCCCGGCGGGATCAGGATGCCAACAATCGGGTGTCTGTTTTCTATCCGTGAGCATCCGTGAAAATCCGTGGTTAAAAATGCTTGGGCCTATTGTTCCGCCCGCTGCAGCACGCGCTGGGCGGAGTGGTAGATCGGCACGTCGATCATCTGGCCGTCGACGTTGGCCACGTTGCCGTGGGTGGCGTCGTAGGCGGCCACGATCTTCCGGGCGCGCGCGATCTGCTCGGGCGTCGGCTGGTAGGTGCGCCGGATGATGTCGATCTGCCCCGGGTGGATGGCGAGCTTGCCGGTGAAGCCGAGCGGGCGCGTCTGCGCGCACTCCTGCTCGAGGCCCGTGGCGTTGGCGAAATCGATGAATGGCTGGTCGATCGCCAAAATACCCACGGCGGCGCAGGCATGCACCATGGCGGTGCGCGGCCAGAGCAGCGCATCCCAGGTCGGTTCACCGCCCGTCTCGGCCGAAAGGTCCAGCCCGCCAAACGCCAGCGCCGCCAGCCGCGGCGAAGCCTCCGCAATCGAGGCGCAACGACGCACGCCCTGGATCGTCTCGATCAGGCAGACAAGGCGCACGCTTTCGGGCAGCTTGCGCGCCGCCAGCTGCACCTCGGCGGCCGACTCGACCTTGGCCAGCATGACGACATCGGGGCGGACCGCGGCAGCATTGAGCGCGTCGAGGTCGGCCAGGCCGTGCGGACTGCGAAGATTGTTGATCCGGATGGCGCTGGTGAAGGGCCGGTCGGCGGCCACCCCGCCATGTTGCTTGAAATAGGCGGCGACCTCGGTCCGCACCCGGTCCTTGTCCGCCACGCCGATCGAGTCCTCGAGGTCCACGATCACCCCGTCGGCGCCGCTGGCCACGGCCTTGGGCAGGCGGTCCAGGCGCGAGCCGGGCGTGAAAAGCAAGGCGGTGAGCCTGTGGGGCGCTGACGGCATACGCGCATTGAAGCCACATTTGCGGCCCGGGAAACTAAAAACCGCGCGGCCCAGCGATTCTAGAACTGCGTCCAGTCCGATTCCGGCACGGCGAGGTGGCCGCCCTCATTCTCCCACCCGTCCACGCCCTCCGGCACGATGTCGGACAATGGCATCTCCTGCCGCCGACGAAGCCGGAGCAAAAGGCCCAGACCGCACAGCAAGATCAAGAAGGTTATCATGCGGGACTTCCTCCCGGCTGGTTTGCCAGCACGGCCTGCAGCTGCCGGGCGGCTTTCGCATGCTTGAGCAGCAGCACCGTGAGAAAATTCGCGGAAACGGCATCGTGCCAGACCTGTCGGCAGGCGTCCTTATCCCGCTGCAACTGCCCGATCATGGCCTCGTGCAGATCGATCAATCCCTTGATCATTTGCCCGGGTGACAAACCGGCGCCGGATTTGGTGGTGAGACGCGCGGCCTTGATCAATTCGGTCCAGCTGCCCGCGGTCCGGGCGTTGATCTTGCGGGTATGCTCGGACAGCAGCTCGGTCCAATCCGCCAGTTGCTGGTATTGCTCCTCAAACAGCTCGGGCGGACTGTCAAATCCCAGCCCGGTGAAGTTCCAGTGGCACTCCCGCGTGGCGACGTAGATGATGAATTCGTCCGCGAGAAGCAGACTGAGCATCCGTCCCTCATCTTGGGATGTCAGGCCGGCTGCCTCGGGCTGCAGGGCATTATCCTTCATCACCGTCAGAATAGCGCAGGCCGGAGGGCACCGGTATGGGGTGTTTCAGGTAAGGTGTTTGCCGGGGGTCCGACCGGAGGCGGCCGCTGGGGGAACAAAAAACCGCCGAACCCCTTCGGGCGCGGCGGCTTCAAAGTGGTGCGGGCATAGGGAGTCGAACCCCAAACCTCCAGATTCGTAGTCTGGCGCTCTATCCAGTTGAGCTATGCCCGCACGAGAGAAGGGCGAATAAGCGTGGTTCCCGGAGCCACTTCAAGCAGAAATTTATTCCAGCGATTTCCCCCACGGAAACGGTAGCAGGTGGGGGCCTTTGCCCTCAACGGCCCTGGACTGTCCTCAAGGGCGGTTGAGGGCAACCGCCCCTACCACTGGATTTAACATTTCTCTGCCAGCCGCCAGTCGAGGAGCTCCATCTGGAGGGTGCGGCGCCCGTTGTAGTAGTTCCAGTTGAGCTGGATGGCCAGCTCCAGCGGCGGCCCGGTCGGGGGCATGCGGTCGGCCATTTTCCAGGCCACGCCGCTGATGCGACGGCCCTGGGCGTCCTCGGCGGCGAAGCGAAAATGGACTTCCTTGAACACATCCGGCCGGTTCCGCAGCCGCACACCGCGCACGCCAAATACCGGCTCCGGATGCCCCATGCCAAAAGGCTGCAGCTGCTCCAGGCTCGCCATCAACACCTCGGTGACCTCCACTCCCTCGAGCCAGCCGGACAACTCCACGCCGGGCTCGGTGGCATCGCCGTTGCGACCCCGCCGGATGACGTCGTCAAACAGCGCCCGGAACTCGTCGAGCCGCGTCTTTTTCAGGGCAATGCCCACCGCCATCGGGTGTCCGCCCCAGCTGTCGAGGCAGCCGGCGCAGGCGCCGAGGATCTCGACCAGGTTGAAGCCGGTGATGCCGCGCCCGGAGCCCTTGGCCTGGTCGCCCTCGTTGCCGAGCACGATGGCCGGGCGGTTGTATTTGCGCGAGATGCGGCCGGCCACGATGCCGACGACCCCCGGATGCCAGTCTTCGTCAAAGAGCACCAGGCCGCTCGCCTCCAGGTAATGCTCCTCCACGTAGCGCTCGGCCCGCTCGGTGATGCCGCGCTCGATGTCCTGCCGCTCGCGGTTGAGGTCGTCGAGCCGGCGGGCCGAGGCATCGCTGAATTGATGATCCTCGCTCAGCAGCAGGTCGACCGAGAGCGAGGCGTCGGCCAGGCGGCCGCTGGCATTGATGCGGGGGCCGAGGCGGAAGGAAATGTCGCTCGGCACGATGCCCTGGTCGCGTTTCAGGCCGGAGACCCCCATCAGGGCGACGAGGCCCGGGCGGCGGGTCTCGGCCAGCACCTTGAGGCCATGCCGGGCAAACACGCGGTTTTCCCCGGTCAGCGGGACGAGGTCGGCCACGGTGCCCATGGCCACGAGGTCGAGGTAGTCCTTGAGCACGATGGACAAGGCCACGGGGTCGTTCGCCGCCCGGAGGTTCTTGAGCAGGCCGTGGGCGAGCTTGAAGACGAGGCCGACCGTGCAGAGGTAGCGCCAGGCCTCGTCACCGGCCAGCGGATTGACGTGCGGGTTGATCAGCACCGCGCCGGCCGCCGGCGGTTCGGTCGAGCGATGGTGGTCGACGATGATGACATCCACCCCGAGTGACCGCAGGTAGGCCACCTCCTCGCCGGAGTTGGTGCCGCAATCCAGCGCGATGAACAGGTCAGGCTTGCCGGCCTCGAGGGCGCGGTCGATGGAGGGGCGGGTGAGACCGTAGCCCTCCTCGGCGCGGCGCGGCACGACATACCGGGGCGACAGCCCGAGCCGGCGCAGGAGGCTCACCAAAATCGCGGTGCTGCAGACGCCGTCGACATCGTAGTCGCCAAGCACCGTGACGCGCTCCTTGCCGCGCAACGCGGCGAGGAGGCGCTCCACGGCGGCGTCCAGGTTGGCCAGCAGGAACGGATCGCCGAGCGTGGCGAGCGCGGGCAGGAGAAAGCGCCGCGCCGCCGCGGGGTCGGCCACGCCCTGGCGCAGCAGCAGCTCGGCCACGACCGGGGTCGTGTCCGCCGCGAGCGCCAGGTCCGCCACGCTGGTGGCGAGGACCGGCGTGTAATTCCAGCGCATCGGGAATTGTTTCTTAGGTGGAGCCCGCTGACCTCAGCGGGCTGAACGTGCTGGGGTCAACCCGTTCCACCTTACTCCGAGGCGCGGGAGGAGCCGGCCCATTCGTACTTGGGCGTGATGTCCTGGTGGGCCTCGACGTGCTTGCGGTCGCCCTTGTGCCACCAGAAGAACACCTGGGCCGCGATGCAGACCGAGGAGAAGGTGCCGGTGATGACGCCGATCAGGAAGGTGAGCGCGAGGTCGCGCAGGACGCCGCCGCCGGCCGCAAAAAGGGCGAAGGCGGCCAGGAAGGTGGTGAAGCTGGTCATGATCGATCGCGAGAACACGCGGGTGATGGCCAGGTTGACGATATCACGCAGGTTGCCCGTGGGGCTGGCCTTCAGTTCCTCGCGGATACGGTCGAACACGACGACGGTGTCGTTCACCGAGTAGCCGATGATCGCGAGGATGGCCGCGACCATCGGGGCGTTGAACTGCCCGCCGAAGATGACGAACATGCCGATGGTCATCAGGACATCGTGGACGGTCGCGACCACGGCGCCCATGCCGAAGCCGAACTCAAAGCGGAAGGCGATGTAGAGCAATATGGCCAGCAGGGACAGGCCGACCGACAGGGCGGCGTTGCTCGCAATCTCCCGGCCGATGGTCGGGCCGATGGCATTCTCGCCGATATTCTCGAACTTGGCGTCCGGGAAGTCGTGCTGGAGCGCGGTCACCAGCTTGGCGGTCTGGCCGTAGGGCAGCTCCACCTTGAGCATGGATTCCCCCCCGCCGATGTTGCTCTGGTAGGATGGACTGATGTCCGTCAGGCCCGCCGCGGCGGCGGCGGCGCGGATCTTCGAGATGTCGACCGGGTGCGCATAGGACATCGACACCTGGTCGCCCCCGGTGAAGTCGATGCCGAAGACCTTGTCCGAGCGGACGAACAGCACGACGAGGCCGATCGCCACGATGCCCCACGAAATCATGAACGCCGGCTTGCCGATCTTGACGAAGTCGATGTTCACCTTGCTGAGCAGGTGCATCATCGGGAACTTCTTGAGCAGGCCGCCCTCGATCAGGAAGTTGAGGAGAACGTGGCCGGTCAGCAGCACGCTGAACAGGGTCGAGAACACGCCGATCGCGAGGGTGACGCCGAAGCCCTTGATCGGGCCGGTGCCGAGCGCGATCATGATGGCACAAATGACCAGCTGGGTGACGTGCGCGTCCAGAATGGTGATGAACGCCTTGTCGTAGCCGGCGTCGTGCGCGGCCATGAGGGACTTGCCATTGCGGAGCTCCTCGCGCATGCGCTCAAAAATGAGGATGTTCGCGTCCACCGCCATGCCGATGGTCAGCACGATGCCGGCGATGCCGGGCAGGGTCAGCGTGGCGCCGATGCTGGCCATGACCCCGACGATGACGAGCACGTTGACCAGCAGGGTGATGATCGAGACCACGCCGCCGACGCGGTAGTAGGTGATCATGAAGGCGCACACGAGCAGCGTGCCGAGGATGGAAGCCTTCACGCCGCTGGAGATGGCGTCCTTGGCCAGCGAGGGGCCGACCTCATACTGCTCCTTGACCTGCAGCTCGAGGTCGAGCGGGTTGTTGAGCACGTTGGCCAGCTGCTCGGCCTCGCGGGCGGAGAAGCGGCCGGTGATCTGCGCGGAACCGCCGGTGATGGGCTCGTTGATGCGCGGCGCGGAGTAGAGCTTGCCGTCGAGCACGATGCCGAGGAGGCGGCCGGAGCCGGCCGTGGTGACCTCGGCGAATTTCCTGGCGCCTTCGTTGTTGAAGTTCAGGTGCACCTGGTAGCTGCCGAATGGATCGACCGAGGCCTGGGCGCTGCTGACGGTGGAGCCGGACATCTCCGGGATCTGCTTCACGAGATAGTAGGTCGTGTAGGACTGGCCGCTGACGCGGTCATCCTCGTCCATGCTGAGCACCTGGTAGCCCGGGGGCACGCTGGCGGGAGGCTCCTGCATCGCGCTGGTGTTCTCCATCACGAGGCGGAAGGCGAGCTGGGCGGGCTTCTTGACGTTGTCGATGACGTCCGGGTTGTCCTTGGTGTTGAGGCCGGCGAGCTGGACCTCGATGCGGTTGGTGCCGACGGGGCGGATGACCGGCTCGGCCACGCCCATGCCGTTGATGCGGTTGCCGATGATGTCGATCGCCTTGCCGAGCTGCTGGCTGCGGAGGTATTCGTCGGTGGCGCCCGACTTCGGCGGCGGCGCCTCAAGGGTGAAGGCCACGCCGCCCTTCAGGTCGAGGCCGAGCTGGAGCGGCGCCTTGGACTGCTTGAGCAGGTGGGTCAGGAGGATGTCGTTCCGCTTTTCGACATTCTTGAGCGAGCTCTCGAGCTTGATGTCCGGGAAAAATTGCGAGAGGTCGAGGCGCTCCTCGCGACCGATCTGCCGGAGGGCGGAATAGACGCTGATCTCCCGGCCCGCGGCCTTGGCCGTGGCGATGCGGGCTTGCACCCGGGTCATCAGGCTGGAGAACTCGGCGGGCTGGGTACTCGACTCGGTCTTGATAAATTGACTGAAATCACGGTCCTGCAGGGGCAGCATGGTGATTGCTGCCCACACTACGATGGTGGCGGAAACGATCAGTTTCCAGAGGTTGTTACGGAGCATGGGTATTGGGTTGTTTAAAAGGAGAAGCGTGGCCGGACGGGGAAACCGGCGTCCGGCCGGGTCGTCCGGGCGGCGCTCAGCTGGCGTCGGCCTTCTTGACGACGGAGGTGACGAAACCCTTGGCGAGCTCGACCTTGGCGTTGTTGTCGCCGATGCGGACCACGAAACGGTCGTCCTTCATGCCGGTGATGACCCCGTAGATGCCGCCGGTGGTGATGACCTCGTCGCCGTTCTTGAGCTCCTTGATCATCTTTTCGTGCTCTTTCTGCTTCTTGCGCTGCGAGGAGGTCATGAACCAGAACAGCGCAATCATGAGCAGGCCATAGCCCAGCATGAGGAACATGGAGCTGGCGCCGCCCTGCTGCGGGGTGCCGGCGGGAGCCTGGGCGAGGAACAAGTGTATTTTAGTCATTGCGTCTTCGGGTGTTTTGAAAAATTTGAAAAGGGCGAATAAGCCCAGCCGATTTCCAAAAAGCAAGCCAAACCCCCGTCTTTCCGCTCCCGCCAATTGAAGAACAAATCTGCAGTCAACTGGTCGGTCGCACAGTCCGAGGAACATTATGGTTTTAAGCGCTGGGGTGCCAATCACTTCTCGGTGGATTCCGAGGGCTTTGTGCAGGTCCAGCCGCTCTCCGACGGGCGCACCATTCGCCTCATGGACGTCGTGCACGAGGCCGGGAGCATGGGGCTCAAGGCCCCGCTGGTCATCCGGATGCAGGACACGCTCCGTTACCGCGTGACCCAGCTGAACCAGGTCTTCCAGCGCGCCATCAAGGAGGAAGGCTACAAGGGCGACTACCGCGGGGTCTTCCCCATCAAGGTCAACCAGCTCCGCGAGGTCGTCGACGAGATCATCTCGGCCGGCAAGGACTTCAACTACGGACTCGAGGCCGGCTCCAAGCCCGAGCTGATGATCGCCCTGGCCATGCACGAGGGCCCCCAGCGCCTCATCATCTGCAACGGTTACAAGGACCACGATTACATGCGGCTCGCCCTCCTCGGCCGCAAGCTGGGCAAAAAGATCATCATCGTCATCGAGCAGCTCTCCGAGGTCGACAGCATCATCGCGATCTCCAAGGAGACCGGCGTGAAGCCCCTGATCGGCTTCCGCGTGAAGCTCCAGACCCGCGGCGAGGGCAAGTGGGCCCTGTCCACCGGCGACAACGCCAAGTTCGGCCTCAACACCGCCGAGATCCTCTTTGCCGTCGAGAAGCTCCGGAAGGCCAAGATGCAGGCCTGCCTCAAGCTCGTGCACTTCCACATCGGCTCGCAGGTGCCCAATATCATCACGATCAAGGCCGCCGTCACCGAGGCCGCGCGCTTCTACTGCCAGCTGGCCAAGATGGGCTTCCCCATGGGCTACCTCGACGTCGGCGGCGGCCTGGGCATCGACTACGACGGCTCCCGCACGAACTTCGAGTCGTCGATGAACTACACGCTCGGCGAATACGCCCGCGACGTCGTCTGCAACATCCGCGAGATCTGCACCGCCTCCGGTGTGGCCGTGCCCGACATCGTCACCGAGTCCGGCCGCGCCGTCGCCGCCCCCCACTCCATGCTCGTCGTCGAGGTCTTCGAGCGCATCAACAAGCATGAATCCCTCGGCAAGCAGCACCAGCCGAAGGCGCGCCACAAGATCGTCGACGACCTGGCGATCCTCCTGAAGAACAAGGCCAAGCTCGGCCGCCTCGAGCGCTTCCACGACGCGCTGCAGAAGAAAGAGGAGGCCTTCTCGCTCTTCAACCTCGGCTACCTCGACCTCGAGAACCGCGCCGCCGCCGAGCAGATCTTCTGGCAGATCTGCGAGAAGATCGACCGGGAGGGCACCAAGTCCGGCTACCAGCCCGAGGAGCTCCACGATCTCAAGAAACTCCTCGCCGACCAATACGTCTGCAATTTCTCCGTCTTCCAGTCGCTCCTCGACAGCTGGGCGCTCAAGCAGCTGTTCCCCATCACGCCCCTGCACCGGCTGAAGGAAAAGCCCACGGTCAACGCCGTGCTCGTCGACATCACCTGCGACTCCGACGGCAAGGTGGACAGCTTCATCGACCTGCAGGACGTTAAAGACTACCTCACGCTCCATCCGCTCAAGCGCCACGAGCCCTACTACCTCGGCATCTACCTCACCGGCGCCTACCAGGACATCATGGGCGACCTCCACAACCTCTTCGGCCGCGTCAACGAGGTCCACGTCTTCCTCGAGGACGACGAGCCCAACGGCTTCTACATTGAGGAGGCGCTCGCCGGCTCGCGCATCGCCGACGTCATCGAGGGCGTGCAATACCAGTGGGAGGAGCTCTGCCGCAAGATCAAGCAGCAGATCGACCACGCCACGAAAAAGGACCTCATCAAGCCCCGCGAGGGCGTGCGGCTGGTGGAGTTCTACGAATCGCAGATGCTCGCCAAGACCTACCTGAACATCGAGCCGAAGCTGAAGAACGGGAAGAAGCGCAAGGGTTGAGCCACTCTCCAATGAAAATCATTTCCAGCGCCCTGACTGCGCTCACCTTTCTCGCAATTCTGACCGTCGCCCGCGCGGAGCTGGAGCTTGCCCCACCAAAACTCGCCGTGCTCTATGGCGAGAATCCCGCCGCCGGTGCCACCGTCGAGGTGAACGGCATCAAACTGCACTACGAGACCTACGGCCAAGGCACGCCGCTCCTCATGATCCACGGTAACGGCGGCAGCATCGCCGCGATGGGTTACCAAATTGAAGCCTTTGCTTCGCAGTATCAGGTCATCGCCGCCGACAGCCGCGGTCACGGCCAAAGCGAAATGGGTCCGGGGCGCCTGACCTACGAGCATCAAGCCGAGGATCTCAACGCGCTGCTGGACCACCTGCACATCAAGTCAGCCTACATTCTCGGCTGGAGCGATGGCGGCATTCTCGGTCTGCTCCTCGCCATCCACCACCCCGACAAGGTGGCCAAGCTCGCCATCATGGGCGCAAATCTCCGGCCCGACGGCGCGTATGACTGGGCGCAGGCTTGGGTCGCGAAAAGCAGCCGCGAAGCCAACGCGATGATCAAAAAGGGCGACAAGTCGCAGCCGTGGCCGGTGATCAAGCAGTATCTCGATCTCCTCGGCAAGCAGCCGAACATTCCCATCGTCGACCTCGCGAAAATTTCCGCGCCGGTGCTCGTGATGGCTGGCGACAAGGACGTCATCAAACTGGAGCACACGCAGCAGATCTTCGATCACCTCCCGCAGGCACACCTCGCGATTTTCCCCGGCGCGACGCACATGATCCCGTGGGTGGACCACGAACTCTTCGACCGCACCGTCGCCAAATTTTTCCGCGAGCCCTACACACGCCCGGACACGAAGGACATTTTCAAGTAGGCCGGCG
>JBKJTZ010000027.1:0-27767 GCA_046590295.1 Lacunisphaera sp.
TCAGAGCGAGAAACCCGGTCGCCACATAGCCGACCAGAGGCAGGCCAAGCAGGCGGCCGTCGGGAGCGCGGGTGACGAACAGGCCGGCGATGATGACGGCGGTGGCGTTGGCCGCGAGCTGCAGCGCGGAGATGATGCTCATGAACCCGCCCCGGTAGCGGCCCTCGACGGCGTTGCTGATCATCGTCATCGCCGGGGCATAGCGGCCCGACATCGTGACCATGAAAAGAGCCATCATTAGGCTGGCGACGGCCACAGGGGTGGGGCCGAGTTGCATGATGATCAGGGTGACGATGGCCGCGCCGACGGACATGTAGACGAGCAGGCGCAGCCGGTCCATATGGTCGCTGAGCCAGCCGACGATGGGCGTGCTGATGGCCGTGGCGACGCCGCCGACCGCGTAGGCCAGAGGCAACTGGAACTGTTCGTTGAGCCCCACGTTGGCGATGAAGGACGGTGCCAGAAAAGGGATGAGGATGCCTCCGGCCATTCCCAGCATGCTGCCGACGGCGAAGGCGCGCAGGTGCACGGGGTGGGTCAGGATTTCCTTCATCTGCCGTCCGGACTTGTGATCCTTCACGGCGGTGCGCAGATGCGGCAGCACCACGGAGGCGAGCACGAGATTGGCCGCGGCGCAGCCTGCGAGCATGAAGAACGCCGCGTGCCAGCCGAAATGCCCCGCCAGCATCAGGCCGGCGGGTATGCCCAACACCGAGGCGACCGGAAAAGCCGCCGTCACGAAGGCCATGGCCCGGCCGCGTCGCGCCGGCGGAATGATGTCGCTGACCATCGCGGTGACCAGGGAGCTGGCCAGCCCGCCGAAGGCGCCCGCCGCCAGCCGGGCGAGCAGCAGGGCGCTGTAGCCCGGGGCAAAAGCGCAGGCCAGCGTGGCCAGGCCGAACCCGGCGTAGAGCACCAGCAGGGCGCGTTTGCGGTCGAACTTGTCGAGCAGGAACCCGCCGGCGAATCCGCTGACCGCGGCGGCAATGCCATAGGAGGCGACCAGATGGGAGAACTGCGCCGGACTGATGCCGAAGGCCTGCATGAGCTGTGCGCCCAGCGGCATCATGATCATGAAATCGAGGATGTGCGTGAACTGCACGGCGCCGAGGGTGACCAGCGTGGCGCGTTCGCGGCCGGGAGGCAGCTCGTGGTGCTGGGCGGAGACCGACACAAGCGGCGACGGTTTCACAGAAGAATCCCCGGCGCAACTCAGGTGGCGGCAGCGGGACCGAGCCGGAAGGGCGGGGTGGAACCGGCGAGCGGGGTGGGACCGACGACCGCCCGGGCGACCTCGGCAAACGTCCCCGCACCCTGGCCGAGATGACGCCCCCGGTGCCGCACGAGGGCGATGTCGCGCGACGGGGCGATCCCCTTGAACTTGCGGAAGACCAGGCCCTCCGGGTCGGTCGCGCTGCGGGCACTCTGGGGCAAAATACTCACCCCCAGGCCCATGGCGGCAAAAGCTTTCACGGTGGCGACCTGACCGCAGCGGTGGCCGATGCGCGGCTCGAAATCGTGCTCGCCGCAATAGCGCTGGATCTGCGAGGTCAGGGTGGAGGCCTCGCCCAACAGGACAAAGGTCTCATTGCGCAGGTCGGCAAAGGTGATGTGCGGGGTCTGTGCCAGCGGGTGGGCGGCTCCCACGGCCAGCCAGAGGGGCTCGCTGTAGAGTTTTTCGACCAGCAGGCGGGGTTCCGACAGCGGCAGAGCCACAATCGCCCAGTCGAGTTTCCCGTTGAAAATCTGCTCGATGAGCGTGGTGCGAAAATCCTCCTGCGTATGCAGGTTTAGCCGCACGTCATTGGCCCGGCAATAGGCCAGCACGGCGGGAATAAAGAACGGGGCCACCGTTTGGATCGCCCCGACGTGGACTTTCGGGCCCGCCTTGGGATCGTTCTTCATTTCGGCCAGCGTGTGGTCCGCTTCGCTGATGATGCGCCGGGCTCCATCCACGAAAATCTTGCCGGCCTCGGTCAGGACAACCTTACGGCCCAACCGGTGAAACAGCTTTTGTCCGAACTCTTCCTCCAGGTTTATGATCTGCTGACTTAGTGATGGCTGGGAGATGAAAGAGAGCTGAGCCGCTTTGGTAAAGTTGCCTGTCTCAGCGACTGCCAAGAAGTAACGCAATTGGTAAAGCTCCATAGGTAAAACAGATGAGCCATATAGAAACTAAGTATTTTAACTATTGCAAGCCATGTCGTATAGTCGGGGCAGCACCAAATCCGGTGCCGATCTAAATAAACCAAACTTACTTACTGTATGAAAACCAACACCATCCACGTCATCATCACCAGCGTTTTTCTCGCCGTCATCGCCCTGATGGCCGGCAGCAAGAGCGCAATCGACATCAACCAGTTGGCAGCGGGAATCAGCTACCTTGCGGTGGCGATCCTCGGGGCCGTGGCGGCAGTGGATTATCGAAAGAACGTCCGCGACTACGTCGCTCGCTGAGCCAATTTCCGTTAATAGTCATAGTTCAACAGAGGCCGGGTATGAACCCCCGGCCTCTTTTTATGTCTGCATCCGGGGTCCCTCGGGACGAAAAGTAGACAAACCCTGTTGCCCGTGACGCTCTTTAGGAAACAACCCACCACGGATTTCATGGAGGCTGATGATGCACAGGACACTTGGAAACACTGGTTCGAGGCCTATGGGCCCAAGCTGCTGCTCTGTGCCCGCCAGTGGACCCGGTCGCTTGCCGATGCCGAGGACGTGGTGCAGGAAGCATTTGTCCGTTACTGGCGCCACCAGCGACAACTGCCCGGCGATCCTCAGGCCCTGCTGGTCACTTCCATCCGGCGGGCGGCGATCGATCATGCCCGGCGCGAAGCCCGCCGCACCATGCGCGAAGAAAAGGCCGACCGCGGCCGAGAGGAGCGCGAGACCTTTTTTTCCCCCCAACTGGGAGAGGCGGCGGAACGTCGCCGCGAAATCGAGACAGCCCTCCAACGCCTGCCCGGCGAACAGCGCGAGGTGCTCGTGCTCAAGATATGGAACGAACTCACTTTTGAACAAATCGCGTCGACGCTCGACATCCCGCCCAACACGGCGGCCTCCCGCTACCGCTACGCGCTGGCTGCGCTGCGCAAGGAACTGAAGCCCGTGCACCATGGATGAGTCCCTCCAACAACTCGAAGACGAATTGAAGTCGCTCCGCCTCCGCGGACCGTCGCCGCAGCTGGTCGACCGGCTCACCACCGAACTGGCCGCCGAGACCGACGAACTGGCCGCGCCGATGCGCCGCTATACGACCCAGACCAGCCTGGGTTCGTGGAAGTGGCTCGGCTGGCGCGCCGCCGGTCTGGCGGCGGTCCTGGCCGGCGGTGCGGCAATTTCCATCGTGACCTTCAAATCGCCGCCGCCGGCCGCAGCCCTCCCGTCTGAGCGGATCACGGCGTCGGATCCTGTCCCTCCTGCCACGGTCGCCCCCGGGCCTCGCGGTCAATATCGCCCGGTTGCAGCGACCAATGTGCTCTACGACCTCAAGGACGAGGGACTGGTGGCGGTCGAGGACGGCCCGCCGGTCCGCCAGGTCCGTGCCCGCTACGTCGATACCTACACCTGGACCAATCCCCGCAACAATTCCTCCCTCAAATGGAGCGTGCCGCGCGACGAAATCCGCGTGCTGCCCGCCAGCCTGCACTGAAATCTCCCAACCAACATCCCACTATGACATCCCCTCGCAAGTATCTGCTCCCGTCGCTCACCCTGCTCGCCCTTGTGCCGCAAGCTTGGGCCGAGAAAGAAATCGTCATCCGCCGCCTCGACGGCGACTCGCCCCGCATGGCGTTCCATGGGGAGCGGGCCGACGACAAGGGTGAGAAGGAAAAGGTCACCTACCTCGGCGTCGAGACGGCCGCGGTCAACCGCACGCTCCGGGCCCAGCTCGGTCTGCCGAAGGACACCGGGCTGGTGATCACCAACGTCCTCGCTAAAAGTCCGGCCGCCGACCTGCTCAAGGAGGACGATGTGCTGACCCGGTTCGACGACCAGATTTTGGTCAACACCCAGCAACTCGGCGTGCTGGTGCGGGCCAAGAACGACGGCGACGAGGTCAGGCTGACCATCGTGCGCGGCGGCAAGGAACAGACCGTGAAGACCAAGCTCGCGGTGCGGGAAGTGTCGAAGATGGCCGAGAATTATTTCTTCCGCAACGGCGCCGGTGGAGCGGGGGAATGGCAGGGGTTCATGTCGCCCGGGGCCCAGGCCAGTCTGGAGCGGCTGCGTGAGCTGCCCGGCATGGGGCCGGAAGGGGCGCAGGACGTCCTCCGCATGATCGGCCGCGAGCGCGAACACGGCGCCCTGCTGGGCCAGCCCGGCGTGCGCATCATCAGCCGCAAGGGCAAGGGCTCCACCATCCTCGATCTGCCCAAGAGCAACATCTCCTACTCGGATGAGGATGGGGCGATCGAGATCAAGTCCGACGAGGGCCAGCGCAGCCTCACGGTGAGGAATCCGAAGGGCGAGGTCACCTTCTCCGGCCCGATCAACACGGAGGAGGAGCGCAGCAAGCTGCCGGCCGCGGTGAAGCAGCGCCTGGAGAAGCTGGACAACGACCACTTCGAGTTCGAGGTGGACAAGGACTTCAAGCCCGAGACGGTCCCGCTGCCGCCGGAGCCGGCCAAGAAGAAGATCAGCGTCGAGCTCGGGCGGCCGGGCAAGCGCAGCCCGGGATCGTTGTAAAGCAATTCGGCAAGGCTGGCGGCCAAGCCGGTGTGTGCCAGTGCCGGGCCGCGTGCGTACGCGGCCCCCCGTCTGCGTCAGGCGGTCTGGTTTTCCGGGGGCGGAGGCCGCTTCAGGATCGCCGCGAGGACGAGCGAGATGATCAGGCCGAAGAGGGTCACAAAGATCGGTGCCAGGCAGGCCTGCACGACGGGTCCCATCATCATGCGCGTCACGCCCTCCGCCTGATCCATCTGGGCGTCTGTCATGCCCGCCGCCTCCCACTTGGTCCGGATCAGGGCCAGCTGGTAGTCGGCAAACTCGGTGTTCACGAACTTGAAGTGCACGTAGTTGTAGACCGAACTCATCAGGCCCGAGTAGAGCGAGATGAGCGTCCCGGTGCCGACTCCCCTGCCATAGGACAGAAACTGGCCCTTGCTCTCTTCGCGCACAGCCTTGATGCCGAGGTAGAGCACCACGATCATGATGACAAAGCCCAGCCATTGGAGATGCTGGCCGGTGGCCAGTTTCTCGGTTTGAAAGCCGGTAAAATAAAGCAGGAGGTTGAGGACCGCCCCCGTGATCGTCAGGATAAGCGCGTAGATGAATTTGGTGCTCATGCCGCGAAACTGGGGCCCGGTCCGCCGGACATCAACCGTGGAATGACCGGCGGCCGCGGCACGGGATGAATGGTCTCAGCGGTTGTCGCCGTCGAGCACGCGGCCCAATCCGCCCAGGATGGAGCCTTCCTCCCGGCCCCCACGCCCGGTCTGGGGGGCGGCGGCGACGATCCGGCCGGCCAAGCGGGAGAAGGGCAGGGATTGCAGCCAGATTTTTCCCGGCCCGCGCAGCCGGGCGAAGAACAGGCCTTCGCCGCCAAACAGCGCCGTCTTGATGCCGCCGACCAGCTCGATGTCGTAATCCACCGACGGCTGCAGGGCCACAAGGCAGCCCGTGTCCACCCGCAGGGTTTCACCGGGCAGCAGGGTCCGCTCGTATAGCGTGCCGCTCGCATGCAGGAAAGCCAGGCCGTCGCCCTGCAGTCGCTGCATGATGAAGCCCTCGCCGCCAAACAGGCCGGCGCCGAGCCGGCGCTGGAAGGCGATGCCGATGCTGACGCCCTTCGCGGCGCAGAGGAAGGCGTTCTTCTGCGCAATCAGCTCCTGCCCCAGGTCGCGCAGGTCGACCGGCAGGATTTTGCCCGGGTAGGGTGCACCGAAGGCGATCGTGCGCCGCGCGGCCGTCTGGTTTTGAAACACGGTCATGAACAGCGACTCCCCCGTGAGCACGCGCTTGCCGGCACCCAGCAGGGCGCCCATCAGCCCGCTGCTCTGCTGCGAGCCGTCGCCAAAGATGGTCTCAAGGGCGATGCCGTCGTCCATGAACATCAGGGCGCCGGCCTCGGCGACGACGGCCTCCCCGGGGTCGAGGTCAATTTCAACAAATTGCATGTCATCACCGTTGATGCGATAATCTATCACGTGCATGGGATTCATGATGGCAGGGTGGTTGCCTCCATCACCCGGCAGGCGCCAGAAAGTTGCGAATCCTCAGCCGGGATCCCGGCTCCGGAGCGTGACCAGGGTCGCGCCCCAGCCGCCGGAGGTTTCATTCCCGAGGGCAAAGCCGGCGATGCCGGCCGAGCGCCGGAGGTGCGCGTGCACGGTTTCCCGCAGCGTGCCGGTGCCCTTGCCGTGGATCACCCGCACCCGGCCGATGCCGCGCTTCCGGCACTCATCGAAATAGTCGTCGAGGAGGGCCGGGATTTCCTGCGGGCGGAAGGTATGCAGGTCCAGTTCGCCGGTGATGGGAATGGCGATGGGTTCCTCAGGTGGCTCGTCCGGCATGATCCGATTCTGGCCCGGCCGGCCATCCGGGCGACAAAAAACCCGCCCCTTGCGGGACGGGTCCTTTGACACACACTAGCAAAGAACAGTAGTTGAACTACCAAATTCAGGATTTCGCGCGGTGCGCCGCGTCCGGGGCCCGGTCGGAACTGACCATCGGGTTGGACCAGGCGTCCGGGGCCTGGCGGAGGGTCAACTCCGGGGTGATGGCGATCGGCTGGTCCGCCCGCCGGCTGAATTCCTCCAGGCTCGCGTTGATCTGCCGCTCGACCGGCTGATAGCGGGGGGCAGTGACAACGAAGGTGGGGAGGACAACGGTTTCGGCTTCGGGCTGGCTGGTAGCGGCCCTGGCGCCGGACGTGAGCACCGTGAGAATTGCGACAATAAGGAAGGAGTTCTTTTTCATGATTAACTTTTGTTGTCCTAGATACACGCACCTCTTGGGCCAAGTTGCAGCGACGTGCATAAGTGACGGCCATCAAGCGGAAAGAAAATTTCTTTGGCGTCGCCCAGTCACTCCGGGCCCCGGGGACGGTGCGAAGATGGGATCAGCGGGTCCCACGAAAGGGGACAAAAGCGGGTCATGCATGACCATGACCATCAGCCGGAGATTCAGAATCGCAGGCTCCACGTGGCAATGCTTCACTGGGGATCAACCCAAACCGACGAAAATTCATGTTGCTCATCCAGGATGTCATCAAGCGCTACGGTCCGCTCACCGCCCTCGACGGGGTGTCGCTGCAGGTACGGCCCGGTGAATTCTTCGGGCTGCTCGGCCCGAACGGCGCGGGCAAGACCACGCTGATGTCGCTCATCGCCGGCCTGCGCCCGGCGGATGCCGGCAGCATCTCGCTCAACGGCCGTTCTCTCACCGCGGCCGATCCGGCGGCGCGCGCGGGGATGGGTCTGGTGCCGCAATCGATCGCCCTCTATGAGGAGCTCAGCGCCGAGCAAAACCTCCGCCTCTTCGGCGAACTCTACGGGCTGTCCGGGGCTTTGCTCCGGGAACGGATCAACGAGGCCCTGCACGATGTGCAGCTGGCCGACCGCCGGCACGATCAGGTGAAGCATTTTTCGGGGGGCATGCAGCGCCGCCTCAACCTCGTCGCCGCGCTCCTGCACCGGCCGGGCCTGCTGCTCTGCGACGAACCCACGGTCGGCATCGACCCCCAGTCGCGCAACGCCATCTTCGATCTCCTCGAGTCCCGCGCGCGCGCGGGCCTGACAATCATCTACTCCACCCACTACATGGAGGAGGCCACCCGGCTCTGCACCCGCATCGGCATCATCGACCATGGGAAAATCCACGCCCTCGGCACCCTGGACGAGCTGCTCACGCGGCTGCCCTTCGAGGAGGAGATCCGGTTTCCTGCCGGGCCCGAGACGGCGGTCCTCGCCGGTCGCCTCGCCGCGCAGGGTGAACTGACCCTGCTCGACGGCGCGTACCGCTTCCGGCCGCGGCCCGACTGCAAGCTTTCGGCCTTCTTTGCCCAGACGGAAACGCTGGGTCTGCCGGCGCGCCTCTTTACCAGCCAGCGCCCGACCCTGGAGGCGGTCTTTCTCCATCTCACCGGTCGCACCCTGCGGGAGTGAAAGGGGAAAGTGATGGCAGTCTGCAGTGACTCCACGCTTCCCCGGACAACCGCTCACTCAGTTCACCCTCACCCTCACCTACTCTCGCCCTTCATTCAGCCATGCGCATCATCTTCACCCTGCTCCGGAAGGATTTCGCCCAGCTCGTCCGCAACAAGGCCGCGCTGGCGCTGACCTTCATCATTCCCATCGTGCTGATCGTGCTCTTCGGTTACATCTTTGGGGTAAACCGCACCAACACCGGCCCGAGCGGAATCCCACTGGCAGTGGTGAATGAGAGCAATAATCCCGCCGCCGGCAAGTTGCTGGCCGCGCTGCAGGCCGAAAAGGCGTTCCGGGTGCGGACGGATTTCGTCAATCCCAACAATTCCACCCGCCCGCTGACCGAGGCCGACCTGCGGCCGCTCATGCGCGCCAACGAATTCCGCTTCGCCCTGGTCATCCCGCGCGACCTGGTGAGCGAGTCGGAGCTGGGGCTGCACCTGAAGATTTTGTCCAATCCGCGCAACGACATCGAGACCCAGACGGTCAACGGCATCCTGCAGAAGACGATTTTCTCCAACGTGCCGCAGCTCCTCGGCCAGTCCTTACAGGCCCGCGCCAAGAAATTCCTCGGCGGCCCCGGGCTCGGCCAGTTCAACCGTTCCATCGCGACCACGGTTGCCCAGGCCTTTGGCGGCGACCCCGCGGAGATCCAGCGCGGCATCGAGCAGGGGAACTTCGGCTTGGAGACACTGACCGGCGGCAACGCGGTGGCCGGCGGCGCCGGCCCGGGCGGGGAGGATTTCCTCGCCCGGATCGTCAAGATCGACAGCGAGCAGGTCATCGGCCGTGATGTGAAGGCCCCCGCGGCCACGCGTATTGTCGGCGGCTGGGCGATGCAGTTCCTGCTGTTCGCGCTGAGCGCCTCGGCCGGCTCCCTTTTCTATGAGAAGGAGCGGGGCCTGTTTCATCGGCTGCTGTCCACGCCCGCGACCCGGGCCCACATCCTGTGGAGCAAGTTTATCTATGGCGTGCTTCTCGGGCTGGTGCAGCTCATGGTGATGTTTGCGGCGGGGCGGGTCCTCTACGGCATCGACGTGGAGCATCACCTGTTGTTTTTGATGCTGGTCTGCATCTTCGCCGCGGCGTCATGCACCTCGTTCGGCATGCTGCTGGCGGCGGTGGCGCCGAACGCCGAGGCGGCGCGCGGCCTGGCCACGTTGCTGATTTTGCTGATGAGCGCCGTCGGCGGGGCGTGGTTTCCCATAAGCTTCATGCCGGAATTCATCCAGCAGATCAGCAAGCTCACGCTGGTCTACTGGGCGATGGAGGGCTTCGGCCAGGTGCTGTGGGCCGACGCGTCGTTCCTCGAGCTGCTGCCGACGCTGGGCATCCTGGGTGGCATCACCGCCGCCGTGATGGGCGTCGCCGTCTGGCGCTTCAACCGCGGGCCGATATTCGACTGATTTCCGCGGCGTCGCCCCGTTCAGTCGGCCGCGTCGGGCGGGGGCAGACTTTTGGGCTCGGTGGCCGGCGGTTGAATCTGGCCGGCCGGCTTGGAGGTTGGTTTGGCGGGTTCCTCCTCCATGGCGCGCCGGACCTCCTCCTCGACGCCGCTCGCGGCCTTCTTGAATTCCCGGACGGATTTGCCGAGTCCCTTGGCCAGTTCGGGCAGCCGGTTGGCGCCAAACAGCACGAGGATGATGAACATGATCATCATTAGCTCGGGACCGCCGAGGCCTTCAATGAAAGCGGGGAAGGGATGCATGGGGGCCATCAGGAGGCGGGATGGATCAACCGAGCGTGATCTCGACGTAGAATTTCTGCGTCTGCCCCGGGGCCACGGTGTGGAGCCCGACCTTGGTTTCGGGCGCATTCGGCGGGCCCATCCACGGCTCGATGCAATAATAGGGGGCTTTCTCGTCCGCCGTCCAGGTGACGACGGCCAGGTCGCGCGACGGACTGTTGGCCATGCCGGAGCGGAACAGCAGGCGATTGCCCGTGGGCAGCTCGGTGACGGCGAAAATCTCGCGGCGCAGGCCGGTGTGGATGAGATCGACCAGGTTCTTGTTGTCCATGGTCTCGCGGTTGCCCACGAGCGGGCCGGGCACGAGTCCGCCATGGTCGTCGCGCTGCAGATGCTTGGTGGCTGTGGTTTCCAGCAGGTAGTCCTTCCGCCGGCGGCCTGCGCTCCAGGGTAGGGTGAAATAGAAATGATGGCCGGCCGACCACGGCATCGGCGTGGAGCCGAGGTTGGTCAGCTGCAACTCGACGAAGACCCCGAGGGGCTCGAAGCGGTAGCTGACGATGAATTCGTAATCGTAGGGGTAGGCTTCCTTCGCCGCGGCGTCGGGCTCGAACTGGGCGGAGAAGCCGCCTTCGTCGAGGCGGATGGTGCGGAAATTGCCCTGCCGGGCGAGTCCGTGCATGGGCATCGGGCGGCGGATCCCGTCTTCGGCCCGCCAGTAATGGATGTCGCCCCGGTCGTAGGTGCGGCCGTTGAAGGGGAAGAGGATTGGATTGCCGCCGCGGACGGAGGCGAGGCCGTCGAGCGAGTCGATCTCGGGCCAGTAGATGATGTCGCGCACGCTGCCGTCGCCCAGGGTGACGTTCCAGTTCATCAGCCGCGCACCCTTTTCCGGCAGCGCGAGGAAGGACGAGGCGCCGACCTGCCACTTGAAAATTGTCTGCCCGAGATACGGGATGCGTTCCATGTCTGCTTGGTAAAACAAATCCCTCCCCACGTTCCAAGACAAAGTCGGATAAATTATCAGCCGAAGCGGTGGATTGAAAATACCGGTGGGATTATATACTCGGCACGCTTGCGTGCCGGGGTGGAGGGCGTAAGCTGCCTGCTGATGTTCAAACCGGCCTGCCTGCTTATCAGCTCACTCCTTGGTGCCGCGGGCCTCGCCGCCGCCGAGCCGGCCGCGCCCAAGCCCGAGCCGCCGGTCCCGGCTGAAGCGGCCCGGAAGATGGTGGTCTACGTCATCCCGGTGCGCGACCAGATCAATACGCCGACCCTCTATATCATCCGCCGCGGCCTCAAGGAGGCCATCGAGCAGAAGGCGGATGCCGTGGTGCTGGACATGGACACCCCCGGGGGGGCGCTCGACGTGACCTTCGAAATCATGGAGGCGCTCGACAAGTACAACGGGCTGACGCTGACCTATGTGAACAAGGAGGCCATTTCGGCGGGTGCCTTCATTTCCGCCGCCACGGCGGAAATCTATTTCGCCCCCAATGGCATCATCGGTGCCGCCGCCCCCGTCCTTTCGACCGGCGGCGACGTGGATAAGACGATGAAACAAAAAATCGTCAGCTATCTCCGCGCCCGGGTGCGTGCCACTTCCGAGGGCAAGGGCTATCGCGGGCAGGTCATCTCCGCCATGATCGACGATGACTACGAGCTGAAGATCGGGGAGAAGGTGCTAAAACCGAAGGGCGAACTGTTGTCGCTCACCGCCACCGAGGCGCTCGAAGAATATGGTGAGCCGCCGCAGGCCCTGCTGGGCGCGGGTAAGGCCGAGAACATCACCGCGCTGTTGCAGGACCGTTTCGGCAAAAACGGCTACGAAGTACGCAGCTTCAAGGTCACCTGGTCGGAGGAACTGGCGCAGTATCTCACGGGCTTGTCGCCCATTCTGCTCGGGCTCGGCCTGCTGGCATTGTTTATCGAGTTCAAGACACCGGGCTTCGGCATTTTCGGCATTGCCGGCATCCTGTTGCTGGCCATCGTCTTCCTTAGTAATTACGTGGCGGGATTCTCGGGCCATGAGCCGCTCCTGGTCTTTGCGGTCGGGTTGCTGCTGGTGGCGCTGGAACTGTTTTTCTTTCCGGGCGTGATCTTCGTGGCGCTGCTGGGGCTCGCGTTGATGCTGGGCTCGCTGGTTTGGGCGATGGCGGATATCTGGCCGGGCCAGCCGCTGACCGTGGCGTGGTCGGGTGATGCCTTTGTGGCTCCGCTGCAGAACCTCGGCCTCGGCATGGTGCTGGCGGTGGTCCTGGGCGCGGCTTTGGCCCGCTACCTGCCAAGCGGCTGGGTCTGGGACAAACTTGTGGTGAGGTCGGCCGTCGGCGGCTCGGCCCAGGTGGCCGGCTTGTCCCCGGGCGAATCAGCGGGGGTCGCGGCCCTGATCGGCCAGCGCGGGGTGGCCGTGACCGTCCTCCGGCCGAGTGGCCAGATCGAGCTCAACGGCCGGCGCTACGAGGCCATTGTCGAGGTCGGAGCCATTGACGCGGGCGACGCCGTGCAGGTCTGCGGCCGGACGGACTTCGCGCTGATCGTCGAAAAGGCCGCGACATGAATGCCATTCTCCTCCTCTTTCTCACCGGAGTGCTCCTGCTCGGGGCGGAAATCTTCCTGCCCGGTGCGATCGCCGGCATCATCGGCGGCCTCTGCATCGCGGCTGGCTGCGTGATTTCATTTTCGGTCTATGGGTCGGGCGGGGGCATGATCGCGACCGTGGTGGCCTTGGGGCTGCTCGCACTGACCCTTTATCTGGAACTGGTCTGGCTGCCCAAGACGAACTTCGGGCAGAGACTGATCGTCCAGTCGAAGGTGGAGGCGGTCAGCCAGCCGCCGCTGGCCAATCCCAGCATGGTGGTGGGCAAGATCGCCGAGGCCGTCACCACGCTTTCACCGAGCGGCTACGTGCTGGTGGAGGGCCGGCGCTATGATGCCTTCTGCCGTTCCGGCCAGGTGCCCAAGGGGACGCAGCTGCGCGTCGTCGGCATCGACAATTTCCGCGTTATCGTAACCAAAGATTAATCCCCCATGAACTCCATCCCGCTGATATTCCTCATCCCTCTCGTCATCGTCGCCCTGATTGTGGTCGGCGTGTTCTTCTCCTTCATCGGCGTCTGGCTCAAGGCCAAGCTGAACGGGGCGCCGGTCGGGGTGCTCAACCTGCTCGGCATGCGCCTCGGCGGCGTGCCGTACAGCCTGGTGGTCGACGCCCGCATCACCGCGGTCAAGGCCGGCATCGAGGTCACGACGGACAAGATTTCCGCGCATTTCCTGGCCGGCGGCAACGTCGTCCCGACCGTGCAGGCGCTGGTGGCCGCCCAGAAGGCCGGCATCGTGCTCGACTGGGACCGCGCCTGCGCCATCGACCTCGCGACCAAGGGCTCCGGCAAGTCCGTCGTCGAGGCCGTGCGCACCTCCGTCGATCCCAAGGTCATCGACTGCCCCAACCCTGAGAGCGGCCGCACCACCATCGACGGCGTGGCCAAGGACGGCATCCAGGTGAAGGTCAAGGCGCGCGTCACCGTGCGCACGCACCTCGACCGCTTCGTCGGCGGCGCCAAGGAGGAGACGATCATCGCCCGCGTCGGCGAGGGCATTGTCTCCACCATCGGTTCGTCGGAGAGCTACAAGATCGTGCTCGAGTCGCCGGACAGCATTTCCAAGACCGTGCTCGCCCGCGGCCTCGATGTCGGCTCGGCGTTTGAGATCCTTTCCATCGACATCGCTGACGTGGACGTCGGCGAGAACGTCGGCGCGAAGCTGCAGGAGGCGCAGGCCGAGGCGAACAAGAGCATCGCGCAGGCGCAGGCCGAAATCCGCCGGGCGGCGGCGGTCGCTGTCGAGCAGGAGATGAAGGCCCGCGTGCAGGAGATGCAGGCGAAGGTCGTCGAGGCGCAGGCGCAGGTGCCGCTCGCCATGGCCGAGGCCTTCCGTTCCGGCCGCCTGGGCGTGATGGATTACTACAAGATGGAGAACATCCAGGCCGACACCGCCATGCGCGGCTCGATCGCCAATCCGGAAGGCAAGAAGTGACGCCGCGCCGGTCCACCCCTGAACCTGTCCCCGCACCATGAAATGGGTCTCTGAGCATCTGCAGCTGATCATCGCCATCGCCGGTGCGGTGGCGTGGTGGCTGACCCAGCGCAAGCAGTCGGCGGAGGAGGTTGCGCCGCCACCGCCCGAGGAGAAAACCTTCGAAGATCCCGAACTGGCCGACCGCACGCGCCAGATCCGCGAGGAGATCCAGCGCCGGATCGAGCAACGGGCGCGCGGCCACGCGAAAGAGCCGCCTCAGCCGGTCCGGCCCGAACCGGCGGATTTCCCGCCGGTCATCAGGGAATTGTTCGAGGAGTCCGTGCCGCCGTCCGTCATCCGGCCGTCGGTCACGCGGTTCGAGGCGCAGCGCCAGGCCGAGATCTTGGAAGAGCAGGCCACGCTGGCCGAGCGGTTGCGGGAGGCAGCCGCCCAAAAGGTGGCGGCGCAAAAGCGGACGGTATTCGAGGCGGCCACGGCCGACCACAAGGCGGGGCGCCGGACCGAGGCGCGGGCGATGATCATGGGGGACCTGAGGACACCCCAGGCGTTGCGGCGCGCCTTCATCCTGCGCGAGGTGCTGGGACCTCCCGTGGGCCTGAAGTAAGCCAAAGCAAAAGGCCGGCGCAGGCCGGCCTTTGTTCATTCAGGCTCCGCGCCGGGCCAGACTAATCCAGGGCGAAGCGGCCATAGCCCTCCAGCGGCACCTCATAGTTCCGGCCATTGACCTCCATGCGGAGGTTCTTGCCCGCCTCAACCGTGATGAGCAGCTTGCCCTGCTTCTTGACCGATTTGCTCTGACCGCGGGCGAGGGCGTCGTTGAAGAGAACCTTGCCGTCGAGATCCTGCACGACCTTGACGCGGGTGGCCTCGGTGGCGGTGAGGGTCAGGGTCTGCGCCGAGTCAGCCTGCGCCGTCGCGGCCGCACCCGCGGCGGACGACTTGGCCGGTGAGGGCGCGCGGAAGAACAGCACATTGATCAGCAGGATGATGACAATGATCGCGACAATGGCGCCACCGATGAGCAGACCGAACTTGAGCATCACCGCCTGTTCCTGCGCACTGCGGCCGCTGGCCTTCGTTTCGCCGCCGCTATCGCCAAACTCAACCCGGCCGTAATTTTCGCGTGCTTCGCGCCGGGGGACTTGGCCTTCGGCGGCAATGACCGCGTCGTACTCCGCGAGAAAACGCACGGCATCCAGATCGAGGTAGCGGGCATACGAGCGCAGGAAACCGCGGATGTAGAGCGGGGGCAGGTCGAGGTCGAAGGAGTTGGCCTCGAATTTTTGCAGGTAGTCGCCCCGGATCTTGGTGGTCTCCGCGGCCTCGCGGACGGAGATGCCCTTGCGCTTCCGGGCCTCCTCGAGCTTTTCGCCGATGGTCTGCATGGGGTTTTGTTAAGAGGGTTTGGCGGGGATTTGAAAGTCTAATCGCGGCTCAAGGCTGGTAGGTGTCGAGATCGACCAGGATTTCCCGGGGGGAGGAGCCGTTTTCCGGGCCGACGATGCCTTTCTCTTCCATGATTTCAACGATGCGGGCGGCGCGGTTGTAGCCGATGCGGAGTCGCCGTTGCAGCATGGAGGTGGAGGCGCGGCGGGAGGAGCGGAGCACCTCGAGTGCCTGCTGGAACAGCTCCCCGTCATCCCCCATGTCATCGTCGCCGGCATCGCCGCCGTCCTCGTCGTCCTCGCGGGCGGCGCGATCGATCTGTTGCTGGACGGACTGGGCGTATTGCGGCGGGCCGTTGCGCTTGAGGAACTCGACCAGTTCCATGACCTCCTCGTCGGCGACAAACGCGCCCTGGGCGCGCACGAGCCGAGAGGTGCCGGGCGGGGAGAAGAGCATGTCACCGCGGCCGATGAGTGTATCCGCCCCCTTGGTGTCGAGGATGGTGCGCGAGTCCACCTGCGAGGCGACCTGAAAGGCGATGCGCGAGGGGAGGTTGGCCTTGATGACGCCGGTGATGACATTCACCGACGGGCGCTGGGTGGCGATGATGAGGTGGATGCCGGCGGCGCGGGCGAGTTGGGCCAGGCGGGCGATGGAGGTCTCGATCTCGGCCGGGGCGACCATCATGAGGTCGGCGAGCTCGTCGATGATGGCGACGATGTAGGGCAGGCGCTCGGGTATCTCGATCTCCTCGGTCACGCCGGCGAGCTCGGCCTGCTCGGGCGGGAGCGGATCGGGCTTTTCCTTCTTGCGGTTGTTGAAGCCGGTGATGTTACGGACGTTGACCTTGGCGAAAATCTGGTAGCGCTGCTCCATCTCGCCGAGCAGCCATTTGAGTGCGGCGGGCACCTTTTTGGGCTCGGTCACGACGGGGATGAGCATGTGCGGGAGCGAATTGAAGATCTTCAGTTCGACCACCTTCGGGTCGACCATGATGAGCCGCACGTCCTTCGGGCTCTTGGAGTAGAGGATGGAGGCGACGATGGAATTGATGCAGACGGACTTGCCCGAGCCGGTGGCGCCCGCGATGAGCAGGTGGGGCATCTTGGTCAGGTCGGAGACGAGCGGCTTGCCGGAGACATCCTTGCCCAGCGCGATCGGCAACTCGGCCTTGGCCCCGACCCAGTCTTCACTCTCGAGAATCTCGCGCATGCCGACGGGGGTGGATTTCTGGTTGGGCACCTCGACGCCGACCGCGGCCTTGCCGGGAATCGGGGCCAAAATGCGGACCGACTGGGCCCGCATGCCCAGGGCGATGTTCTTGTCGAGGCCGGAGATTTTTTCGACGCGCACCCCGGCGGCCGGCACGACCTCGTAACGGGTGATGACGGGGCCGACGTGGATCTCGCCGAGGGTGACCTCGACCCCGAATTCGCCGAGGATGCGGAGCAGGTTTTCGGCGTTCTGGCGGTGCTCTTCCTCGCTGTTGCTCTCGACCTTCACCTGCTCGCGGAGCAGCCGGAGGGGAGGGAACTCGTAGCCCTTGTCGTCGCTCTGCGGCAGGGTGACCTTGGCTTTTTTGGTCTCCTCGGCCTTGACGATGTTCAGCGCGATCCTGCCGGCGGCGGCGAGGGCCTTGGTATCGGTGGCGGGATCGGTGGCCCGGGCGCCCGGGCGCGTCGCCTTGGCGCCGGCTGGCTCGGTCGCGGGCGGGACCGGGGCAGCCGCGGATGGGGCGGTAAATGGGTCGTCGCCCTTCGCCACGACGATTTTCTTGGAAGTGCCCGGGGCGAGGAGGGGGGCGCCGGGAGCGGCGTTCTTGGCGGCGGCGGCGGCGAGGGCCTTCTGCTTGGCGGCCTCCTCGCGTTGCTGGCGCAGTTCCTCGGCGCGGACGGCCTTGAGCGCGGCGCGTTTCGCCCACCATTCGGCGAAATTGTGCATGAGGCGGGCGAACTCGGCCGCGATGTCGCGCGTGAAGATGAAGAGCATGCCCAGCCCATAGACGGTGCCGAGGATCAGCGCCGCGCCGAACACCCCGAGGCTGTCCTTGAGCAGATCATTGTAGATGAACTTGCCGATGATGCCGCCCGGGCCTTCGGGGAAAATGGCCGCATGGCTGAAAAACAGGTCCTGCATGGGCGCCAGCGCGGCCAGCGAGATGACGCAACAAACCATCGCGATGAGGCGCGTGCCCACGAGACTTCGGGCGCTGCGCAGATAGATGTAGGTCATCCACAGCAAAAAAACCGGGAACAGCCAGGTGGAAACTCCCAGCAAATAATAGGAACCCCAGGCGAATTCGGCGCCGACGACGCCCACCAGATTGGGCTGGGCGCCGGCGTTGACGGCGAACTGTTTCAGCTCCCCGTTGACGACCTCGTTCTTGCCCGCCACCTGGGTCATGACGCTCTGGGCCGGCTCGTAGTCAAACAGGGCGACCATCAGCAGAATGCCGAAAACCAGACAAGTGAAGGCAGCCAGCCAGTGCGGGCGATGGCGCGCGCCGTCGAACGAGGGCGCGTCTTTGTCCTTTGGATTTGAACTCTCCGCTTTGGGCATTTGTGTGGGTGTCTGATTGATTGCAGTCTTTCGGGACCGAGGGTCAACGTAAAATGCCCCGGTCGGAATCTACCCAAATCATTTACGACCAACACATGACACCATTTCTTCAGTTTAAGCCGATCTATCAGGAACGGGTGTGGGGCGGCCGTGCCCTAGAATCCTTTTTGGCGCGAAAACTGCCCGGGGCCACCCCCATCGGCGAAAGCTGGGAAGTGGTGGACCGTCCGGAGGCCCAGTCGATCGTCGCCTCCGGCCCATGGGCTGGGAAGACCTTGCACGAGGTCATGCAGGGGCATGCGGTGGACGTCATGGGGCCGGCGTGGCCGGTCGGCCGGCCGTTTCCGATTCTGGTCAAGTGGCTCGATTGCCGCGACCGGCTCAGCGTCCAGGTGCACCCGCCCGCCGGCCTGGCCGGAAAGCTCGGGGGCGAGCCCAAGACGGAGAATTGGTATTTCGCGCAGACCGACCCCGGGGCGGCGGTCTACGCGGGGCTGCGCGCCGGCGTGACGCGCGCGAGTTTTGAGCAGGCCATTGCCGCCGGCACGGTGGCCGAGTGCCTGGAGCGGCCGGCCGTGCGTGCCGGTGACTCGCTCCTGATTCACAGTGGCACGATGCACGCCATTGATGCGGGAAACGTGATCCTCGAGATCCAGCAAAATTCGGACACCACCTACCGGGTCTACGACTGGGGCCGGATGGGGCTCGACGGTAAACCCCGCACCCTGCATGTCGCGCAATCGCTGGCCTGTCTCGACGCCAACACCGGGTCGGCTCCCCGCATGGTGCGGGAGACCGCGGTACTCGCGCACTGCGCGGAGTTCACCATCCGGCAGGAGTTTCTGCAGGCGGGAGAAACCCGGACGTTCGCTCGCGGCCAGCAGGCCCGCATCCTCTCGGTGGTCGGGGGCGAGGGCGAGCTGGACAGCGGCCACCGCCTGCAGCTCGGCGATAATGTGCTGCTGCCGTATGCGGGAGCGTTTTCCTTCCGGGCCGGCGCAAACACCAGCCTCCTCGTGACGGAGGACTTCTCCAAGGCATGACTTTTTCGCCTTGATCGCGGGGCCCGGCCCCAAAAACCGGCAATATTCCCAAAAGGGCCTTCCAATCGCTTGAAAAGCGGAAAGCTTCAGGTAGCTTCCGCAACTCGCATGACCGATAACCGCCAGACCGAAACCACACCCACGACCCCGCCGGCACCCGCGGAGACGCCAGCCCCGTCCGCGGTGGATGATCCGTTGGTCGCCGCCAGGAAGGAAGCAGCCGCCAATTACGACCGCTACACGCGCGCGGTGGCCGACCTGGAGAATTTCCGCAAGCGCACCCTGCGCGAAAAGGACGAACTGAGGCAGTACGCCGCCTCGGGCGTGATGGAGGATGTCATTCCCATCCTCGACAACCTCGGTCTCGGCCTCGCCGCCGCCCGCCAGCAACCCGACGTGTCGACCGTGGTCGACGGGATCGGCCTCGTGCTGGAGCAGTTCAAGACCACGCTGGCGCGCCACGGCCTGACGGAAGTCAATCCGGCCGGCCAGAAGTTCGATCCGAATTTTCACGAGTGCATCTCGCATCAGCCCAGCGTGGAGGTGGCCGAGGAGATTGTCATGCAGGTGGTACGGCCGGGTTACACCTTGAACGGACGCTTGCTGCGTCCGGCGTCGGTGATCGTGTCCTGCGGTCCGGTGAAGGAAACCAAAGCCTGACCATGGCCACGGGACAAAAACAGGATTACTACGAACTGCTCGGCGTGGCCAAGGGGATCGGCGAGGAGGAATTGAAGAAGGCCTACCGCAAGAAGGCCGTGCAGTTTCACCCGGACAAAAATCCCGGCAACAAGGAGGCGGAGGAGATGTTCAAGAAAGTCTCCGAGGCCTACGAGGTGCTCAAGGATCCCGAAAAGCGCGCGGCCTACGACCGTTATGGCCACGCGGCCTTCCAGCAGGGTGGCGGGGCCCGCGGTCCGGGCGGCGGCGGTGGTGGATTCCACGATCCTTTTGACATCTTTCGCGAAGTCTTTGGCCAGCAGGGCGGCGGCGGGGGCGGCGGGATTTTCGACCAGTTCTTCGGCGGCGAGGGCAATGGCGGCGGCGCCGGCCGCGGCTCCGACCTGCGCTATGACCTCGAGATCACCCTCGAGGAGGCGGCGCACGGCGTGGAGAAGGAGATTTCCTTCCGCAAGCTGGGGGCCTGCGGCCACTGCCACGGCAGCGGGGCCGAGCCGGGTTCGAAAAAGACGACCTGCCCGACCTGCCGCGGCGCCGGCCAGGTGACGACCTCGCGCGGTTTCTTTCATGTCCGGCAGGCGTGTCCCACCTGCCACGGGGCCGGGCAGAAATTCGACAAGGTCTGCGCCAAGTGCCACGGGGAAGCGCGCGTCAACGAGACTTCCAAGATCAACGTGAAGATCCCGGCCGGGGTCGACACCGGCAACAAGCTGCGCTCGTCCGGCAACGGCGAGGCCGGCGTGATGGGTGGCGAGGCGGGCGACCTCTACATCGTCGTCCACGTGAAGGATCACGACGTCTTCGAGCGCCAGGGGGACGATCTGTTCTGTGAGATACCGATCAAATTCACACTCGCGACGCTCGGCGGCAACATCCACGTGCCGACCCTGCAGGGCAAGGCCAGCCTCAAGATTCCCGCCGGCACGCAGTCGGCCACGACCTTCCGGCTCAAGGGCCGGGGCATGCCCCGCCTGCGCGGCGGTTCGAGCGGGGACCAGCTCATCCGGGTGCAGGTCGAGGTGCCGGACAGCCTTTCGGCGGAGCAGCGCAAGATCCTCGAGGAATTTGCCCGCGTCAGCGGCGACACCGACCAGCCGATGAGCAAGGGCTTCTTCGAGAAGGCGAAAAAGTTTTTCTGAGCGGATCCATGCGCGTCGTCATCTTAGGCTCGGGCCGCGGCAGCAATGCGGAGGCGGTGCTCCGCGCGCAGACGGCGGGGCGGCTCGGCGCGGCGAGGGTGGTGCAGATTTTATCCGATAAACCCGATGCCGGCATTCTGGCGCTCGGGCCGCGTTTTGGCGTGCCGGCGGGCTATGTCGACCCGGCTCCGTTCAAGACCAAGCTGGAAGGGCCGGGCGAGGAGCGTTTTCTCGCGGCGATCAAGGCAGCGGAGGCGGACCTGGTGGTGCTCGCGGGTTTCATGCGGGTGCTTAAACCCGGGTTGCTGGGGGCCTTGGCCGGGAAAATCATCAACCTGCATCCGAGCCTGCTGCCGGCATTCCCAGGACTGGATGGCATCGGGCAGGCGTTTCGCGCCGGGGTGAAGGTCACCGGTTGCACGGTCCACCACGTCACGTTGGAAGTGGATGCGGGAAACATCATCGAACAGGCCCAGGTGCCGGTGGAGCCGGGTGACACGATCGAGACGCTGACGGCCAGGGTGCACGCGGCCGAGCACGGGCTGTTGCCCGCGGTGATTGCCCGCCTGAGCACAGCCACCCGCTAGCCATGGCCGTCTTCGAATTCAAGGCCGAGGTGGCGCTGGGCGCGGTGCCGGCGATCGTGGACCTGCTGGAGGAGCGCGAGGAGCAGAACCTCATGGTCATCGAGGACAAACCGTCTGATCGCGCGTGGCTGACCGGATATTACGAATCCGAGGAAGCGGCGCGGGCGGCCTGGAGTCATTGCGCGGGTTTGATCGATCCTGTCTGGCTCCGGACGGAACCGGCGATCAATGAGCTGCCCGACCAAGATTGGAAGGAAAGCTACAAGGCGCATTTCAAGGCGTGGCAGATCGGCCGTCTGCATTGGGTGCCTGTGTGGGAACGGGAAGCCTACCGGCCGCCGGCGGGCGAGGAAGTGCTCTGGCTGGATCCCGGCATGGCTTTTGGCACGGGCAATCACGAGACGACGCGGCTGGTGGTGGAGCGGCTGGTGGCCGGTGCTGAAAAATCCGGCGTCACCGGCCGGGTGATTGATGCCGGCTGCGGGTCGGGCATATTGGCGCTCTCGGCGGCCAAGCTGGGGTTTCAGCGCGTGGCGGCCTTCGACAACGACCCGGTGGCGGTCGACGTGAGCCAGGCGAACGCTGAACTGAACGGTTTGGGCGGGCGGGTGGAGTTTTATGTGGGCGACCTCGTCACCGGACTGGCCGGGCGGCAGGCGGAGCTGGTGCTGGCGAACATCCAGGCGGATGTGCTGATGAAATTCGCACCGGAACTGCTCGCGGCGGTCGCCCCGCGCGGCGTGCTGGTGATGAGTGGAATCCTGGCCAGGGAGAACGCCCAGGTCCGCGCGGTGTTTGCCGCCCTGCGGCCGGACTGGACGATCGATTCGCGGGAATTGGGTGAATGGAGCGACGTGGTGGTCATGGCCCCTGCTTGCTGAACCGGCGCGGGCGGATGGCTCTATTTCTTACGCGCCTTGTCCAGACCGAGAGGCTGCGGTCGGGCGAGTTTGCGCGGCGCCCAAAAGGAATGGGTGACGTTGCAGCGACCGCCCCGGTTTGATCCAAGGGTGAAACGCGGCCGGCCGTGCGGCGCACCCGGACAACAAAATGCCGGTCGTGCGTGGCGACCGGCCGGGAAAGAAGAGGCTATTCAGTTGTGGCTCTTCTGCTGCCGCTGCTCCTTGAGGAATAGCTGCGTCTCGTGCTGTGCGATCTTCGGCATGTTTTCCTTCATCCGGCGCTGCACCCGTTCCTTGACGGCGGCTTTCATGGCCTCGGCCTTCTGCTTTTGCGCGGGCGTCAGCAGGGCCTGACGCTCGTCTTCAAGGCTCGCGTGCACGGCCCGGGCCTCGGTGCGCCGCTGCTCGGGCATGAGCTTCTCGTCGGAGTGGATCGTGACAAGGCGAGCGTGCTGTTTTTCCTGCAACGCCTTGAATCCGGCCTTTTGTTCGTCGGTCAGGCCGAGGTAGTCGGCCATGGCGTGCATCTGCTTGGCATGCATCTGGTCCGCTTGCATGCGGTGTTCGCGCGGATTGCGGTCGGGTCGATCCCGGCCGGCGGGATTGGCAACGGCAATCGTGCCGACAAGCGCGACACCGAGCGCCGCCGACAGGAGGATGATCTTGTTGGTATTTTTCATGACAAGGAGGGAGACGTGCGGGGCCGGGTTCAGTTTCACGACTTATTGCAAATGTCTCGTTCCCGGCAGTGGGAGCGAAACCCCTCGGAGTTGCGTTTGATGCGCCAGTGCCTTTCGGAGCGATTCAGGACATGGTCCGAGTCAGCGTTGGAGGTGAGTTTCTCCAGCGAGAAGGTGGTGTGGAGGATGGGTTCAGCGAGGCGGCCGCGGCCGGTGCGGTCGCCCGCCCCCAGCGTGGCCGGGCTTTCCCTTCAGAGGAAACGCCAGACGGCGTGGAGCAGGGTCAGGTTGCCCAATACCCAAAGCGGCCAGAAAGAGCGGTTGGCCGGCAGGAGGAGATTGAACGCCAGCGTCAGGGGTAGCACGGCGCGACAGACCGCCCAGTAACCTGACCAGACCCAGGAACTGAGGAACAGCAGCAAAATGGAATAGATTGCGCCGATGCGCCACCACGGGTGAGCAGGCTGGGGTCGGCGCCATAGCATCCATGTTTGCACCGCAAGGCCCAGCATGGCGATGAGGCTGAAGCTGTAGCGGCCGTCAAGATTGCCGAGGGATAGCTCGCGCAGGGAAAGTCTGGCCTGCTCCAGAAATCCAGTTAGCGGCCATGTGAAATTGCCCAGGCCGGCGGCGCCGGGTGTGGATGGGAAGCGCAGCTGGACGTAGAGTGACCAGATAACGAGGGGGAGGGCGGCGAACGCAAGGGAGGCGCCCAGGCGCTTCCAAGGGGGCGGCCGAAGGCTGGGGTCGCAGGACAGGGCGACAGTCCCCAGCAGGCTGGTTTCCTTGGCCAGGTTGCCCAGCGCCGCCCAAAAGGTGGATCGGGTGTTGCGGGAGTTCGCATACGCGCTGGCGGCCAGGAAGAGGAGAAGGAGGGCGGGCAGGTCGACGAGCGACTGGCGGACACTGTCGAGCACGCCCATGCTGAACATGCATCCAGTCCACCGGGCGAAGGCGGGCCTGCCGATTCCGCCGATCTGCCGGTGCAGGAGCCAGCCGAGGGCGAACCAGCAGAGAACATTGAGCAAGGCGTAGCCCTGGATGGTCCACCAAGGGTTGCCCAGGCCGACCATGGCGGCGACCATCGGAACCAAAATGCGGCGGGCGCGATAGGCCGGGGCGTCGAGCACCTGGGCCAGCTCGGCGTCGCGCAGGAACGGATCCAATGCGAGCTGGGCATAAAACTGCCCGTCGTAGCCGCTGGATTCCGGTGCCGTGGCCAGCGCCAGGTCCTTGAGCGAGGGATGGCGCTGATCCTGCCAGGTCTCCCCGAAGCGAATCAGGCCGCTGAAGCCGGTGTCCGGGCTGAATTTGGCCAGCACAAGGACTAGAAAAACCAGTGCGGCAATCCAGTAGGCGACGGGACGGCTCATCGGGCGTGACTTGTCGGCCGCGATGCAGGGCGGTCGCGGGAAGTGGAGAGGCGGGCGCGGGGTTGGTGCCGGTTCAGAACAGGTCGGTCGGCGTCCGGGACATGAAGTCTTCCATGTAAGCGGTGGTGGCCTTGCCCTCGATGAAGACGGGATCGCTCATGATGGCCTTGTGCAGCGGAATGGTGGTCTTGATGCCACGGATGAGGTATTCGCTCAGGGCGCGATAAGAGCGTTGCAGGGCAACCTTGCGCGTGGGACCGAAGCAGATCAATTTGCCGATCATGCTGTCGTAATGGGGCGGGATGGCGTAGCCGCTGTAGGCGTGGGAATCCACCCGGACACCAAAGCCGCCCGGGGGATAATACAGGCTGATGGTGCCGGGAGAAGGGGTGAAATTGCGGGCGGGATCCTCGGCATTGATCCGGCATTCGATGGCGTGCTTCTCAAACTTGATGTCGCCCTGGTCGAAGCCGAGCTTTTCGCCGTTCGCGATGCTGATCTGCTGCTTGATTAGGTCGATGCCGGTCACTTCCTCCGTCACGGGATGCTCCACCTGGATGCGGGTGTTCATCTCGATGAAGAAATAATTGCCCTTGGCATCGACGAGAAACTCGATGGTGCCGGCATTCTGATATTCGGCGGCCTCGGCGGCCTTGACGGCGGCCTTGCCCATCTTCTTGCGGAGATCGGCGGTCAGGAAGGGCGAGGGGGACTCCTCGATCAGCTTTTGATGCCGGCGCTGGATCGAGCAGTCGCGCTCCCCGAGATGCAGCACCTTGCCGTGGCTGTCGGCGAGGATCTGGAACTCGATATGCCGTGGTTTCTCGATGTATTTCTCGATGTAGACCGAGCCATTGCCGAAGGCCTTCTCCGCCTCGTTGCGGGCAACGTGAAATTCCTTGGCGAAGGAGACATCATTGTGCGCGATGCGCATGCCGCGGCCGCCACCGCCGGCGACCGCCTTGATGATCACGGGATAGCCAATCTTGCGCGCGGTCTTGACGGCTTCGGTCTCGTTATCAATCGGGCCGTCTGAACCCGGTACGGTGATCACGCCCGCCTTCTTTACCGTATCCTTGGCGATCGCCTTGTCGCCCATGATGCGGATGCTCTTGGACTTCGGGCCGATGAACTTGATATTACAGGATTCGCATTGCTCGGCGAACTTCGCATTTTCGGAGAGAAAGCCGTAGCCGGGATGGATCGCATCCACGTCGGCAATCTCAGCCGCGCTGATGATCCGGTCAGCCCGGAGATAGCTGTCGGCACTTTTGGGCCCGCCGATGCAGATGGCTTCATCCGCGAGTTGGACGTGGAGGGACTGGACGTCGGCCTCTGAGTAGACAGCCAGGGTCTTGATGCCCATTTCACGACATGCGCGAATGATGCGGAGTGCGATTTCACCGCGATTGGCGATGAGAACCTTTTGGATCATACAGGTATAAATAGTTGAGCCGGACAGGAATTGCCCGGCTTGTGGGTGATGCCCGTCAGCCCAGCTTCAATTTGAAGAGACGCTGGCCGTATTCAACCGGTTGACCGTTTTCGACGAGGATTTCGACCACCGTGCCCTTGGTTTCGGCCTGGATCTCGTTCATGATTTTCATGGCCTCGATGATGCAAACGACCGATTTCTCCTCCACCTTGGCATTTATATCTACAAACACCGGGTTTTCCGGTGAGGGTGAGCGGTAAAACGTCCCAACCATGGGAGATTTTACATAGGCGAATCCGACTTCGTCCGCTCCTGGGGTCGCAATAGCAGATGCCGCCGGTTTCGCGGCCTGCGCTTGGCCCTCAGGGGCGGATGCTGCGGCATAGTGCTGAGGAGAAGCAAGGGGAGACGAACTGATGATCGGCAGGCCTCCGTTCGCACCGCGCTTGATCTTGATTTTGAAGCCCTCTTCCTCGAACTCGAACTCGCTGAGTTCAGAGCGCTTCATTAAATCAATAATTTGCTTAATTTGTTTTAGGTCCAAGCGTTCGCCTCGGTTGAGTTGGAGTGGCACAAGTTAGTGCCCAATTTGGAACCCGCGTTCAAAAGAACTTTAGGTGGGCAAAGCAACCATTGAATTTTCGGCTATGGTCATATATGTAAAAATCATCGTTTTTGAGATTAAAATGCCAAGAAACGCAGTAAATTTGCCTCAGAATATTAAAAAATGGGATGGCTGGCGCTCGGCTCCGATCGGTGAAAAGAGGCCCAGTGCACATGGGGATAGTCTCAGATGGTAGGATTAACTTTCCGGAGATAGTCCGGAAACATCTGCTTCCAGGGTCTTCGGGGTGAGGACCAGTGTTGAGCAAAAATTCGTACCTGAAGTCGTCAATTCAGCTGGGATGACCTGTAAATGTCTGTTTGGGCTTTGCTGACCCGGCTGACGAAATACGAAAGAGGAAATGATCATCTTTTTGAACCATTTCTTAGTTTGGTTTCGCGTCATGCCGCCGACCCTAGTCTTCAGAACCCAGAGAGGAATGTGAACTCCAGAGGGCATTCGCCGCCGGTGACAGGGTCTGCGTGGAACATTGCCTTGCTCAGTCCGTCGTCGGTCAGCTTAAGGGAGTCTTTCGTATATCCAGAGGTCATTGGCGAGACGCGACAACGGTACCGTGAACCAGTCTAATCATGTTCAGTCGGCCTGATTATCCCGCGCAGGCACTGGCTAGGTCTTCGTCGACCTAATCATCACATGGTTAATGTATAGAAGCACATCATCTGGTGAAGCTATGTGAACGGCAGATAGTCTGCTGATCTTGTCTTCGATCGCGGCAGGAAGTTTGGGGCCTGACATATTGCAACTACCTTATGGTGAATCTTTAGCTCCATCGAAAATGCCACAGATGAAGAGCCCACGCGCTTCTTCAACTAATATCGTCAGTAGTCGCTCCTCGGCAGCAGAAACCGAGGGATGGAATACAAGCGGCACGACTGCTGGGGCTGACGATGAAGCTCCATCCCTATAGCTGGTAATCGGCCTAGAGGAATCTCCCTGGGGAACTGTAGCGCGATTATGGATGCGCAAATTGAATCTCACTGCCGATTCCCTGCAATGGGAGTGCGCCAGATTATGAAGAAATCCAAATGGCGTGAGTGGGAAGATTTTGTTTTGTGTATCATTATATAAGATACACCAAACCCCGGGTCGCAATTTGCCGCTATTAGGAATTTTCATCCAATTAATTTTGGAGGGTACGTGAATATTTAAGGAACGCATACATATGTGCCGCAGTTACATATGTAACCATTAGAAACTATATATAGAAAGTTCTTGATTCAGAAATGGCATTTCACATGTTGCCGCTCCCGCAGGATTCATTTGTCCGATCTAAAACTCGAATGAGTGAATTATGAGGGCCGAGAAATATCGTTCCTTCCAAAACTTTTTTCGAGAATTTCGGGAAAAGTATTGACGAAGCAAAATGCGAATGTTCTCTTTGAAATCTTTCCCGTAACAGGGAGCGGTTCTTTGAAATTTACTTTGTACGATTGATTGGGACCCCCAATCAACATATTCCAAGTTAATACGGAACAAGCCTTC
>JBKJTZ010000044.1:0-9882 GCA_046590295.1 Lacunisphaera sp.
CACTCAATCCAGTTTATAGCTTCACGAAAGCGGGCGAGGAATTTATCCGCGCCACCGGTCTGCCACGAATCGTAGAAATCCCGGGCGTGGGTGAGATCAGGCTCAACTGCCTCAAGAAACTCGACCGGCCGGCTTTTCACGACCTGGCGATGCGTCGTTCCAACTCGGGCAGAGTGATTCGCTTGATCTTGCCACCTTTGTAGGCGGCCCAGCGTTCATCAAGAATCTTCTTGTGAACCGGATTGACTGGCAGGCTGTCGTCCACACCGGAGAACCACAGCGCCTCGGCCAGTTTCATGCGCTGACGTTTCGGCAATTTGGTCAGCTCGGGGAAATTGGCGAGGGTCATGGAAGGAAACTAGCTGACAGGCTCGGCTGGTCAATCTCGTGTTGGGGCATCGGGAGGCAGCAGCACAATCTCGTTTGGAGTGGAAATTTCAGCATGAACGGCGTCCCCCAGCTTGAAGTGAGCCTTGAACCAAAAAGCCACGGTCCGACTCCCGTAGAACAATGTCACCGCACGTAAACGCGTAGAGCGCTGCGCGCGCCTTTACCCGGGCCCGCGTTTCTGGAGCGTCCGGCGTTCCACCGGGCAAGCCGCTGAAAGCCACTGTTGAAGAGGCGATCTTCGCTATTGTCCCTCATTGGTCAGGCAACTGGACGAACCATTGATAGCTCAAGGCACGGTGAAATCGATCAGCCGCTTCTGCCGGTCGACCTTGGCGACCACGACCGGCACCTTGTGGCCTAGTTCGAACTTGCGCTTGTTCTTGCGGCCAATGAAGGCCGTGCCGGCTCCGTTGAGCACATAGAAGTCATCCTTGAGCGAGGACACCGGCACCATGCCGAACGCGCCTGCTTCGGCGACTTCGATGAAGAAACCGTGGTTGCGCACGTCGGTGATGATGGCGGTGAAGACCCGCTTGTCCTTCTTTTCCGCCTCGCACTCGAAATATTCCATGAGCTTCACCTTCACCGAGTCGCGCTCGGCCTCGGTGCTGTTGATCTCGGTGAGGCTGAGGTGCTCGGCGAGGTTGTCGATCTGCGCGATGCGGTAGCTGGCGGTGGCGCGGCCCGCCGCCTTGGCCAGTTGGGTGTCGAAGACCCGGTGCACGACAAGGTCGGAGTAGCGCCGGATGGGGGAGGTGAAGTGCGTGTAATCGGTCTTGCTGAGGCCGTAGTGGCCGTCGGGCGAGGCACGGTAGCAGGCCTTGCGCATCGAGCGGAGCAGCTGGGTGCGGAGGATGTAGCCCTGCGGGTGGTTCTTGAGGACGGCGAGCAGCTTCACGACCTCGGCCCGGTTGGTCAGGTCGCCGACCTTGAGGCCAAAGGTGCCGAGGAACTGCCGGAGATCGGCGAGCTTCGTCTCGTCGGGATCGTCGTGCACGCGGTAGAGCGAGGGCAGGTGGTGGCTGCGGGTGAGGCGGGCCACGGCCTCGTTGGCCATGAGCATGTATTCCTCGATCAACTGGTGGCTCTCGTCGTTGTGGATGAGCTCGATGCGGTCGGCATAGCCCTCGGCGTCGACGAAGATCTTGGTCTCGGGCATGTCGAGGTCGAGGCTGCCGGCTGCCATGCGGTCGCGGCGGATGCGGCTGCCGAAGGTCCAGAGCTGGCGCACCCATTTCTGCAACTCGGTGAGCTCATCCTGCGGCAGCTCGCTGAGGGCGCGACCGGTGGCACCGGTCTGGTGCGCGGCGGGCAGGGGCAGCTTCCGGATCTTGTTGAGGTCGTCCTCGAACATCAGCGCGAAGGCCTGCTTGTAGGTCAGGCGCTTGGTGCTGCGGATGACGGTGTTGGCGAACTCCGTGTTTTTCAGCCGGCCGTTGGCGGCGAAGGTGAACAACACCGCCTTGGTCAGGCGGTCCTGCGCCTCGACGAGCGAGCAGAGGCCGTTGGAGAGCTTTTCCGGCAGCATGGGCACGACGGTGCCGACGAGGTAGGTCGAGTTGCCGCGGTTCTGGGCCTCGCGGTCGAGGGCGGTGCCGGGCTTCACGTAGTGGCTGACGTCGGCGATGTGCACGCCGATGCGGATCTCGCCTTGGGCGAGGTATTCCAAGGAGAGGGCGTCGTCGAAATCCTTGGCATCGTCCGGGTCGATCGTGAAGGTCGCGATCTTGCGATAATCGCGGCGGCCGGCCAGGTCGGCGGCCCCGACGGTGTCGGGGAGGGCCGCTGCCTCGCGGACCACCGCCTCGGGGAAGACGGGCGTGAGGTTGTATTTGTGGTAGATGGCGGCGAGCTCGGCCCGCGGCTCGAAGGTGCGGCCGAGGCGCTCGGTGATCTCGCCGTCAGGGTTGTGCTGCCGGTCCTTCCACTCGTTGAGCTTGACCACGACCTTGTCGCCGACCTGCGGCGGCGGGCGGAGGGCGGACTTCTGCGGGTCGTCGACGATGATGTCGTGGCCGATGCGCGGGTCGTCGGAGACGACATAGAAATAGGTGCGGCCGCGCTGGAGCGTGCCGGTGAGGGTGGCGGCGCCGCGCTCGAGGATCTTGATGACGCGGCCGGCCAGCTCGCCGGGCTTCAGGAAATGCGGCCAGTCGCGGTCCTTGGGCGAGCGCAGGCGCACGACGACCTTGTCGCCCTGCAGGGCGACGCCGGTGTCCTCGGAGGAGATGAAGATGGCCGGCTTGCGCGGCTCGGTGACCTTGACCTCGGGGAAGACCATGGCCGAGCCCTTCTGCCGGAAGTTGATCTTGCCGGTGACGAGGTCGGCCTCGCGCGGGGCGCAGAGGCGGTCGCCCTTGATGACGACGATGCGGCCGTCGTGGACGAGCTCCTTGACCTGGGCGTTGAACTTGCGGCGGTCATTCGGCTTGAGGTGCCACTCGCGGGCGATGGCCGCGGCGGGTGCCGGCACGTAGTTGCGGCGCTGGAGATGGGACAGGAGACGGTCGGAGTAACTCATAGGTGGTCGCGGGGGCGGGCCGGATTGGTGCCGGCAATCAGTGGGAGGGCCCCGGGATTTTCTGATGGAACCGTGCGGTGAGGTCTGTAGGGTTGCAACATGCGAATTGTCCATGCTGCCAGTGAGCTGTTCCCGTACCTCAAGACCGGCGGACTGGCGGATGCCGTGGCGGCGCTCTCCGGGACGCTGGCGGACAAGGGCCACGAGGTGGCGGTCTTCATGCCCGGCTACCGCTCGGTGCTCGACGGCCCGCACGTGGCGGGTGCCAAGCCGAGCCACAAGCTCAAGATCGAGATGGGTGACTTATTCCTGGCGGGCTACGTCCACACCCTGCGGCCCCGACCTGGGGTCACGCTCTACCTGATCTGCCGCGAGGAGTTCTTCGACCGCAAGCTGCCGTATTGGACCGGCGAGCGCGACTACGACGACAACGACGCCCGCTTCATCTTTTTCCAGAAGGCCGTGGTCGAGCTCATGCGGCTGACTGACTTCAAGGCTGACATCCTGCATTGCCACGACTGGCAATGCGGGTTGCTGCCGCTGTTCCTGCGGGAGGCGGAGCGGCGCTACAGCGTGACGCTCGCACTCAAGACCATCTTCACGATCCACAACATCGCGTACCAGGGGGTGTTCCCACGAAAATCCTTCATACTGACCAACCTGCCCGAGGACCTGATGACCATCGACGGCCTCGAGTACTTCGACCAGATGTGCATGCTCAAGGGCGGCATCGTCTACGCGGACAAGGTGACGACGGTGAGCCCGCAATACGCGAAGGAGATCCAGACCCCGGAGTTCGGCAACGGCATGGACGGCGTGATCGGCACGCGGCTCGATGATCTGCATGGCCTGCTCAACGGCATCGACACGGCGGTGTGGAACCCGGCGACGGACACGAGCCTGCCGGCGCGTTACTCCGCCACCGACCTGGCCGGCAAGGCGGTTTGCCGCGGCCGGCTGCTGAAGGAATTTGGCTGGAGCCTGAAATTCAAGGGGCCGGTCTTCGGCATGGTCTGCCGGTTCACGTCCGCCAAGGGCCTCGACCTCGTGCTCGGGGCGATGGATTTCTTCACCAAGGAGAATTGCCGCCTGGTCATTCTCGGGGGCGGCGAGAAGAAGTACGAGGAGGAGTTCCGCGAACTGGCCGCCGCTCATCCGGCCAGGCTCGGGCTGTGCGTCAGGCTCGACGAGGCCATGAGCCACCTGGTGGAAGCGGGGTCGGATTTTTTCCTGATGCCATCACTTTTCGAGCCCTGCGGCCTGAACCAGATGTACAGCCAGGCCTACGGCACGGTGCCGCTCGTCAGCAAGGTCGGCGGGCTGGTCGACACGGTGACCGACTGCGCAGCTTCGCCCGAGACCGGCACGGGCATCATGTTCGAACCGAAGCAGGAGGAGTTCACGGCCGGGCTGGAACGGGCCATGAAACTCCATGCGGACGGACCCGCCTACGCGGCGGTGCAGCTGCGCGGGATGCAACGGGACTTTTCGTGGAAAAGTGCGGTTGCGGCCTACGAGCAACTCTACACGGAGACGCTGTGAACGTCCGCCGGGTACAGATTGGGCGCTCCGCAGGGTCGGCCCTGCACTGCTGAGCCACGATGCCCACCACGATCGTCTGGTTTCGACAGGATCTGCGGTTGCAGGACAACCCCGCGCTGGCGTCGGCCCGGCAGAATGGCGGCGCGATCGTGCCTGTCTACATCCGGGATGACGCCGGCGAGGGCGACTGGCCGGCCGGCGGGTCCTCGCGCTGGTGGTTGCATCACTCGCTCGCGGCCTTGGCGGCCTCGCTCGAGGCGCGCGGGTCGCGGCTGCTGCTGGCGCAGGGCGAGAGCGGCAGCGTGTTGCGTTCGCTGCGCCAGGCCACCGGCGCCACGGCGGTCTATTGGAACCGGTGTTACGAACCTGCGGCGATTGTCCGGGACAAGCTGATCAAGGCCGCGCTGGCCGCGGAGGGGGTGGACGCCAGGAGCTTCAACGCCGCGCAGTTGTTCGAGCCGCACACGGTGAGGAACAAGGCGGGCGGGCCCTTCCAGGTGTTCACGCCATTCTGGCGGCATGGCCAGACGCTGCCCGTCGAGGCACCCGCGAAACTGCCGGCGGGAGCACTGCCACCACCGGCCAAATGGCCGGCGTCGCTGGCGCTGGCCCGCCTGAACCTGCTGCCGGAGATCAAGTGGGATAGCGGTCTCGCGGAAACCTGGACGCCCGGCGAAACGGCGGCGGGGCATCGGCTGAAAAAATTCCTGGCCGGACCGATCGCGGATTATGCGGAAGATCGAAACCTGCCCGACCTCGCCGGTACCTCCGGTTTATCTCCGCACCTGCATTTCGGGGAAATCGGACCGCGCCAGATCTGGGCGGCGGTGCGGGCGGTGTCGCGGGATTCGGGGGTGTTCCCGGTCCACCGCGGGGCGCAGGTTTTCCTCAGCGAAGTGGGGTGGCGGGAGTTTGCCGGCCACCTGCTCTATCATTTTCCGGCGACACCCGCGGAACCGCTCCGGCCGGACTTTGCGGCGTTTCCGTGGCGAAAAGATGCGGAGCAGCTGCGGGCGTGGCAGCAGGGTCTCACCGGCTATCCCATCGTCGACGCCGGCATGCGCCAGCTCTGGCAGACTGGCTGGATGCACAACCGCGTGCGGATGGTTGTGGCCTCGTTTCTGGTCAAACACCTCCGGATCTCGTGGCACGAAGGCGCGGCCTGGTTCTGGGACACGCTCGTCGATGCCGATCTCGCGAACAACACCCTTGGCTGGCAATGGTCGGCCGGTTGTGGGGCGGACGCCGCGCCATATTTCCGGATTTTCAACCCGGTGCTCCAGGGCGCCAAGTTTGACTCCCATGGAGACTACGTGCGCCGCTGGGTGCCGGAACTGGCAAAAATGCCCGCAAAGTTCATCCACCAGCCATGGGCATCTCCGGCGGATGTATTGGCGTCTGCCGGGGTGAAGCTCGGCAAGGATTATCCACAACCCATGGTGGATCATGGAGAAGCGCGGGTGGCGGCTTTGGCGGCCTTGAAATCGATCCGGGCCTCGCGCTCCTGATTATTTTTCAATTCGGGGCTTTTCAAACGGGTCACCCAAAGTATGGTGGGCCGCTTATATGCAGAGAACATTCGTCATCTTTAAGCCCGACTGCATGGCCCAGCGCCATGTCGGCAACGTCCTGAATCGCTTCGAAAGCGCCGGCTTCGCCATCGTGGGTTGCAAAATGGCCCGCTTGACCCCGGCCCTGCTGCGCGAGCATTACGCCCATGTGGCGGACAAGCCCTTTTACCCGGAGATCGAGGCGTTCATGAGCTCACGGCCGGTCATCATGATGGCCCTGGAGGGTGACAACATCGTCCAGCAGGTCCGCGATCTGCTCGGGCCGACCGACTCGCGCAAGGCCGCCAAGGGCACCATCCGCGGCGACTTCGGCACCGAGATGATGAAGAACGTCGTGCACGCGTCGGACAGCGACGAGAACGCCAAGGCCGAACTGGCCCGCTTCTTCAAGGCTGAGGAGTTGTTCAGCGCCTGATTCATCTGCGCGCTTGACGGCCGGCCGTCAGGTGCGCTTTTTTGTTCCTTCGATTTTCGCCCCTATCGTCTAGCGGCTAGGACAGGAGATTCTCATTCTTCAAACCGGGGTTCGATTCCCCGTGGGGGCACCAATTTTGCATTCGGGTTCGGCATACCACAGATGGCGGCTGGGGATAATAACATGATTCGGTTGTTATGCGTCGTCGGTCTGGGCTTGGTTCTGGCGGGCTCGACGTGGGCGGAGCCAGTTTCGTCGCCGTGCGATTTTGCGGACATCTTGCGGGAGCAAGCGCGGCGCTATCCGCAAATCGAGCCGCAGGACTGCTACAAGCTCATCTACCAAGCGTGCCTTGGCAGCGAGCATGCGGCCGGTGATCCGGCCGCCGCGGCCCGCTGGCTGGAGCGCGAGCTGGCCGGCCTGGGACCCGGTCCGGCCGAGCCCTTGTTTGATCCGATTTCACCCGATGGCCGGTTCGTGCGGGTGCATCTGCGGACCTTCATGGCCATGAAGGGCGAACCTGCCAAATTGTTGCAGGCCTTCATGCAGACGGCGAATGGGGTTCTCGGCACGCGGGTGGAGCTGGCTGCGGCCTGGACCGAAGTGGAGAGGTTGGCGGAGGCCGGCGACCTGCCTTTCCCGGGACCGACGGCCAGGGAATTCGGGGCGAGAATGGCAAAGGACGGCTACCCCGCGGTGCGACACTCGCGGGTATTTCATGAAAAATATCGACCGGCTTATCGGGTGATTGCGCGGGAATTTCTGACGGGCTTGTTCCAAATTCACGGGGTAGACACTGAAACAGACGCCGACCGAGTTTCTCCCAATTAAGCGCTTTATGCACCCCACTTGAATTTAGGTGGTCTTGCGCTTTGTGGTACCGGGAGAATGGCGGCATCTTCCGGGCAGTCCAATGCCCGTCTCCTTTCAGATTAATTCTGCCCAGCACATGGTCCATACCCGGATCAGCGGCCCGCTGAACTTCGAAGTGTTTGCGGGCTATTGCCGTGAGTTGCAGGCGAACGGGTCGTTCCGGCCTTCGATGGCCGAGCTGGTTAACTTGCAGGACGTGACCGACGTGAAGATCTCCACGGCGGAAATTACGCTGCTGGCGAAGCGCCAGATTTTTGATGCCCACGCGAGGCGGGCGCTGGTGGCAAAGTCGGATTTGGTCTATGGCATATGCCGGATGTTCATCGCTTTCTGCGGCTTCGATGGGGAGCACAACATCCGGGCCTTCCACCACATCGACGAGGGGCAGCGTTGGGTGGACGGAAAGGATGATTCCTACAAGCATTCGGCCCTGATCGCCTCGTAGCTGGAGCCCGCCGTGGGCGGCAGGATTCGCTGCTTTCAATTCGCCGCCTGGTGGAGTCGTTCATACTGTCAGAATTCATAATTCCTGATCTGAAGAAACCGGGCTGGGATGGTTACGTCTCGTCTGCATAATCGCGCAATCCCGCCGATTAACCCCAGCTCCATCCCCCTCCGCATGACCCCCACCTCCCGTTACCGTCTGCTAGGCTCCGGCCTGATATCACTGGTGTTGCTCGCCTGCACGGCGTCCGCCGGCATCGGCGCCCGATTCCCCTCGGAAAAGAAGATTGTGCCCGATCCCGTCACGGGCGTGCCCGTGACCTTCCTGACCACCGCGTCCAAGGGCGACTCCAAGATCTACCAGACCCACCACCAATGGACGGCCGACGGGCAGTGGCTCGTGTTCCGCTCCAACCGTGCCCAGGGCGAGGCTATCGCGGTCAATGAGAAGAGCGGCGTGATGGTGCAGGTTACGGAGGGCGGCTATTCCGGCATGTTGTGCCTGGCCGACAACTCGATGAACCTGTATTTCCTGCGGATCCCGATGGAGCGTGCGGCTCCGGCGATGCAGGGTGGCGAGCCTTCTGTGCCGCCTCCGCCGCGTGCGGCGCACGCCATTGCCGCTCCGGCTGGAGCCCCGACGCGTCCGGGTGGTGGCTTCGGCGGCCGCGGCCGCCAGACCGCCCCGGCCCAGATCCTGCGCGTGGACCTCGCGAAACTGTTCGCCGATAGCGAAGCAGGCAAACTGCAGCCGGTCTCGGCCTATGAGACGGTCTGCGGCGTCATCCCGATGGAGTGGGGCGCGGGCGGTGACATGGCCCTCGATTGCACCGAGGAGTATGCGTATTTCCGCGTAGGCAAGGAGGAAGCGGCCAAGCACCTCGCGCCCGACACCAAGCCCGCGGAAAATTTTGGCCCGCGCAACATGGGCGCCGGCCCGACCGGACTCGGCCGGATGAACCTCAAGACCGGCGCGGTCAATTTCGTCGTCGCCGTGCCGTTCCAGATCGGCCACGTGCAGACCAATCCTTGGGTGCCGGGTGAGATCGTGTTCTGCTGGGAAACCGGCGGCAAGGCCCCGCAACGCACCTGGACGGTCATGGGCGATGGCACCGGCCTGCGGCCGTTGTTCCCCGAGGCTCCGTGGGATTGGGTTACGCACGAAGCGATCGTCAGCAAGGATTACGTCGCGGTCGCGATCCTGGCCCACCGTGCGATCAAGCTGCCCGGCGCCAAGGCGCCCGAGGGTCCCGGCCAGGAGGACGCCTGGGGTCCTTCCGGCACGGGCGAACACATGGGCGGCCTCGCCATGGTCAACCTGCGGACCCGCGATATCCGGATCGCCGGGCAGAACCCGGTCGGTGACCCCGGCCGCTCCGTCTGGCATGTCGGCGGTTCCCCGGACGGCCGCTGGGCGGTGGCGGACGACTTCAAATATCGCCTGTGGCTCTATGACCTGACCAACGGCGAGCGGATCATGCTTGCCGACCTCGGCAGCAAGACAACCGCGCGCGATCACATTCACCCGACCTTCAGCGCCGACAGCACGCGGGTCCAGGTGCAGACCGCGATGATCGCGGAGGACGGCCGCGCGCTCAACATCGCCGTGATTCCCGTGCCCGAGTCGTGGCTCAAGCGGACCTACCCGGCCAAGATCCAGTAAGGCGTCAGTCAAGTTTTTGTCTGAAAGGCCGACCATGGAGGTCGGCCTTTTTTATGGGGGTGACGACTTGGTGTTCACGCGAAGGCGCGAAGACGCGAAATCCCGACCGACAGCCATTCGGTTTCGCCGGTTTCATTCTGAAATCGAGTTCGGCTCCTGCGAAATAGCGGCAGCGCTGTAGCCGGCTTCGTTGAGGCCGGACCGGGGTCACCGACCCCGGCTACAAGCAACTTCCATTAAATCCCGTCCGGAGAGATATGCGTTACATGGATCGGAGCTGGATGATCCCGGCTCAGTAGAACACATTCGGTCGAGGCTGCGGTATTGGATGGCCTCCAGCAGGTGCGGGGACTCGAGGCGCTCCGAGCCGGCGAGGTCGGCGATGGTGCGGGCGACCTTGAGGATGCGGTCGTAGGCCCGGGCCGAGAGCGCCAGCTGCTCCATGGCCTGCTGCAGGAGGTCG
>JBKJTZ010000076.1:0-2626 GCA_046590295.1 Lacunisphaera sp.
TCCCGGTTGCGGCTCCAGGCCCCGTGGCTGGTGGCGACCAGGTCCCCGAATCCGCTCAGGCCGTAAAAGGTCTCGGGCTTGGCCCCGAGCGACACGCCGACCCGGAGCATTTCGGTCACGGCGCGGGTGAGCAGCGCCGCCTTGGAGTTGTCGCCGAGCTTGAGGCCGTCGCACAAACCGGCGGCAATGGCGTAGATGTTCTTGAGACTGGCCCCGTATTCGGCCCCGGGCAGGTCGTCGCTGGTGTAGATGCGGAGCGTGGGGCCGCTCATCGCCGCCTGCACCTTCGGCACGAATTCGTCGGCCTGTATCGCCGCCATCACCATGGCGGCCGGCAGACCGCGCGCCACCTCGGCGGCGTTGGTCGGACCGGTCAGCGTGCCACAGTTCAGGCCCGGCAGGATCTGCGCCATCATCTCGCTCGGCCGGAGGTGTGACCCGATTTCGAGGCCCTTCACCAGGCTGAGGAAAAGCTGCAGTCGCGAGGTATCGTGCAGCACGGCGCGCATCTGTTCGCACCAGGCGCGCAAGGTCTGCGACGGGCAGGCGATGAGCGCGACGTCGGCCTCGACGAGCGCGGAGCGGAGATAGCTGGTGATGACGAGTTCATCGGGCAGCCGGATGCCGGGCAGGTAGTCGTGGTTTTCGCGGGCAGCCCGGATCGCCTCGGCGTGCTCGGGCCGGCGCGTGACGAGCGTCGTGTGCTGGCCGCGGCGGGCCAGGTGGGCCGCCATCGCGGTGCCCCAGGCGCCGGCACCGATGACTGCGAAATTGAGGGGGCGCGGCGCGGGCATGGGGTGAACCGTCAGGTCGTGAGAAAACCGGGAATATTCTCGCCGGCGACCATAGCATCGAAATTTTCACGGGCATTGACCAGCTCGAACCGGCTGCCGCACACGAGCACCTCGGCGGCCATGGGGCGGGTGTTGTAGCGGCTGGCCATGGTGTAGCCATAGGCGCCGGCGCTCATGAAAGCCATGAGCTCGCCCTCGCCCACCGTCTGGAGCGTGCGGTCCTTGGCAAAGCAGTCACCCGACTCGCAGATGGGCCCGACCAGGTCGGCCTGGAGTGCCGGCCGGGAGGTGTCGCGCAGCAGCGGCACCACCTCATGATAGGCCTCATACATCGCGGGCCGCACGAGGTCGTTCATCGCCGCATCGAGCACGAGGAAGTTCCGCCCCGCGCCGCGCTTGAGGTATTCAACACGGGAGAGCAGCACGCCGGCGTTGCCGACGAGGAAACGACCCGGCTCGAGCAGGATCTTCAGGCCGAGCGGCGCGAGCAGCGGCGTGAGCGCGGCCCCATAGGCCTCGGGCGTGAGCGGGCGCTCGCCCTCGGCCTGCGCGCTCCACCAGGCGGCCTCGCCGCTGGCCAGCGCATCCTGGTAGATGATGCCGATGCCGCCCCCGATGCTGAAATAAGTGATGCCGTAGTCCTGCTTCAGCTGCGCCGCGAAGGGCACGACCTTCTTGACCGCCTCGATGAACGGCTCGGCCGAGGTCAGCTGCGACCCGATGTGCATCTGCACCCCCTTCACCTCGAGGTGCGGATATTTCGCCGCGGCAGCATAGGCCTCGGCCGCGTATTTCAGCGGGATGCCAAACTTGTTCTCGCTCTTGCCCGTCGTGATCTTGGCGTGCGTCTTGGCGTCGACGTCGGGGTTGATCCGCAGGGCGGCGACGACCGACTTGCCCATCTCCCCGGCGATCCGGTCGATGTTCTCGATCTCCGCCTCGGACTCGATGTTGAACGCCGCGATCCCGGCCGTGATCCCGTCGGCGATCTCGCGGTCGGTCTTGCCGACGCCGGCGTAGATCATCTTCTTCGGATCGCCTCCCGCCTGCATGGCACGGAAAAGTTCTCCGCCGCTGGTGACGTCAAACCCGCATCCCTCGGCCGCGAGCATTTTCAGGATGTTGATGTTGCCGCAGCTTTTGACCGAATAGCAGACCGTCGCGTTCAACGGCTTGAAAGCCTCGGCGATCTGCCGGTAATGATGGAGAAACGTCGCCTTCGAGTAGACATAACAGGCCGTCCCAACCTCCCGCGCGATCTTCTCGGCCGGGACGTCTTCGCAGTACAACTCGCCATTCTTGTAGTTAAAGAAATCCATGATTCTTGGAGCCAGTGCCTTTCTCTATTTTGAGCGGAGTATCTTCGTGCCAGCGGGCGGGATTGGCAAACTTGCCGGTAATAGATGCGAATTGCGCGATCAACCGGCTAATAGACAAGTTCCTATTGCCGGACAAGTCGTTGCAATCGTGGAACCCCGAAGACGAAGCATCGATCCGTCTCGACCATTCCGGTAAATGCGTCAGCCGGCAAATTGATTTCGCCGGGAATCACCAGCCACACGGCGTGCGCGCGATGCAGTCTTTGGAGCAGAGCCGCATCCGGCGGGGTGGAAATGAATACGATTGTGTCCGGCAGATTTTTCGCGTAGTGGCGCAGAGCCAGATAATAGCTGCCCGTGTAGCCTGGCTCGACAGTCGAATCGCCGTAGAAGACAACGATGTCATCCTGATCGGCCAAGCGGTCGATCAATGCGGCGGATTCGCGCCAGTCCGGCTTGGGCGTCTGCGTCATTTCGTAGGTTTGCGGCAGCGCAAACAGGCAGATCGCCACC
>JBKJTZ010000128.1:0-5509 GCA_046590295.1 Lacunisphaera sp.
CGGGGACCTCGCGCACCGCGTGCTCGAGCAAATGGCTTACGGCGTCCTGCTCGGCGCCAACGAGGCGCAGAAAGGCGCGCGCAAGCTGCCCAAGCGCTGGGTGCAGGCCATGGAGGAAATGAGCGCGGCGTCACTGGCCGCCTACCGCGAGTGCGTGCACGACGATCCCGAGTTTCTGACCTTCTGGCGGCAGGCCACGCCGATTGACGAGATTGGCGAACTGAACTTCGGCTCACGCCCGACCTACCGGCGCAAGGGCAGCGTGAGCGTGGCAGACCTGCGCGCCATTCCGTGGGTTTTCTCGTGGATGCAGAGCCGGTTCAACTTCCCGGGCTGGTATGGCCTCGGGCGCGGACTCGACGCGATCCTGCGGCGCGGACCGGCGGGCGAGCGGCTGCTGCGCGAGATGTATCAGCGCTGGCCTTTTTTCCAGACCGCCATCGCCAACGCGCAGCTCACGATGTGCAAGGCCGACATGTCCATCGCCAAGGTCTATGCCTCGATGGTGGAGGAAGAGGGCATCCGCGAGCGCGTGCTGGGGCGCATCCTCGAGGAATTCCGCCTGGCCGAGAAGGCCGTGCTGGCGGTGACGGAGCAAAGCGAGCTGCTCGAGAACGAGCCGGTGCTCGCGCGCTCCATCAAGCTGCGCAATCCCTACGTCGATCCGCTCAACTACCTGCAGGTCGAGATGATCAAGCGCCGCCGCGGCAGCCGCCTGACGAAGGCCGACCGCGAGGGCATCCGCGCCGTGCTGGAACTGACGGTCAACGGTATCGCCGGTGGCCTGAAGAACACGGGGTAGGGCGGCGACTCCGCTCGCCGCCGCGGCGCGGAACGGAGTCCGCGCCCTACCTGAGCCGCGGCCCAGCTGGAGCTGGGTCCTCCACCACTACAGCAGACGGGATCAGCGATCCCGTCCTGCAGAATTCACGAAAACCAGATAGAGGTTCCCTTCCTTGATGCTGGTGTTCTCCGTGTTGGCGCCGAGGGTGAGACTTTCGCCAGCGGCCGGCACGTCGCGGCGGAAGAGTGCGAGTTTCTGACCGGCGACGGTGATCGACTGATCGCTCGGTTTGAAATGCTTGGTCAACCACGCCGGCCGCGGCAGGCGGTTGTCGTGGGCGATCCAGACGACCGTGTTGCCGGTGACGGCCAGTTCCATGAGGTCGACGGCGCTGTAGAGGGCGTCACGGTTGTCGACCTGCACCCAGTCGGCGCCTTGAAGTGCAACCGGCAGGGCCGTGAACGGTGAGTCGATGTTCACGTAGGCGTTCTTGCCGTCGCGGGCGACGATCTCGACGTGGACGATGGAGGCGTTGGGTCCGGTGTAGTTGAGAGTCTTGATGAATTGGCCGAGCATGGCCGGGCCGGCGGTCTGGGTGCTCGAGGTGGTGCTGGCGACAATCGTGCGAAGCGGAGTCGCCCCGAGTTTGACCTCGGGCAGAGCGGGCAGGGCACCGGCAAAGGGCCGGGATTCGGTGCTGCCGGTGGCGGATTTCAGGCCGTCGCTCCGGGCCCTGAGGGTCAGCTGGCCGGGGGCGCGGCCGGCGCGGACGGCCACGCGGTTGATGCCGGCCTCGAGGTCGAGGAAGGTGTTGTTGATGGAATTGATCTTCCCGCTGTTGTAGCCGCCGCGCCAGGTGCCGGGGCCGGTCAGTTCGAAGTCCACGCGTTGTTGAAAGGTCGGAACCCGGTTGCCCTCGGCGTCGACGGCCTCGACATCGAAGAGCGCAATGTCCGAACCATCGGCAACCAGGCCGGCGGCATCGACGATTGGCGTCACGCGCAGAACGACGGCCGGGCCGGCGGTGCGCTTGGTCGCGGTGGCGATGATTTTACCTGCGCGGGTGGCGACGGCCTTGAGTTTGCCGGGAGCAAAAGTGACATCAGGGAAGGTGAAAAGATAGCCCTGGATTACCTGACCGACGCCGAGCGAGGCGCCATTGAGGAAGAGTTCGACGGCGTCACCGTTGGACGCGACATAGACGGTCTTCTTCGTGCCGGCGGGGTAGGACCAGTGGCCGATGATATGCACCTGCGGATCGTCGCGGAACATCGCGGCGGTGACGTAATACGCCTCCTTGGGCAGGCGCACGCCATCCACCTCGCCGCTGGCGCGGGCGACCTCGACGGCCACGCGGCCGCCGCTGGTGCTGTCGGAGAAGATCCAGTTGGCGCCGCCAGCGTGCTCGGGCACGCCGAGCTTCTTGACGTAATGGCCGACCTGGTTGACGGCGAACTGCTCGGAGGTGAGCTGGTAGGTCTGGCCCTTGGCCTCGGGGTAGCCGAAGTTCGGCGGGGATGCGTCGTCCCAGACGCGGCGGGGCGATTCCTCGCGGTTGTATTCACCCTCGACGACGGGCAGGCGGGCGATCTCGCGGCCGCCCTCGGTGCCGATGCCAACCTCCATGAACTTGGCGGTGATGGCGTCGGCGCGCCGGTGGGCATAGGCCCGGCCGCCGTGCGGGTCGTATTGGTCCATCAGGTCGCGCAGTTCCTTCGCGTGTTCGCGGCTGACCTTCTGGTTGCCGCCTTCCCAGATGAAGATGGAAGGGTTGTTGCGGTAGTAGATGAGGACGTCGCGGAAGTTCGCGACGCGCAGCGCCCAGGCGCCGCCGACGGTGTCGTGTTCGCCGTCGCCGCCCGGCTGGAGGGCGATGAGGCCGAGCCGGTCGCCAGCAACGATCTGGGCCGGACCACCCGGGACATGGCCCCAGCGGACGAAGTTGCCGCCGCCGTCACGCATGAGCGCCATCGTATAAAACTGCAGCCAGTCGGGCAGGGCGGCGCCGAGGCCGGGCCACTCGTTGGTGGCCTTCTGGCCCCAGCCGTGGAGCTTGAGGTGGGCGCCGTTGAGAAACAGCCCATGGTCGGCCGTCCAGCGGATGGCGCGGATCCCGAGGGGGATCTCGACGCGATCAATGTTCGTATTACGAACAATCAGGCTGAGGACGAGGCGGTAGAGATGCGGGTAGGCCGGTTCCCAGAGGCGCGGGTGGGGAAAGATGACCGGGCAGATGCTGAATTTGCCGGCGGTCTTGGCGGCGAGGGATTGCTTCAGGGCCGCAGCGAAGACGGACTTCCCGGTGGCGTCAAAAAGCTCGGCTTGGATTTCGAATTCAGCGCTTTCGTCGCGGTCGTTGCGCACCGGGATGTCGACGCCGACCTTGGCGGACTTCTCCGTGATCTCGGTTGCATAGGCATAGGGACCCTCGGTCTGAAGAAAGCTGTAGAGCGGCAGCTCGATGTGCAGCGGGTCGGTGACGATCAGGCGGACGTTGCGATAAATGCCGCCGTGCGCCGGGTGCCAGTGCGGGTTGTTCCAAGGGATCTGGTCGGCCTGTAATTCTTCGAGTGTCGCGGGGATTTTCTCCATCAGCTCCTTCGAGAGCTGGGCCAGGTTGGGGTGGGTGGCGGCGGTGGTGGCGGCTTGCGGTGCGGTCTTGGGATCGAGCGGATCCTTCATAAACCGGTTATCCGCCATGACAGCGAGCACGTTGGCCGCGCCGAGCTTCAGGTGCGGGGTGAGGTCGAAGCCGAACGGCGTGAAGCCGCCCTTGGCCGTGCCGAGCAACTTTCCGTTGAGGTAAACCTCGGCGACCTGGCGCACGGCCTCGAACTCGATGAAGACCTTCTTGCCCTGCCACTCGGCCGGGGCGGTGAAACTTTTCCGATACCAGGTGCGACCGCTCCATTGTTCCTGCTCGCCACGGTGGCCGGGCAGCGACCAGTTGTCGAAGGTGTCGGTGTCGTTGTAGGTATGCGGGGCCGAGATGGTGGTCCACGCGGCGTCGTCGAAGCCAGGCGCCTGGGCGCCGGCGGGGTCGGCCTTGATGAATTTCCAGTCCGGGTTGAAATTGAGGGTCTGGCGGCCGTCGGCCAGTGCCAGTCCGGCCAGCAGCACGAAGAGCAGGGGTAATCTCATGGGGAAGGTGTTGGACTGGCTTGGGTGGGAGGTTTTTTCACCCCGACTCGGGCGCGGCGCCAGGAACAGTCGGGGTGTAAAACGCCTCCCACCAAAAAGCAGACAAGGTCAGGCCTTCTTGCGGGCGCGGAGCAGCGCCTCGAGGAAGTAATAATCGGCGTAGTTGAGCGGAGTATCGACCTCGCTGTTCTTGGGATAATTGCCCGTGGCGTGTTTCAGCAGGAAACCGCCGTTCGTGCCCGGTTCGGCCAGGTAGGCGGACGAGGCGAGGCTGCGGAGCTGGGCCTCGGCGAAAGTGGTGTAGCTGGTGGCCAGATCGGCGGCGACGTAGCCGCGCAGTTCCAGCAAGGCCGAGCAGATGATGGCGGCGGCAGATGAGTCGCGCGGAGCGTCCGGGATCTTGACGTCATCAAAATCCCAGTAGGGCACCTTGTCGGCCGGCAGGCGCGGGTGGTGCATGACGAAGGCGGCGATCTTTTGCGCCTGGGCGAGGTAGCGCGGATCCTTGGTCTCGCGGAACATCACGGTGTAGCCGTAGAGACCCCAGGCCTGGCCGCGGGCCCAGGCGGAATCATCCGACGTCCCCTGGTGGGTCACCCGTTTAACGACGCCCCCGGTGGCCTCGTCATAGTCCACGACGTGAAAGGAGCTGTGGTCCGCGCGGAAGTGGTTCCGGAGCGTCGTGTCGGCATGGCGGATGGCAATATCCCGGTAACGTTCGGCCGGGCCCTCGCGGGCGGCCCAGAACAGGAACTCAAGGTTCATCATGTTGTCGATGATCACCGCGAACGGAAAATTCGCGACGCTGCGCTCCCAGGACTTGATCGCCCCGACGGAGGGATAATAGCGTGTGCTGAGCGACTGCGCGCCATTGAGCAGCACCTCGCGGTAGGCCGCGTTGCCGGTGAGGCGCAGGCCGTTGCCGTAGCTGCAATAGAGCATGAAGCCGACATCGTGCGTGCTGCGGTTGTGCTGCTCGGGCTCGAGCAAGGCGGTGCAACGTGCGGCGGCCTCGCGCCACTGGGCGTCGCCGGTGGCCTCGTAGAGATACCAGAGCGAGCCCGGGAAGAAGCCGCTGGTCCAGTCGTGCGCCGACACGGTCACGAGCTTGCCGTGCTCAAAGGTGCGCGGGAGCGGCCTGGCGATGTCGGACGGCAGATGCGCGAGCATCCATCCGTATTGCTGGGCGGAGGTGGCGAGCGCGTTGCGGATGACGTCGGGCAGCGGAGTTTCGGCGCGGAGGCTGGCGGCGGCCAGCAGGAGAAAAGACAGGACGGCGAAGGGGTAGCGCATGAGACTCCCACCTTTCCGGACTTGGCGGGCAAGCTCCAGCAAAACTTTCGCGGGATCGGCCCGCCGCTGGGCCAATGAATAGGTTCGGACCGTAGGCCCGGCGCTCGTCGCGGGCCGCGGCACGCCGGCAAGCGGCGGCCCTACCTCAACATCGAGCTGAACGGCGTGAAAAAGAAGCGGTAGGGCCGCCGCTTGCCGGCGTGTCGCGGCCCGGCGACGACCGCCGGGCCTACGGTCTGAACCTATTCATTGGCCCTGCGACGTGCCGATCCCGCGAAAGTTTTGCTGGAG
>JBKJTZ010000028.1:0-20669 GCA_046590295.1 Lacunisphaera sp.
TGCCTTCGAGGCGGACGACTAGCGGGAGCTTGAGGCCGACTTCCTTGACCGCTTCGACGATGCCGGTGGCGATCACGTTGCAGTCCATGATGCCGCCAAAGATGTTCACGAAGATGCCCTTCACGTTCGGGTCGCCGAGGATGATCTTGAAGGCCGCCACGACCTGGTCCTTGGAAGCCCCGCCGCCGACGTCGAGGAAATTGGCCGGGTTGCCGCCGAAATGTTTGATGATGTCCATCGTGCTCATGGCGAGGCCGGCGCCGTTGACGAGGCAGGCGATGTTGCCGTCGAGCGCGATGTAGCTGAGGCCGAACTTGGAGGCTTCGATCTCCTTCGAGTCTTCTTCGTTCAGGTCGCGCAGGGCGACGATCTCGGGATGGCGATAGAGCGCGTTGTCGTCGAAAGACACTTTGGCATCGAGCGCGAGCACCTCGTCGGTGGGCGTGGTGATGAGCGGGTTGACCTCGATCATCGCGGCGTCGGTGTCCCAGAACGCGGTGTAGAGGTTGCGGATGAGCTTCGCGGCATTCTTGGCCTCGGCGCCGGCGAAGCCGAGCTTGAAGAGCAGGTCGCGGACCTGGAAATCGGCCAGGCCGTAGGCCGGGTCGACGAGGACCTTGAAGAGCTTCTCGGGTGTATCGTGGGCGACCTTCTCGATCTCCATGCCGCCCTCGGTCGAGGCGACGATGACCGGTCGCGAGCTGGCGCGGTCGAGGAGGATGGCGAGGTAGTATTCCTTCTTGATGTCGCTCGCGACGGTGAAGTAGATCGTCTGGACCTTGCGGCCGGCGGGGCCGGTCTGGATGGTGACGAGCGTGTTGCCCAGCATGTGGCTGGCGACGTCCTTGGCTTCGGCCTTGGTCCTGCAGAATTTCACGCCGCCCTTGTAGCCGTTGGTGAACGTGCCCTTGCCCCGCCCGCCGGCGTGGATCTGGGATTTCACCATCGTGGGCCCCTCGGGCAGCTGGGAGAGCGCGTTGATGAACTCCTCCGGGGTGGTGGCGACGGCTCCCTTGGGGACGGGAACGCCGTATTTCTCGAACAATGCCTTAGCCTGATACTCGTGGATATTCATGGAGAGTGGGGGAAACGATTAGCCGGAAGGCGGCCCGATTGACACGAAAAAAATCGGCACGGGTGACATAATTGCCCGGCAGGTCCCCGGCTCTAAGGTTGCCTTATGGCCGGCCGGGGGCAACCTCAGCGGCCATGCAATCGCACGAATTGCTCAAGGAAGTGCTGAAGAAGACCGCGGCGAAGCAGATCGCCGCGGACATGGGCCTGTCCCTCTCGCTCATCTACAAATGGGCCGAACCGCCCGACGACGGGGCCGGCAGCGGGGCCCACAATCCCCTCGACCGCATCGAACAGCTGCTGCGGGCCACGAATGACGAACGCATCGCCCAGTGGGTCTGCGAGCGCGCGGGCGGTTTTTTCATCCACAACCCGAAGGACCGGCCGCATCCGTTCCAGCTCATCCCTTCCACGAACAGCATCGTGCAGGAATTTGCCGACATGCTGGGTGTCATAGCCGTGGCTGCGTCGGACAACAAGATCACCAAGGAGGAGGCGAAGGCGATCCGCCGTCGCTGGGAGAATCTCAAGTCCGTGACCGAGGGCTTTGTCCGCCACGGCGAGAAGGGCGACTTCGGCGAGCTCAAGGCCAGCGTCGCCGGCCAGGCGGCGCAGCCCTGAACCCTCGCCAGGCCGCGGTGGCCCCGGCGAACCGGCGGCCGCCGGCTACCGCGCGAGCTGCGCGGGGATGAACTCCTCGCGGACGGACTTGGCCAGCAGGTCGGGTGGCAGCAGGCCCTGGCCGATGAGAAAATCATTGAAGGCCTGCCGGTTGAACTTCGGCCCGAGCGTGACCTCGGTGGCCATGCGCAGCTCCATGATCTTGGTGTAACCGTAGAAGTAGGCCGTGGCCTGGCCGGGCGCGCGGAAGGTGTAGCGGTCCACCTCCTGCCGGGTGATCGCTTCGGAGAGGCCGACGTCCTGCGTGAGGATGTCATGGACCCGCTCACGGGTGGTGAGGCCGAGGTTGAGCATCGGGTCGAGGAAGGCGCGGGCCGCGCGCATGAGGCGGGCCTGCAGGGCGAACAGCTGGCCCTCGAGCGGCTCGTAGGGTTTCAGCTCGGCCTCGGCGTAGAGCGCCCAGCCTTCGACGTTGACGCTGTTGAAGGCAAAGAGGCTGCGCGCAAGCGACACGCCCCGCTCGACCATGGCCGAGAACTGCAGTTCGTGGCCGGGCCGGCCCTCGTGGGCCGTGAGGGTCCACGTCGCCGAGCGGTGGGTGAAGTCGTCATAACCCTCGGTCTTGGCGCCGTCGGCGGCCGGCGGGTTGCCGGTGGTGAGGATGAACTGACCGCGCTCGCCCTGGTTGTTGATGAGCGGGGGCGGCTGCATGTGCGGCGCGGGCTGGGCGGCGTTCTCGGCCTCGGAGGCGAGCCGCATGATCATGGCGCGCTCGGGCAGCGTGACGATGTGCTCGCGCCGGATGATGGCCTCGATCTGCTTGATGACGTCGCCGTAGTAGCTCTCGACCTGGTCCCGCGGGAGCTGCTCCTTCTTCAGCTCGCGCATGACGGCGCGGTAGTCGGGGTCGGGCAGGCCGCGAGCCTGGGCGATGAGCGGGGCGAGGGTCTGCATCTCGTTCCGGATCTCGGCAAAGGCCAGTAGCGCTTTCTGGATCAGCTGCTGCGGCGGGATGTCGAGGCCGACCTGCTTGAGGTTGTCGGCGTAGAGTTCGGCGGGCAGGCGGAAATCCTCACGGCTGCGCGGCAGGACGGTGGCCCTGACCCAGGCGTTGTAGTCGGCGAGCTGCGCCTCAAAGGCCTCAAGCGCAGCGGCGCTGCCGTCCAGCTGGTCCAGGCCGTATTTCTGGTACAGGCCGCGGATGCCGGCGGTGTAGCGCGCGGTGTTGGCGAGACTCTGCCGGATGCGCTCCTGGAACGGCCCGAGGCGTTGCGGGTCGGCGGCCTCCGCCATGAAGCGCGCCTTGGCCAGCTCGCTGGCGGGCGTGGTGCCGGGCTCGAGGCCGGTGTAACGCCGGAGGCGGGCGAGGGCGGCCGGCCGGCGGGCGGCGTCAATCTGGTCCTGCAGGAGCCCGAACTCGCCGAAGAAAATGAGCTGGCCGACGTCCGTGAAGGAGACGGTCAGGCGCTCGTTGAGGAGGCTGGACTTGATGTTGTCATCCGCGGTCTGGATGAGGATATCCAGGTCCTGGCGGACGAGCGGGTCGGTCTCGGTGAGCCGGCGCCGGGCCAGCTCGTCGCGCGCGGCGGCCGTGGCCGCGCGGCTGCGGTCCCGGGCATCGAGCGAGAGATCGGCGACCTGGTCGTCGAAACCAGGAATGCCGGTCGAGGAGGCGAACTCGGGGGAGAATTTCGCGAGGACGTCGAGCAGCACCTGGGCGTTGGCGTTGCTCTTGGTGATCCAGTCGGGCGCATCGGTGGGCGCGGCCGCAAACGCGGCGGAAACAAGCAAGGTCCCGCCCAGCACGAGCCAGGTCAGGCGGGATTTCCAGCAGGTGGGGAGATGACGGTTCATGGAGAAGGGGCGCGGCGGGCTCAGTCCAGATGCAGTTCAAGGAACGCGTTCTGCTGCACGGTGAGCTCGGCGAGGCCGGTCTTGGCGAGGGCGAGGAGCTGCTCGAGCTGCTCGTGGGAAAAGGTGGATTCCTCGCCGCTGCTCTGCACCTCGACGAACTGGCCGCGGCCGGTCATGACGACGTTGGCGTCGACCTCGGCGTCCTTGTCCTCGACGTAGTTCAGGTCGAGCAGGGCCTCGCCCGCGCACAGGCCGACGCTGACGGCGGCGACGGAATCCACGAGCGGGTTCTCGGTGATTTTCTTTGCGTCGAGCAGCTTTTGAATGGCGAGCCGGGCGGCGAGGTAGGCGCCGGTGATGGCGGCGGTGCGCGTGCCGCCGTCGGCCTGCAGCACGTCGCAGTCGATCCACAGGGTGTGCTCGCCGAGCTTCTGCAGGTCGAGCACGGCGCGGAGGGAGCGGCCGATGAGGCGCTGGATCTCGACGGTGCGGCCGTCAATCCGGCCCTTGGCGATGTCGCGCGGCTTCCGGTCGAGCGTGCTGTACGGCAGCATGGAATACTCGGCGGTGAGCCAGCCGCCCTTGACGCCCTGCTGCTTCATCCACGAGGGCACCTTGGCCTCGATGGTGGCGGCGCAGATGACGCGGGTGGCGCCGAAGCCGATGAGCACGGAGCCGGAGGCATGGGGCGCGATGTGGGCTTCGAAGGTGAGGGTACGCAGCTGGCTGGCGGTGCGGAGGTCGGAGCGGGGCACGGGGAGGGAGGGTTGGTGGAACGGAAAGGACCGCCGGCCGCCGGGCCATCCCCGGCACCGGCGGAAAGGAAATCAGGTGGCGTTTTCCAGCGGCTCGTCCGTTTCCTTGGCGGGCGACTCGAAGGGCGGGCGGGGGTGCGAGACCTTGTGGGTCGCCGGCTTGGGGACCGGGGTCTCGGCCATGTGCGCGATGAGGCGGTCGTTGAAGGTCTTCGCGGGATCGTGGCCCATGTTCTTGAGGGCCTGCACGAGGGCGGCGACCTCGACGAGGCGGGCGATGTCGCGCCCGGGCCGGACGAAGAATTCGATGTGGGGGATACGGATCCCGAGGATGTCGTAGTAATTTTCCTCCAACCCGGTGCGCTCCTCGATGGCCTCGGGCGACCAGTCGCGCAGGGAGACGACGAGGTTGATGCGTTTTTCCAGCCGGATGCTCTTCACGCCGAACATGTCGGCGATGTTGATGATGCCGATGCCCCGGCACTCCATGTAGCCGCGGTTGAGCGGGCGGGAACTGGCGGAGAGCTCGCGCTCGTCGAGCAGCTTGATGACGGTCAGGTCGTCGGCGACGAGGGAGTGGCCGCGCTCGATCAGCGCGAGGGCGCACTCGGATTTGCCGATGCCGCTGTCGCCGCGGATCATCACGCCGATGCCCTTGATGTCGAGGGTGGTGGCGTGCTCGGTGGAGGAGGGGGCGAACTCGTTGTCGATGCACAGCGTCGCGGCGTTCACGAAGTTCATCGTGATCATCGGGGTGCGGAAGATGGGCAGCTTCATCTCGTGGGAGACGGCGAGCATCGGGTGGGTGGCGACGTAGTTGCGGGTGAGGACGATGCCGGGGATGCCGCGCTTCACCATCTCGCTGAGGATATCGATCTGCTGGCGCTGGCTGAGGGTCTTGAGGTAGGTCATCTCGGCGGCGCCGAAGACCTGGAGGCGCTTGTTCGCGAAATATTTGAAGAAGCCCGTGAGGGCCAGCGCCGGGCGGTTGATCGAGCCCTCGCGGATGGGCCGGTGGAGACCGTCGGCCCCGGTCACGAGCTCGAGTTGCAGCTTCTCCCGGTACGTCTCGTAGAAGTGCGTGACGGTGATGCCGTGGATGGCTTTGGTGGGCATGGGGACGGCTGGTAGTAGCGAGTGGTGGGTAGTGAGTAGGGGAAGAAAGGGGCGGCAACAAGCCTCTACTCGCTACCCGCTGCCCGGTGCTCGCTCCTACAGATTAAAGTCCTTGCCGAGGTAGAGCTCGCGGGCCTGGACGTCGTTGATGAGGAAGTCGCCGGTGCCCTCGGTCATGACCCGGCCCTGGTGGATGATGTAGCCGCGGTCGACGATCCGGAGCGTTTCCCGCACGTTGTGGTCGGTGATGAGCACGCCGATGCCGCGCTGCTTCAACTCGAGGATGATCTTCTGCACCTCGGCGACGGAGATGGGGTCGACCCCGGCGAAGGGCTCGTCCATGAGCAGGAACCGGGGGCGGGTGACCAGGGCGCGGGCGATCTCGAGCCGCCGGCGCTCGCCGCCGGACAGGGTGTAGGCCTTCTGCTTGGCCAGGTGGCCGATGCTGAGCTCGGCCAGGTGGTGGGCGACCAGCGCGGGGCGGTCGGCGGCTTTCAGCGGCAGGGTCTCGACGATGGCGAGGATGTTCTCCTCCACCGTGAGCTTGCGGAAGATCGAGGCCTCCTGCGGCAGGTACCCGACGCCCAGCCGCGCGCGACGGTGCATGCGGAGGTGGGTGGCGTCCTGGTTGTTGATCAGGACGCGGCCGGAGGTCGCGGGCACCAGGCCGACGACCATGTAGAACGTGGTGGTCTTGCCCGCGCCGTTGGGCCCGAGCAGGCCGACGATCTCGCCGGCGGCGACGCGGAGGTTGACGCCGTTCACGACCGGGCGCTGGCCGTAGACCTTGACCAGTCCCTCGGTGCGAATCTCCGGCGGGGGCTCCATGTTCAGGGTTTTTTCGGCGCCTCGGCCGGCGGGGGGGCGGGTTTCTGGGTGGCGTCGAAACCGAGGTCCTTGATCGCCGGCAAAATGATGCGCGAGGGGTCGCCCTCGGCGCCCTCGATGATGGCGCGGCGTTCGCCGCGGTGAAGGATCATGCGCGGCCCGGTGGCGATGGCGCCGTTGGCCAGGTCTTTGACGACCGGGTGGTCGGTGAGGATGATCTTGTCGTCGTGGGGCAGGACCTCGGCGCGGCCGCAGGCGGCCTCGCGGTCGGACTGGAGGATGCGCACATTGCCCTCGGCGATGAGCGACTTGAATTGCCCGAGCTTGCCGATGGTCGCGGTGGGGTCGCCCTTGCGGGTGGTGATGACCTCGAGCCGGTCGCAGGTGAGCTTCAGGTTCGTGCCGGTCACGACGACCCGGTGGGTGAAGACAAACGTCGTCAGGGTGTCCGTGCTGTGCATCTCGAGCCTTTCGCTGTCGATGACGGTGGGCTGGACTTCCTGCGCGGGGAGCGTCGCGAGCAGGCTCGTGCCCACCAGGCAGAGGCGGAGGAGGGTGAGGCGGTTCATTTGAGGAAGTCCTTGAGTTCGGCGCGGAAGGTTACGTGCACGTTCTGGTTGATGGAAACCCTTTTATCCCGGTGGGTGTAGCGCCAGTCGGTGCCGCTGGCCTCGAAGTCGTCGTTGATGACACGGATGGTGCCCGGGCCGCTGACCAGTTCCTGCTCGGGCTGCACGCGGGCGACGGGGCTGAGGAGCATGGTCTCGATGCGGTCGTCCGCCGTGCCCGAGTAGATGGCCAGGGTCAGCTCCTTGATCTCGACCTGGTTTTTGTCCGTAAAGCGCGCCTCCGAGCCGCGCACGAGCCAGGAACGGTATCCCTCGGGCGTGAAGGTGGGCAGGCGGAAATTGATGATCGGCCGGTCGGTCGAGACCTGGGTCGTCGCGGCGAAGGCCGCCACGGGCAGGAGCAGGAGGAGGAGTTTTTTGGCCAAGGGCATGACGCGGGATTCAGGGACCACGACGGACCAGGATTTGTTCACACACTTCGCGCACAGCCCCGTGGCCGGCGGCGCGTTGCGGCACCAGGTCGGCGGCTTTCCGCGCGGCCGGCATCGCGGCGGCGGGGGCGACCCCGATACCGGCCCAGGCGATGGCGGGGGCGTCGATGTCGTCGTCGCCCATGTAGCAGACCTGTTTGGAATCGAGACCGAGTTCGGCGGCGAGCTGTTGCAGGGCCATGAGCTTGTCGGTGCGACCCTGGATGACGTGCGGCACGCGGAGTTCGGTGGCGCGCCGCGTGGTGGCGCCGGAGGCGCGGCCGGAGATCCACGCCACGGCGACCCCGGCCTGGTGCAGGCGAACGATCCCCATGCCGTCGAGGATGGAGAAATCCTTGGTCTCCGTGCCGTCGCTGGCGATGGCCACCGTGCCATCGGTCAGCACGCCGTCCACATCCATCGCGAACAGGCGGATGGCGGCCCAGCGGGCTGGGGAAATTTTGGCGGGATGACGTGGCATGGAGCGAGGGCGAGACTCGGTGCTCCGCCCGGAATGACAAGAGTGAAGCTAGCCCATCCACGCCGCGATGGCGTCCACGATCTTGTCCTTGCCGGGCCGGTAGGCGGCCTCCAACTCGGGGGCGAACGGCACGGGCAGGTCGAGCGCGGCGATGCGCAGGGGCGCGGCCTTCAGGGCGGCGAAATGCTCCTCGGTCAGCCGGGCGACCAGCTCGGCGCCGAAGCCATGGGTGCGGCGGCCTTCATGGATGACCACGAGCCGGCCCGTGCGGGCGAGCGAGGCCTTGATGGTGTCCAGCCGGAGCGGGGCCAGCGCGCGGAGGTCGAACAGGTCGAAGGTCTGCTCGTATTCGCTCGCGAGGTAATCGCAGGCCTCGCCGGCGAGCAGCACCATCTCGCCGTAGGTGACGATCGTGGCGTAGTCCCCGGTGCGGAGCTGCGCCGGCTGCCAGACCTCCCGGTAGGCCGGATCCCATTTCACGGGGTGTTTGCCGCGACGGTAGAGCGCCTTGTGCTCGAACAAAATGACGGGGTTGTCGTCCTCGTAGGCCGCGAGCAGGGCGTTGAAGGCATCCTGCGGATTGGAGGGATACAGGGCCTTCAGGCCGGGGAACGAGAGGAAGGCGGACTCCATTTCCTGGGAGTGGAAGGAGCCAAAGGTCAGGCCGCCGCCGCAAGGAAACCGGAACACCACGGGGCATTTCTGTCCGGCGCGGAAATGGTAGGTGGCCGCGTTAAGCACGATCTGGGTCGTGGCTTCGGTGGCGAAGTCGGCGAACTGGAACTCCTCGATGGCGCGGTGGCCGTTGGTGGCGAGCCCGATGGCGTACCCGGTGCTGGCGGACTCGCAGAGCGGGGTGCTGAAGACGCGCGGGCGGCCGAATTCGGCGACCAGCCCCTCGGTGACCTTGAACGCGCCGCCGTAATTGCCGATGTCCTGGCCCAGCACGACGGATTCGGGGCGCTCCGTGAGGATCTTGCGCAGGCCGACGTTCAGCGCCTGCGCCATTGTGATGGTGGGGACCGGGCCGGCCGTCGGCAGCCAGGGCCGGGGCGGGGCCGGCGGGGCGAACACCTCGTCGACCATCCCCTCGGGTGTGATCGGCGGCAGGGCCATGGCGGCCTTGATGGTGGCCTCGACGAAGTCGTGCACCTCGGCGTCGATGGCGTCGAGCCGGGTCCCGTGGCCGGCGGCGGCGAGGCGGGCGCGAAATTTCGGCAGCGGATCCTGGGCCAGAATGGCCTCGGCCTCGCCGGGTTCCATGTAGTCGCAGGTGTCGTACGCCGCGTGGCCGCGGAGGCGGAAGGTGTGGGCCTCGATCAGGACGGGGCGGCACGTCCGGCGGGCATGCTCAATGGCGGCACCAAGGCCGGCCAGAACCTGCGCCGGGTCGGTGCAATCCAGCGCGAATCCTTCCATGCCATAGCCCTTGGCCCGCTCGAACAGGGTGGACGAGGTGAACTGCTCGCGGACCGGCGTCGAGTAGGCGTATTGGTTGTTCTCGATGACGAACACCACCGGCGCAGAGAGCACGGCGGCGAGATTGAGCGACTCATGGACGTCGCCGGTGCTCGAGGAGCCGTCGCCGAAGAACGCGAAACCCACCGCCGCCTTGCCCAGCCGGCGCTGCGAATCGGTCGTGCCGATGACGTTCGACAACATGATGCCGAGATGGGAGATCATCGGCAGACTGCGGTTGGCCGGGTCGCCGTGGTGGATGTTGCCCTCGCGGGCCTTGGTCGGACTGCCGCTGTTGGCAAAATACTGGCAGAGGTGGTCGCCGAGGTGCCCGCTCCAGATGAGGTGGCCGCCGAAGCCGCGGTGCGAGAACGAGATCACGTCGATCGCCTTGTCGGCCAGCAGGGTGAGCGGGACGATGAGCGACTCGTTGCCCTGCCCGCCGGTCACCGTGCCGCGGATGAGTCCCTGGCGGAAAAGGTCGAGGATCCGGTTGTCACCGGTGCGGGCGAGTTGCATCCAGGCGTAGGTGCGCAGCAGGCCCTCGGGTTGGCCCAGATCGGTCAGCCGCAGGTCCCGGTGGGCGAAGAGAGCCGGGGTGGTAGGGAACGTCATTCAACCGAAACTTGCCGGCCGCCTGCGGTGGCTTCCAGTTAAAACTTTCGGACCATCGGGCGGGTCCGGGGATTGATGCCTTTGGCTTAGGGGTCGCGGAACGGTCGCCCCCACCGGCACCCGCTATCCTGTACGATCAGCGCGCGGCCTAAAAAACTCTCCGGCCGCGGCCAGATCGCCGGGCCCGAGCCCGTGTCCGGCCGCCTGGGTCTGCAGGGTGACGTCGGCCCCGGCGCGGCGCAGCAGGGAGGCGAGGCGAGGCGGGTGGTCGTCTGGGACGATAGGGTCCTGAGAGCCGGAGGAGAGGAGGACGCGCTTGCCCCGGAGGTCAGGCTGGTTCACCGGCTCGAGCACGACCATCGGGCGGAGCAGGACGGCCGCGTCCAAGGATTCCGGGCGCAACAGCAGCAGCGTGGCCGCGATGTTCGCACCGTTGGAGAAACCGACCGCGGTCAGGCGGCCGGGATCGAAGCCGTGGTGCCGGGCGGCGGCCGCAAGGAAGTCCGCCAGCGCATGGGTGCGGCGGGTGATCTCAGCCGGATCGAAGATCCCCTCCGTAAGCCGGGCAAAAAAGCGCCGGGCGCCGTGCTCGACCACGTCGCCACGCGGGCTCAGCAGGGCGGATCCGGGCGCGAGTCGCCGCCCGAGGGGCAGCAGGTCGTTTTCATCCCCACCGGTGCCGTGCAGGAGCAGCAGCGTGGGTGCGGCGGGATCGGTGCCGGGTTCGAAGCGGTGATGGTAGGAGAGGGTGGACAAGGTGCGGAAGAAAGTGGGGTAGGGGCCGTTGCCCTCAACGGCCCTTCGGGCGCGTGGGACGAACGAAGGCGGTTGAGGGCAACCGCCCCTACCGTTGTTCAGTTGAGTTTCGGCAACGCCGCCTCGATTTCCGCACGATGGACTTCGAGGTGCGGAGGCAGGCCGAGAATGGAACCGAGCCGGTCCAGCGGCTCGTCGATGGTGAAGCCCGGACCGTCGGTGGCGATTTCGAACAACACCCCGGCCGGCTCGCGATAGTAGATGGACTTGAAGTAAGCGCGGTCGATGACGGGGCTGACGGGCAGGCCGCGTTGGAGCAGGAGGTCGCGGGCGCGGGCTTCCGCGGCGTCGTCCGTCACCCGGAAGGCGACGTGATGGATCGTGCCGGCCCCCGACAGGCCGCGCGGGAGGGCGGGATCGGTCAGCAGATCAAGGTAGGTGCCGGGGCCACCCGCGCCCGCGGTATAACGGGCCCGGTGACCGGTATGCGCAACGAGGCGGTAGCCCATGCTATCCGTAAGCACGGCGACGGTGGCAGTCGCATCGGACAAGGCCAGCGTGGAGCTGTGAAAGCCCCGCAGGCCGAAGTCGGCCGGCACCTCGTGGGCGGGCGCGGGTGGACGCGGGTCCGATTCGGCGGTGGCTACAAGTTCGAGCCTCAGGCCATCGGGATCGACCAAACAGAGCACGTCGTCGTTGAAACGCCGGACAGCCGGTTCGTGCTTAACCCCCAGTTTGGTGAAGCGCTCTTGCCAGAACTCCAAAGAACCGACCGGTACCGAGAATGCCGTGGCATAGGCCTGGCCGGTGCCTGGCCGTCCACGCCGCAGCCCGATCCATGGGAAAAAAGTCAAAATCGTGCCGGGTGATGCTGCATAGTCTCCATAGTAGAGGTGGTAGGTGCCAGGGTCGTCCTGATTCACCGACTTCTTCACGAAGCGCAGACCTAGGACGCGCGTATAGAAATCAAGATTCTGGCGCGGATCAGAAGCGATCGCCGTGATGTGATGGAGGCCGGTTATCTGTGCTTTCATAAGATTTGATGTTAAAATATATGATAAAAACAGAAACTTAGGACCGGAGTCCGATTTTTTTGCAAAGGCGGCTGAGATCCAGCAGCTCGGTGGAGGATAGGGCGCTCATTTCACTGGTCACGTTGGCGACGACCTTGGGAAACAGGGCGGTTATGAATGCCTGGCCCTTTTCGGTCAGTGAAACGACCACGAAGCGTCGATCTGCGGGATCTCGCTGGCGCGCCACGTGACCGGCCTTCTCCAGGTTATCGACCACCAGAGTGAGATTACCGCCACTCTTGAGGAGTTTCTCGGCCAGTTCACTCTGACACAGCGGGCCGATGTGATAAAGGGCCTCTAGCACCCCAAACTGGGTGACCGTCAATTCTCCGGGGAGGACGGAATGGACCCGGACGGAAATGGATTCAGCGGCACGCTGAAGCTTGATGAATGCATTCAGGGCATTGATCTCTTCGATTGTGCCGCGGTGTCTGGTTCCCATGCCAAATACTTTGATGCCGTACTATATTATGTCAAAACAATATATTATATTTTGTTAATCGCCTGCAAGTGCTTTATATCAATCAATTTTCTGAATTCTGGCCAAGTGTCGCCCGCCTTCAAAAGGGGTTGTCAGCCAGACATGGACGATCTTTTTGGCTTCGTCCTCGGTCACGGTGCGTTGGCCGATTGACAGGCAGTTACCGTCGTTATGGGAACGATTCCAGGCGGCCACCTGTTCGTTCCAGCAGAGGCCGCAGCGTATCCCCTTTATCCGGTTGGCCACGATGGCTTCGCCGTTGCCGGAGCCGCCGAGGACAATGCCGCGCTCAAACTCGCCGCGGGCGACCGCTTCCGCCACCGGGCGGATGAAATCGGGGTAGTCGCAGGGAGCTTCCGAATTGGTGCCGAAATCCCGCACGGTGTGCCCCTCGGCGAGCAGCCACGCCTTGATCTTCTCCTTGTGGGCGTAGCCGGCGTGATCGGAACCGATGGCGATGGTGAATTTTTTCATGGCGGATTGAGACCGGGACGAACCCGGCGGGGTTGCGGTTGTCGTTATTCCGGCCACCGTGATGCGCAGCAAACAAAATTCCACCATGAGACTCATCCCTTGCCTGCTCGCCGTTGTCCTGTTGGCCGGTTGCTCGACGCCCGATTCCCGCATCGCCCAAGACCAATCCGCCTTCGACCGCCTGCCCGCTGAGGCCCGCGAAAAGATTCGCGCCGGCCAGGTTGACGTCGGTTTCACGCCGGAGATGGTGCGCCTGGCGCTGGGGGAGCCCGACCGGGTGTACCTCCGCCAGAGCGACCAGGGCGAGACCGAGGTTTGGGGTTATCGCGACCGGGGTCCGCGCTTCAGTCTCGGGCTCGGCCTGGGCTCAGGAGGCCGGCGCTCCTCGGTCGGCGGCGGCGTGGCCATGTCCACCGGGGGTCATGACGGGGAGGAAAAAATGAGGGTGGAGTTCCGCGACGGGCGGGTCGCAGTGGTGGACAAGCTGAAACGCTGAGAAGGTCTGAGCGCCGGCTTGCCACTGTATCCCGGCCCCGCGGTTCAACCCGCGTCGACCACCCGCAGGAACGCGGCGGGGTCGGAAAAATCCTTGAACACGGCGGTCGGAGCATGCGCGGAGAGTTCCTCCATGCTGTGTCGTCCGGTGGCGACGCCGATGGTCTTGGCCCCAATGACCCGGCCGCATTCGATGTCGTGCGGCGTGTCGCCGATGATGAAGGTGTCGGCTGGCGCAAACTCCACCGCATGCCGCTCATGCGCCCGGCGCAGCGCGTGCGGACCGAGGTCGTTGCGGCGCGGGCTGTCGTCGGCGAAGGCGCCGAACTCGAAGTAATGCCAGACCTTGTAGTGTGTGAGCTTGAACTCCGCGCCGCGGCGCAGGTTGCCGGTCAGGAGCCCCTGGGCGACATCCGGCCGGTGATGCAGAATCTCCAGCAGGTCGAAGATGCCGGGCAGGACCTGGCCCTGCGGACCATCGCGCAGTTCCGCCGGGAGCAATTCCAGGTAGGTCTCAAGGTAATCATGGGCGTTCTGCGGTGTGTCGGGCAGGCCCACATGCCGGAAAACCTCCCCCGTGATCCAGCGGTCGGTGCGGCCGGCCCAGTCGATCATACCGAGGCTGCACGTGACGTTGAAGCGCTTCGTCAGCGCCTTCTCCATGGCGCGGGCCCCCGCGCCGTGCGAGACGATGAGGGTGCCGTCGATGTCCCAGAGGATGAGTTTTTTCACGGAAGCGAGGAGACCACGAAACACACGAAAGACACGAAAAAACCGGACGGATTAAAAACCACGGAAAACACGGAACACACAGAAAAATACGGACGAGCTGTTCCAGTACTTCAGATAAATTCCGTGTGTTCGGTGTATTCCGTGGTGATCCTCTCTGGATTGATTCAGGTTATTCCGCCTCGAGGTTTGCGCGCGTCGGCTTGCGCAGTGCCGTGTAAACGGTGCCACCGAAAATCAGCCCCGCGCCGATCATCTCGTGCCAGGCGAACTGCTCGTTGAAAAACACCATGCCGCCCAGGGCGATGCCGAGCGGCACCAGCATCTGGATCAGCGATCCTTCCCCGACCGGCAGGTCGCGGAACGAGCGGGTCATCGTGAGCTGGCCGATGCCGGCCGTGACGCCGGCGGCCACCAGAATGAGCCAGGCGCCCCCAGGCAGCGGTTGATACGTCACGCCTGCCGGCACACCGCAGATGAGCAGGGCGTAGGCGCATTGGGCGGCGAAGATGGTCGAGGTGTGCTCGGTGGCGTGCAACTGGCGGATGGTGACGACGACCCAGGCGGACAGCAGCGCACCGATCATGGCCAGCACTTCGTAGGGTCCGGGATCGGCATGGGTGGTGAAGACGTTCGTCAGCAGCCCGAGCCCCGCGAGGGCGGTCACGCTGCCGATGAGGACGGCGGGCCGGAGCTTTTCCTTCAGCATCCACCCGGCCAGCAGGGCGCCCCAGATGACATAGGTGTTGCCGATGAAGGTCGCCCGGCCCGCGCCGATCTTCACCACCGCGAGGTAGGTCACGTAGACGCCGATCCCCCCGACGACCCCGCGTTCGACCAGCTTGCGGCGCTGCCAGAGGTGCGCGGGCTCGAATTCCCGCCAGTAGACGGCGCCGATCAGGCCGAGGCCGATCAATCCGCGCGTGCAGGCGACGAGCCAGACGTTGACCTCGCCAAACTCGGCGAGGGCGCGCACGAGCAGCACGTTGGCGGTGAAGGCGGCGGCGGAAATCAGCATCAGGCTGACGGCGCGGCGGTGGGTGAGGTGGGCGGTCATGGCAAAGAAGGACCGCGTCGGATCACGGCGCGGTCAAGGCGGGTCACGCTGTGTGCGCGGAAATCACATCCCGTGTATCAATCAGACCCACGCTGGCGCATAACACCATCCCGCTCCCGCCGGAACGAGGCAGGGGAAACCCGGCCAAGGGAGTAGCAGCCGGGGTAACGAGGCTGATTTTCGCTGCGTACCTTACCCCAGCCTCCTGACGTCGGCTGCTACTTCCCCCGACATCGTTCCGGCTCCAGAGGGGACCCAAACCAATGCCGTCGCGAATCCCCATTGGCGAGGGGTGCCCTTCAGGGCGGGGTGTGTTTGGATCGTGCAGGCCTGCCAGAAAATTACATCCCGTGGATCGCATTTTTACTGACCGCGAGGCCGGCTTCCTTGATGGCTTCGCTCATCGTCGGGTGGGCGTGGATGGTGCGGCCGAGGTCCTCGGCACTGCCGCCGTATTCCATGTGCGTGACGACTTCCGAGATCAGTTCGCCGGCGTTGGCCCCCAGGATCTGGGCCCCGAGGATCTTGTCGGTCTTCGCGTCGGCGATGATCTTTACAAAGCCGTCGGTCGCGCCGGCGGCAATGGCGCGGCCGTTGGCGGCAAAGTTGAACTTGCCGACCTTGACTGCGATACCCTGGGCCTTGGCGGCGTCCTCGCCGAGCCCGACACTGGCGACCTCGGGGTGGGTGTAGACGATCGCGGGGACGAGATCCCAGTTGATGTGGCCCGCCTTGCCGGCGATCCATTCGGCGACGGCGGCGCCGTCCTCCTCCGCCTTGTGTGCGAGCATCGGGCCGGCGACCACGTCGCCGATGGCCCAGATGTTCTTGGCGCTGGTGCGCAGGTGGCCGTCGACCTTGACGCGCTTCTTGTCGTCGAGTTCGACGCCGGCCTGGTCGAGGCCGAGATGGTCGGTGTAGGGCCGGCGGCCGACGGCCACGAGGACCTTGTCGGCTTCGAACTCCAGCTTCTTGCCGTCGCGCTCAGCGGTGAGGATGCCCGATGATCCCGCTGTCGCGGGACCGCCTGTGGCGGCCGCGGCGCCAGGCTTGTAGCCTGTCACCTTGGCGCCGACCTCGATCTTGAGGCCCTGCTTCTGCATGAGGCGCGTGAAATTGCGGACGATGTCGTCATCGTAGGTGGCGATGATCTTCGGCAGGAACTCGACGACAGTGACCTCGGCGCCCAGGCGCGACCAGACGGAACCGAGCTCGACGCCGATGACGCCGCCACCGACCACGATGAGTTTCTTCGGCACTTCGGGAAAGGCGATGGCGTGGTCGCTCGAGACCACGGTCGAGCCGTCGAACTTCATGAACGGCAGCTCGATCGGCGCGGAACCGGTGGCGATGACGAAGTTTTTGGCGGTGACGCGCTGGGTGGGGCCGTTGGGGGCAACGGCCCCTACCTCGATCTCGGTCGGGGAGACGAAGCTGGCTTCACCCGTCAGGACGGTGACTTGGCGGGCCTTGGCCAGCAGGGTGAGACCACCGGTGTTCTTGGCGACGACCTCGTCCTTGCGCTTGAGCATGGTGGCGACGTCAAGCTCGACCGAGCCGAGCCTGATGCCGTGGTCGGCGGCGTGCGCCTTGGCGAAGGCGAAGTGTTCCGAGGAATGGAGCAGGGCCTTGCTGGGGATGCAGCCGACATTGAGGCAGGTGCCGCCGAGCGTGGTGCGCTTCTCGATGAGCGCGACCTTTAGGCCGAGTTGCGCGGCGCGGAAGGCGCACACGTAGCCGCCCGGGCCGGCGCCGATGATGACAACATCAAATTCAGAGGACATGAAAAGAGGGATTTTATTCCGAAACCAGAAAGCCAGGAATCGAGTCTTGGCTTTCTGGCTTCGGAATTAATTGATCAGACGCCGATGATGAGGCGCGTGGGATCCTCGATGGCCTGCTTGATCTTGACGAGGAAGGTGACGGCCTCCTTGCCGTCGACGATCCGGTGGTCGTAGCTGAGGGCGAGATACATCATCGGGCGGATGACGACCTGGCCGTTGACGGCCATCGGCCGCTCGTTGATGGCGTGCAGGCCGAGGATGGCGCTCTGCGGGGCGTTGAGGATGGGCGTCGAGAGCATCGAGCCGAAGATGCCGCCGTTGGTGATCGTGAACACGCCGCCCTCGAGGTCGGTCAGCGCGATCTTGCCGTCGCGGGCCTTCTTGGCGGCCTCGGCGATCGCCTTCTCGATGCCAGCCATGCCGAGCGTGTCACAGTTGCGGACCACCGGAACCATCAGGCCCTTGTCCGTCGAGACGGCCATGCTGATGTCGTAAAAGTGATTCTGGACGATGCTGTCGCCATCGAGGCGGGCGTTGACGGCGGGCACCTCGCGCAGGGCGTGGACGACGGCCTTGGTGAAGAAGCTCATGAAGCCGAGCTTCACGCCGTTCTTCTTCACAAAGTCGTCCTGGTATTTCTTCCGCAGTTCCATGACGGCGGACATGTCGCACTCGTTGAAGGTCGTCAGCATGGCGGCCTCGTGCTGCGCCGAGACGAGGCGGTGGGCGATGGTCTGGCGGAGCTTGGACAGCTTGACGCGCGTCTGGCGTTCGCCGGTGGCGGCGGGCGCGGTGGCCGGGCTCGGTGAGCCCGGACCGGGGCCAGCGGCCCCGGCTACAGCGGACGGGGGCACCGCCACCTCGGACGGGACCGGTTTTTCCCCGGCGGCGAGCATGTCGCCCTTGGTGACGCGGCCGGCCTTGCCGGTGCCGGCGACGGTCGCGGGGTCGATGGCGGTCTCGGCGGCGAGGCGGCGGACGGCGGGGGATTGCTCGGTGCTTTTCGCGGTAGCCGGGCTCGGTGAGGCCGGGCCGGGGCCAGCGGCCCCGGCTGCAGGCTCAACCGGCGATGAGGATTCCTTCGCCCCAGCCTTGGCCTCTTCTTTCCCGCCCGCGGCTGACTCGTCGATCGTGGCGACGACCTGGCCGATCTTCACATCGGTGCCGGCCTGGACCTTGAATGTGATCTTGCCGGCGGCCTCGGCGGTGCCTTCAGAGGTGATCTTGTCGGTCTCGAGTTCGAAGAGCGGCTGGTCCTTTTTGACGACGGCTCCGTCGGTGACGTGCCATTTGGCGAGGACACCGGTGGTGATGGATTCGCCCATCGGGGGGATTTTGACTTCAATGGCCATGGGAAGAGCGCTGTAAGGTATAAGTGTTAAGCTTTAAGGGGTCAGCTACTGAAGGCTTTTTGGAGGAAAGTGGCGAGTTGCATCCGGTGGATGGCGAGCACGCCGACGGCGGGGGAGGCGGCGGCATCGCGGCCGGCGTAGATGGGCTTGCGGCCGAAGATCTCCTCCAGCTGCGGCGCGATGAAGCTCCACGCGCCCATGTTCTGCGGTTCCTCCTGGCACCAGATGAGGCGGGCATCGCGGCCGTAGGCGTCGGCGATCTCGCCGAGCCGGGCGCGGTGCAGCGGGTAGAGCTGCTCGACGCGGATGATGGCGGTGCCGGTGATCTTCTCCTTGTCGCGGTAGTCGCAGAGGTCGTAGTAGACCTTGCCCGAGCACAGGATGACGCGGTCGGCCTTGGCCGAGTCGAGCGGGTCGTCGATGATCTCGTGGAAGCTGTCGTTGGTGAAGTCCTCCAGCCGGGACACGGCGGCCGGGTGGCGCAGGAGCGACTTGGGTGACATGATGATGAGCGGCTTGCGGAAATCGCGTTTCATCTGCCGCCGCAGCATGTGGAACAACTGGGCCGGGGTCGTGAGGTTGGCGACCTGGATGTTGTTTTCGGCGCAGAGCTGGAGGAAGCGCTCGAGCCGCGCCGACGAGTGCTCGGGCCCCTGACCCTCGTAGCCGTGGGGCAGCAGCAGCGTGATGCCGGTGGTGCGCTGCCACTTCGACTCGGCGGAAGCGATGAACTGGTCGATGACGACCTGCGCCCCGTTGGCAAAGTCGCCGAACTGCGCCTCCCAGATCACGAGCATCTGCGGATAGTCGAGCGCGTAGCCGTGGTCGAAGGCGAGCACGGCGGCCTCGGAAAGGAGCGAGTTGTAGACGCAGATCTTGGCCTGTTTCTCGGCGAGCTGGCTGAGCGGGACGTATTGCGAGCCGTTGACGTGGTCGCTGAAGACCGCATGCCGGTGGGTGAAGGTGCCGCGCTGGCTGTCCTGGCCGCTGAGCCGCACGGGCGTTCCCTCGAGGAGCAGCGTGCCGAACGCCAGCGCCTCGCCCATGCCCCAGTCGAAGGGACCGCCCTCCTGGTGGGCCTTGGTCCGGTTGTCGAGGAAGCGGCGGATCTTTGGGTGGACCGTGAAGCCCTCCGGCACTTGCGTGAGCGCGGCGAAGATCTGGTCCACGGCCTCGCGCGACACCTTGGTCTCAACGGTGGTGAAATGGTAGCCGCGCTGGAAGACCGCGGTGGAGCCCTTGTAGGCGTCGGGGACCGCCGCGGCCTGGCGCTGGGCGGTCTTGGCGGCCTCGCGGGCCTTGGCCTTGGCGAGATTCTCGTCGAGCGCGGCGGAATACTCCGCCTTGATCGCCTCGCCCTCGATCTCGGTGATCGAGCCCTCGGCGATCAGCTGGCGGGTATAAAGCGTGGAGACCAGCTCATGCTCGGCGATCTGCCGGTACATCAGCGGCTGGGTGAAGGACGGCTCGTCGTTCTCGTTGTGGCCGTGCTTCCGGTAGCAATACATGTCGATGAACACGTCGCGGGACCAGCGGCGGCGAAATTCGACCGCGAGCTGCGCGATCATGCAGACCTCCTCGGGATCGTCGCCGTTGACGTGAAAGACCGGGGCCTCGACGGTCTTGGCGACATCCGTGCAGTAGCGCGAGGAGCGCGAGTCGATCGGGTCGGTGGTGAAGCCGATCTGGTTGTTGATGACGAAGTGCAGCGTGCCGCCCGTGCGGTAGCCGGGGATCTGGGAGAACTGGAGCGTCTCGGCCACGATGCCCTGGCCGGCGATGGCGGCGTCGCCGTGGATGAGCAGGGGCATGACCCGGCGTCGCTCGGTCGTGTCCCCGCGGTGGCGCTGGCGGGCGCGGGCCTTGCCCTCGACGATCGGGCCGGCAATCTCGAGGTGGGAGGGATTGGCGGCGAGGCGCACCTCGACCTTGTGGCCGGTCGAGGTGGCAAGGATCGACTCGTAGCCGAGGTGGTATTTCACGTCGCCGTCGCCGGCGACCGTGTCGGGGAGGTAGTTGTCCGAGAACTGCTCGAAGAGCTGGTCGAACGACTTGCGCATGACATTGCACAGGACGTTGAGGCGGCCGCGGTGGGCCATGCCCATGACGATCTCCTCGATCTCCATCGACGGGCAGTGGTCGATGACCGCATCGAGCGCGGCGATGATGGTCTCACCCCCCTCGAGGGAGAAGCGCTTCTGGCCGACATATTTTGTGTGGAGGAATTTCTCGAACAGCTCGGCCTTGTGGACGCGGCGCAGGATGCGGACCTTCTGGGCCTTGTTGAAGTCGGGCTCGAGCATCTGGGCCTCGATCCTTTCCTGCAGCCAGCGGCGGCAGTCCTGGTCCTGGATGTGGGTGTATTCGACGCCGGTATGCTCGCAGTAGGTCTCGTTCAGCTGCGCGAGGAGGTCGCGCAGCTTCAGCTGGCCGCCGCCGCGGAAATTGCCGGTGTCGAAGACGGTATCGAGGTCGGACTCGTCGAGGCGGAAGGTGTCGAGCGCGAGTTTCGGCAACGGCGCCGGCGGTCCGCCCAGCGGATCGATGTGCGCCTGGATGTGGCCGATGTGGCGGTAGGCGCTGATCAGGTAATAGACGCCGGACTGCTTCCCGCTGTCCACCACGGC
>JBKJTZ010000110.1:0-12141 GCA_046590295.1 Lacunisphaera sp.
TTTAGGTAGGGGCCGTTGCCCTCAACGGCCCTGGTCTCACCGAGGGCGGTTGAGGGCAACCGCCCCTACCGGCTCAGGCACCGCAAAGTCCAAAACAAAAGGGACGTTGGTATAATAGCCCCGCCTCCAACCAAGCCGGGGCAAGCCCCGTATTAGACCCAAAGGCCATAAAAAGCCCCCGCCGGAATCCGGCAGAGGCGCGGGTTCCGGGCGTCGCCCGGTTACTCGACCCGGATCACTCCTTCCATGTAGGGATGCGGGGTGCAGTAGTAGGTGTAGGAGCCGGGCTTAGTGAGCACCTGTTTGAAGCGCTCGGCGTGGGCCAGCATCGGCGAGGTGAAATGCTCGGGGGCCTCGCTGGTGACGACGTCGTGCACGCCGGAGAACTCACCCTGGAAGAAGGCGAACACGTCCTCGTTGACCCACTCGATCTCCGTGCCGGGCGGCACGATGGCGACCTTTGGGTAATAGGAATTGCCGATGATCTGCACGCGGAGTTTCTTCTGCCCGGCCGGCAAAATGTAGGGGTTGGAGAGATCTTCGGAGCCCGGGCGGAAGGGCGAGATCGTGCGGACGGCCTTGGCCTTGATTTCCTCCATCTTTTTCTCCGGGAGCACCGGTCCCTGGGCGAGGACCGTCGGCGCGCGCGGGGCGTCCTTTTCGGCCTGCAATATACCAATGGCGCCACGAGTCGTGCTACCGAAGGCGTGCGTGACGATCAGGTAGGAGCCTTCGTCGGGCGGCACGCGGAAATCGATCACCCAGGAATCGGACGGGCCGGCGGTGACCGTCTGGCCGCCCGTGAAGGTGTTGCCCTCGGTCGGCGTGCCCTGCCAGTAGGCGTAGTCCCAGAGAATGCCCACCAAGTGGAGGGTCGAGGTGAGGTTCGGGCCGGCGTTGAGGAAGTTGATGCGGACGAAGTCGCCCGGCCGGACCTTGATGGGGCTTTCGACGTAGCGGAAGAGTTTGCCGTTGAACATCACGTAGGCGGCGCGGCCTTCGATGGCATCCTTGCCGCTGGCGTAGAGCTCGTGCTGGAGCAGGTAGATTTCCACGTCGGGGCCGCGGCCCATGACCTCGTCCATCTTGAACTTCACGGTCTTGGGTTTGACGACGATCATGCCATACTGGCCGTTGAGCGTGTGCATCGGGATGGCATGGCCGCCCGGGGCGCAGTGATACATGTAGACCCCGGGGTGGTTGGCGCGAAAGAACATGCTCTTGGTTTCGCCCGCACTGATCTTGCCGAGGTATTTCGAAGTCTGGGTGTAGGCGGCGTGGATGGACACGCCGTGGGGGATGCCACCCTTGTTCTGCGCGACGAATTCGATCACATCTCCTTCCTCCGCGATCATGGTGGGGCCGGGAATGGATTCATTCACGGTGAAGCCCGAGTAGACCACGCCGTTGCCGAGAAACACATCGGATTCCTCCAGCGTGATGGTGAACTTCTTGTCCGCCTTGGTGCCGGGGACGACATAGCTGGTCTCCCAGATGCCGAGTTTCTTGTCGCGGTCGATCACGCCCTGGAAGGGGTGGGCGGCGGGCGCGGCGGGGGCGGCCGGCACGGGAGCGGGCGCCGCCGGGGCCGCACCCGGCGCGCCGAGGTTCACGGCGGCCATCACATTCAGGAGGCGTTGCTTGCCCTCCCACTCGGCGTTGTTGATCAGATTCATCATCTCGGCGGAGTGGGCCGAGGGGGTAGCGCTTTTGAGCAGACGGAGGGCCATGGCCTGGGAGCAGGAGTCGCAGGCCTGCGCCCGGGGTGCGGCGACGGTCGCCAGGACGGCGACGGCCACGGCCAGGCAGCGGCCGAAGGACGGACGAAGGGAAACGGTATTCATGGAACGATCGATGGAGGTTGCGGAGGCGTTGCGTGCGTGGGGTCGCAATCGGGAATGGGCGGATGGTAGCGGGGAGGCCGGGGGCGGGCTTTGACTTGGGTCAAAGCCGGACGAATTAGCCGGCGGCGCAGGGTGGGCCGCCCTGAACCGGCGCGTCCCCTCATTCCCTTGATGCGGGTCAAGGTCAGCGGCTCCGGTTTTTGCTAACTTAGCCGGGTACCCATTTCATGAAATCACTCGCCTTACTGCTGCCGGTCCTCGCCTTCGCCGTGGCACTCACCGTGCAGCTGGTGCCGACCACGCCCGGGGAGTCCCTCGGCCTGGCGGCCCCGGTGGCCGAGGTGGGAATGGACTCCACGAGTGCCGGCCGGCCGGAGCCGTCGCTAATGGCCAACGGCGCGCGCGTCTACCGCGTGCTCTGTGCCGCCTGTCACATGCCGGATGGCCGCGGGGTGCCCGGCGTGATTCCGCCGCTGGCGGGCGCCGACTATCTGCTGGAGGACCGGCCGCGCGCCGTGCGGATCATATTGCAGGGTCTGTCGGGCCCCGTCACGGTCAATGGCGCCAGCTACAACAACCTCATGCCGCCGCTCGACGCGGTGCTGAGCGACACCCAGGTAGCGGACGTCCTTACCTATGTTACCAACAGCTGGGGTAACACGGGTGATGCCTTTGATCCGGATTCTGTCTCCCGGGTCCGCCCGCAGCCTCGTTGACCTGTAATTTGCCAACCATGAAACCCCCTGTCCTGCTGCTGCTCCTCGTGGGTGCCATTCCCCTCACTGCCGCCGAACCCGTCTCGCTGGCCGACGCCATGACGCGGGGTCAGGTCTCGCTCAATCTCCGACTCCGCTATGAGGGTGTGGCGCAGACCGGCCTGCGCGATGCCACGGCGCTCACGCTCCGCACGCGGCTCGGCTTCACCACGGCTCCGCTTGGCGGTTGGAAGGCGATGGTCGAGGCGGAGAACATCGTCGCGGCGGATCCGGACAGCTACAGTCAGGCGGGGCTCAATGCCGGCGGGCTAGGCCGCGCGGTGGTCCCCGATCCGGAAACGACGGAGATCAACCAGGCTTGGCTCGGCTTCACCGGCGGCAAGACCACGGTCACCGCCGGCCGCCAGCGCCTCGTGCTCGACAACGCCCGCTTCGTCGGGGACGTCGGCTGGAGGCAGAACATGCAGACCTTCGACGCCATCACCGTGCAGGACAAGTCGGTCGAACAGGCCATCTTTACCTACGCCTACCTCGACCGCATCAACCGGGTGTTCGGCAACCGCCATGCCCAGGGCTATTGGCAGTCCAACTCGCACCTCCTCAACGCCAGCTACGCCGGCCTGCCCGTCGGCACGGTCACGAGCTACGCCTACCTGCTCGATTTCGACCGGGCGGCCGTCGCGCAAAGCTGCGCGACCTACGGGCTGAGCCTGGCCGGCTCAACCAGGCTGAATGACACTTTCAAGTTCTCCTACCGCGCCGAGTTCGCCCACCAGGCCGACTACGGCCCGAGCCCGCTCAACTACTCGACATCCTACTACCAGGTGGAGGCCGGGCTCGTCGCGAAGCAGGGCAGCATCACGCTGGGCCGCGAGGTGCTGGGCGCGGATAACAATGTCGGCTTCAAGACCCCGCTCGCCACGCTGCACGCCTTCAACGGCTGGGCGGACCTCTTCCTCGCCACGCCGGCCGCCGGCCTGCGCGACACCTATGTGAAGGCCACCGTCAGCCTCCCGGCGGGCTTCTCGCTGCTCGCGTTCGAGCACTGGTATGAGACCGAGGCCACCGGTGTCCGGCTCGGGTCGGAGTTCGATCTCCAGCTGACGCGCAAATTCGGCCCGGCGATCACCGGGCTGGTCAAATTCGCCAGCTTCCGCCGCGACGGCACCCTGCAGCCCAACGTGCAAAAAATCTGGGTGCAGGTGGAGTTCGCCCGCTAACCTCATTCTATGTCCGCCACCAAATTCAAATTCTTTGACGTCCGGCCCCATCTCGCGCGGGGGGAGGAGCCGTTTGCCTTGATCCGTGCCCGGGTGGATACGCTCAAGGCCGGGGAGGGCGTGACCCTCGTCGCACCCTTCATGCCCGCGCCGCTCATCGAGCTGCTGAAGAGCGAGGGCTTTCACTCCACGGTGGAGCACCGCGCCGACGGCGCCTGGGCCGTCAACTTCTGGCGCGAGTAGGGCCGACGGCCCCGCGGCCGCCCAGCGCGGCGTTGACTCACGCCGGGTCGGCCTGTTTTTCTGTCCGGGATGATCGAACCGCGCGCCCGGCTCCGCCTCTATCTCCTGCTCGGCCTGGCCGGCACGCTCGGGATGTTCGCGGGGCTCGGCACCTACACGTTCACCTACGCGCGCGGCCTTTCGTATTTTTCCAACGACCCGCTGGCCTGCATGAACTGCCACATCATGCGCGAGCATTTCGACGGCTGGCAGAAATCCCCCCACCATGCCGTCGCGACCTGCAACGACTGCCACACCCCGCATGCCTTCCTCCCGAAATACCTCAGCAAGGCGGAGAACGGCTTCTGGCACTCGAAGGGCTTCACGCTGCAGGATTTTCACGAGCCCATCATGATCCGCCCGCACAATTCCGCCGTGCTGCAGCACAACTGCGTCACCTGCCACGAGCAGGTCGTGGACGGCATCAACACCCACCGCGGCGATCCCCGGCGCATGCTCGACTGTGTCCATTGCCACCGCGAGGTCGGCCACGGCCCGGTCCGCTGAACCGTCCGGCCGCCTTCCCTTTCATCCCCCGCTCCCTCCCATGAAAAAATTCCTCCCCACCGACCGCCGCGCCCTCGCCATCTGGGTCTTTGTCGCTCTCCTCACCGGCACGGCCCTGGCCACGTTCCTCGTGCTCATGCTTTATCAGAACATCGTCGCCCGTCAGGTCGAGGCGACTAAGGACGTGTTCCGCGTCGTCGAGGTGGACGACCGCACGGTCGACCCCGCAGTGTGGGGCAAGAACTACCCGCGCCAATACGACAGCTACCGGCGCACCACCGACACCGAGCGCACAAGCCACGGCGGCAGCGAGGCGTTCCAGCACCTCGATGAGAGCCCCGTCTGGCGCCGCATCTTTGCCGGCTACGGCTTCGCGGTGGATTACCGCGAGGAGCGCGGTCACGCCTTCATGTTGCAGGACCAGCGCGAGACCGAGCGCGTCACCAAGCTCAAGCAGCCCGGCGCCTGCCTCCAGTGCCACGCCTCCGTGATGCCCGCCTACATCGACGCCGGGCTCAAGGCCGGGGTCCCCGCCGGCAAGGAAAACTGGGAGGCCCAGATCCAGAAAGGCTTCGAGGAGGTCTGCAAGATGCCCTACGCCGAGGCCACCAAGCTCGTCGAGCACCCGGTCTCCTGCATCGACTGCCATGACGCGGCGAACATGAACCTCCGGGTCAATCGCCCCGCTTTCCTCAACGGCATCCGCGCGCTGGCCAGCTCCGACTATCCCACGCCCCACCTCCCCAGCATCGAGCGCTGGCGCAAGGAAGGCCGCAAGGGCCGCTACGAGCCCAACACCGATGCCACCCGCCAGGAGCTGCGCTCGCTGGTCTGCGCCCAGTGCCACGTCGAGTATTACTTCAAGGGCGAGGGCAAGCTGGTCACCTACCCGTGGGACAAGGGCCTCAAGGTCGAGCAGATCGAGACCTACTACGACGAGGCCGGCTACAAGGACTGGACGCACAAGGAGACCGGCGCGCCCGTCCTCAAGGCGCAGCACCCGGAGTTCGAGATGTGGAGCCAGGGCATCCACGCCCGCAGCGGTGTGGCCTGCGCCGACTGCCACATGCCCTATGTCCGTGAGGGCGCCATCAAGGTGAGCAACCACCATGTCCGCTCGCCGCTCCTCAACGTCGCGCAGTCCTGCCAGTCCTGCCACCGCATCCCTGAAAAGGAAATCACCGCCCGCGCGCTGCTCGTGCAGGACCGCAACGCGGCCCTGCTCACCCGGGGCGAGCAGGCGGTCGTCGCCCTGATCGACGCCCTCGTGGCCGCGCAGAAAAACGGCGCATCGGAAGCCCGGCTCAAGACCGCCCGCGACCTGCAGCGCAAGGCCCAGTGGCGCCTCGATTTCGTGGCGGCGGAAAACTCCATGGGCTTCCACGCCCCGCAGGAGGCCGCCCGCATCCTGGCCGAGGCCATCGACTATGCGCGGCAGGGCGAAATTGCCCTCGTCCGGGACGCACCGACCGGGGCGCCGGCGTCCCCGTAGTAAGACCATTCCTCGTCTGGGAAACGCCTTCACGCCGAAGCATGACCCAGGTCAAGGCGGCGGACCGGCTTCCCGGCTAGGCTGCCGGCAGGCCCGCCGCCATGGCGGGCGCACCCATTATGAAGAAAAAAACCCTGCTCTCCACCACCGAGGCCGGCACCTGCTCCCTGTTCGAGCCGGTGGCTGGGGTCGCCCAAGGCATCATCAGCCGCGCCGTGCTCACCACGCCGGCGTTGCGTCTCACGCTGTTTCATTTCGCCGCCGGGCAGGAGCTCTCCGAGCACACCAGCAAGGCGCGGGCGCTCGTGCAGGTCCTGACCGGCCGGTGTGACTTTTCGGTCGGCGGCAAAGTGCACGCGCTCAAACCCGGCGACCTGCTGCATCTGCCGCCGGGTATGTTGCACGCCCTGACCGCCCCGGAAGATTTCTCGATGCTGCTCACGCAGGTCACCGAGCCCGCGGCCTGAGCGGGCGGTCGCCGGGTCCGCCCGCGGCCTACGGTTCCAGTTGGAACCCGTGGGCGGCCTCGTAGGAGAGGACGGTCAGCCGGCGGGGGAGCGCGTGGATTTCGGCGGACCAGGCGTGTGGGGCGACGGCAGGGTCGGTGCTGGTCACGACGCTGACCTTGATCTGATGCGCGCCCGGCGCCAGCGGCACGCGCATCTCGCCCACCGAGGTGCCGTCGGATTTCACGCCCTTGGGCTGGAAGACCTGTTCCTGCGCGTGACCGTCCACTTCCAGCCGGATCACGACGGGGGCGCGGGTGCGCCGGGCCGGCTGCGCCGTGCGCATGTGCACCGGGCGGTTGTCCTGCGCCGCGTCGGGCAGCGCCAGCGCGGCCCCCGAGAGCCAGTCGCCGTTGGCGCGGAAGGTGAAGATGAACTCCGCCGCCGCCGGCGCCGGGTTGCGGAAGGGCGCGTCGCTGACCAACAGCAGCCCGGCGAGCGTCACCACCGTGAGCAGCAGGCCCGCAATCCAGCCGGCGGCCCCGGAGCGGACCGCCCTGGCGGCGGCGGGTTCGCCCCGTCGCAGGCGGGCAGCCGCCCCGGTGAGCCGCGCCGGGCGCAGCGGATCGAAGTTCACATGGGCCACCTTGCGCGGGTCGGCGCGGTTGGGTCGGAACGCGGGCTCGCGCGCGCCGCTGAGCCGGGCGGGCATCCAGGTGTTGCCTTCCTTGCAGAAGGCCTCGCTTGAGCCGCAGCCGACGATCAGCACGGCGGCCGCGCCCTTGCGGATGAGGCGCTCGGTCAGCTTCGGCTCGATCCAGCCCGAGCAGGGCACGGGCCGCACCGTGTAGCCCGGGAGCCGGGCGGACCACGCGACGGCATCGAACAGCTCCCAGCCGCCGTCCGACTGTGCGCAGACGAACGCCAGCGCCGGGGCCGTGCCGCGCGCGACCTCCGCCAGGACGAAATCCTCCAACTCACGCGTCACCTGCTGGGCGTCGAACCAAGCGAGGCCGATGCCCTGGGTGTCGCAGGCGCCGGCGCACACGCCGCAGCCGATGCAGCGGTCGGGGTCGATCTGCGCCTGCGAGGGGAACGGCTTGCCGTCGGTGCGGGGCACCATCGTGATCGCGCCGAACGGGCAGTCGTGCGAGCACAGGGTGCAGGCGAAGCAGCGCGAGATGTTGACGGTTGCCTGGAAAACCGGCCGGGGCCGCCGCCGGGCCAGCCACCACGGCACAGTCACCAGACCGGCGCCGACGAGGCCCGCAGCCAGCCAGATGCCGCCGCCCGACAGCCGCGCGGTGACCTGCAGCGGCCAGAGATACCACCAGTCCATCGTCAGCGTGGCCGGTTTCACGGCCATCGCGGCGGCGGGGGCGTTGGTCGCCGGGTAGATCAGCGCGGCCGCGAGCACGGCGCCGCCGAGCCACGTGCTCAGGCGCCAGCCGGGCAGCAGCCGGCTGCGACTGAGGCGGGCGAGGTGCAGCGCCAACCCGCCCGCGATGCCCATGGGCAGTGCCATGTGCAAAAAGAAAATGACGAAGAACAGCAGCGAGGGCACGGTGCGGTCCGAGGCGAACAACCGCAGCAGGGGTTCGCCGAAGACGGGCAGCACGTCCATCACGCGGATGGTGTCGAGGGCCAGCAGCTGGGCCCGCTCGTCCCACACGAGCCAGTAGCCGGTCCACCCGATGAACCACACCAGCGCGAGCAGCCCGAGGCCGCTCACCCAGGCCAGCCAGCGGGCGTCGGCGAATTTGCGCGCGAAAAAGGTGCGCCCCGCGTGCGCCAGTACCAGCAGCATGGTGAGGTCGGACGAATAGCGATGCACGCTGCGCATCAGTCCGCCCAGCGAGCGCGGTCCGAGGTCCTCGAGCGAGTGCCAGGCCGACTGCACGCTGGAGGAATACCACACGAGCATCAGCACGCCCGACAGCGTGGCGAGCACCAGCATGGCGTTGGCGGCGGCCCCGAGCTGGGCGAGCGGGTTCAGCTCGCGCGGCAACGCCCGCTCGAGCAGGGCATCCAGCCGGGTGAGGAGGCCGTCCCCGGCGGCGAGCAGCCGGGCGCCCCGGACGGGCGCGGGGGGCGGGCTGGAGCCGGGCGCGGCGGCCGCAGGTCCCATGGCATCGGCGAGCTCCTCGCAGTCGACGTCAGGGTGCTCGTGCGGGTGGGACATCGGATTCGTGGAGGAGGGAACGCAGGGCGGTGCGCAGCCAGGCGCGGTGCCGCGGCTCTAGCGTGAAGCGGTAAGCGATGTGGTTGGTGCGGTCGACGAGGAGGAACAGGTTGGCGTGGTCGATGACGCCGGTCGCGGGATTGCGCGTGGCGGAAAACTGCAGGCCCGTCAGCAGGTCATGCATCTCGGCGGGAACCGCGGCGTTCACGTAGCGGAATCCGGGATGCGCCAGCCCCCGGCCCTCGGCCACCAGGTCCATCAGCTCCGCCGTCTCGTATTCCGGGTTGAGGGTCAGGGCCACGACGCTCAGGTCGGCGCGCTCCGTGGCGGGCAGCTCGCCGAGGATGCGCCCGAGCTCGAGGAAGATTTCCGGGCATGCCGTCGTGCAGGCGGCATAGACACCGGTGACCAGCACGACGCGGCCGCGCAGGTCGGAAAACCGGAACGCCCCGCCCTTCTGGTCGACGAGCGGCGTGTCGGGGAGCGCCAGCTGCACCCGGATGCGCTCCCCCGGGAAAGGGGGCAAAATCTGGGCGAGTCGCGCGTCAGTCCGGGCATAATAGAGCAGGCCGCCGGCGGAGACTGCGGTGAGGGCGACGGCAGCCACGATCGCGCGGGTGTGCGCGAACCAGACCCGGGGCGACTGCAATTGGATGAACATCCGGCGCCAGAGCAGCGCCGCGACGCCGACGACGAAGAGCGGCTCGCCCATCATCACGGAGACGGCAAGCCAGGAGATGCCGCCGGTGCGCGGATCGCCGCGGTAGCACCAGAGTTGGAAATCGCGCACAAAATCCCCGAGCCACCCGCCCTCGGTGGGCCCGAAGATGGTCAGCAGGAGAAAAACCTCGTAGCCCGCCAGGGCGGTGAGCAAAAACACGAGCAGGCCCGGGCCGGTGAGAAAGCGGGCGGCCGCGCCACTGCCCGGGGCGGAGGGCGGGAGGACCGCCCCGCCGTCGGGGGGCAGGGTGAGGGTGGCGGGAGCGGACATGGCGTGGGGGTCCGTCCGCCTCAGCGCACCGGCCAGACGTCGGCGAGCGCCTTCCAGTTGGCGAAGTAATACACCACGAAGCAGGCGAGGAAGACGAGGGTCAGGACCATCGTGCCCTTGGTGGCGTAGTGATCGTGGGCCAGCGAACCGGGCTGGCTGCCGGCGAGGGCCGGCGGCGTGCCCCAGTCGGCCATGGCGCGCTTTTCAATCTTCGCGCCGAAGAACAGCGTGCCGACGCAGAGCAGCGCAAAGATGAGCAGGCCGGTGAAGGCGAGGATGCCGCCGAGGCCGAGCACGCCGAGCCAGAGATGCGCGGCGGGGCCGTAGATGCCCTGCGCGTCAATGTCCCAGCTCCGCCGGGCGACACCGAGCGAGCCCGCAAACGACATGCCGAAGGCGAGCATGGTGATGCCGCCGCCGAAGATCCACGGCTGCACCCGCGCCCAGCCGCGGCCGATGAAGTCGCGCTGGAAGATCAGCGGGATCACGTAATAGGCGAGCCCCATGAAGGCCAGGGTCGTGCCGCCGACGACGGTCACGTGGAAGTGGCCGGGGATGCGCAGCGTGTTGTGCGCGATGATGTTGATCTGCTGCGTGCCGAGGGTCACCCCGGTGATGCCGCCGAGGAAGCCGAAGATCACGAGCGAGAGGGCCGTGGCGGAGAACGCGGGGTTCTTCCACGGCAGGGCGGTGACCCAGCCGAAGATGCCGCGGGTGTAACCCTTTTCCCGCATCGCGATCTCGACGCCCGCCGGGACCGTGAACCCGTGGACCATGGAGGCGAGCACCGCCAGGTACATGGCGTAGGAGGTGTTCCAGATCTTCCACGTGGCGCCGACGCCCGGGTCGACGAGCAGATGGTGCGCCGAGGCGAGGTTGATGAAGAGGATGTAGAGCACGAACGCCGTGCGGCACACCGCCTCGTTGATCGGCCGGGCGCCGACGATGATGTGCGTGAGCAGATACCACACCGCGACCATCGCACAGACATTGACCTGCTGCGACTGGTGGCCGAGGCCCCACCAGATGAGGCGATACCAGGCCGGGTCGGGCTCGGGCGTCCAGCCCATCGAGTAGGTGAAGGTCGGGATCATCACCACGGCGCCGTGCAGCAGCGTGACGACGGCGATGATGGCGGCGGCGAGCGCGCCGAAGGTCACGATCGGCAGCGAGCCCGTGTAGGCCCCGTCGCGCTTGGCGACGTAGAGCGTGGCGAAGAAGTTGAAGACACCGACCAGCGTGCCGACCGCCACCAGGATGATGCCGAGGTAGAACAGCGGGTGCGCCAGCAGTGGCAGGTAGGAGGTCATCATCACGTCGGCCTGGCCGGCGAGGATGACGTAGTCCACCATGACGGCGCCGAGGGCCATGAGGCCGAAGGAGACCCAGGCCACCTTGCGCGAGAAGAGCCGGGCGTTGAGCGGCGTCGTGCAGGCGAAGTAGAGAATGGCGACCTCGAAGAAGAGGATCCACAGGATCAGCATGTTGATGCCGTGGAAGGTCAGGATGCGGTAGAACCAGTCGGCGGGCAGGAGGTGCACCGTCTGCCAGCGCGTGAGCGCGAGCAGCAGCGCCGCGATGCCGCCGAGCAGCAGGAAGACAATGCCGAGGACGGCGTTGAGCTTGATGAAGCGCTGGGCGTCGAGGCAGACGCTCAGGCCGGTGGTGCCGCATACGCGCCCGGGGGTGCCGGGAGCCGTGAGATTATGGGAGGAGGTGGACATGGCGGAGGCGGTTATTCGACGAAGATTTTGCCGGACATGCCGGAGTGGCCGATGCCACAGAATTCATTGCAGACGATGGTAAACTCGCCCTTCGAGGTGGGGGTGATGGTCAGCACATGGTCGTAGCCGGGGAGCACGTGGAAGTTCATGTTCAACGGCTGCAGCGAGAAGCCGTGCTGCAGGTCGAGCGAGGACAGGTGCAGGCGGTAGGTCTCGCCCTGGCGCAGGCGCAGCGCGGGATACCACTGCCACATGCGGCCGATCAGGTAGGCGTCGCCGCCGGCGGGCGGCTCGACGAGGGGCAGCTCGCCCATCAGGGGATTGTTGCCGGGATTCGTGTAGGTGCCGACCCGGTTGGCGGCGACAAACTTCTCCGTGCGGGCAAGGAAGTCGACGGGCTTGACGGTGTAGGCCTCGCCGGTGCTGTTCTGTTTGCCGCGAAAATGCCAGTAGGGCATCATCAGCGACATCACGAAGCACCAGAGGATGGCGCAACCGAGCCAGATTTTCTCGTGGCCGGCCGGGCCGTGGAACCAAGGGGCGGTAAGGGGACGCAGACTCATGGCGGGTGGGGTTCAGGGCAGCAGGGCGGGTTTGGTGAGCAGGAGTTCGACCCAGCCCCACACCGTGTAGGAGAGGACGGGGATCAGGACGCCGAGGACGAGCAGCAGCCAGGTGTTATCGAGCAGCTTCTGCCAGGGATGTTTTTCGGATTCGTTGTTCATGGGAAAGGGACG
>JBKJTZ010000164.1:0-17929 GCA_046590295.1 Lacunisphaera sp.
TGCGCCCTGTCGGGCCGACCTCGTCGGGGCTAACCGCGACAGAGTCGCTCTGCCCGAAGGGCAGACGGATATTTCTCTGAAAGATAATCTCATGGGTGTGAAATATCCGGGCTAGGCGGACGGCGCCGGCTTGGCCGGTGCCCCGCGGTTTTCCGGCCAGACGGTCCGCACGACCCAAGCCACGCCGAGAGTCACGCTGGTTCCTATCAGGGTGAACCACGGCCAGAAAACCTCCCCGCCGAAGACCCGCAGCCAGGTTTCCCGGAACGCCGCGATGTTGGGCGGCCAGTAGATCGCGTTCATCACCAGCAGCGAGGCGATCATGCCGGCCATGGCCGCCCGCGGTCCGACTCCGCGCGCGAACAGGGCCAGAATCAGACCGCCGAGCAGCGCGCCACTGGTCAGGCCGCGCAGCGAGAAGGCGGCGTTGAGGACAAACTGCACCTCGCGGGTGAGAAAGGCCACGCCCACGAGCGCCGCGGCCCAAAAGATCGTCGAGTATTTGGAGAACCGCAGGAAGAACGCCTCGCTCTTGTGCTGCAGCGCCGGCTGGACGAAGTCCATCGTCGAAACCGACGCCAGCGCCGAGAGCGCCGAACTGATCGACGACATCGCCGCGGAGAGGATCGCAACAATGAGGAAGCCCTTCATCACCGGCGGCACCTCGGTCATCAGGAAGATCGGGAAGATGAAATCGACCGACTTGATCCCCGGCCGGCTCTCGGGCAGAGCCAGTTGGAAGGGATGATGCTGGTAGAAAACCCAGAGCATGACGCCCACGAGGAGGAAGATCAGGAAGAGCGGAAAGATCAGCACCGCGCTGAAAATGAGCGCCTTCCGCCCCTCGGCCACATTGGCGCAGGACAGGACGCGCTGCACGATCGACTGCTCGGCCCCATGGCTGGACAGGACCATCACCGTGCCGCCGATGAGGCCCATCCAGATGTTGAAGGGCGCGGAGAACCCGAAATCCAAATTGAGCCACGCCAGCTTGCCCGCCGCGGTAGCCTCCGCCACGGCCCCGCCCCAGCCACCCTCCAGCAGGCTCGGGATATAGAACAACGCATAGAGTCCGCCCGCGATGAAGAGCAGCATCTGCACGGCGTCGGTCCAGACAACGGCCTTCACCCCGCCGATGTAGGTATAGACCAGCGACAACCCGACAAAGAGCAGAATGGCGCCCAGGATGGGATCGACCAGGCCGCCGAGGCTGCAGACCGTGGCCCCGAGCATGAGCTGCATGGGGATGCAGGCCACATAGACCCGCACACCGGCGGAGAGGGTCTCCAGGAAAAGAAAGCAGGCCCCGGCCAGACGGCGCGGCCCGCGCCCGAGATGCTGCTCCAGCAGCTGGTAGGGCGAGTAGATCTCTCCCTTCATATAGTGGGGCACCATCACCACCGCCAGAATGATGCGGGCGATCACATAGCCCACGATCATCTGGATGAACATGATGTTCGATCCGTAGGCGATGGCGGGCACGCCGATGATCGTCAGCGCGCTGGTCTCCGTCGCGACAATCGAGGCCCCGATGCCCCACCAGGGGAGGTTGCGGCTGCCGAGGAAGTAGTCGCGGGTGTTGCGCTGGTCGCGCCCAAACCAGAGGCCCAGCGCAATGATGCCGCCCAGGTAGCCGACGATGACCACCCAGTCGCCGGTGCTGAACAATCCGTTCATGCGCGGGACCGCCCCCCCCCATGCCGGGATGGCCACGGCGGGCATCACAGCTCCTTCACCGCTGCGAGGACGAGGCGCTCGAAGGCCCCGGCGCCCTTCGCGGCGTTCGCCATCGTGTGGGCGTGCGAGAGTTTCTCGTCGGACAGGCCGGCGCCCATGTTGGTGATGCAGGAGATGCCCACGACCTTCATCCCGCCATGCCGGGCGATGAGGCAGTCGGGCACGCTCGACATGCCGACGGCGTCGCCGCCCCACCCCTGCGCCATGCGGATCTCGGCCGGCGTCTCGAACGACGGCCCGCGGAACGCCACGTAGACGCCCTCGTGCAGCGTGATGCCAAGCTGCGCGGCGACCGCCTTTACCCGGCCGCGGAGCCCCTCGTCCCAGGCATCCGCGACCGGAAAGAACCGCGGGCCGAAGGCCTCGTCATTCGGGCCGACCAGCGGGTTGAGCCCGAGGAAATTGATGTGGTCGGTGATGAGCATGAGCTCGCTGACCCCGATGGCCGGACGGAGGCTGCCCGCGGCGTTGGAGAGAAACAGAGTCTCGGCGCCCGCCGCCTGCACGGCCCGGATCATCGTTTTCAGCGGGTAGGCGTCGCTGGTCTCGTAGAAATGCTTGCGGCCGTTGAGCACGATGACCGGTACGCCGCTCAACCGGCCGACGATGAGCTGGCCCGCATGGCCCGCGACCGTGAGCACGGGAAAGCCCGGCAGGTCCTGGTAGGCCAGGGTGACCGCGCCCTCGACCCGGGCGGCGAGCCCGCCGAGGCCGGAGCCGAGGATGATCGCGATCCGGGGCTTCAAGCCTGCGAGCGCGGCGGTGATCTTCTCCGCCGAGTGGCGGACATTCTCGGCGTGGGCCTGGGCATCATTCATGTGGCCATGCAAGCGGACAACCGGGCCCGACGAAAGCCGCATTTTGCGCCAACCGGCAGACCGAGGCGAAACAGGACCGGGCGGGTCAGTTCGCCTTGGCCGGCGCCAAAACCGGCAGTTGCCCGGCCCCGGGTGCGGCCGTCGGCAGGTTCGGCGTCACCTCGGCGTCGACCCGGCCCAAGGCCCAGTTGAGACCACCTTCGAGCACGCTTTGAAAAACGGGACTGGTCCAGATGTCCTCCCGATGGCCGAGGCGGCTGTAAAACACGCGGCCGCGGCCATGCAGGCGGACCCAGGTCGAGGGATACGGCGGACGGGCGTACTCTTCGCCAACCATGCCGGCGGTTTCCTGCACCAGGAGGACAGGCAGGTCGGGGGCGAAATTTTTCAGTGAATACCACTCCTCCAGCGGAGCGAAGTCCGCCGGCACCGCCGCAAGGCCCGGAATCTTTGGGTCGGCCACCGTCAGCCTGGTCGCCTGCTGGGCGCCGTGGCGGATGAATTCGCCACCCAGCATCTTCACAAAGTCATCCGCCGTGTCGCCGTCGTTTTCCCAGCCCTCCGGCACATGCCCGTTGCGGCCGGCGGTGTGGAAGGTGTCCGTGGCGCTGTGCACGCCGATGAAGCCCTTGCCGCCGGCCACGGCGGCCAGCAGCGCGGCCTTGCCCGCCGCGGTCATGGGCGGCACCCCGTCGCCGCGCGGGTCGCTCATGGCCAGGGTGAGATCGCCCGTCGTGTAGAACAGGAACGCGACGAACTGCGCGAGGTACTCCGGGGTGAAGCGTCAGGCGTCCTTGGAGAAGACAAACTCGATGTTGTTTTTCCGGCCAAGCGCGTCGATGACGGGAATCGCGAAGCCCGGACGACCGTCCTTCAGCATGGGCTTGATGGCCTCGTGCTCGAAGCCCGCGGACTTTGTGAAGAACAAAATCTGTTGACGGACCGGCGACGGCCCGGCGCCGCGGAGCAGCGGGAGCGCGGTCAGCACCAAGCCGGTCAGAACAAAAACACCAGGCAGGTCCGGGATATCATGGTTGTGCTGGTCACAGACCCGCCCAACGCCGACAAGGCCGGAGCGCCGGCATTCCGGGTCATCGGCCGCGAGTTCAGGCGACCAGGCAATGCCTGGCTCGCTGGGCGGGCATCTCAGGGCCGGGCGGGCGCGGCCTCGCGCTCCCGGGCTCTTTGCTGCGTGGCTGCCGCCAGCACCAGTTCCCCGCGCGTGCCATGAACCGCGGCCAGCAGGCGCCAGAAAGACAGCTCGCGGACAGAGAAGGACAGCCCCCGGGGCGAGGCGATCGCCTGCTCCACCCGCCGGCGGGCCGCAACCGGGTCGTTGTGTTCCAATTCGCACCAGGCCTCCTCCAGCCCGGCCTCGGCAAACGACGATTCCGTCCGGACCGCCGCCTGAAAATGGAACCGGGCCGTACGCCAGTCCTGGCGCTCCTGCGCGGCCTTGCCATGCAGGTAGTGCAACACCGCCAGCGGCGCGACGGTGCGCCCCGGCCACGCTTGTTGCACAAAGTCGCGGTGCCGCCGGAGCAAAGCCGCCCACTCCGCCCGGGCCGGACCGGCAGACCAGCCGGTCGCAAAGGCCTCCGCCCGGGTGAAGACCGGGTCGATCTCTTTGAACTGGCCCGCGAGGAAAAGCGCGCTGGCCGGCACGTTGCCCAGATAGTAGCCAGCCCAGGCGTTGCGCGGCAGGGTCTGTTCCAACCGGGTGCTGAAGGCCGCCGGATCGGCCCAGACCCCGATCAAACGGCGGGCCTGCACCGCCGCGGCCAGAATCGCGACCAGGGCCAGGCCGGCCGCCACCCGGAAAAACCAGGCGGCCCCGCCCCGCAGGAGTCCATGGAAGATCGCCACCGCCAGGACGGGATGCAACAGGCCGGTGTAACGATCGTGCGTGATCCACGGATGTTCGGTGAGCCCGAGAACTGGCAAGGCCATGGCGGTATAGGCCACGGTCCAACCCACCAGCGCCGGGCGGCGGCGCGCCAGAATCGTCACGACGACAAGGACCGAGGCCCCGAGACCGGCTGCCAGATAAATCACGGGCGACGGCGGCCGGAATTCGTAGAGGGTCGTGTAGATGGGCGCCAGATTGAGGGGGAAGAAGAAAATCCCCAGGTCGTAGGTCCAGACATACAGTGCCTGCACCAAGCGTTCCATGAACCCGAAGTTTTCCAACACCGGCATGCCGGCGAAGGTTTCCCCGCCGCTCCGGCGCGATACCAAGGTCGCGATCAGCACCGTCGCGGCCAGGCCCGCCATGACCAGGTGCCCGGGAAAAAGACCGAATCGGTCCAACCAGGACTTCGTCGTCCCCGTCGCTTCATTTCCCGGGTGGCAGACGCGATCGAGCAGCCAGCACACGACAGGGACCCCCAGCGCCAGGGGATAAGTCAGCAGCGACAAGCCCAGGGCGAATATGGCCCCGGCTTCATACCAGCCGACCCGCCGGATGGCCGACCAGCGCAGGGTCCAGAGCCAGACGGCGAGAAAGGCCAAGGCCGCCGCCTGTGAATAGAGCAAACCAGACGCCCACGCCACGGCCTCGGTCCGCAACGGATGCAGGGCCCACAGGGCCGCCGCCAGCCCTGCCGCCACCACCCGACGCGGGGCGGCACCCGCTGCGGTGGCCAGACCGTGGCGGAAGATTTGATAGGCCGCCAAAAACAGGCCGAGGGTGGCCAGCATGTGCCACGCCAGGCTGGCGGCGTGATAGCCCGCCGGCACCAGCCCCTGCCAGGTGAACACGGCGGAAAAGCCCAGCCAGCCCACCGGCATGTAGCGCCGGGCCGAGGTGAAATCCGAAAAATATTCCGCCACCTTCGCCGGGGTGAGCACGCCAAGCTGGGGGTTCAGGAAAATATTGTTCCCGTCATCCAGGCCCACGAAGCCCCCGCGCAGCACCGGGGAAAAGGTCAGGCCCACCGCCAGCAGCAACAGCCCGGCCACGAGGACCGTCCGCCAGCCCGGCCGCCCGGGGCGAAGGCCGGTTCCGGGTGGCGTGGAATTGGACGGCATGCTCACCCGGGAAAGGTCATTCCGCGTCTCGGTCCTCAGGAGCGTCGTTTCTTGGCTCCGGCGGCCGCCGCGGCCGCCTGGTTGCGCGGGTGGTGCTTCGCGTGCTGGTCCAGCAGGCGAGAGGATTCCACGGCGGTATAGATCTGCGTCGTGCCGATGCTCGCGTGGCCGAGCATTTCCTGGATGGCGCGCAGGTCGGCGCCGCCGCCGAGCAGATGGGTGGCGAAGGAGTGGCGCAACGAATGGGGCTTCACGTTCCGGTCGAGGCCGGCGCGGGCGGCGGCCGACTTGACCAGGGCCCAAAGGGTCTTGCGCGACATCGCCTTGCCGCGCTCGGTGATGAACAGTTCGCTGCCGGTGTGCGGCTTGACGAAGCGCGGCCGGGCCGAGACGAGGTAGGCCTGCACGGCATCGCCGGCCTTGGTCCCGAGCGGGACGACGCGTTCCTTCGAGCCCTTGCCGAAGACGCGGACGTAGCCGTGTTCCAGGTCGACCTGCTGCAGGCTGAGCCCGCAGATCTCGCTCGCGCGCAGCCCGCTGGAATACACCAGCTCCAGCATGGCGCGGTCGCGGACGGCGTAGGCGTCGGCCCCGGTGGGTGCAGCCAGGAGCTGTTGCATCTCACCGGTCGAGAGGGTCTGCGGCAGCTTGCGGCGGATCTTTGGGCCCGCCAGCAGCTCGGTCGGGTCGTCGTCGCGCACGCGTTCCCGGACAAGATGGCGGCAGAGCATGCGCATCGCCGTGAGCTTGCGGGCCTGGGTCGAGCCTGAGAAGCGGTCGCTCAGGGAATGAAGCCAGGCGGTGAGATGTTTTGGCGTCACCTTCCGCCAATTGGCTGCACCGTGCTTTTTCAGGATGACCGCCGCCTGCACGAGATCATCGCGGTAGGCCACCTCGGTGTTCCGGGAAAGGCCGCGCTCCAGCGTGATCGTGTTGAGATAGGAGCGGATTTCCTCCTGGAAATCCTCAGGAGCGAGCGCGATGTGGTCTGTCTCAGGTCGTGGGTCGCGCCCGGTTTTCATGGCGGACCGGCCGGTCAGTAGCGGCGGGGGCGGCGCGGACCCGGTGGCGGGGCGTTCAACTCGCGGATGCGGTAGGTGATGCGCGCCTTGTCGAGATCGTAGGGGCTCATCTCCATCTTCACCTTGTCGCCGGCGGCGATCTTGATGAAGTGCTTGCGGAGCTTGCCGGAAATATGCGCCAGCACCATGTGGCCGTTGTCGAGCTGGACGCGGAACATCGTGCCCGGGAGCACGGTGGTGATCTTGCCCTCCACTTCGATTACTTTGCCGTCAGACATGGTTGGTGGAGGGGGGCTGGCTGGATTGGGTCATGCAGGATTGGTTTATAAAAGCCCCTTGTAACTGGGGAAATCCCTCCGTAGTCAAGGTTTTACCTTGGTCGCCATGGATTCCAGCCGCCCGTCACTCCCCTGCCCTTTTGACCCGCCTTCGCTCCGTTGGAGCTACGGCGCGGCAAGCCTGCAGCCAGCCAAGCACATCCCACATGAGTGACGCCGGACAACGTCCCATCCTTGCGTGCCCCTTTGAGAAGGTCTTCCCGTCGGAGCTGCTGCGGGACGATGCGTTTTACATGTGGTCGGCCTACAATCTCGCCATCGATGCGTGGCGGCAGGACGAGGTGCCGATTGGCGCCGTCATCGAGCTCGGTGGCGAAATCATCGCCGCGGCGCACAACCAGCGCGACCGCACCCGCGACCCGACCGCGCACGCCGAGATCCTCGCGCTCGGCCAGGCCGCGAAGGCCGTGGGCGACTGGCGGCTGACCGGTGCGACCCTTTACGTCACCAAGGAACCCTGCCCGATGTGCTCGGGCGCGACCCTGATGTCGCGGCTGAAGCGCGTGGTGTACGCCGTGCCGGACCCGAAAATGGGCGGTCTCGGCGGTGCGACCGACCTGAACGGCCTGCCGCAGTCGAACCACCATTTGGAAATCACGTACGGCGTGCTCCAGGTACCTTGCCTGGAACTGCTGCGCGCGTATTTCAAACTGAAGCGGCAGGAAGATTAATGGAGGGCCGGTCTCCCGACCGGCCGCGGTCGGCCGGGAGGCCCGACCCTCCACCGGATTTCCCCACGGTGCCGGATCCATGCCGCGCCCCGCAGTTGACGCCGCCGCCAACGCGTGCAACCCTGTAGGTTCTCATTCAACCCCCACACAATTATGGCATACGAACTACCTAAACTGGCCTACGCGCCGAACGCCCTCGAGCCGCACATTGATGCCAAGACGATGGAAATCCATCACGGCAAGCATCACCAGGCTTACATCACCAACGCCAACAACCTCCTCAAGGACCACGCCGCGCTCGCGGCCCTCGACGTCAATGCACTGATCGCCGACCTCTCAAAAGTCCCCGAGGCCATCCGCGGCGGCGTGCGCAACAACGCCGGCGGCCACAGCAACCACTCGTTTTTCTGGACCGTCATGGGTCCCGGCAAGGGCGGCGCCCCCAAGGGCAAGCTCGCCGCGGCGATCGACGCCGAACTCGGCGGCTTCGCCAAGTTCAAGGAAGATTTCGCCAAGGCCGGTGCCACCCGCTTCGGCTCCGGCTGGGCCTGGCTCGTGGTCAACGGCGGCAAGCTCGCCGTCGGCTCGACCGCCAACCAGGACAGCCCGCTGATGGGCAAGGCCGTCGCCGGGATCGAGGGCAAGCCCGTCCTCGGCCTCGATGTCTGGGAGCACGCCTACTACCTCAATTACCAGAACCGCCGGCCGGACTATATCGCCGCGTTCTGGAACGTCGTGGACTGGGACGCCGCCGAGGCGAACTATACCAAGGCGCTTTAAGCGGTCTTGCGGGAGCTCACCCCTCCACCCTTTCAAGCCGCGCCGCGAGGCGCGGCTTTTTTGTAATGCTCAAAAAGCAACCTGAGCCCAGGCGTTTTCTGCCGGTGTAACCCGGCCTCCGGACGGGTTAAATGACGGGAAGACCATTCAGCCCGACCGATTGCACCACTCCAGCCCCGGATGGATGAAATTCGGATCAACCTATCATATTCGAATCAGGACGGAAGCGGGCTCCCTTGCACTTTGACCGACCCGCCCGTCGCCTCCGCCTTGCTGGTGTTCCCGCCCAGCCAATCAATGAGCGAGACCCTTGGGGCAGGGAAAGGCCATCAGGCGAAGCAACATCGCATAACCCGGCAGGTGAACTTTTTCGACCCTCGAAACCGCCACGGCAAGGAGCTCTCCGAAAAGGACACTTATAGCCGAATGAATCCTGTGGTCAAAATCCCAGCCACCCAGCGCAGGCGTGGCCCTGGGTTTGTTCGCCTTGGGCATAAATCCTGTCCGGAGGCCAGGTACCAGCAAGGATCCTCACTTTTCCTTCATCACGAAAACACCGTCCCATTTCGGCCCGGGCGGGTGTTCCTTCATGGCGTGGCAGCGGGCCGTCAGGATCAGCGAGGGGTTGCTCTCGATGGCCAGGACCTTGCTGGGCTGGTTCGGCTCCAGGGCGGCGCTCCGGGCGAAACGCTCGATCGCCCCGTCCCAGTCCTGCGCGAGATAACACTCGATACCCTGCGCGTAGAGGTCGAGGCAGTCCCGCGTCCCGGGCAGGAGGCTCTCCTTGAGGCCCACGATCTCGAAGACCGGCACGGGCTGGGAACGACCCTTGACGACGATGCGGTCGAGGTAGCGGAAGACCACGTGGTCGCCGCCGTGCTGCTCGCAGGCGAGCTTGGTCGCCTCGGTGACCATGGTGTAGACGCCGAGCGACTTGGCGCCCGACTCCATGCGCGCGGCCAGGTTTACATTGTCGCCCATCATGGTGTAGCTGAAACGCGAGCGACTGCCCATGTTGCCGATGATGGCGGAGCCGGTGTTGAGACCGAGCCGCGCCCGCAGGACCTGGACGACGGCGGGCCACTTGGTGCCCTCGCTGCGCCATTTCTGCCGGAGCTCCTCGATGCGGGCCTGCACCCGGATGGTGGCGAGGCAGGCCCGGTACGCGTGATCGGGCACGGGGAGCGGCGCGCCGAAGATCGCGACGACAGCGTCGCCGATGTACTTGTCGAGCGTGCCCTTTTCCTCCTGCACGATATCGGTGCAGGCGGTGAGGTATTCATTCATCAGCTCGACCAGCTGCGCGGCCGGCATGAGCTCGGAGAAAGTGGAGAACGACTGGATGTCGGAAAAGTAGGCGGTGATGACCTCCTCATGGCCGCCCAGCTGCGGGTCGGACTCGGACTCGACCATGCGATTGACCAGCTCAGGGGCGAGGTAGGTGCCAAACATGCTCTTGATGCGGCCCTTCGCCTTCTCCTCGACGATCAGCTGCCAGATGACGCCGGCGAAAGCCGTGGTGAAGGCCGCCCCGAGCGGCGCGGCCATGGGCAGCGTCCACTGGCTGGTCGCGAACAGCTTGAAGCACAACCAGACGTAGGCGACCAGCACCAGCACGGCCGTGAGCTTGGAACGCAGGCCGCGCGTCCCGCCCGCCATGGAAAATTCCGTGACTACCACGGTGAGCGCGAACGTCAGCGCATAAAGCGCCCAGATCGGCAGCCGCTGCAGATACAGGCCGCTGACGATGGTCTTCAGCAGGTTGCCATGCACGCCGACCTTTGGCACCGGGTTCTCGTCGGTCGGGGTCGGCGCGAGGTCCTGCAACAGCGGGTCAACCGGGCCGATCAAAATGACGCTCCCGGCAAACTGCCGGAAGAACTCCTGCGCATTCGCCCGCGCCGTCTCGTCCTCCGCCTTGAGCATCCGCGTGTAGTTGTAGACGGTGGAGAACCCGATGCGCGGGTTCATGGGTGAGATCCACGGGCTGAACCAGTTGATTTCCAAGAATTGCTGGTCGGTCAGCGGAAGGCGGGCGGCGATGGTACCGTCAGGCCGCGGCACCTCGATGGCGTCGGCCGTGATCCGCACCTCCTTGGGGTCGATGCCCCAATAAAGCAGCGCGAGGCTCAGCGCCATGTGGTCGTAGCGCATGACGCCGGTGGGGGCGAACAACGGCACCCAGCGCGTCCCGCCCTCGAGGGTGTCGATCAGGCCGATGCGCGGGGGACTCCACATCCGGCCGCGGCCCAGGTTGAACTGGGGGACCTCCGGCTCCGCCACCTTGTTCAGGTCCGCCGGCAGGCCGTCGCGCAGCATGGGGAAATCACGCACCTCCCGCCGGCCAGTGGCTTCCCGGTATTCCCGCGAAGCATAGGACGCCGCCACCACCATCGGCGGCTTTTTCGTCAGGTAGCGGCCAAGCTCGATATTCGCCTCCACCCACTTGGCGCGGTCGTAGGACTCGGACACGCCTTTTTCCGAAAACACGATGTCCACGCCGACCGCCTTGGCCTGGCCGGCCGAGATCAAAGAGGCCCCCACCTGGGCGAAGTAGGATCGCGGCCAGGGAAAATTGCCGAGCTCCTCGATCGACTGGGAATCGATGTCCACATAGATTACCGGCACCGGTGCCTCGATTTCGCCCCGGGCGCGGAAGCGGTAGTCGAGCATCAGGTTGTCCAGGACCGAGAGATAACCCTGCTGGGACAGGTAGGCCCAGAGCAGCGGAATGGGCAGCAGGAGCAGCCGCCATTTAATCTTCGCCCGGGGTTTTGCCACAGTGGGGGAACCCTAGACGGCAAGGGGGCGAATTAAAGCAGATTCAAACCTGCCAAACCATGCGCCCAGCCCACGCGGCCGGCGCCGATAAAGGTTCGCGTAATAAACTGACGATATTGTGCCTGGCAGGGCGAACCGTCCCGGTGAGCCGCGGCCCTTTCGGAGAACTCGCCCCACCGTCAGCCTATAACGCGACCCTCAATAAACTGGGGGCCTGATCAACCCGCACCCGGGGTGAGCTTGGGGGCCGGCGGCGTGGGCGCCGGCGGCGGCGTGGGCGGAGGCGTGGGCGGCGCGGTCGTGGTCGTGACCGTCGTCGTTTCTGCCGGCTTGTCCGGAGAGGTGGTGGTGGTCGTCGTCGTGGTGGTCGTCGTGGTTGTCGTCGTCGGCGTCGTCGTCGTCGGCATTACGGTCGTCTGCAAGACCTGCGTGATACTGGTCGATGACGCGCTGATCACGGCGGCAGTTGCGGCCGGTATGTCCTGCGTCACGATCACTGGCGGGGCGGGCGGCGCGGGCGGGGCGCCGGGGGTGGCATCAGGGATATCGACCGTGACCACGACTTCCTTGCCGGTATCGATCGGAATGTCCGCCGTGGTGACGCCCTGCATCACCACCTGGCCGTCGGAGGTCGAGATGGTGAAGGTGAAGGCCTTCCCGCTGGGGTCGGGCCGGAAAACGATGCGGAAGATGGTGCCGCGAATGCCGGCCGCGCCAACCGGGGTCTTGATGATGAACGTGGAGCCCTTGTCCTTGTTCAGTTTCTTCACGTCGCCGACCATTTCGCCGTAGGCCAGATTCAGGTTGGTTTTCGAGAAGGTCGGCTCGGCCTTCAACTGGCTGAGTTCCACGGCCTCGCCGAGCGGGTCGATCTTGAATTCATCGATGGCCAGGCTGGAATCCGCGCCGAGCTTGATCGACGAGCCGTTCTCGAAGACCAGCACGACACTCGAGCTGTTGCCCGTCAGGACGGTCTCGCTCTCCAGGACGATCTCGCCGTTGGCGAGTGGTGTGCTGGTGCCGTTGGCCAGCACCCTTTGGACATCGCCCTCCACCCGGGCCGTCACGATCTTGCCCAGCTCCGTTTGCGCCGTTGCGCTCAATGACATCAACACGGCGAGAGCGGCGCCGCAGGCTAGGCGAAGGAGGGAAATTTTCATATAACCTCGTCTGATTTCTTTAAGGACTGGCCAGCAACTGCTCGCGCAAAACTAGCGCCGCGTGATTTGACGGGTCAAGGGCTAATCCAGTTTCCACCGCCGCCAGCGCCTCGGCCGTTCTCCTCGGAAAAACGCTCAGGTGATACGCGTAGTAATACCACCAGCCGCCCGTGTGCGGGGCCAGGGCCAGCGCCCGTTTGAAGCAAGTTTCCCCTTCCGCGTGACGCGCCTGCATGTCGAGCGCCACGCCCCGGCGGATCTGGAATTCGGCGGAAACCGGGCAGAGATCGATCGCCCTGGCGGCGGAGGATTCCGCCTGCCGGCCGAGCGTGGGCAGATCGGTTGGGGCGACGTGCCAGCCCGACGTGGTGGCGTAGGCCAGGTCAGACCAAGCCTGGCCGTTGGCAGGATTAATTTCAACGGCCTTGGCCAGGCGAGAGATGGCTGCCGGGATGATCTGCCGCAGGTCACCCGGCCCGCCGGCCGCCAGCCGGTCGATGGACCGGCGCGCCGTTTCCCGCAAGGCCTCGGCGCGATACAGTGGATCGGCCAGGCGCGCGGCCAGCAACAGGCAGAGCGCCCCCAGCAGCCAACCGCCGGCGCGAGTCGCCGCGCCCGCGACCGGCCGCCGCAACCCGGGTTCGTCGCGCAACAGCAGGGCCATGGCCACCGCCGCGGCAAAGGCCAGCGCGGGTAGCTTGGTGTGGAAGTCCACCTCCAGATGAAAGGCAAAGGCGAGGAGTCCCAGCCACAGCCCCAGCCGCGCGGACCAGTGCCCCGGAAGGAGGGCGGAGGCATCCCGTTCGCGGCTTGCCCGCTGCACCCCCCGCCAGCCCAGCCAGAGCAGCGCGCCGCCGGCCGCCGCCCACAGCGCGAAGCCCGCCAGCCCGTAGTCGCTCAGCGTGTTCAGGTAGTCATTATGCGCCCAGTCGGGTTCGTTATTGAAACCCTTCGGCCGGTATTGGTCGAACAGCACGTTGTAGGACGCCGCCCCGCTGCCCAGCCACGGGTGGTCGTGCCAGATTTGCAGGCCGGCCTTCCAGATGATCGGACGGCTCGATTCGAAACGACCGTCCAGGAACGGCTGGATCCGAACGTGCGCGTATTCGCTGAAACGGTAGAGCGCCCAGCATCCGCCGGCGGCGACCGCCAGAATAACGGCCACCCCCGCGACCCGGCGGCGCCACCCCTGACCGCCGAGCAGCGGCCAGAGCAGGAGGACCAGCGTCAGGCTGATCCACCCGCCCCGGCTGCCGGTCAGGATGACCGCAAACCCAAACAGCGCCGCCAGCCAGCCGCACGCGACCTTCACCACCGGCCGCGTGGATCGTGCGAACGCCAGCGTGAGGCACGCGGGAATCATCAGTTCCAACAGGCCGGCCAGGCTGTTGGGAATGCCAAACATCCCCGCGGAACGACCGTGGAACTGCCCGGCCTGCGTGCGGCCGAGCATCATCCAACTGGCATCGCCGTAGCGCTGGTAGGTCGCCATCGCCACCCCGGCGAGGCCCAGCAAGATGAACGAGCCGACCAGCACCGCCGTGTGCCGGCGGCCGCGCCCGAAGTGCAGGACCAGCACAAACACGAGCCACATCTGCAGCCAAAGCAGCCACTCCCGCCAGGCCAGCCACCGGGCCGGCGCGAGCCAGACCACGCTGGCCAGCGCATAGACCAAGAACGGCAAGGGCAGGAGAACAGCGCGGTTAAACTCACGTCCCGGCCCCAAGGCCCACAGGACGCCGCCAAGGGCGGCCAGACCGAACACCAGCCGCGACGTCACGACCATGGTCTCCGCGAGGTAGCCACCGAGGCCGAGGGTCGTCCAGGCCAGCATGAACGTCAGTCCGGCCACCAGCAGCCACTCGCCCCAGCCGAGCAGCCGGCCCGACGTCGTGCGCGTAGAAGTGGGCTGCGGGGTCATGCGTCACCCGCTATGAATACCGTCCGTCCGCACGGAGCCACCAAAAAGCCATGGCCTGAGCCCTGGGGCGGCGGTCCATGGCCGCCGACGAAGGGGAACGACGGTCATGAACCGCCGCTAGATAAAGATCCCCGGGGCAAGCTCCGGCATTTGATCAGGACAGCTTTTGTAGCCGGGGTCGATGACCCCGGTCAGCGATTCCCAGGCTTCGAAATTCTCGGACCGGCCTCACCGAGGCCGGCTACATCCAAACCGGAGCTGCTCCAGGGTATTAGGGGCGTGTCTTCAAACCCGCAAACTCCCGAGCGTTTAACCACGAATGCTCCGCCTAACGGCTTCGCTTGGATGAGCCCTCCGCCTAATCAGCTTCGGTTTTGGTCCGGAGGCGCGGCTAATCGCCACGGGGGATCCAAGCCGATCTGGCATCCCGTTTCAGGCGGCGATCAGCCGACCCCCGAAGCCCCACGCGGAGCCGATTAGGCGAAGCGCACCAAGTAGTAGCACCGTTAGGCGATGCATTCGTGGTTAAAAAACTCTGCGTTTGTCCGGTCCTTCGCCGCTTGGAAATAGGGGTTTGAATTCACGCCCTAGACCCACTGGGAATAAAAAGCCGCCCGGCCTGACGGCGGGCGGCTGAAGTGTTGGACCGAATGCGGTGCCGGCTTACTTGGTCGGCACGGTGAGGATCGTCTTGAGGATCCGGCCGGCGACCAGGTACGGGTCGGCGGCGGAGTTCGGCCGGCGATCCTCGAGGTAGCCCTTGTAGCCGGCCTTGATGAAGCTGTGCGGCACGCGCACCGAGGCGCCGCGATCGGCGACCCCGTAGTTGAACTTGTCGATCGACTGCGTCTCGTGCAGGCCGGTGAGACGGAGGTGGTTCTCCGGCCCGTAGACGGCGATATGCTCGTCGCGATACTGGTTGAAGGCGGCCATGAGCTTCTCGAAGTAGTCCTTCCCGCCGACGTCGCGCATGTGCGTGGTCGAGAAGTTGGAGTGCATGCCCGAGCCGTTCCAGTCGAGGGGGGCGTTGAAGGCGCCGAGGACGGGTTTGCAACGCCACTCGATGTCGACGCAGTAGGTCTCGCAGAGACGGGCGAGGAGGTACCGGGCGACCCACATCTGGTCGGCGGCGCTCTTGGAGCCCTTGCCGAAGATCTGAAACTCCCACTGGCCCTTCGCCACCTCGGCGTTGATGCCCTCGATGTTGATCCCGGCGTCAAGGCAAAGGTCGATGTGCTTCTCGACGATGTCGCGCGCCGTGTTGCCGACGTTCTTGTAGCCGACCCCGGTGTAATACGGACCCTGTGGGGCGGGATAACCACCGGTCGGAAAGCCGAGGGGGGCGCCGTCCTTCCAGAGGAAATACTCCTGCTCGAAGCCGAACCAGGTGCCCTCGTCATCCGGGATGGTGGCGCGGGAATTGGAAGGATGCGCCTCGCCGGTGTGGAGGTAGGTCTCGCACATCACGAGGGCGCCGTTCTTGCGCGTGCTGTCGGGGAAGACCGCGACGGGCTTCAGCACGACATCCGAGCTTTTGCCTTCGGCCTGCTGCGTCGAGCTGCCGTCGAAGCCCCAGTCGGGCAGATCGGCCAGCTTCGGGAAGCCGGCGAATTCCTTGATCTGGGTCTTGCTGCGCAAGCTGGCCAGGGGCGTGTAGCCGTCGAGCCAGATGTATTCCAATTTGTATTTAGCCATAATATTTGGGTTTTGGGAGAGGTAGTAAATCAGCCGTGCTCCGGCGGCGTTTGGGCAGCCGGGGCGCGAGTGCAACTGCGGGCAATCCAGCACCTCACATGCCAGAAGCAAAGAGATTTTCGGAACATGACCCAGGTTTTACAAGCGGTGGACCGAGCGGCGGCAAATCCCGTTCTTGCCTCCCGCCGCCGGGGCTGGATGTTGGCCCGCGCAGCCATGCATGAGATCAAAGACACCCAGCGCGCCCTGGTGCGCATCGGTTACGACGGGCAGGTCCACAAGACCTTCCGCGGCCCCGAGGCCTATGGGCGCTTTGAAAACGAGGTGCGGGTGCTCCGCTACCTGGAAAAGCGCGAATGCGACTTCGTGCCCCGGCTGCTGGGGGTGGACGAGGCCGCCCTCAAGATCACCACCAGCAACTGCGGCTCCCGGGTGGATCAGGTCAATCCCGAGCGGCTGAAGGAGCTCTTTGACGAGTTGGAAACGTTCGGGGTGCGGCATGACGACCCCGAGATCCGCAACATCACCTACCGCAAGACAGATGGGCGGTTTTGCATCATCGACTTCGAGTTTGCCGCCATCCTCGATCCCGCCGGCGACGGGCAGGGCCCCCCACCGTCCCGCTTGCACTGGTCGGGCCAGAGCCACCGCGGCCATGTCCGCCCGAACAACGAGGACACCTTTCTCGCCCTCGAGTTCAACAGCCGGGAGGCCCGTTACCTTGGCAAGAACGGCGAGTCCTCGCTGGCGCGGAACGATTTCGTCTACGCCGTCAGCGATGGCATGGGCGGGGCCAACTCCGGCGAGTTCGCCAGCCGTATCACCAAGGACAAGATCACCCACCTGCTGCCGAAGAGTTTCCGCACCGCCGCACCGGGCCCGGCCAGCGGCTACGAGCGGATCCTGCGCGAACTCTTCCGGGCCATCCATGACGACCTGATCAAGCTCGGCGAATCCTACGAGGAATGCCGCGGCATGGGCACCACCCTCACCCTCTGCTGGCTCACGCCGGGCTGGGTGTATTTCGGGCACATCGGCGACAGCCGCCTCTATCACCTGCCGGCCGGCGGCGGGATCACCCAGCTCACCCACGACCACAGCCACGTCGGCTGGTTGCGGCGCAACCACCGCATCAACGAGCGCGAGGCCCGGTCGCATCCCGCGCGCAACGCCCTCAACCAGTCCCTCGGGGCCGGCCACCAGTTCGTCGAGCCACAGTGCGGGGCGCTGCCCTGCACGCCCGGCGACCGCTATCTGCTCTGCACGGACGGCCTGATCGAGGGCCTGTGGGACCGCCATCTCGACGAGATGACCCGCGCCGCCGACGCCACCCCGGTGGCGCCGCGCCTGATCGCCGCCGCCCTCGAGCGCGCCGGCCGGGACAACCTCACGGTGCTGGTCATCGAGGCCTTGCCGGGCGAGGGGCCCGGACCAGCCGCAACATGACCCGCGTCTTCGTCTACGGCACGCTGCAGCGGGGCGGACGCAACCACCCCTGCCTCGCCGGCCAGCAATTCCTCGGCGAAGCCCGCTCTCTGCCGGGCTTCACCCTCTTCTCGCTGGGCCGGTATCCCGGCATGGTCCGTGCCGCCGACGATGCCGCCGGCGTGACCGGTGAACTCTGGGTGGTGGACGCCGCCTGCCTCAAGCAGCTGGATCAACTTGAGGGCGTGGCTGAGGGGCTCTACGAGCGCGTGACCATCAAGCTCGCGCCGCCGTTCGCGGACGAGCCGGCCCAGACCTACCTCTATCTGCGTGATCTCGCCGGCAAGACGGCGCTGGGCGCGACCTGGCCGGCGTAGCCCAATTGCGCGGGCGGGGACGCCCGCGCACCCAAAACTGGAGCCACGGCGACCACGCCGTGGATTTTCCTACGACTTCAGCGCCGACTTTGGCATCCGCTTCACCGTCACGAAGCGGGCGCGGAACAACTCCTCCATCAACGCCCGGGTCGGCGCGGGAATGCGGTTCACCAG
>JBKJTZ010000064.1:0-39429 GCA_046590295.1 Lacunisphaera sp.
GTTCCTACCTGCGATCAACCGACGGTGGCAGGGTGTGGGCGGGACCTTTCCTGCCGCCCAGCACTCCGGTTGAATTGCAGCACGGGCCGTATGGTAAGATCGTCCCCGCCTACAACCGCGGCGCCCTCGTCGAGGGCAGGGATGGGCGCCTTTTCTGGGCCGTGGCGACGACCGATCAGGTAGGCCCGAGCAAGACTTCGGTCCATCTCATGATATCCGGCGACCAGGGAGAGACGTGGACCTATTCCGCCCCGGTCGCGGTCGACCCCGCCGTGACGTTCAACGAGACGTCCATCTACGAAACCCCCAAGGGCGACCTCGTCGCGTTTCTCCGGACCGCCGACCTGGCGGACCAGGCCTGCATCGCCCGCTCGACCGACGGAGGGAAAAGTTTCCAACCGTGGAAAAAGATGGGCTTCCAGGGTCATCCGCTCCATGCGCTGCGCCTGCCGGACAACCGTGTGCTGCTGACGTATGGTTACCGGCACCAGCCGCTCGGCAGCCGCGCGCGCATCCTCAATGCGGAGTGCACGGATTTCGCCACCGCGAAGGAAATCGTGCTGCGGGACGACGGCGGCACGACCGATCTCGGTTACCCCTGGTCGGTACTGCTCGATGCGAAACACGTGCTCGTGGCCTATTATCACAACGTCGGCGGCGGCATTCAGCACATCGCGGGCACCGTGTTGGAACTCGATTAGGCTCCAGCTGACCATGATCCCGAAAGGCAAGGATGGACAGGAGAGGCCCGGTGATATCAACTGGCGCCATGCGATCTTGCGCGGCCGGCAGCGGAATATCTTTGCCGGCGACATTATCGGCCAGCGCCGCGCGGCGGAGTCAGGGTGGGCGGTCTTTCCGGTGATCCCATGAACACGCGTCGGGAATTTCTCCGCACCACCGCGCTGGGCGCATCGACCGCGGCCATTTTGCCCCAGATGCTGTTCGGGGCGGCGTCCGGTCTCACGGACCCGGCCGGCGCGCGCCCGGTGGCGCTGCGCCACCGGAATCTCTTCAACGGCGACACCTGCGTCTTTTTCTACAACCCGGAAAAATGGCAGCCGGAGGACTTTTCCCTGCAGGAGGTCGACGGCCGTCTGGTGCCGGTCGGCGGACCCTTCCAGGCCAAGGCCATCCATCGGTACGTCGCGAACCTGGCCGCCAGTGGCATCGACACCTTCATCATCAATGCCAACGCCTCGCGCGCCTGGTACCCGAGCAAGGTGATTCCCGGCATTCTCGACGGCTACCGCCGCGGCGACCGGGAGTTTTTCCGCGGCCATGCCATCTGCGCCGGTGTCACCGACCGGGCGGGAGAAGAGAAGTTCATCGACGGGATGATGACGTTCATGAACCTTTATCTCGATTTGCTGGAGGCGAAGGTGGACTGGCTGGCTGAGACGGCGCAGGCCTGCCGCTCGCAGGGTGTCTCGCCCTGGGTCAGCATCCGGATGAACGACTATCACGGGCACAAGAACATCGAAGGAAGTTTCTTCAACGTCCCGCTGCTGAAGCAGCCGGAGATGCGGCTGCGGCACAGTGGATATTCCCCGACCATGTTCGAGCCGGGCTACCGGACCGGATTGAACTATGAGCGGCCCGAGGTGCGCGCCCTCATGTTTGCCCAGATCAAGGAGGTCGTGGAAGAGTATGATTACGAGGGACTGGAGCTTGACTGGTGGCGTCAGCCGCTGTGCTGCGAACCGAACGCCACCCCGGCGACCGTGAACATGATCTCGGACTGGATCCGGGCCGTGCGCGCCCTGACCCAGCAACGTGCGAAGAAGACCGGCCGGCCTTATCCACTGGGCCTGCGCATCCCTGGCCAGGTGGAAACCTTGCGGAGCATCGGTCTCGACGTGGTCACGCTCTGCCAGGAAGGGACCCTCGATTTCGTGGCGCCCTCGGGCTTCTGGTGCACCGCCTGGGAAATGCCGCACGATGAACTGCGCCGGAAGCTCGGTGACAAGGTAGCCATCTATGGAGTGATCGAGGATGGAGCGAACACCCTGCCGGCCCAAAGTCCCGCAACCGGTCGCCGCCAGCCCATCCGTTATACGTCCGCCAGCCGGGAGATGCTGCACGCCAACGCCGCCGGCAAGCTGGCGCTCGGCGCCGACGGCATCGAGTGGTTCAATTTCTACTGCACGGATCAGGCCCGGATTCCCGGCCTGGAGACGGACTATGCCTCGCTCCGTGATATCAACCGGCTCGACGGGCTGCGCGGCCGGCCGAAACACTACTCATTCTCCACCGGTGGATCAGGGTTGTTTTTGCCACCCTTCGAGATGGTGCCGCAGCTGCCGGTGATCCTGGAGCCGGGCTGGAGTCACCAGTTCCGGCTGCCGATGTGCGCGGAGCCGGCTGAAGCCGGTCTGGAACTGGTGATCCAGATTGTGCTTCGCGCCGGCGACAACCCGACCGCGCTGCCCGTAGCATGCAACGGCTGCTGGCCGCAGGTCGAACGCCGGCCGTCTGACCTGCTGCTTTTCCCCTGCGGTCCGCTCACCCATCACGTGCCGGAGCACCGGGGTTGGGACTTTCACTTTCCTGTCACCCTGTTGCGGGACGGCTGGAATAAAATCATGATCGAAAACGGTGGCGCACAGCCGCTCACCGTCGCTTGCATCGAACTGGCCGTCCGCCCGGCCCAAACCGGGGCCTGATCACCCCCGCGCTCCACCGCGGCTTTTTTCCATGAAAATCATTGATGTTCGCACGACACTCCTGACCGGTCCCTGCACCAACGACCCGTTCCTCCGCGAGGCCCGCAAGCGGCGCAGCGCCGCCTTCATCGAGGTCATCACCGACGGGCCGCATACGGGACTCGGTGAGACTTACGCGGGTTATTTCTGCCCCGAGGCGGTTCCGGCCATCGTGGATTTCTTCCGCCCGATCCTGATCGGTCAGACCGTCGATGACATCCCGGAACTGTGGCGTCGGATGTACCATTGTGGCAACTTCTGGTGCCGGGTCGGGCTGGGCACGATCGTCCTGAATGGGATCGAGGCCGCGCTGTGGGACCTGAAGGGCAAGCAGCTCGGCCAGCCCGTGCACGCGCTGCTGGGCGGCAGCAAGTATAAGCGCCTGCCGTGTTATGCCACGGGCGGGCCGAGTAATTATCCACTGGAGCGCCTCGCCCAGAAAATGGACCATTATTTTTCGCTCGGCTTCCGCGGCCTCAAGGTCGGGGCCGGCAGTTTTACACCCGGCGAGGGCTGGTATATGCCGCAGACTCCGGCGGAGGCCGCTGATTTCGAGGGCAAAAAGGTCGCTTTCATGCGCGCTCACGCCGGGCCCGAGGCCTGGCTCATGATGGACGGCCACATGGGCAACAGCTCGAAGGGCACTTGGAATCTCGAGATCGCCAAGGCGGTGATGCAGGCGGTCGAACCCGGCAACCTGTTTTTCTTTGAGGAACCGCTCCACTACACGGATCCCTGGGGCTACGCCGAGCTGTGCCGCTCGACCCCGGTGCCGATTGCCGGCGGAGAATGCCTCACGGCGACTTATGAGTGGCGCGTCTTCACTGACCAGGATTCCTTCGATATCGGCCAGCCCGACGCCTCGTTCACGGGAGGGATGGGCGAATTCATGGCAGTGGCCCGGATGATGGAGCAGCGCGGGCGGAAAATCGCCACGCACGCCTGGGGCGCGGGCGCCTCGCTGATGCAGAACATCCATGCGGGATTCGCCGCCACCAACACCTGCATGTTGGAAATCCCGCCTGACTACGCGGGCCTGCATTCGGAAATGATCGATGGCGGGCTCGTCATCAAGGATGGTCATGTCCTGCCGCCCGAACGGCCGGGCTTCGGGGTGGTGCTGACGGACGAGACGCGCCGCCGTTATCCCTTCCAGCCGGGCAGTGGCGAATTCAACAGCGTGCCCGGCAAGGTGCTCACCGACTGATGCCGCGATGAAGCTGCGCCCCGATTTGCCGGTGGCAGTGACGGCCCCCGCCTGCGCCGCGCGGCACTTCCCGGGAGGCCACCGGATCGCTTTTGGTGACGCGTCCCCGCGGTGGCGCGGCGGCGCGCCATGGACCGGCGATGGACCGCTGGCGCTGCCCATGACACGCTCGACCCTTGCCCGCCGCCGGGCGGAAAGCGGCCCGATTCGGCCGACTGCTCTGTTCCGGCGAGCGACACGATCCCGGGACTTCGCCGCCTGGGCGCTGGGTCTGCTCGTGCTTTGGTCGCTCCCTCCGGTGCGCGGCGCGGCCGGGGCCGCGCCGCCGGTGGTGGTGATTGAAGGTGGTTCCGCCTTCGATTCCGCGGCTGGTCGGATGGAACCGTTCGCGGCCATGGTGATCGAGGGGGAATACATCAGGACCATTGTTCCGCCGGGTGCGGCCTATGTCGTGCCACCCGGGGCGCAGGTCGTCGACGCCCGGGGCCGTTTCGTGATTCCCGGGCTGATCGATGGTCACGTTCACCTCGTGCATATCCTGCGCACGCTGCAGCTTACGGCCGACACCCTTTTCCCGCTTTTTCTGGCCCAGGGGGTCACGACGCTGCGCGACGTGGGGGATGAGGTGGTGGCGGAGAAACGGCTGCAGGCCGCCGCGGCCGCCCAGCCGGCCGCCGCCCCGCGCATCATCATGGGCAGCCTGCTGGTTGACGGAAATCCACCCTATCATGCCTTCATCAGCCGGCCGATCACCGATCCCGCCAAGGTGCCGGCCTTCGTGGACGAGATGGCCGGGTGGGACGTGCAGACCTACAAGATCTATGCGGGCGCTTCCCGCCCGGTCGGACAGGCGCTCATCCGCGAGGCCCATCGCCGCGGCAAATGGGTGACCGCTCATCTGGCCTGGGATTACCGGCCGCAGGACGCCGCCGCCGATGGCATCGACAGCCTGGAGCACGTGGGCGCGCTCCTCGAGTTTGTGCTGCCACCCGAGACCCCGCGCTGGCCGCCGCCGGCAGAGCGGGCGGGACGTCCGGCGACGGAACTGGCCGCCCTTGAGCGCCGTATCCTGGAGATCAAGGCGAACGTCGACCTCACTGATCCGCGCGTGACCGCCCTCGTGACGGCCTTGGTGGAAAACAAGGTCGCGGTCAACCCGACGCTGGTGGTCTACCGCAATTGGATGCTGCTGCGCGACCTGCCGGAAGTGCGGCAGCATCCGGACCTGCTGGCGGTGCCCGCGCAGCTCCGGGAAGGCTGGAACCGTTCCGCGGACGCGCAGCCACCCGATCCCTCCACGCTCGACCTGCGGCGCCGGCAGTTCGCGAAGTTGCAGGAGCTGACCGGGCGCCTCTACCGGGCCGGCGTCGAGTTGCTGGCCGGCACCGATACGCCGGTACAGTTTTGCCCGCCCGGTGGCGCGATGCACCAGGAACTTGAGCTGCTCACCGCCTCCGGTCTGCCGCCGGCGGCCGCCTTGCTCGCGGCGACCCGGAACAACGCCCGCGCGATCGGTCTGTCGCACCAACTGGGTACGATCGGACCTGGCATGCTGGCCGACCTCGTGATCCTCGACGCCGACCCGCTGGTTGACATCCGCAACACGCGGCGCATCCACCGCGTGCTCCATGCCGGCCTGGTGGTCGATCCAGCGGTACTGGCCGTCCCGGCAGCAATCCCCTGAGGCCGGTGAAAAAATTTCCGGCAACCGGGAGCAGCCGGCTGGCTCGTTGACCCGCTGAAGTTAGTCCACCCGATTACTCCCAGGGGACGAAGCGTCGGTTTTGGTCGTGGCGCCTGGTTGCAGCGGTTCGTCGACCAGGGTGATCGCATTGGCGACGGCGCGGAAAGGTCGCAGCATCCAGCCACCTTGCAGGACCGGTCCGCGTCCGCCGGATTTTTCCGGCAGCCGATGGAGCTGGAATAACAGCACCAGGCAGACCAGCAGCAACGACACAAAAAAGGCCTCAAACACCAGCACGTTGACGGCCGGGAGATCTCCCGGGACATTCAGGAACAGGCCCCAGATGACCGGGGTGCAACCGCCGATAAAGGTGATCACCGCCCCGTGGATCGAGACGGGCAGGGCGCGATCCTGCTCGGGCAGGATCTTGGCGAGGTAGTTCAGGTTGGCCGAATTCCAGCAGCCGGAGGCCACGCCCTGGAGAAAATAGAGGACGGGCAGCATCCACAGCCAGCGGCCGCCGGTGGAGATGAACCCGATCCAACCCACCGCGATCATAGCGTGGCTGAGGTACGAAAGGCGGAAAAACGGCTTGGCGCCGGTCCGGTCCATGTGCGCCCGCATTTGCCAGTTCGCCGCGATCAGGCCGAAGTAGGTCAGCATCGTCAGCAAAATGATCTGCGCCGAGGTGAGTTCCGCCGTCGTCTTGAGGTAATACGCCGCAAAGGGCGCGATGGGCGTGATCGCCGCGAACAGCGGCACCGACATCCAGAGGTACGTGCGAAAAACGCTTGGTTGCGTGATCAGGCGCGGCGTCTCCCGCGCGATTTTCTCCAGGCTGATCAGCTTCGGCCGCTCCACGTCGGGCAGCAGCTTGAGCTGCCGGTAGGCCATCCACGCCCCGAACACGGCGATGACATAGAGGATGACGAAGGCGGGGTAGAGCGGGAGAAACGTGAACAGCAGGGCGTAGAGCAGCAGCGAGCCCACGATCGCGATCCCCGCCGTCATCTGGTCGGTGGCCCAATAACGCCCGCGGATCGGGGCGGGGATCAGCTGAAAAAACCAGGTCGTGAGCGACGAGGTGCCGACGGCGCGCGTGAGACTGTAGCAGAAGGTGGCGACGACCATGGCCACGATCATCCACTGGACCGGTTCGCGCGGGGCGAGGAGCGCGAGGATGATGGGCACCACCAGACACCAGCCGCGGGCGCTCCAGCCGGCCATGGTCAGCTTTTTGAATCCGAACCGCGGCAGAAACGCGGTGGACAGCACCTGCACCGGCGTCAGCAAAAACGTCCAGGAGAAGACCAGACCGACCTGGAAGGAACTGGCCCCGAGCTGCTGCATGAACAGCACCGTCGGGGTCCCGATGGCCACCTGCCAGTTGAGCGCATTGTAAAACGCAAAATAGAGCCCGTGACGGTAGGGATGGAGTTCAGCATCGCTTTGCCTGGTGGGAAAGATCATGGGGCCGTCGGTAAACGCCTCCGCCTGATCCCGAGTTCAACCGCCGCGACGGACAGATCCGCCGCCGTCTCGTTGTAGAGGATGATTTCATTCCAGCCGTCATGGATCAGCGCGCAGTCTAAAAGGTAATTCCAGGCGCGGTGCTCGTCGACATGCTGCGTGTAGGGCCCGGCCGGAAAGAGCAGCTCCGTGGTTTCCGTGCATATGAACACCGGCCAGCCGCCGTTGATGCTGATCCCGCAGTCGTGGCCGGCGTGGGCCCGGTCCGTCACCAGCTGGATCACGCATTCGAGCCCGGCCCCGGCGGGTTCGGCGCACAGTGGAATGCGCAACGCGCGCCGGTGGCGCGGGGCGATCCGCACCGGCAGCTGTTCCGGCACATCCCAGATCTTCGTCGACAGGAGCGAAACGGTGTTGAACGCATAGTGCTTCTCCTGCCCGCGCAGGGCGGCGAGATCAGCCAGCCCGCGGAGCGCGGCATAGTCGGCCCGCAGGCCCGGCACCCGCACCTGATCCGTGACGAAAAAATTGAACTGCTCCAGTCCGTTTGCGCCGAGCACGAGCTTGCCGGCCGCATTGGCGCGGATGAATTGGGCGCTGGCGGAAAGATAGCGGGTACCGCGCACCCGCCGGGTGGCCTCCGGCTTTTCTTGGGCGTGAAAGGCGTTGTCCCCGGCGAGTTGCACGTCGGGACCGGACGGGCGCTCGGTCAGGATCGGGGCCTGGGTTTCGAGCCAGTTGGGTGCATCCTCCATGCCGCCGTAGATCGTGACATCCGGTCCGAGTTCCCGACGGAGCTCATCGAGCGGCATTTCCCAGGCGGTCTGCCAGAAATTGCTGAAGGTGCAAAAGTCCACCAGGCCGCGGCGGACCAGTTCCTTCAGGTCGATGCCGATGCTGCGCAGGTAGGATAGGTTGGCGGTCGTGCGGATGCCGAGCGGATAGAAGTGGCGCCGGGCCTTGGTCAGGGCCCGCACCGCGGCGAACCAGTCGGTCATCTCATCGATCTGCGCCTGGGTGGCCGGCGCCTCGCAGCAGAGCGGGTGACGGAGCCAGTCCAGCTCGAGGCCCTCGTAATCGTAGGCTTCCACCCCCTCGCGGATCATCGCCAGCATGTGGTCACGCACCTCCTCTCGCCCGTAATTTAGCCCGACCCAGGCGGGCTGCGCACTGTTGGTGGCGTCGGGCACCCGGCCGGAAAGGCGGTTTTTGGGGTCCTGGAACAGCCGGCAGTTGACCGGGCTCTCCGGTGCGCTGGAAAAATGTGTCGGGTTCATCCGGTAGCTCAACCAGGGGCTGACCCCGCGCTCCCGGCAGACCCGCGCGCACTCGGCGAGCCAGTCGACCCCGGCGTCCGTCAGGTCCAGGTAGAGATCCAGCAGGTCCCGCAGGTTATGCGAAAATTTTTCCCGCAAAGCCGGCGCCATGCCCGCCAGCCCGGCACCCACGGATCGCGCGAAGTCCAGGTCGCCGCGGCGATAATCCCGGAGCAGGTATTCCAACTGCTTGGACGGATACCACGCGACCTGGGTGTTGGGATTGACGAGCAGGGTGTCGACGCCGCTGTCCGCGATGGCGCCGATATAACGCTGAATCGCGCGAACGCTGAACGGGCCGTCCTCCGGCTGCCACAGTTCAGGGTTGTAGAAGAGAAAATTACAATCGCCGTTGAACAGGTTGCGGTGCGGGGCGAGCCGGTTTGGTCCGCGGACCGGAGACTCGGTGGCGCCGAGCGGCGGCAGCAGTTCGCGGGAAAGGGTCAGGGCCGCCCCGGCCATGGCCCCGGCCCCGAGAAAGCCGCGCCGGGTCAGAGGGGGCCGGTCGTCCGGTGCCGGGTTGGAGATCGCCGGGCCCATGATCAGCCCACGATCCTGAGCTTGGTCAGAGCGCTGCCGGCCGGGCTGGTGCGCGGTAAATTTTCCCGTTCGGCGGGAAGCCGGCCGGTGAGGAGCCAGGTATCCCCGGTCTCCGCCAGATAAATGGCGCCGTCCTGGTCCACCGCGATGGCGTGCGGGTAGAGCAGCACGCCGGGGATGGTCCAGCAATCGAGGATGCGCCCGCTGCGGTCGAAACGGATCACCGCGTTGTCAATGCCGGCCGAGCCGTAAATGAAGCCATCCGGGGCGGCGTAGAGCCCGTCAACAGAATGCAGGTCGGGCCAGGTCGCCACATGGGTGCCGTCGGGCCGGAACACCTGGATGCGGTCGTTCTCGCGGTCGGTCATGTAGAGCAGGCCGTCCGGACCGGCGGTGATCACATGCGGGGTGTGGAACTCGCCGTCCGCCGTGCCGCGGCAGCCCCAGGCGAACAAGAAACGCCCTTCCGCGCTGAACTTGGCGATGCGTGAGTTCCCATAGCCGTCGGTGACAAAGAATTCGCCGCTGGGCAGCCCACAGACGTGGGTGGGTTGGAAGAAATGGCGCTCGTCGCAGCCGGAAACCCCGTCGACCCCGAGGGTGAGCAGCAATTGGCCCTCGGGGGAGAATTTCATGACGAGGTGGCGGCTCACGTCCGTGATCCAGACGTTGTCCCAGGGATCGACGTGCAGGCCGTGGAGCCAGATGCGCTCGGCGATGGGGATCGGGACCGGCCCCCGCAGGTCGTAGGCCATTTTTCTTTGATGGTGTTCGCCGCCGATCTCGCAGTCCAGGGTCCCATCGGCGTGGAGGCGCAACAGGGGACGATCACCGCGGTGGGCGACGTAGATGCGGCGGCGCGAGTCGACGCCGACGCCGACCACCCGGTCCAGGGTGATGCCGGGCAACTGGGCCCAGCCGGGCTGTGGTACCAGCCGCGAACGGGCCGTTTGGGTGAAGGGCAGGGCGCGGAGCGGGAACATGGAGTGATAGAGGTTGGAGGTTTCAGGCGAGCCGGGTGAAGCCGCGCTGGCCACGCGGCACGCCGGCCTCTTCGGCCAGCCGGCCGGCGGTGATCAGTGCGGCGATTTCTTGCATGGTTTCACCGGCCGCGGCGAGCAGCTGCCGGATCTTGCCTTCGTCGTGGGCGAGCATGACGAAGTAATAGCTGGAGACGAGAAATCCACGTGCGCGCATCTTGCGCACATAGAGTGCCTGGGCGAGCGGGGCGTCGGCGCCGAGATCGAAGTTCATGGTCGGGGTGGCGGGCATGCCGCCGACGAGCAGCCGGCACACCGGGTGCGCGGCCGCCAGGGCCTGCAGGCCGGCCTGCAGGATGCCGCCCTGGTGCCACACGGATTCCTGCACCTTCAGGCGCTGGACTTTCTCGAGCACGGCCAGGGCCGCCGCCGGACCGACGCCGTCGGTCCAATAGCTGGATGAGATGAAACTGCCATCGGCGGCCTGCATGATCGCCTCGCGGCCGATGACCGTGCCGAAGGGGAAACCGTTGCTCATGGCCTTGGCATAGACGATCAGGTCGGGCTCAATGCCGAGGCGGGCCATGGCGCCAGGAAACCCATAGCGCAGGCCGGAGGTCACCTCATCGACGACAAACACGCCGCCGGCTGCCCGGCAACGCGCAGCGACCTTCGCGACGAAGTCGTCCTGGGGGACCTGCGAGCGCATGGGTTCCATCACGACGGCGGCCAGATTGTCACCCAGCCGGGCCAGGGCCGCGTCGAGCGCGGCGAGGTCGTTGTATTTGAACGGCACCGCCGTGCCCTTCAATTCGCGGGGCACACCCGTCGGCTCCAGGCCGGGCAGCAGGTGCCCGTTGAGCGCATCGGTCTCACCGAGGTTCGCGGCCAGGTACCAGTCGTGCCAGCCGTGGTAGCCGCAGAAGGCGACGCCGCTGCGGCCGGTCGCGGCCCGGGCGATGCGGACGGCCATCGTCATCGCGTCACCGCCGCCGCGGGCATAACGCACCTTCCCGGCCCACGGATGCAGCACGAGCAATTGTTCGGCGAGCTCCACCTCCTGCGGATTTACCAGCGTGCAGTAGGTGCCGAGTGACAGGCGGCGGCGAACGGCCGCCGTCACGTCGGGATCGGCGTAACCGAGGAGGATTGCGCCGACTCCGCCGGCAAAATCGAGGTAGCGCCGGTCCTCCAGGTCCCACACCTCGCAGCCGGAGCAGCGGGAGAAATACGAGGGCCAGCCCTTGGCGTCGAACATCTCGGCCCGTTTCGACAGGAGGCCGGTGCCGCCGGAGATCACGGTGCGGGCGCGTTGCCACAGTTCGGCGCCGGTGGGGGCAGTGGCAGGGGCCGGCGCGGCGGGCAAATGCGGGGCCAGGGTGCGCAGCGCATTGCGCCGGAAGATATCATCCAGGTCACCCCGGGTCAGACCGGTGTCCTCGCAGGCCTCGCGCAGGCTGAGCAAGGACTCGATGCCGACCAGCGTCATGTCGCTGCTGGTCGGGGCCTGGTGGGCGGGGTTGATCAGCTCCGGATGCAGCCAGAAGAACAGGCCGCCGGTGGTGACGCAGCGGCCCCGGACTTCGCTCACGGCAAAGTCGGAGCCCCACAGCACGCGGCGCGGCCCGAGCGCCTGCAGGGCGGCGCGGAAGGCCTCGGCCTCGCAGATGGCCGAGGTGTCGACGACGGCGTTGTCCAGATCCGCCAGCGCATGCAGGCCGTGCCGGGCGTTGCGGTAGCTGAAACTGCGGGCGACGTGGGCGAGGATGAGCCGGGCCTTCGGGTAGGCCCGGCAGAGCCGGCGGAGCGAGGCCTGGTTGCCGGTGTCTTCCATCGCGCCGTCGCGCACGATATGCAGCAGGAGCACACCCTGCACCTCGTGCAGGATTTCCCACATCCAATCCGGCGCGTATTCCTCGATGGTGGCGTTCATCGTGTCGGTCCGGTCCGCATAGCAGTGATAGACCTTCAGGCCGCAGAACTTCCCGCTGCGCAGGGCGGCGGCCACCATCGCCGGGTCGTCCGCGGGCGACGCCACCATCAGCGCCCGGCTGAGGGTCGTGCCGTTGGCGCCGACCTCGCCGGCCACCCAGTCATTCATGGCCGGGCGGTCGGCCGTCTTGCGCGGCATGCCGAAATACAGTCCGTGGATCGTCGGCACCGGCATGTAGCGCTGCAGCGCGGCACGATGCTCCGCGCAGCCGAGGATGCTTTTGCCGTTGAGAAAAGTCCACGTCCCCGGCGGAAAATGCCCGGGGTGATACGGGTGCGTATGGATGTCGTAGATCTCGGCTGGCAGAAATCCGGCGAGGCCGTCGGCGGCAAGCTTCCGGTCGCGAGCAGTGAGGATATCGAGATATTTCATGGGGTGGAAACAGGGGCGTCGGTGCGGGGCTTGACATACCACAGCAGCAGGGCGCAGACCACCAGGCCCACCGCGCCGCAGTTGAATACCGTGGTGATGTTGACGTTGGCGTCACGCAGGGCGCCTCCGACAAAGATGGTGGCGCCTCCGACAAAGACGGCAAAGGTGTTGAGCACGCCCATGCCCGTGGCCAGGTAGCGCGGCTCGACGATCTGGCACAGGATCGGCATCATGTTGGCATCTGGGAACGGCCGGGTGAAACCGTAGATCAGCATGCCGGCGATCACGACGGCGAGGATCGGGAAGTTGGCCACCATCAGCACGCCGGGAGCTGCGACCAGGACCCCGATCACGCCCACCCAGATCCGGCCGCGCGGCTGGGTCCGGCTCCAGCGGTCGGCCCAGAAGCCCCCCACCACCATGCCGATCAGGCTTGCGGAATAAATGTAGCCGAGGGCGGTCAGGCCGGCCCGGCCCTGCGTCATGCCGAACTGTTCCGTCAGATACGCCGGCAGCCACCCGACGAATGACCAGCTGGCCACCCCGAGCAACCCCCAGAAGATCAGTGCCACCAAGTAGGCTTTGGTGCTGAACAGGCTCACCAGCGCCTCTCCCAGGCGGACGCGGGATGCGGGAGTCACGGTCCTGACCTCCGTCGCGGGAATCGCCGCCGCTGGCCGGTCACGCAGCAGGAAGAACAGCACGCCGGAATAAACGACGCCCACAATCCCGAACAGCTGGAAGACAAAGGTCCAATCCTGCTTGTCTGCGATCCAGCCGCCGAGGCCACCAAGGCCTGAGCCCACCATCACTCCGCTCAGATGGATGCCGTTGGCCAGGGACCGCGTCCGGTTGCGGTGGTAGTCCATCAACAGCGCGCCGGCCGCTGGAAAGTAGCAGGCCTCGCTGATGCCCAGGAGGGAGCGGTAGAACAGGAGTTCGTAGAACGAGGTCGCGTGGGCGGTCAGCCACGTGATGGCCGACCACGCGAAGAGGGAAAAAATGATGATCCGGCTGCGGCTCATCTTGTCGGCGAGGAAGCCACCGAAGGGGCTCAACACCCCGTAAGCCACGAGGAACACTGTCGTCAGCAGCCCGAACTGCGCGTCCGTCATCGGAATGGATTCCTTGATGGACGTCCGCATGGTGATGAGGATCAGCCGGTCGAGGTAATTCAGGCAGGCGACCAGCCAGAGCAGGCCCACCATCAACCAAGCGCGAGGAGGCAATAGGGTCGAAGCTGAGGTCATGGTTTATGAATTCGGGCTGACGGTGCCAGGGGCTTAATGAGCAGCAAAAGCCCGGCGCAGATGAGCAGGCTAAAGGCGGCAAAGACGAAAACCTTGCTGATATCCACGCTGGCGTCGCGGAGCATGCCGCCGGCGTAGATCGTGAAGCCGCCGACCATGGTGCTGCAGAAATTGAGCATCCCGTAGCCTGTCGCGCGGTAGCGCGCGTCTGTCACCATGCAGAGGATGGGCATCATGTTACTGTCCACAAACGCGCGCGTGAGGCCGTAGAGGATGAGGCCGCCGATCGCGAGCGGCAGCAGGGTGGTGTTCGCCGCGATGAGCATGCCGGGCACGCAGATGCACAGGCCGATGAAGGGCACGTAGATCCGCCCGCGCTCGTTGGTGCGATACCAGCGGTCCGACCACGCGCCGCCGACGAGCACACCGAGCAGCATGGCCCCCTGCAGATACGCCGTGGCGGACAAGCCGGCCGTGCCTTGCGAGAGGTTAAAATGTTCGTTCAGGTAGGTCGGCATCCAGCCGACGACGGCCCAGCCGGCGAGACCCAGCAGCCCCCAGTAAACCATAGCCAAGATAAACGCCCGGTGGCTGAACAAACTGACGAACGCCTCGCGCAGCCGGATGGGGGCCAGCGGCGGCCCTCCTGTGGCGTCGGCGTGCTCGCGCGGCGCGTCCCGCAAAAATAGGGCGACTACGCCGGTGTAGACAATGCCCACGACGCCGAAGATCGAAAAGGAGTGGCTCCAGCCATGGTGCTCGGCGATCCACCCGCCGAGTCCCCCGAGCCCTGCGCCCACCATGACCCCGCTCAGGTGCAGGCCCTCGGCCTTTGAGCGCGTGTCACCGCGGTGATAGTCGGTGATCAAGGCCATCGCCGCAGGGATGTAGCAGGCTTCGGACAGGCCCATGAGCGCGCGCGTGGTCAGCAGTTGGCCATAGGTCGTGGCGTGCGCCGTCAGCCAGGTGATCACCGACCAAGAAAGCAGGCTGATCACGATCACCCGGGACCGGCTGTAGCGGTCGGCGATGAAACCGGCGAACGGGCTGAACACGCCATAGACCCATAAAAAAATCGCCGTCAGCAGTCCAAACTGCGCGTCGGTCATCGGGATCGCTTCGGTGAGCGAGCCACGCATGGTCGTGATCATCACGCGGTCGAGATAGTTGAGCAGGCCCACTAGCCAGAGAAGACCGATGGTCAGCCAGGCGCGGGGGAGGAGTTTGTGGTGAAAAGTCATAGGTGAAGATAAAGCCAACCGTTCAGTAACCCTTGTCCCAGCGGGTCTCGATGTTGGCGGCCAATGACTCGGAAACCCAGACGTCGGTGCGCAGAGTCTGGAGAATTGATTCCGGCACCCGCGGGGTCACCGGACCATGCAGCACCAGGCGGGTCGTGAGCCGCTGCCAGGAGGCAAAGGAGCCGTCGACCGTGATGGCGTGCATGTCGATGCGGTGCTTGGCGGCGATCACCTCGGCCGGACCGATGGTGGCGGCCTTCGGCGGCACGGCGCAGAGGTCCCCGCTGCTGCCGAAACAGCCGTGGAGGGAGTTCTGCGCGATGGTGAACGGGCTGAGCGTGCAGATGCGCGGACCCATTTTCTTCCATTCCGCCAGCGAACCGGCGAATTCCGGGGCATCGGGCTCGATGAACGCGAGATGCCCGGTCCAGCCCGGTCCGCTGTAGCAGATGTCGGCGCCGCCCAGATCCGCGAGCATCCGGCCGTAATCCTTCAGGTTCTTGTCCGTGAAGATGCGCACCTGCTTCTCCGCGGGGCGGAGCTTCGGGTTGAGCTCGGCCCAGAAATATTTCTTGAACGCGTGGCCGAAGCCGAATTCCCACGACTCGGGCGCGATCCGGCCGTCCTCGTCGGCATATTCGTCCATGTTGAACGTGTGCAGCTTCCGGCAGTCGACCTTCGCCCGGTTGAGCATGGCGGCCAGCTTGGCGTAGCCGGGCCAGGGATTTGGCATGATGGCGACAAAGGGCCGGCCGGCGTCCATCGCCTCCTTGATCCGGAAGAACATGTCCGAGATCCAAAGGAACTCCACCTCGGCGTCGGGCACGACGCTGATGCGGAAGTCCGGGTTGCGGTGCTTGGCGATGTCCTCGCGCCGGATGCGGCGCACGCGGGTGATGGCCGCCAGGTCGCGGAAAGGAATAAAGGTCGCGGGCGCGAACGTGAATTTGGATTGGGGTATTTTCATGGGCAAAAGGATGGCGGGGCGGGAAGGGGGATTCGGGGTCTGGGCGGCCGGGGGCGGTTCACACCGGCACGGCGATGATTTGCGGCCCCAGCCGGCCAATTTTTTTGAGCACCGCGGCCGGGGTGGCTGCGTCGGTGATGAATATGTCCACATCCTTCAGCGTGCCATTGCAGGCGAGGGCCGTGACGCCGATCTTGGTGTGATCGGCCAGCAGGACGGAGCGCCGGGCAATCTTGCGCATGATCTTGTCCACGCGGGCCTGGCGCAGGTCCTGGTCGTAGATCCGGCCGTCTTCACCGACCCCGTCGGCTCCCTGGAAGGCGAGATCGACGGAGAAAAGTTCCAGGCAGTGCTCGGTGACCGGCCCGGTGAGGTCGGGTCGCCCACGGCGCATGACGCCGCCCAGCAAGATCACCTCGACGCCCGGGGCGTGCTGGAGTTCCGAGGCGACGGCCAGGCTGGGCGTGATCACCGTGAGGTCCTGCATGTCGCGCAGCAGGACCGCCAGTTCCAGCGTCGTGGTGCCGCTGTCGAGGATGAGCCGGTCGCCGGGCTTCACCAGGCGGCGGGCGGCGGCGGCGATGGCGCACTTGGCCGCGCGGTTCAGCTCCCGGCGGTCGCGATAGTCGAACTCGAGGATCATCCGCTCGGTCAGCCGGGCACCCCCGTGGATACGCTGGATCAGGTTCAGTTTCTCCAGGGCGTTGAAGTCCCGGCGGATGGTCATCTCGCTCACCCCAAACTCCCGCGCCATGGCGCCGACGGCGACGCCCGGCGTTGCCGCCAGCCGGTCGCGGATCTTGGCCTGCCGCACGGCGACGGGAAGATTCTTCACGTGCGAATTTTCGAGGGGTGTGAGCGAAGGTGTCAATTATAACATTAAACAAACAAGAATTAACATTTACACCGCACCACGGATTTGCTCGATTCTGTGCACCCCATGCAGCTCTCATCCCGCCAGGACGGACCGCAGTTGCTCGCAGGCGCGGCTACGGCCGACCTGACTCCGCGAGAAAGCGTGTTTCTTTACGGCTACCCCCATGTGCCACGCCACAGCACCGGGGTGCACGACCCGTTGGAGGCCGCGGCGCTTTTCCTGCGAAGCGGGGAGGGGACGGCGTTGTTCATCGCCACGGACCTGATCTTCATCGGCCGCGCGATGGCCGCCGGGGTGCGACGCCGCATCCACGCCGCGGCCGGCGTGCCGCCCGCCGCGATCGCGATCACCGCCACCCACACCCATTCCGGCCCGGTGACGGTCAACAGCGCGGGGCATGGCGCCGATCCCGTGGTGCCTCCGGCCGATCCGGTGTATGTGGCCTGGGTCGCCGACCGCCTGGTGGAGGCGGGTTGCGCCGCGGTTCGCGCCGCGGTGCCGGCGGAAGCGGGCCTCGTGGTGGCCCGCGCCGAGGGGGTCGGCACCAACCGCCACGACCCCGCGGGTCCGGCCGATCCGGAGGTGCCCGTGCTGGTCGTCCGGGGGCTCTCGGACCACCGGCCGCTGGCCTGCATGATCGTTTACGCGATGCATCCGACGGTGCTGCATCAGGACTCGAAACTGATCAGTGGCGATTTTCCCCATTTCACCCGGCAATACCTGCGCGATCAGGGTCTCGTGCCCGAGGATTGCCCGGTCCTCTATCACAATGGCGCCTCGGGCAACCAGAGCCCGCGGCACGTCACGAAGGCGAACACTTTCGCCGAGGCCCGGCGCCTCGGGGAACTGCTCGGCGCGTCGATCGCGGCGGTTATCCCGGACCTCGCCTTCGCCGCCTCGCTGCCGCTGCGTGTCCGCAGCGCCGAGGTGCCGCTGCAACGCCGGGCCCTGCCGACGCTGCCGGAGGCGGAAACCCGGGCGACCGCGGCCCGCGCCCGGTTTCAAGCCCTGCAGGCCGCAGGGGCTGCCCGCACCGAAGTGCGCACGGCGGAGTGCGACGTGTTCGGCGCGGAGAAAACCGTGGTGCTGGCCCGGATGGCGGCGGAGGGCCGACTGGACGCCCCCGGCAGCGGCGGGCCCACGGCGGAGATCCAGGTCATCGAGGTGGGACCATGGAAATTCGTGCACTGGCCGGGGGAGTTTTTCGTGGAGTATGCCCTGCAGGTGAAGGCGCGCAGTCCCGGCACGTTTGTCGTCACCATGACCAACGGCGAGTTGCAGGGTTACATCGTCACGCCCGAGGCAGTCGAGCGCGGGGTGTATGAAGCAACGAACGCCATGTTCAGTCCCGCTAACGGCCGGCGCGTCGTCGAACAGACGCTCGCCTTGCTGGCGGGCCAGGACTAAGCCACACGACGGACGCGGAGCATGGCAGCAAATCCGCCCCGCTCACCTGAAAGTCGCCGCATGAACCAGCCTTCCGGAACTTCTCTGCCTTACACGGACACCAAGCCGCAGGGCTCGCCGGACTTCTACTTCGGGGTCAACGCGACGTTCCGGTTCATCATCGCCCGGCTTGGCCGGGACGGGTGGATCCGCTACCTGGAGGCAATGGGCCGCGGGTATTTTGCGCCCGTCAACCGGCGGTGGATGCAGGGCGGCCTGCCCGCCGTGGCCCGTTATTGGCGGGACTTTTTCGCCGCCGAACCGGGGGCGGTGGTCGAGGTGACGGAGCTGGCCGACCGGGTGGAGATCAAAGTGCGCGAATGTCCGGCGATCAAACACCTGCGGGCAGGTGGAAGGGAGATTGTCCCCGGATTCTGCCAGCATTGTTATTATCTGGGCGCGGCGCGGGCGGCGGAGGCGGGCCTCACCATGCGGCTCACCGGCGGCAACGGCAGTTGCTGCCATACTTACGCGCGGCCGGCGACAGGGCTGGCCGCCCAGGACCTGGGCTTGATCAGGGAGGCGCACCGATGATCGGCTGCTACGATTTTTGCGGCCACTACGAGTGGACGTTTGACTGGCTCGACCAGACCGGCGGACACCAATTGGTCCGTGACTACTGGACCGAGGCGATCAACCGGGACAGCCAGCGCCACGCCCGCGAACTCATCCAGCGGGAAGGTTTCGCCGGCATGGCCAAATACTGGGGTCACACGCTCGCCGAGGAGTCGCCGGAACTGGGCTTCACCATCACCGAGCGGCCGGGAGTCTTCCGGATCGACATGCACACCTGTCCCTCGAAGGGATTTCTTCTGCGCAACGATCTTGAGGCCTACCATGATTACTGCGACCATTGTCTCGGCTGGATCGGGCCGATGATGCAGGAGAGCGGATTTGTCATCGACCATGAGCACAACCATTGCGGCCAGTGCTGGTGGGAGATGCGGACCGCGGGCTCGACCGGCGGACACGCTCCGGTGGGGGAGGTCGCAGGAGGGCAGGATGTCCGGCTGCTTCCGCACTGGCGGCCGCCAGGCTCGGAACTGCACCGTTTCAACAAGGCGAACGATCCCGACCAGAAGATGGACCCATCCCCACCGCGGCCGTGAAAATCATCAAGGAGGGCGGTCACCGGCTTTTTGAGACGGACCCGGCGACGAGCAAATACGTCGCGGACATGCTCGCGCGGCTGCGCCGACGGGGCATGGCGGCGGTGCGGGAGTTCAGCCGCAAATACGACGACTGGGCGCCGGCCCGCTTCGAATTGAGCGAGCGCCAGATCAAGGCGGCGGTCGCCCGCTGCTCCGACCAGCTCGTGCGCGACACAAAATTCTGTCAGGGAAATGTCCGGCGGTTCGCCCGGGCCCAGCTCAAGACGCTGCGTCCGTTGGAGGTGCAGTCCCGCCCGGGCGTCTGGCTCGGGCACCGGCATATCCCGGTCGGCTCGGTGGGCAGTTATGTGCCGGGCGGCCGCTACCCCATGTTCGGCTCCGCCCAGATGAGCATCATCCCGGCCAAGGTGGCAGGCGTGAAGACCGTCATCGCCTGCACGCCCCCGGTCCGGGGCGGCGGCTGCTTTCCGGCCACGGTCAACGCGATGAAAACGGCGGGTGCCGACCGGATTTTTGTCGTCGGCGGGGTGCCCGCCATGGCGCTGATGGCCTTTGGCATGGGCGAAGTCGAGCCGGTCGACATTCTCTGTGGCGCAGGCAACAAGTTTGTCGCGGAAGCGAAGCGGCAGCTGTTCGGCCAGTGCGGCATTGACCTGCTGGCCGGGCCGACCGAAATCGCGATCATTGCCGATGATGGCGCGGATCCGGCGCTCGTGGCGGGCGATCTGCTTGGCCAGGCCGAGCACGATCCCAACAGCGGTCAGCTTTGTGTGTGCCTGAGCGAGCCGTTTGCCCGCGCAACCCTGAAGGAACTTCAGCGGCAGCTCGCCGAGCTGTCGACTCGCGACATCGCGGGCCTTTCCTGGCGCGATCACGGCAAGCTTTATGTCGCCCGGGACCGCGACGAAGCCATCCGGTTGTCCGACGACTATGCGCCCGAGCACCTTGAGCTGCATGTCCGGCACCCGGACTATTATTTCAAGCGGCTACGCAATTACGGTTCGCTCTTCATCGGGGAGGAAACCACGGTCGCCTATGGGGACAAGAGCATCGGGACCAATCACATTCTCCCTACCAGCCGCTCGGCCCGCTACACCGGCGGGGTGTGGGTCGGGAAGTTCCTGAAGACCGTGACCTACCAGCGGATGACACCGGCGGCCAGCGTCCGGCTCGGCCGGGTGACGGCACGGCAGTGCGATGTTGAACGGATGGCGGCGCACGCGATCACGGCCCGGGTGCGGGTCGAACGATTTGCCTTGGCGGGGGCCGGCAAGAAACAGAGGACTGGCACATGAAGACTCCTGATCCGGCCCGTCCGCTGCGGCTGTTCGCCTCGCTCTGGACGCTGCGGCAATACCCGACATCCGGGCGCGAATGGTCCTGGCCAAAAAAATTCGCCGCCATCCGGGCGGCCGGCTTTGACGGTGTGTTCTCCCCGCCGCGTCCCGAATTGTCCGGTCGCGGTGCCCTGGATTACCTGGCCGTGACCAGCGTCGGGACGGGCACCAAGTTTGCCGCGACCTTCGCGGCCGCCCGCGAACTCGGCGCGGTGGCCATGGATATCCAGCTGGGAGATTACGACACGCCGTTGCCGACCGCCGTTCGCCTGGCTCGAAAGATCCAAAAAACGGCGCGGGCCCATGACCTCCCCTGTGCGATCGAGACGCATCGCGACACTTTCACCGAGACCCCCGAGGCCACCCTGGCGCTGGCCCGCGCGTATGCGAAGGCCACCGGAGAGACCCTGCCGCTTTGCCTCGATCACTCGCACTTTGCGGTCGTGCGACATCTCGCGCCCGGAACCCTGTGGGCCCGGCTCAGGGAGCCGGCCGCCCTGCTCGCGGCCGCCACCCAGTTCCATCTCCGGCCGTTCAATGGCCATCATTGCCAGCTGCCCGCCCTGACCCCGGGTGGGCGCCGCACGCCGGAGTACCGCGACTGGCTCGGGTATATCGCGCAGTTGTTCGCCCACGAGCGCGCCCGGCCAACGGCGCAGCCGTTGCTGGTGGTGGCGGAGTTGGGTCACGCCGCCCCGGCCTACCGGCTCAGCGGCTTTCCCGATACCTGGCGCGATGCCAAGACGGTGGCAGCTGACTTGCGCCGCCTGTGGCGGAGAGGGAGGACAAACGGATGAAAGACAAGGTCGCCCTCGTCACCGGCTCGACCAGCGGCATCGGCCTCGGTATCGCCCGCGCCCTGGCGCGGGAAGGGGCAAACGTGATGCTGCACGGGCTGGGTTCCCCGGAGGAGATCGAGCACCTGCGGTCCAACCTCGCACGGGACACGGGCGTGCAGGTGAGGGCACACGATGCCGACCTGAGCCAGGCCGGCGCCGCGGCCCGCCTGGTCGCTGAGACCGAGCTGGCCTTCGGCCGGCTGGACATTCTGGTCAACAACGCGGGCGTGCAGTTCGTCTCGGCGGTCGAGGACTTTCCGCCGGAGCGCTGGACCGCGATCCAGGAAATCATCCTCGGCGCAAGTTTTCACGCGATTCGCGGCGCCGTGCCCGGCATGAAGCGGCGTGGCTGGGGCCGTATCATCAACGTGGCCTCGGTCCACGGGCTGGTCGCTTCGCCCTTCAAGAGCGCCTACGTGGCGGCGAAGCACGGCCTGGTCGGCCTGACGAAAACCGTGGCGCTCGAAACCGCGGAGACGGCCATCACCTGCAATGCGATCTGCCCGGGCTACGTCCGCACCCCGCTGGTTGAGGGCCAGATCGAGAGCCAGGCCAGCTTGCACCAGATGCCCCGCGACCGGGTGATCCGCGAGGTCATCCTCGCCGCGCAGCCCTCCCGGCGGTTTGTCGAGGTGGAGGAAATTGCCGCGCTGGCGGTTTTTCTCTGCGGTGAGCAGGCCCGGTCCATCACTGGAGCCGCCATCCCGGTTGATGGCGGCTGGTCGGCGCGCTGACGCGAACCGTGTCAAGCCGGCGATCGGCCCGCCGCCCGGCGGCGAGCGGGTAGACTGACGTGACCGCCGGCCGCTTCAGGGGCGCACCAGATAATAAAGTCCCCCGATGAAAAGAAACCCGATGATCACCAGCCGGACGTTGTCGTCGGATATCATCCGGAGAATCCTGGTCCCGAGTCCACCCCAAGCAGGACCGCGAGGATCGAGGACAGCACGTAGGGAATGTGGGGCTGTTCATAACTGCCGGCGCGGCCAAACTGGATCAGCCGCAGGCTGGAGCAAAGGCCCGCGACCACCTGCACCGAGGCGACGTAGCGGAACCGGTCGACCGGCCGGTTGATCAGATAACTGACCACCGGCGGGCCACCTGCGCCAAATGCTCCGCCCAGGACGCCGGCCAGCAATCCGCAAGGGACTCCGGCCTTGACGGGGTGCCACACGTGCGCCCCGGTCCGCCGCCGGAGCCAGATCCGGTGGAGCGAGGTCGCCATCATCACGGCGGCCAAGGTCGTCATCAGCGCGCGGTCGGGCAGGGTGAGCAGCAGCCAGGCTCCAACAGGCACGCCAACGATGCAGGCGATGAAAAGGGGAACCAGCCCTTCCCAGGAAAAGTTCTTCCGCAACCGCAGGAACAAGGTGAGGTTCAGGACCAGTCCCGCCGGCGCCAGCAGCAGCACCGCCTCGCGCAGATCCATCCAGATTCCCAAGAAAGCCAGCGCCACCAACGCGAACCCGAATCCCGTCAACGCCTGGGTGGCGGCGGCCAACAAGACGACCCCACTGAAAAGAGCCAGGGCAGCGGGATCTTGCATCAACGAGTCGAGGCCTGGCAATTCGGGCCGGTCGAATCAGGCTTGGGCCGGTGAGGCCGGTCCCGGGCCGGCCTCGTGGCTCTCCGCCCGGGCCATGTCCTTGGCAATGGTGAACCAATAAGCGAGCATCATGAGGAGTCCGGCCAGGATATAGAGGAACGAGGAGGAACCGAAGATAAGTTCCAGGCCCAGGTCTTTCTTGAACAGGCCGGCCAGCAGGACGCCGATTCCGCCCGCGGCGGTCCAGCAGGTGTTGAGGATGCCGATGGCGGTGGAGCGATAAACCGGCGGCACCACCTCGCACAGGATGGCGTGCTCGCTCGGCAGGCCGATGGCCCGGATCATGGACGACAGCACCATCACGATGGCGATGACGGCAAACGATGGCGCCCCGATGAAGAAGAAAAGAAATGGTGCGCTCGCGAGGAAGGAAAGTCCCTTGATCATGGCCCGGCTCCGCACATCTCGCCGGATGGCGCGGTCAGAAAGCCACCCGCCGATGGCAATGCCGACAAAGACCGGCCCCTTGTAGAGGGCAACGCCCGCCAGTCCAGCCGCGCCCAGCTTCATGCCGTAGTTTTCGGTGAAAAACAGGGGCAGCCAAGTCAGGAAGATCCATGAGGCCACGCCGGCGACCATGCCGCTGAGCAGCAGGCAGTGGAAAGAGGGCACCCGGATGAGGTAGGTCACCGCGGCCTTAAAGCTGGCCTTGGGCAGGTTTACGGACGGTTTGACCGGACCATCTTGCAGGTAATGACGTGCGCCCAGCGCCAGAAGGAGTCCCAGTGAACCGAGGATCCAGAATCCCCAGCGCCAGCCAAAATGCTCCGCCAGCAGGCCGGCCGAGGTACCGCCGACCACCAAGCCGACGTTCAACCCCAACATGTGGTACCCCATGGCCCGGCCGCGGGTCGCGGCTTCGTGATGTTCGGCGATCAGGGCGCCGGCCGCCGGCAGATAGAGGCTCTCCGCCAGGCCCAGCGCGACGCGCAGGACCAACAGCCACATCAGGCTTGTAGCAAATCCGGTCAGCAGGGTAATCAAGCTCCAGGTCACCAGGCTCCATATGATGATCCGGCTGCGGGAGAAACGGTCGGCGACCACTCCGGCGAAAGGCGAGGCCAGGGCGTAACTCCACAGAAACAGCATCCCGATGAGGCCGATCTGGGCATCAGTGACCCCAAGCTCGGCTCGCAGGGGCGGGATGACGGAGGACAAAGCGGTCCGGTCGGCGTAGTTGAGGGCGGCGGCGGCAAACAGAAACGCCACGACGCGCCACGGTTTGGTGATCAATTGATAGGGAAGGGTTTGGATTAGAATCGGCTCTGCGATAGCTTGCCTGGATCAACATATTCCAGATCACGGGTCACTGATTTTCTATCACGCCTCAGCAGCGGGGTGGGCGATAGGAATCAAGGGCATGCGGATAAATCAAGACGATAGTGTCCGTAAGTATACATTATTCGTCTCACCTTTTTTATTCATTCCTCCGCGCGGGCGGGCGAGGAGCATTGCAGCGAATTTCGCGTCGGGAGTATCTACTTGGGTCCGCTTTCTGCCACCGCAAATCAAGGGGTCGCGTCTTGCGCGGAAATTTTCGGCGGTTTGCGTCGGTGCCGGAGCAACCGGCAGCCCGGAGGTCGGGCAGCTTTCGGGCCTTGAATCTGCCCGCGAATGAGTACGGCTGGTCCCTCTGCTGCCGGGGAGTGTTCACGCATGGTTATGAAATGATTCGATGCTCCGCCGGACGTGGATCCGAGCCGTCAAGGGCCGCGCTAACCATGCGTACTTTGGTTCCATTTCCACATCAGATAGCGTGGTTTGGGTTAAATAGATGGTAAGGTACGAAACGACGTTGCCTCGATACGTGAGAAAAATCATCCGCCGCCCTGCCGGTCGCGACCGGCTCATTCGCCCAAACAAACCGTCCTTCGGGATGGATTTGGGGTTGAATTTGCAGTATACAAAGATAACTGACGTCAATATGAAGAGTGTAAATTCTGACATTGCCTACGCTTATATCCGGAAACGCATCTTGAGTGGCGAGTTTCGACCGGGGCAGCCACTGATGACCAATGACTTGTCGACAGAAATCGGGGTCAGCCGCACGCCGGTTCGCGATGCCTTGCGGCAGCTCGAGACAGACGGTCTCGTCAGCATCCGCGCGCGGCTGGGTGCCAGCGTGAAGGCGATGGATGTCCGGGAGTATCGCGAAGCCTGCGGTCTGCGCCTCGCGCTTGAGTCCTACGCTGCCGGGCTCGCTGCCCAGTATCACACCGCGGAGGAGCTGAGCGAAATCGGCCTGGCCCTGGCGGCTATGCGCCGGCTGTCCGACGAAATCATCAACGCCAAGATCGAGGACCGCGCGACGTATGACGAACTCATCCGCGAGGATGTGCGTTTTCATATCGGGATCATCTGTGCGGCCAAGAGCAACCTGCTGAAGAAGGAGGTGCTCCGGTTGCATATCGTAAACCGGGTGGTGTCAGTGCCCGGTCCCAAGCCCAGCAACAGCAAGGGCCTCGACAAAGCCGCGAAGGACGCGCATCGGAAGGAGACGCAGGCGAGTCATGATGAGATTTTCCAGGCGATCGAGTGCGGTAATGCGATTGCGGCCAAGGGGGCGATGGAGCGGCACATCCAGGATATCATCGACAGCAACATCCGGCTGATGGCCTGGGATGAAGGCGGTACAAATGTCCGCGAATTGACCGAGGAAGAACTCGGCTACACCACCTGAGAAAGCCGCGCCTTCGGTGGTGGCCGATGGACCGCCCGGGCCGTGGCATAGTGCTCACCGACGACACCAAGCGGCGCCATTCCTTTGTCCCCGGCCGCGGCAAATCCAACCACGTTACAAACAGGATTATTCAACCCTCCAGCCCCATGAAAATACTCATTGATGTACCGGTCGAGGAGGGCGTACTCGCCCGGCTCAAGGCCAGTCATGCCTGCACGGTCGACTGTCTGATCCCGCCGGCCGAAAAGGTGCGGGCCGTCGATCCGGCCCGGCTCAAGGATGTGGAGGTGCTCTTCTGCACGTTCCCGCCCGAGAATCTGACGGGAATGACGGCCCTCAAGTGGATCCAGATTTCGTCGGCGGGCTATTCGCAGCTCTTCGGTCTCGACCTGCCGGCGCGGGGGATCCGGGCCACCAACGCCCTCGGCTGTTTCGACGTGCCGATCGCCGAATGGAACGTCGCGATGATGGTCAATCTCGCCCGCGACCTCCGCCAGATGACGCGCAACCAGGAAGCCGCGGTCTGGGACCGCTCCGCCGTATTCCAGCGTGAGATCCGCGGCCTGACGCTCGGCCTCTGGGGCTACGGCGGCATCGGCCGCGAGACGGCGCGTCTGGCCAAACAACTGGGCCTGCAGGTGCATGTGCAAACCCGCCATGGCGTCGGACCGCGCGGGCAGATCTACACCGTGCCGGGCACCGGAGACCCGGACGGCAAGCTGCCGGACCGTGTGTTTAAGACGGGTGAAGAGCTGGAGTTTCTCTCCGGCCTGGACTTTCTTGTCATTGCGCTGCCGCTGACCAAAGCGACCGAGGGCCTGATCGGGGAACGGGAGCTGCGCGCGCTGCCGCGCACTGCGCACGTGCTCAATCCCGCCCGAGGCCCGATCTTCCAGGAGGCGGCCCTGTTGCGCGCCTTGAACGAAAAGTGGATCGCCGGTGCCGCACTTGACACGCACCACAAGTATCCCATGCCGCCGGAGCATCCGTTGTGGAAATTTCCCAACGTGATCTTCACGCCGCACATCTCAGGCTCAAGTCTGAGCCCGCGCTTCAAGGAGCGCATCTGGGACATCTTCGCGCTGAACCTCGGCCGGTACGCCCGGAGCGAACCCCTGCTCAACGAACTCACGCCGGCGCAACTGGCGGGGGCGTGAAGCCGGGCCCGGCGCCGCCAACCGGCCCCTGATTCCCATCCCCTCAGGACAAATTCACGCCTGTATCATGCGCACTGCCTAGCCGGATTGTCGCTGCTGGTCACTGTGCTGTGGCCTCCCCGGTCCATAAGGTTGAGCCTAATTTCGATGAATCAAGGTCACGACTCTTTTCTCGTGGTAAGGTCATCAAACGGAGTGCCGTTCTAGCGCGATCTATAAAATAAACTGATAGCGGGTGTGACATTTAGGATATTTAGAAAGATGATGATCAACGTTTTGCATCTGATAGGACAGGGGGCCTCGAGCAGTGGGAAGCAGTCGTCATTTCCTTTCAAAATTGCTTTAAGCTTGACCGAAAACACAAGTATATACGACTGTATGCAGAGTTTTCCTAGTCACCATGAAAAACACCCCAAAATCCCCCCAGAACCGTGCCGCCTTCCGGCGGTCATTTACAATCCTCGCGGCCTTTGCCGCTTCGGTGGTTGCCTCGGCCCAAACCACCGCCGCCGCTCCCCCGGCGGAGAAAGATAATTCCGAAGTCCTTAAACTCAGCCCCTTTGTCGTTTCGAAGGAAAGCGACTCCGGATATCGCAGCACGCAGACGCTCGTCGGCAGTCGCACGGCCAAGAATGTGATGGAACTGGCGGGGAGCATCTCGATCATCAACCTGCAGCAGATCTCGGATCTAAACGCCGTGTCCGTACATGAGGTGCTCCAGTTCGGTGTCGCTGGTGTGACGCAGAACCAGACCATCAACGACGACGTCAACATCCGGGGATTCCGCACCACGTTCTCCCTGCGTGACGGAATCACCAAGACGAGCTTCAAGCGCAATCCGATGTTTGATGTCGAGCGCATCGAGGTCATCAAGGGGCCTGGCGCCATGCTGATCGGCAACAACAGCTTCCTCGGAGGTGGCGTGAATTTCGTGACCCGCAAACCGAGTCGCATCCAATCCAGTGAGGTTCAGGTCACGTTGTCGGAACAGAACTATTTCCGTTTGCAGGCGAATAACGCCGGGCCGGTTTACAGTTCAGACAACCTGAAGGTCGATTACCGGGTGACCCTGGGGATGCTCACGGCCGACAAGGACAAGGAAATCGAGGAGGAGGATCAGAAATTCGTCGGTGGTGCTCTTTCCTTCAGCTTCGCGGAGAATACCAGCCTGCTTCTGAGCGGATACTACATGGTGGATAACGGGTATTTCTACTGGGAGGATTTTCTGGACTACAACTCCACCCTCGGCACGACGCTGGCCCCGCTGACCGCGAAACTCAACCAGTACTCGGGGAAGAATTTCTCTCCCGGGCGGGGCAAGGATGCCTTTTGGGACAATCAGGACGGGTTTTTCAACGCGACGCTGCTGACGAGCTTTACCGAGAACGCCAACCTGCGGCTGGCTTACTACATGAGCAATCTGGTTGATCGCCGCCGCATCGTCCGGGGCATCACCATCCGTTCGGACAACAAGTCACTCGGCCGCCAGGACATCCCGCTGGAGATCGATGCCTGGGCCCACAGCATCCAGGCAGATTTCAGCCACAAACTGCGCGGCGAGAAATTCACGCTGGATTCCCTTTTGGGCGGGGATTTCCTGGTCAACTGGCAGCGCCAGGACCAATCCGTCAACACGCTGCCGGATATCGATACGTCCGCCATGAACCTCGCGGCGGATGACGCCTACTTTGCCGTGCCCCGTCCGGGGGCGGGGCAGCCCAACCTGTCGAGAAATCTCACCCGCCCGACGAGCATGTCCTACTATTTTCAGGAGAATCTTTCCTTCTTGAAGGATCGTCTGATTTTGGTCGGCGGCCTGCGGTGGTTCATGCCCTCCGGCACCAACAAGAACAATGTCACCGGCGTGGTGGCCGATCGTGACGACCGGACCTTCCGGACGCACAAGTACGGCATCGTCATCCGGCCCGTTCCTTCAATTTCACTCTACTACACGGATGCCCAGAATGTATTTCCGCAGATTGGCAAGACGGACCGTTTCGCGGGCAATGACGCCCTGGGCGCCGATCTGCAGTCGCAGGAAGGCACTCTCGAGGAATGGGGCATCAAGTGGGATTACCAGCCCTCGAAGAAAGTGTCCGTCTTCGGGACCGTCGCCTATTACGACATGGCGCTGACCAACGTGCGCACCTTCGGCGTCCTCCCGGAGGGAATTCCCCCCGGCTCCATCGGTATTGTGCAGTCGGCCCGGGATTCAGCCAAGGGCTGGGAGTTTGAGGGCGGGCTGCGTTATGACACGGGCGACGGCGAACTGAATCTGATCACCACCTACACCGATGGTGAATCGGCTACGGCGGCCGATCCGCGGTTGAGTGCGGTCGATTTCGTGCCCAAGAAGCAGAGTCTCATGGCGCGGTACGCATGGAATCAGGGATCACTCGCGGGCCTCATGCTCGGGGCGACCTACTTTGATCAGAACAGAAAGCGCAATGCCACCTACTGGATCGACTTTCCGGCCACCTACAACCTGTTCGGCCGCTATTCCTGGGGGAAGAAATGGAGCTTCCAGCTCAATCTGAACAACATCACGGACGAGCGTTACATCGTGGCGATCGCCGGTAACGGCCTGGTGCAGACCGAGCCCGGCTTCGACACCAAGCTCGCCGTCAAATACGTTTGGTAATTCAGGGTTGCGATCGGCTGGCAGTGCCCGCCGGCCGGTCGTGACGCCGCGCCTTCCGGCTCTCCCCGGCGGGCGCTTTTCTTTCAAGCCGGCCGCGGGGTTCGCCCCGCGTCCGGAAGTCAGCCTCTCAACCCGCCGTTGACGGCCAATCGGCCATCGAACCCATGAAACAAGCCAGGCCACGCAGGGATTTCATAAAAACGCTGATTGCCGGCGGACTGGCTTGGCCACTGGTGGGTCTCGGCGGGAAGGGTGCAGTGCCGGCGGAACCGTCGGCTTCGTTGGACCACCTGCTGCCGGACTTCGACCGGCTCACGCCTGAGGAAAAGGTCCGCCGGATCGAGCGCCTGACTTCCGCGGCCCGGGCCCATCCGAGCGGCATCATGGTGTGCATGCCGTACGTCGCGGCCGAGGGCCTGCGCGTGGTGCGCCTCGCCGATCTCGAGGGCATGGATCAGTTCAGCGACAACTTTGGCCACCGGTTCAAGGCCATCACCGATTTCTTCACCAACGAGAATTCCCTCACCGCGTCCGGCTCCCACCTCGCGGCCCAGAGCATCCGCTACCAGGCCACCGGGGAAGCGGCGGCGCTGGCGGCCGCGCGGGTCGCCTACCGTTCGCTGCGCACCGTCTACCAGTTCGGGGTGGAGGCGGGGAATCCCGGCTTCATGGGCAAGCCGTTCCATTTTGAATATTCGGTCCGCACCACCGGGGACCAGTACCTGCACACGCTGTGGGGATTGTGGACCTTTTATCAGGTCGCCTCCGCGGCGGAGCAGACGGAGATCCGGGACATCCTTGTCACCATGGCGGATTACCAGATCAAGGTCGACTACACGATCTTCAACCGCACCGGCGGCAGCTGGAACAACCGGCTCGATCCGTCCGACTACAACGCCATCATGGCCGCCCTGGTCGCCGTCGCCTATAAACTGACCAGCGACAGGAAATACCACGAGGCCTGCGAATTCGTGATGCGGACGGGCGAGTGGCAGACCCACCGGCGCCTGGACTATATCATCGAGCAATTTCGTAAGGGCACGTACGTGGCCAAACCGTGGGACAAGATCGCAGGCGCCCGCGTCGACGCCGGCGAATTCGCCCACTGGGAGCAGATCCAGCACTGCCAGTTCACGGCGATCGCCGCCACCATCATCAACGAATGCGTGCCCGACCTCTTCCCGCAGAAAGAACTGCGCCGGGTGCTGGCGCTCTGGTGGGCCGACCAGCCGGTGGGTTTCGATACGGAGCAGTGGGATTACCTGTACTGGTTTTTGGTCTCGACCAAGGACCGCAGCTGGCGGCCGGTGGAACTTACTCCGCGGCTCCCGCGCGAACAATGGTTTGGCGGCCACCCCATGCTCTCGTTTGCTTCGAAATGGGTCTATGGCGACTGCCTCGCGCGCTTCCAGTGGACGGCGATGGTCGTGGCCCGCCACTGCCCCGAGAAGCAGGACGAGGCGGCGGGTTTCGCAGCTGAGACCCTGCGCCGGCTGCGACCGCGCCACCTGCTGTGGATTTCCGATCCGGACGGCCGGCAGGTTCCTCCGGAGGTGAACTACTTCACCCGTTTTCTCAGCAGCGAGCTGCCGGAGAACATGATTGCCTCCTATTGGGAGGGCCGCCGCCTCGGTCTTTGGTCCTGATTTCTTTCCTTTCCACCATGCGCTATTTTCGCTGCTCCGCGGCCCTCCCGCTTCTCCTCCTGTCGGTGCTGCCGGCGGCGGCGGGTCCGCTGGCGGGTCTGCGTCCGGAGGCGCCGGTGGCCGAGCGCATCGCGACCATCGACCGGTTTGTCCACGAACACTATTACGACGCCACCGGCCTGATGTACTCGCACATCAAGTGGGACGAGGAACGGCCGTTCACCGCGACCGACTTCGGTCCGGGTGACTCGACCATGATGGGCCCGGAGCCGCACCAGTGGATGAGCTACGAGAACAGCCCGTTCGTCGCCGGCTTCTTCCTCGCCGCCCAGACCTTCCGCTACGAGGCCACGAAAGATCCGGCGGCCCTGGACTACGCGCGTCGGGCTTATGGCGCGGTCGAGGCCGACTACCGCCTCAGCGAGTCGGTTGCCGCTGACACCGGACCGGTGCAGAAAGCGGGGATCATTGAGACCGTCGCCAAGTCCGGTCCCGCGCCCGGCGGATTTTTCTGCAAACCCTACTACGGCCAGGCCACCGACCACACCAGCACGGAGCAGCATTTCGGGCCGATGTTCGGGCTTTATCATTATTGGAAGATTGCGTCGCCGGCGGACCGCGAACGGATCCGCGAAATCTTCAGTGCTGTTTCGCGCCGTTGGCGCGCCGGCTACCGCATCAATTATTTCGGCGAAACCTGGCACCTGGAGGAATCCTACCCGCGGGCGCAGCGGCACATGTTTGTGTGGGCGGTCATCCACCGCATGGCCTACGCGATCACCGGTGAGCAGGCCTCTCTCGATGAGTTTCGCCGGCTCGACGCGCTTTACGGCGCCATCCCGACACCCCGCGAGACCATGTTCGGTCTCGGCCGGCCCAGTTACATCAGCACCGAGGACCGGCAGTTTCACGTCCAGATCGTCATCGGAGCCGAGATCCTCGCCGACCTCGAACCGGCTGCCCGCGACCGCTACCTGCGCGGCATGCGGGCCTGGTGGCGGTACTCGTCCACCGGCCAGCGCGACGACCTGACCGCCTACTACTTTATCAAGGTCGATTCGCTCAGCGGCGCGTGGGAGAAACTGCCGGTCTCGGTCAAACCGCGCGCGCAATGGCGGTCTTCCTTCATGATGCACAACGTCACGCTGCCCATCTGCTGGGTGGGCATCCGCGAACGGCAGGGCCTGACCAGCTCGATCGTCAGCCGCCATCTGCCGGAGGAGTCGGCCGCGGCGCGGGAGCGGACCGCCCGGATTTTTGGCGGCCTGGACAAGGAACACCTCAAATGGTTTGTCGACCCCGAGGGCGTCGTGCCACCCCCGATGCGGTGGATGCTCAATGTCCTGCAGGGCGACGCCCTGGCCTTTTATTCGCTCGGCTACTGGTATGCCCGCGCCCACGGGATTGAACCGTGAATCTCCGACCGACCCCGCTGCCTTTCAACAAACCCCAACCCGCTCCTCCCATGAAATCACTGCGACTTGTCCTGCTTGTTGCCCTTTGCCCCCTCGTTTCCTCCGCCGTCGAACCGCTCCGCATCGGCCAGCGGTTGGAGCCGTTCGTGGACCACCATCTGATCGACCGGCTCGAGGGTACGACCCTCCGGCTGCACGCGCCGCACTACGCCGGGGTGGCGCTGCCCTTCAACGACGCGTGGGATCGCGATGCCTCGGGCTATGCCACGATCATTGAGGACCAGGGACTATACCGCCTGTATTACCGCGGTGGCCCGGCCGATTCGAGCGCCGGCCGCGCCGAGGGTTCGACCTCATATTTCTGCTATGCGGAGAGCCGCAACGGCATCACCTGGGTGAAGCCCAAGCTCGGCCTCGTCGAGTTCGACGGTTCGAAGGAGAACAACATCCTGCTGGCGCCCGCCTCGCGGGAGGATCCGTACACGCAGAGCCTCAGCCCGTTCCTTGACACCCGCCCCGGTGTGCCACCCAACGAGCGCTTCAAGGCCGTCGGCGGACAATGGCCGCAGGGACTCTACGTCCTTGTCTCGCCTGACGGCATCAAGTGGAGCAAGTGGCGCGAGCAGCCCGTCTTCAAGGATGGAGCCTTTGACTCCCAGAATGTCGCCTTTTGGTCCGAAGCTGAGCAGTGCTACGTGCTTTATTTCCGGGTGTTCACGGGTTGGACGGACTACACGGCGAAGAATTTCCGCGTGGACGGCTACCGGTCCATCTCCCGCACGACGTCGCCGGATCTGGTCAACTGGACCACGCCCCAGCGCATGACCTTCGGCAACACGCCGCTGGAGCAACTCTACACCAACCACACCCGGCCCTATTTCCGCGCGCCGCACCTCTACGTCGCGACGCCCATGCGCCTGGTGCCCGGCCGGCGCTTCCTCACCGATGCGGAACAGGCCGCGCAGAAGATCGGCAAGGGGTTCCTCGGCATTTCCGGTCACAATCACAACATCCCCAACGAGGTCTCCGACACCGTCTTCATGACCAGTCGCGGCGGCACGCGTTATGACCGGACGTTCATGGAGGCGTTTGTCCGCCCGGGCCTCGACAAGGGCAACTGGGTTTCGCGCAACGGCGTGCCCGCCACCGGCCTGATCCAGACCGGACCGACCGAGATGTCGATCTACGTCGGGCAGAACTATGTCCAGCCGACCGCCCACCTCGGCCGCTACACCCTGCGGCTCGACGGCTTCGCCTCGGTCAACGCGCCGTACGCCGGCGGTGAGATGGTGACCAAGCCGTTTGTGGTCGAGGGCGAGCGCTTGGTGCTCAACTTCGCCACCGCGGGCAACGGCGGCATCCGCGTCGAGGTACAGACAGCCGAGGGGGAACCGATTGCCGGCTATACCCTGCAGGAATCCAACCTGCTTGTCGGTGACGCCATCGAGCGCGACATGACCTGGAGCACCGGGTCCGACTTGGCCGCGTTGCGCGGCCGGGCGGTCCGCCTGCGCTTTGTGATGCATGATGCCGATCTCTTCACGCTTCGTCTCCAGCCTGCCCGTTGAATCCCATGCCTGCACAATTTTTCACCCCTGCCCGGGCCGTCCGTCGCTGGGCCGGCCTGTCAGTGCTCACTCTCCTTCCACTTATGAATGCACACGCTACCTCCAACCGATCGGCCAACGATTGGACCATCCTTGATTCCCTGCCTGACCCCATCGGCTATGCCGGCATGGCGGCCGGTGTCCTCGACGGCCGCCTGGTCGCGACCGGTGGCTCCCAGTGGAGCCAGCCCATCTGGCTGAAGGGCACCCGTAAATTCAACGACGAGATCTTTGTACTCGGTGGCCTGGATCGGAAGTGGCAGGTCGCCCCCACGCGCTTGCCGGTTGCGTCCGGGCATTTTGCCAGCGCCGCGAAAGACGGGGTGCTGTACTTCGCCGGCGGCACCAACCTGGGCGGCTGCCTCACCACTGCCTACGAACTGCGCGCCGAAGGTGGAAACTATGTCATCCGCCGGCTCGCCGACCTGCCCAAGGCGGTCGGTTATGCGGCAGGCGCGATCGCGGGCAACCGCTTCGTGCTCATCGGCGGCGTGCCCGATCCGGCTTCGCGCGAACCGAGCCGCGAGGTCTGGTCGCTGGATCTTTCCTCGCCCTCCGCGTCTTGGGAACGGGAAGCCGACCTGCCCGGTCCCGGCCTGCTCGTGCCGGCGGCCTCGTCGAGCGGCTCGGCCGTCTATGTTTTTGGCGGCATGGCCTTCGACGCCGCGGGCAAGCCACAGCCCTCCGCCGCGGCCTATCACCTGCCCAAGGCGGGTGGCGCTTGGGAACGCCTGCCGGACATCCCGCAGCCGCGGGTCGGCGGTGTCACCCCGTGTCCGGTGCTCCCCGACGGCACCCTCTGGCTGATCGGTGGCTACGCCGAGGTGTTTGGTGGGGCCCAGCGTGAGCACCCGGGCTTCTGCGCAGAAACCTACTTCTTTGATCCCAAGGGCCGGACCTGGTCCGCCGGACCCAGGCTGCCTCGCGGCCAGGAACCCAACCGCGACCTGTCGGGCGATCCGGGCCCCGTCCCCATGATTGGCGCCCCCGCGGTCATTTGGCAGAACCATGTGGTGGTCGTCGGCGGCGAGGTGCGCATCTCGACCCGCACGCCCGCCGTTGTCGCGTGGCCCTTGGCCCGCTGATTGCCTCCGACGCTTCCTTCCATACCCGGCTCCATGAAGATCACCAACGTCACCACCCATCTGCTGACCACCCGCTGGACGGACGATCCGTTCTTTCCGCAGGCCCTGCATTCGACCGCCATCCTCCGCCTTGAGACCGACGCGGGGATTGACGGCCTCGGCGAGTCCACCTGGGGCTATTTCACCCCGGACGCCGTTCCCGCGATGGTCGAGTACTTCAAGCCGTTGCTGATCGGCCGCGACCCGCTCGACCTCACGCGGATCACACGCGCGCTGACGAGCGACTCCGTGTGGTGGAGCCGCTCCGGCGCGGGCAAGAGTGTGATCAGCGGCTTCGAGCTCGCCCTCTGGGATCTCAAAGGCAAGGCGCTCAACGTGCCCGTGTACCAGCTGCTGGGCGGCAAGGTGCGCGATGCCATTCCCGTCTACGCCTCCGGCGGACCGTCGCTCTGGCCGCTGGAGCAGATCGTCCGCAAGGTGGAGCACTACGCGAAGCTCGGCTACCGTGCGGTAAAGCTCTCGACCGGTTTCTACGAGCTGCCCCCGCCGTCCAAGCTCAGCCACCAGGTGCGCATGCAGGCCGTGCCCTTGGCCCATGCCCGCAAACTTGAGGCGCTCACGGAGTCGTTCACGCTCCTGCGCCGCGAGTTTGGCAACGACATGGATCTTGCCATCGACGGTCACCAAGGAGGCGTGCCGAACCCGATCCCGGTCAGCGAGGCGGTCGCCATCGCCGAGACTCTCGCACCCTTTCGCCTGCGGTTCTACGAGGAGCCGCTCGCCTACACGAACATTGACGGCTACTGTGAGCTCCGGGCGCGTTCGCAGATCCCGATCGCCGGGGGCGAAAGCCTCTGCGGGCTGGACCAGTTTCACGCGCTGATCGCCCGCGGCGGGGTGCACATGATCCAGCCCGACATCGGTTTCGTCGGCGGCCTGCAGGAGACCGTCCGCATCATCCATCACGCCGAGGCCTCCAACCTCTCGACCGCGATCCACACCGGCGCCTCGATGGGACCCTCGTTGGCCGCGTCCTGGCACCTCGCCGCCGCGTCGCATTCCGTCGACTGGCTCGAGCACGTGCAGGCGGCGAGCACCATCCAGCGCGACCTCATGATTGATCCGTTCCAAGTGACCGGCGGCACCGTGGGATTGCCGGTTTCACCCGGCCTCGGGGTCCGCCTGACGCCGGAGCATTTGGAAAAATACCGCTTTGTGCCGAGTTCCGGCGAGAGGACCTGATCGCTGCCATGAAAATCCTGATCAATTCACCCTACAAATTGTCGGCCGAAGACGCCGCCGCCCTCCGCGCGAGTGTGCCGGGTCTTGAACTCATCGAGGGTTACGAAACCGACCCTACCAAACTCGACGGGACCGGCGTGACCGCGCTGGTGTCCGAGCAGGTCCCAAGGGACCTCGCCGCGTGGCCGCAACTCCGCTGCGTCCAGCTCATCTCGGCCGGCGCAAACCAGCTGCGCGGCCACCCGATCATGGAGACGGCGATTCCCGCGTGCACGGCGAGCGGCACCCACGGCGTACCCATCGCCCAGTACATCACCTGCAGCGCGCTCATGCTGGCCCACCGCATGCCGGAACTCTTCCAGTTCAAGCCGACGCGCGTCTGGCCGAACCGCACGGCACTCGCGGGCTTCACGCTCCGCGGCCGCACGGCGGGCATACTCGGTTACGGCAGCATCGGCCGCGAAAGCGCCCGGCAGCTGGCGGGGCTGGGCATGCGTATCCTTTGCTATAAGCGCGACCCCACAGTGCGGGAGGACCCGGGTTTCAACGCCTGGCCCGGCACGGGTGATCCGGAGGGGAAGCTGCCTGAGACGTGGTACGGCCCCGGCCAGCTGCAGGCGCTGCTACCGCGGTGCGACCTGGTGGTCGTGACCGTGCCCAGCACGGCGGCGACCGAGGCCTTGATCGGCGAACGCGAACTCGCGCTGCTCAAGCCCACGGCCCACTTGGTGCACATCTCCCGTGGTGGCGTGGTGGACGAAGCCGCCTTGGCCGCCGCCTTGCGTGCCGGCCGGCTCGCCGGGGCCGCGGTCGACTGCTTCGTGCGTGAACCGGTGCAGCCCGACCACATTTTTTTTGACGTGCCGAATCTCATCATGACACCCCACATGTCGGGCGTGTATGATGCGTTCTGGCCCGCCTTCAATGTCCTCCTCCGCGAAAATGTCGTGCGGCTCGCCGCCGGCCGGCCGCTCCTGAATGAGGTCAACCGCTCCGAGATCTACTGATCGGCGCGATTTTCCATCTGTTCTTCACCAACCGCCTGTTCCTGCCGGGCCGGAGCAAAGCCCACCGGCCCGCGCCAGCGGGGCCTGACCACGCCTCACCGCCTAACCATTCATCACCATCTCACTTCTGCCGCCCGCAGAATCCTGAAATTTAACCATAAAATCACATGATATCCCCCCGTCGTTGCCTCGCTCTTTTCGGTCTGCTTCAAGCCATGGTTATTCCGTCCGTCTTGCTGGCAGCGTTGAGGCCGATCAGCACGGAACGGCAGTTTTTCTTCGATGATGAGATCGTCGAAACCATGACCAACACCGCCCGGCGGCTGAACCCGGCCGTCAAGCTGGACGGCAATCCGGTGATCCAGCGGGACAAGCCCTGGGAGGGGCCCGACATGCGTCTGGGGTGGGTCATCTATGATCACCGGCTGGGAAAGTTCCGGATGCGATACTCCTCCGGCGTGTTCCGGGCCGGCGGCCGTAACGAGAAGGGAGAGGTGATCGTGCTCGGCGAGAATGATTCCACGGCGGCCCAGCGCGTGACCTGCGAGGCGTTTTCGACGGACGGCGTGCATTGGGAAAAGCCGGAGCTGGGCCTGGTCGAGTTCAATGGCTCCAAGGCCAACAACATCCTGCCCAAGGAGGCGAATTACAGTTATTTCTTCGAGGACCGGCACGATCCGGACCCGGCCCGCCACTACAAAGCCTTCGTGCGCGAGGGATCCTACAGCGGCACGGGCATGACCTTTGCACTGTATTATTCGGCGGACGGTTACAAGTGGAACGCCCAGGCGGGGAATCCCGTGATCAACACCGGGAATCAACCCGGCCGCTGGGGACCAACGGATTTTCCCGGTTGGGACCCAATCCGGCAGACGTATGTGGCGCACATGGAAAACAACTATCACATGCACTCGCCTTTGCACCGTCGCTCCATCGGCCGGGCTGAGAGCCCGGACCTGATCCACTGGTCGGAGCCGGAGACCATCATCGTGACCGACTCGCTCGATTATCCGGACACCGAATTCTACCACTTTCCCACCACGATTTACGAAGGCTGGTATTTCGGCTTCCTTTGGATTTTTTCCACGACCAATACGCAGCATGAACCGCACTTCGTGTTCAGCCGGGACGGCCGGCGTTACGACCGGACTTATCGCGAGCCGGTGATTCGTCTCGGTGACAACGGCGATTTCGACGGGGTGTCCATTTACGCGCAGGAGCCGCTCATCCACCACGGCCGGATCCTGTGCTATTACACGGGTACAAACTGGCGTTCCCCCGAGCAGCTGGTGGTCCTGGGCGACCGGGCCCGGGCGGGGATCGGGCTGGCCATGCTGCCGCTCGATGGCTTCGTGTCGCTGGAGGGCGCGCGGGCTGACTTCAGCCAGGTGACAACCCGGTCGTTCACGTTCACGGGCAAGAATCTTCATCTGAACCTGCAGGCCGCGCTGCAGCAGTGGGGCGCGGAAGCCTGCGAGGTTAGGGTCGAGCTGCTCGACGGGCGGCATGCCCCGTTGAAGGGTTTTGCGCTGGCCGACGCTGATACCCTCTCGACCACGGGCATCGACCAGTTGGTTTCATGGCAGGGCCGGACGGACCTGTCCGATCTGGCGGGCAAACCGATCCGCCTGCGCGTCCATTTCCGGAACGCCAAGCTCTATGCCTTTCAATTCCGCTAAACGCCGAGGAACCTTTATGAATCCAATCTTGTTTGTTCGGAATCCTGCATCGCTGATTGGCGGCCGGGCATGGCTCGGTCTGCTCCTGCTTCTGTCTGGATTAAATCCCGGCTTCGGCAGCGAGGCCCGCGCCGGCCGGCGCGTGTTGTTCGATGACTATTATCAGAAGGCGCGCCCGGACGAACTTTTCGGGCAGGGCGTGGCCCGCGGCAGCCCGGAACTGCGGATCAAGACTAATTTCTATTCACCGGATGCCACCGCGATCCCGAACGGCACCTTTGCCTTCTCCCAGGCGATTGCCGACCAGTTTCAGGTGGAAATCAGCCGG
>JBKJTZ010000029.1:0-23147 GCA_046590295.1 Lacunisphaera sp.
ACGAATTTGGATTCTTGAGCCGCCACACTTGCGAAGGCTGCCGACTCGCGTAAACTGCTAACTGGCATGATTTTTCCAAACGAATCGGAGGTTATTTCACCATTCCCCACCTCGGCCTGTCATCGGCCGGGTAAAACCAGCCAGGTAGGGCCGGGTCAAAACCAGCCACCTTGAGAGGGTTGTTTACGCCGACGGCGAAGAAGGCTTCGCCGGAGGGGTAAATGAACCAACTCAAAGTGAGCATCCAACAGTCGATCATCGCCCTGGCAGACCGTAGCTGGTCGCAGCGCCGCATAGCGCGGGAGCTGCAACTGGATCGTGAGACCGTGGCCAAGTATCTGCGGGCGGTGGCAAAACCAGCCACGAACCCGGCCATCGGCTCGGACCCGGTGGCCAGTTCAAAACCAGCCAGCAACCCGGCCCACGGCTCCGAGAGTGATCCGCCGCCAAAACCAGCCAGTAACCCGGCCATCGGCTCGCGGTGCGGTCCGGCGAGCCTTTGTGCGCCGTTGGCTCCGGTGATCGAGGCGGCGGTGCTGAGCGGTTTATCCGTCCAACGCATCTACCAGGATCTGGTCCGTGACCATGGTTTTCTCGGCGCCTACGGCTCGGTCAAACGCTACGTTCGCCGACTGGTGCAGGTCCACGCGTTGCCGTTCCGGCGGATGGAGTGCGAGCCGGGAGCGGAGATGCAGGTGGACTTCGGCCAGGGCGCCTGGATCGCGGAGGAGGGCCGCCGGCGACGGCGGCCGCACCTGTTCCGCGTTGTGCTCAGCCACTCGCGCAAGGCCTACAGCGAGGTCGTCTGGCGCCAGGACACCGAGACGTTCATCCGTTGCCTGGAGAACGCCTTTCGGGCGTTCCTCGGCGTGCCCGCCACCTTGGTCGTGGACAACCTCAAGGCGGCGGTGCTCCAGCCGGATTGGTTCGATCCGGAACTCAACCCCAAGCTCCGGGTTTTCTGCGAGCACTACGGCACCGTGGTGCTGCCGACGAAGCCGGCGATGCCGCGGCACAAGGGCAAGATCGAGGCCGGCGTCAAGTATGCCCAAGCCAACGCCCTCAAGGGCCGCACCTTTGACAGCCTGGCCCAGCAAAATGCCTTCCTGGACGACTGGGAGCGCACCGTCGCCGACACGCGCCTGCACGGCACCATCCGCCAGCAAGTGGGCACCTACTTTATTCAGGCCGAGCAAGCGGCGCTCCGGCCCTTGCCCGTCGCCTTGTTTCCCTGCTTCGAGGAGGCCCCGCGCACGGTGCATCGCGACGGCCATGTTGCTTTCCAGCGGGCCTACTACTCGGTGCCGCCCGAGCACCTCGGCCGCGAGGTGTGGATCCGGGCCGAAGCCCGGCTGGTGCGTATTTTCAACCAACGCTTCGAGCCGATCGCCGTCCACGCCCGGGCCGAACCCGGCCGCTTCGCCACCGCCGACGCCCACATCCACGCGCACAAGCGCGTCATCATCGAGCGCGGCGCCGACTATCTGGTGGAGCGTTGTCGGGTGGTCGGCGCGAACACTGGCGCCTGGGCGTCGGGTCTGACCGCCCACCGCGGGCCGGAGGGCATGCGCACAATGCAGGGCCTACTGGCCCTCGCCCGCGAACATCCGGCCGACGAGTTGGAACGGGCCTGCGGCCGCGCCGTCCATCTCGGCCTGTGGAGCCTGCGGGATGTCCGGCGCCTGCTCCAGGACGGCGAGCAAGTCGTCCAGGTCGACTTTCTTCAGGTCCACCCACTCATCCGCGATCTCAGCCACTACCAACTCCCCCATGAACCAACTCCAAACTCTGCTCCATGATCTGCGCCTCTCCGGTCTGCGCGAGACCCTCCCGGTCCGTCTCCAGGAGGCGCTCGCCAACCGCCTCACCCACGAGGAGTTTTTGACTCTCGCCCTCCAGGACGAGGTCAACATCCGCGCCCAGCGGAAGGTCCAGCGACGAGTAAAGACCGCGGACTTCCGCACGCTCAAGCCGCTCGATGAGTTTGACTGGCGCTTCAATCCCTCGATCCCCCGCAAGCCGATCTACGAGCTGGCCGCCGGCCATTTTATCCGGGCCAAGCACGACGTGCTCTTCATCGGCCCGCCCGGCACCGGCAAGACGCACCTGGCCCAGGCGATCGGCTACGAGGCCATCAAGCAGGGCTTCACCGTCTGCTACCGCTCGATCTTCGATCTGGTGCGCGACTTCCTCGCCGAGGACGCCCTGCAAAAACGCGACCGGGTGCTCCAAGCTTACCTCAAGGCCGACCTGCTCATCATCGACGACATGGGCCTGCGGGCCCTGCCCAAGCACTCCGGCGAGTATCTGCTGGAGGTCATCATGCGCCGCTACGAGACCCGCTCGACGATCATGACCAGCAACCGGCCGCTGGAGGATTGGGGCAAACTCTTGCAGGACGTGGCCACCGCCGGCGCCGTCCTCGACCGCTTCCTCCATCACGCCACCGTCATCGCCATCACCGGCGAGAGCTACCGCCTCAAGGACAGCGCCCTCGCCAAAACCAGCCCCAAGAAACATGCTTGATCATCGCACACCCGCAGATGGGCCGCGCCCTGCGGCAAGCTTTTTGGCTCCTGTCCTCGGCCGCGGCCCATCCGCTCGTCCGGCAGCCGCCGCCCACGCCTCCAACCAAACGTCATTTGCCTTGTCCTCTCCCGCTAACCCTTCATGACCTCCACGCCTTCTCGGGGTGGCTGGTTTTGACCCGGCCCGAAGTGGCGGGTTTTAACCCGGCCGGTGACACTCTTAACCGGACAGCAGTGGGCAACCGCCCCTACCGGCTCAGGCACCGCAAAGTCCAAAACAAAAGGGACGTTGGTATTACTGCACGAATATCCGCCAGGCCCACGGGGCGAGCGTCAGGGTCGCCCCTTCCTGCAAGGTGATTTTTTCGCCGCTCATATGGTCAGTGTAGGCGCCGGCATAGGGCCCGTCGGTCAGGCGCACGGTATGCGCGTCCTTGGAGAAATTAAAGACGGCGAAGACCTTGTCGCGCGCGTTCATGCGCACAAAGCTGAAAACCTCGTTCGGCGCGTCGTTGACGACCTGCACCATGCGGGCGCCCCAGTCGCCGTTCCACAGCGCGGTGTTGGCTTTCTTGAGGGCAAAGAGCTTACGGTAGAGTTCCCCGTTGGGGTGTTCCCGCCACTCGATCGGGTCCTTTTCGAAGAATTTCAGGCGCTTCGGGTTGCCGGCCTCCTGGCCGTTGTAGATGAGCGGCATGCCCTCGCTGACGGCCGAGAGCGCGATGGCGGCGCCGAGGCCGTCGCGGAAGGCCTCGAACTCCGTGCCTTCCCAGGAGTTCTTGTCGTGGTTGCTGGTGAAGGTCATGCGGTAGATGCCCGGCGGATAAAAGCCCTCGTTCCAGGCGTAGTAGCTGAACAGCGCCCCGACATTGGCCTTGCCGGTGCAGACCTGGTGCAGCGCCTCATACCAGCTCCAGGCGTAGGTCATGTCGAAGGCCTCGGCGTGCAGGTCGCGCGATTCCCACTCGGCGAGCAGGAAGACCGGCTTGATGGCATCGAGCTCCCGGCGGGCGTTGTTCCAGAAATCCACCGGCACGAAGCCGGCCACGTCGCAGCGGTAGCCGTCGACATCGAACTCGCGGACCCAGTACTTCAGGGCCTCGGTCATGTATTGCCGCAGGCCGGGCGAGTGGTAGTCGAGGTTGATGATGTCGCTCCAGTCATACCACGGGGTCGGGCGGAAGGCACCCTTCCAATCCTTCTGATACCAGTCGGGGTGGGCGGCCGCCAGCGGGTTGTCCCACGCGGTGTGGTTGGGCACCCAGTCCAGGATGACCTTGAGGCCGACCGCGTGCGCGGTGGCGACGAAATGCCGGAAATCCTCCGGCGTGCCGAACTCCGGGTTGACCCCGAGGTAATCCTTCACGGCATAGGGACTGCCGAGCGGACCCTTGCGGTTTTTTTCGCCGATCGGGTGGATGGGCATCAGCCAGAGGATGTCGACGTTGAGCGCCTTGATCCGTGGCAGTTCCTTCTCCGCCGCGCGAAACGTGCCCGCGGGGGAGAACTGCCGGAGGTTCATCTGATAGATGGTGGCGTTCTTCGACCACTCCGGATGCTGCACCTTCACGTAGGGCTCCGGTTGGTAGGGGTCGGCCGCAATCGCGGCCAGGGTGGAGACCGCCAGCAGCGAGCCGAGGAGGAGGTGACGCAGGGATTTCATCGGGATGAGAGTCAGGGGGTGGGGACGGACGGGAGCGGGTCGTCGACCCGCGAAAGGGCGATGGCCGCGATGACCATGCAGGCGCCGCCGGCCACGACGACGCTGATGGCCCGGCCGCCGAGCAGGTGCTCGACCACCGGACCGAGCACGGTGGCGGCCATGATCTGCGGAAGGACGATGAAGAAGTTGAACACCCCCATGAAGAAACCCATCCGGTGAGCCGGAATGGAATTGGCCAGCAAGGCGTAGGGCATGGAGAGGATGGTGGCCCAGCCGATGCCGACGCCGGCCATCGAGAGGAGCAGCAGTTCCGGGGTCTGCACGAAGCCGACCGAGGCCAGCCCCGCGCCGGCGCAGAGCAGACCGATGCGGTGCAGGGTCTTCGCGGGGACGCCGCGCTTGGCCAGCGCCACGAGGGCGAAGGCGACGAGGAAGGCCACGCCGTTGTAGGTGGCGAAACACACGCCGCCCCACTCGACGCCCCGCTGGTAGGACTCCGAGCCGGGCACCCCGCCGAAGATGTTCCGCGCCACGGCCGGCGTGAAATAGAGCCACATGCAGAACAGCCCGAGCCAGGTGAAGAACTGCACGACGGCCAGCTGGCGCATGACGCGGGGCATCGCGAGGATGCCGTCCTTGATCTCGACAAGGAAGGAAGTCGCGGCCTTTTGGTCCTCGGCTGCGGTGGCGGGCTCGGGCGGATGTTCCTTGGTGGTCACGATGGTGTAGAGCACGGCGGAAATGTAGACCACGGCCCCGACATAGAACGAGATGTGCACCGACTGCGGGATGCCACCCGCCGCCGTCGCGCCGGTGGCGAGGCCGAAATGGGTCAGCAGCCACGGCAGGGCCGAGGATGTCACCGCGCCCAGACCGATCATCAGGCTTTGCATGGCGAAGCCCACCTGGCGCTGCGCCGGCGGCAGCAGGTCGGCCACGAAGGCGCGGAACGGCTCCATGCTGACGTTGACGGACGCATCGAGGATCCAAAGCAGGCCCGCGGCCATCCAGAGCCCGGTGGAGTTGGGCATGGCGATGAGCGCGAGGCTGGCCAAAATGGCGCCCACGAGAAAATACGGGCGGCGGCGGCCGAGGCGCGTCCAGGTGCGGTCGCTGTAGTAGCCGATGACCGGCTGCACCAGCAGGCCGGTCACGGGGGCGGCGAGCCAGAGCAGCGGGATGTCGCCCTCGCTTGCGCCGAGATACTGGTAGATGGCGCTCATGTTGGCCATCTGGAGGCCCCAGCCGAACTGGATGCCGAAGAAGCCGAAGCTCATGTTCCAGATGCTCGACAGGGAAAGCGGTTGCTGGGTTCTCATGGGGTGTGTCCGTTTTGCGGGGGTTCGCTGTAATCGCGGAGGGGGCGGTCGCCGGGGCGGTCGTAAAGTTTGATCCAGTGCGCGAGCAGGGCGGCCTTGGCCCCGGCCAGACTCTCGATGTCGGCGGCCGTGAAGCGCCATTGCCAGTTGCCTTCGTTGGTGCCGGGCCGGTTCAGGGTGGCGTCGGCCGGCAGGTCGAGCAAGTCCTGCATCGGGACGACCGCCAGCCGCGAGGGGGTGGCCAAAACCGCCCGGATGACCGGCCACGCCGAGCGCGCGCCGCCGAGCAGGAAATAGTCGTCCACCATCGCCGCATAGTCGGGGGTCAGGCCCTCCAGCCAGCCGCGGGTGGTGACATTGTCGTGCGTGCCGGTGTAGGCGACGCTTTCGGGGGGATAGAAGTGCGGCAGGTTGACGTTGTTGGCATCGTGACCGTAGGCAAACTGCAGGACCTTCATGCCCGGCAGGCCCGCGGCGCGGCGGAGTTCGACGACGGCGGGCCCGATGTAGCCGAGGTCCTCGGCGATGATGCGGGCCTCCGGCAGCGCGGCGCGCACGGCGGCGAAGAACGCGCGGCCCGGCCCCTTGAGCCAGCGGCCGCCCCGCGCATTGGCCGCCCCCGCGGGAATCTCCCAGAAGGTGTCGAAGCCGCGGAAGTGGTCGAGGCGGATGATGTCGTACAGCTCGAAGGCGGCGCGGAGCCGGTCGATCCACCACGTATAGCCCGTGCGGGCGAGGTGGTCCCAGTCGTAGAGCGGGTTGCCCCAGAGCTGGCCGTCGGCGGAGAAATAATCCGGCGGGACGCCGGCGACCGCCCGCGGCTGGCCGTGCGCGTCGAGCCGGAAGACGGCGCGGTTCTGCCACGTGTCGGCGCTGTCGAGCGCGACGAAGATCGGCACGTCGCCGATGATGCCGACGCCGCGCCCGGCGGCGTGGCGGCGGAGCCGCTCCCACTGGCCGAAAAAGACATATTGATAAAAAACCTGCCGGTCTGCCTCGCGACGGGTTTCCTCCGGCAAGGCCGCGCGCAGGGCGGGGCACCACTGCCGGTATTCCTCGGGCCAGGTGGTCCACGCCTGCCCGCCGAAGCGGGCCTTGAGCGCCATGAAGTCGGCGAAGGGCTCGAGCCAGCCGGCCTGCTCGCGGCGGAAATCCCGCAGCAGGCCGAAGCCTCCGAGGTGCTCCGCCCCGGCGGCGGCGAAGCGGTCATAGGCCCGCGCGATCACGGGCCAGAAAAGCTCGTAGAGCCGGCCGTAATCGACCCGGCTGGCGGACAGCCCGCGCAGCGGCGCGAGCTCGGCCGCTTCCACCAGGCCGGCGGCCTGAAGCTCGCCGAGGTCGATGAAATACGGGTTGCCGGCCCGGCCCGAGAACAGCTGGTAGGGCGAGTCCCCGTAGCCGGTCGGACCGATCGGGCAGATCTGCCAGTAACAGACGCGGGCCTCGGCCAAGAAATCAACAAACGCGCGCGCGCCGGGCCCAAGGTTGCCGATGCCATAGGCGCCGGGGAGGGAGGAGACGTGCGCGAGGACCCCGGCGGTGCGGGTGGTGAGCCAGGATGAGGGGGGCGATTCCATCTTCAGCGAAATTCGAAGGTGTGGGCGCGACCGTCATCCGCCAGGCGGAGACGGAGCACGCCCGACGCGTCCCGCGACCAGTCGGCCGGGGGGAGGGGCCGGCCATCGAGCAGGACTGCGGTCACGGCCGGGGCCGCGTGCAGGGAGATTTCATAATCGCGCGCTGGCGGCTGATGGGCTCCCCTTACCCCCAGGGCGAGCCGGCCGCCGGCGAGCGAAAGGGTGGTGCGGCGGAACGCGCCCTGCCGGTACGCGGGGCTCGCGCCGTCGTCCTCGTAGAGCGAACCGGCGGCCGCGCCGGCCGCATCCGGATAGAGGTCGAACCGCAGGGGGTTCCACGGTTTCTCGCCGGTGTGGCTCATCGCGATGGTCGAGGGCACGATGCTGCCGCCGCGGACGAAAAGCGGCATCCGCTCGAGCGGCGCGTCGACGCGCCGGAGGTCGCCGGTGGCGTCGAGCGCGGCCCCGGTCCAGAAGTCATACCAGCGGCCGGCGGGCAAATAGACGTCGCGGGCGCGCTCGTTGGCGCGGACGACCGGCGCGGCGAGGAGGGCGGAGCCGACCATGAACTGGTCGTCGAGGTTCAGCGCCGTGTAGTCCTCCTGAAATTCCAGCAGCAGCGGCCGGAACAGCGGCACGCCGGTGCGGTGCGCCTCCTCCAGCGTGGTGTAGAGGAACGGAAGCAGCCGGTAGCGCAGCTCGAGCGCGGCCCGCACCATGTTCTCGTAGGGCACGCCGAAGCGCCAGGGCTCGTGGTCGTAGATGTCGACCGCCGTGTGATTCCGGCAGAACGGCGTGAAGGCGGCGACCTGGTAGGCGCGCACCAGCAACTCCCCGTCGCCGCGGCCGATGAAGCCCGGGGTGTCCGCGCCGACGAACGGCTGGCCGCTCAGCCCCATGCTGGCGAACATCGGCACGCTGAGCGCGAGCTGGTCGAAGGTGGCGTTGCTGTCGCCGATCCAGGTGATGGCGTAGCGCTGGATGCCGGCGTAGCCCGCGCGGGTGATGACAAACGGCCGGCGGTCCGGCTGCAGACGCTCCAAGCCCTCATAGGTGGCGCGCGCCATGTTGAGCGCAAAGGTGTTCCGGTTCTGCGCGTAGAGGGTCTTGGCGCCGAGGTCGTCGAACACGACGTCCCGCTGGGTGTCGCCCGACTTGTCCACGAAGTCCGAGGGCTCGTTCATGTCGGTCCAGATGCCGGCGACGCCGGCGTCGGTGTACGCGCGGTGGTGCCCGCCCCACCAGCGGCGGGCGGCTTCCTTCGTGTAGTCGACGAACACCGACTTGCCCGGCCAGACCTCGCCGATGTAGAGGCTGCCGTCCTGCCGCCGCAGGAAATAATCCTCGGCCAGGCCCTCGTCATAAATCCCGTAGTTCTTCCCGGGCGCCGCCGGATCCGCCGGCTGGTATTTGACCCCGGGGTCCACGATCGTGATCAGCTTCACCCCCTGCTCGCCGAGTTTTTTCGCGAGGGCCGCGGGATCGGGAAAGCGCTGCTGGTCCCACGTGAAGACCCGGTAGGCGTCCATGTAATGGATATCCAGGTGGATGACATCCAGCGGCAGGCGGCGCGCCCGGTACTCGGCGGCGACCTGCTCGACCATCGTGTCGGGATAATAGCTGTAGCGGCTCTGCTGGTGGCCGAGGGACCAGAGCGGGGGCAGCGGCATGCGGCCGGTGAGCTCGGTGTAACGGCCGATGATCTTCTTCAGCGCCGGCCCGTGGAAGAAATAATAGTCCAGCACGCCGCCCTCCGCCTCGTAGGCGGCGGCTTCCTGGCCGGAGTGGCCGAGGTCAAACGTGGCGCGGTGGGCGTTATCGTAGAACAGGCCGTAGGCCCGGCCGCCCTCCCAGCCGAGGTAGAACGGGACGCTCTGGTAGATCGGGTCCGTGCCCTCGACGTAGCCCGGGGTGTCGGAGTTCCACATGACAAACTTGCCGCGGCGCCGGTCGAGCCGCGCGGTCTTTTCGCCCAGGCCGTAGAAATGCTCGTCGAAACCCAGCTGCTTTGCGGCGGCGACGCGCCCCGTCCCGGGATCGCGGGCCATCGGGCGCTCGTCCCGGTTGATCACGCGACCGGTCGCCGCCTCGCGGAATTCGATCAGCAGCGGATGGCGCCGGATGACGACCGTGAGCTCGGCCGTGGTGAGGGTGACCGCCTCGGGCGACTCGGCGAGCCGCCAGGCTGCGGCGGGCCAGTCTGTCCGCGCGATGGCCCAGCTGTGATCGGGCGCGGCGGGCTGGCCGGCGAAAAGGGCGCGCACGCGGACCAGGTCCGGGGCGAGCACCGTGAGCGTGACCGTGGATCCGTCGGCGCAAGCGAGCGCGACGCCGCGGTCCGTCCGGGTCGCGGAGGCGACACCGCCGACCGACACGAGTCCGCTCCAGTCAAGGGCGGGGGCGGCGATGGGGGCGGCGAGAAGCACGCTGGCGAGCAGGGGCACGGGAAAGCGCACGGGAGGAGGGAAGTGGGAAGTGGGGGCGGGCGGACCAGCGGGAATCCCCCGGGTCGAGGCCGGCGATAACCGGCGGTCGATCGCCGGCCCAAAAACCGTGGCCATCAGGTTGGGACTGACGGCCGCGGCGCGAACTCGGGGACGAGGACAGAACCGCCGGTTAGAACTTGTACGAAGCGCCGAAGGAATAGGAGGCGCCGTAGGTCTGGTAGTTGATCACCTTGCGCGGGTCGTTGTTGTCGTAGGTGACCAACGGCTCGTTGTTCAGGTTGTAGGCCTGCAGGAGCAGCGTGAGACCTTTCAGCGGACCCTTCTCAAAGGCGTAGGTGACCTGGGCATCGATGACATTCTCCGGCTGGGCGACGGAGAAGCCGCCGTTGGGGTTCACGTCGCCGCTCGGGCTCGGGACGCCGAAGGTCGTGATATACTGGCGGTTCTCCGAGCGATAGCGGTCGCTGACGCGGGCCGAGAACCCGTGGCGCTCATAATAGGCCGTGATGTTGGCCACGTGGCGCGACAGGCCGGAGATCGGCGCCGAGCCGCTGGTCGGGCCCCAGGGCTTGATGCTGCTGTCCGTGTAGGCCCCGCCCATCACCAGGCCGAAGCCCTTGATGTCGCGGTTGAACAGTTCGGACGAGAGCGAGAGCGAGATTTCGACGCCGCTGATGTTGCCGCCCGTGCCGTTGACCGGCTGGGAGACGATACCCTGACGCAGCGCCGGGACCGGACCGGAAATCACCGGATAGCCGGTGAAGTCGGCCACGGACTGCTGTTCATAGATGTAGTTCGTGAGCTTTTTCGAGAAACCCGCCACGGCGAAATATCCGCGCTTCTGGGCAAAATAGTGCTCGATCGAGAGATCGATCGAGTTCGCAGCCCAGGGACGGAGCTTGGAGTTGCCGCCACCGCCGCTCCAGGGACTCTGGGCGATATTGGTGACAGCGGCATTGGCCGGATTATAGCCCCAGGTGCGGGAGGCGCGCAGATCATACATGCGGGGCCGCGCGAGCTGGCGGGCGAGGCTGAAGCGGATGATCGTGTTCTCGGAGGGCTTGAGGTTCAGGTTCAAGTTCGGCGCAAACTGCCAGTATTTGTCGCCGTCGGTGACCGCCGTCAGCGTGCTGCCGTTGGCGGAGAACCCGTCCGAGGATTGGTCGGCGTAGATGCCGCGGACGCCGATGTTGCCCGAGACCGGCAGCGAGCCCATCTTGGTGTCGAGGTTGAACATCGCATAGAGCTGCGTGACCTTTTCCTCGATCTCGTAGCGGTTGGCGACAATGCCGGTATCGTTGTTCTGCGTGTAGGCCCAGATGCCGGAGTTGTAGGCGGCCAGCGGATCATAGGCGTAGATCCGGCCCATGCCGAGGAAGCTCATGTCGGTCGTGCCCACCGTGGCGGGCAGGGGCAGGGTGTTCGCGCCGTTGGCGGGCGAAATGAAGCCAGACGGGCCCTCGCCGTCACGCTTGTAGCGGTCAGTCCAGCTGACGCCAAGCTCGACGTCTTTGAACCACTTGTTGAGCTCGTGCTTCGTGAAGGCCTTGAACTGGCCCATCTCATCCTTGGCGCGGAAATACTTCAGGTAGCCGTGCATGCCGCCGCCCGGAATATTGGTCGGGCCCCAGCCTTGCGGATCGGATAGGCGGAGAACACTGCCGTCGGCGTAATTCTTGGCCGTGGTGATGGTCGGAACCGAGCCCGGGGTCAGCTTGACGCCGACCGTGTCCGTCGTGGTGAAGGCCGTGCCGCGGAAACCGAGGCCGGACCAGGTCTCGAGGTTTTGGTCGGTGCGTTCGATCAGGGAGTAGCCAAAATCGACGTTGATCGGCCAGGCGGAGTTTTCGCCGATGACCAGGTTCAGGCCGAGGGCCAGCGGGTCGTCGGTGCGGAGAAAGATGTCATTGCGCACGACGGGGTGGACGTTGGTGAACGTGGAGTTCGTCGCCAGACCGCCCGAGGTGGTGTAGCCGGACTGCAGCGAGGCCTGGGACCAATACAGGGGGATTTCCATGCCGCGCAGGAGCTGCTTTTCCTCGAAGCTCGCGCTGTAGAGATCGAATTTCGCATGGAAGTTCTCATGAGGCTTGAACTCGAGCACGAGCATGTAGGCCGAGCGGTCGAGGATGCTGTTGCGCACATAGGACTTGGTGCCGCCGAGAACGAAGTTGCCCCCGTCGGTCGGGTAGCCCCAGGCCTGGAACTGCTCGCCGGCCCACGGGGTCTTGGACAGCGAGACGCCGAAGGCGATGCCGACCTTGTCGTCGTTCATCTGGTCGACATAAACGAGGCTGGTGCGGTAGCCTTTCTCGCTGACCCCGGGAGTGAGCTGACCGAGCTCATTCCAGGAATAGTAGCCGTTGAGGGCGACCTGGCGGCCGGTCTTGCCGAGCGGGCTGACCGTCTGCATATCGATCGTGCCGGCGATGCCTTGGCTGGGCAGGTTGGCCGAGGCGGTCTTGAAGACGGTGACGGTCTGGAGCATTTCGGCCGGATACTGGTCGAATTCCACCGCGCGGTTGAGGTTGGTGGAGACCTGCTCGCGGCCGTTGAGGGTCGCGGTGCTGAAATCGCCGCTCAGGCCGCGTACGCTGATCTGCTGGGCGCGACCGTTGGTGCGCTGAGCCGCGAGGCCGGGCAGGCGGGTGAGGGCATCGGCGATCGAGATGTCCGGCAGCTTGCCGAGATCCTCCGAGGAAATGACCTCGGTGATGCTCACGGCATTCTGCTTTTTCTCGGCGGCGGCCGCGAGGCTGCCGCTGAAGCCGGCGCGGACGGTGAAGGTCTCCAGGACCACGACCGATTCAGCGGCCGGGGGGGTGGGGGTGGCTTGCTGGGCTAGCGCCAGCGAGCCGGAAAACACCATAGCGGCGACCAGGGTCGCGCTACGTGTGAAACGGGGAACAGGGATCAAGGATTGCATGGTGTTTCTCTCTTGGGGTTCAAACTATTCAGGACAATGGGGTGCACCGGGGGGTGCTCCGTGTGTGGCAAGAATCTCGCCGGCGGGCCGGCGCCCCGCGATCTGCAAACCTCCCAAAAAACCGCGATGGGTTGGACAACTCTTAGGTCGGCCGGGCCAGCCGGCCGTAGGCGCACCCATCGGCCCGGGCGGGTTGTCCCTTCTAAAACTCCGGTTCGTCCCTCCGCAACCTCCGGGCAGCCGGCCGACCCGGATCAAGGCTTCTGGCCGGCCGACCTAAGTTTTTTCCGGGCCATGGAAGACTTCTCCCCCGGGCGCCATTTGACCGCGACCGCCGGGCCGGTGCATTCTCCCGTCACCCCATGAACTCCCCGATACATCTTGTTTGGACCCTGCTGGCTGTCTTCGTGCCGCTCTCCGCTCTGCCGGCGGCGCCCGGCCCGGTGCCGCGCTTTACCCATTCCGGTGCCGGCCAGACCTTTTATTTCGTCCTGACCGATCGCTTTGCCAATGGCAACCCGGCCAATGACACCGGCGGTTTTCCGGGAGGCACCGAGGACCACGGCTTCGACCCGACCCGCATCGGCTATTTTCACGGCGGCGACTTCGCCGGCCTGACCGCGAAGCTCGATTACCTCAAGGGCCTCGGCACCACCGCCGTGTGGGTGACGCCGCCCTTCCAAAACAAGCCCGTGCAATCCGGCTCCGCCGGCTACCACGGCTACTGGGTGACGGACTTCCTTAAGATCGACCCTCATCTCGGCACCAACGACGACTTCCGGAACTTCGTCGCCGCGGCCCACGCCCGGGGCCTCAAGGTCTACATGGACATCATCGTCAACCATACGGCCGATGTGATCCATTTCCCTGAGAACCGGATCGATTATCTCGATGCGAAAACCCACCCGCTGCGCGATGGCACTACCGGCGCCTCGCTCACCGAGCACCGCTTCGCTTACAACGGCCTCGGGGACACCGCGCGGCCCCCGCTGTCCGCGGAGCGCAGCTTCCCTTACCGGCCCATCGTGCCGGCGGCGGAAAAGACGGTGAAGAACCCCGCGTGGCTCAACGACGTCACCTTCTACCACAACCGCGGCAACTCCGCCTTCCGCGATGAGAGCTCCGTGCACGGCGACTTTGTCGGTCTCGACGACGTCTTCACCGAGCACCCGCGCGTCGTGCAGGGCATGATCGAGATCTTCAGTTCGTGGGTGAAGGATTACGGCGTCGACGGCTTCCGCATCGACACGGCGCGGCACGTCAACGTCGAGTTCTGGCAGGCCTTCGGTCCGGCCATCCGCGCGGCGGCCCGCGCCGCCGGCCGGCCGGCCTTCATCCAATTCGGCGAGGTGGCCAATGAGACGCTCGATCTCGAGCTGCTCAGCGAATTCTCCACCTACATGCCGCTGGATACGACGCTCGACTTCGGCTTCTTCACGGCCGCCCGGCGCTTCGTGGCCAAGGGCGGTACGGCCGCCGCGTTGGGCGACGTCTTCCAGCGCGACGACCTCTACACCGACCACGACAGCAACATCCACTCGACCACGACCTTTATTGGCAATCACGACGCCGGCCGCTTCGGTTATTTCCTCCAGCAGGACAATCCCGGCGCCCCACCGGCGCTGCTCGTAGACCTGGTCAAGCTCGGCCACGGCCTCCTCTACCTTTCGCGCGGCCAACCGGTGGTCTATTACGGCGACGAGCAAGGCATGGTGGGCCGCGGCGGCAACGACATGCAGGCCCGCGAGGACATGTTTCCCTCACGGGCCCCGGATTTCCGGCACGCCCCGCTGCTGGCCACCACGCGCACCGGCGCGGACGATAAGTTCGATCCTGCGCATCCGTTCTACACCTTTTTCGCGAAGCTCGCCGCGCTGCGTGCCGCCCACCCGGCCCTGCGCACCGGCGCCATGCTGCTCCGCGACAGCGGTCAGCCGGGGCTCTTTGCCTTCTCCCGCATCGAGCGCGGCGAGAAGGTCGAATATCTCGTCGCCTTCAACAACTCCCGCCGCGAGAAACTCGCCGTCGCGCTCCCGACCAGCCAGCCGGCCGGGGCGACCTTCCAGCTGCTCTTTGATTCGCGCACCGGCACCGGCGCGGATACCCGGTTCACCGCCGATTCCGCCGGCCGCGTGGCGGTTGAGCTGGATCCGTTGCAATTCGCCGTCTGGCAGGCCGCGGCCCCGCTCACGGCCCAGGCCGGTCCGCTCCGGGTCGCGCTCGTCAACCCGGCGGAGAACGCCACGCTGACCTTCAGCCAACGTGAGTTTGACGGGCTCACCCTGATCTCGCGGCAGGAATTGAAGGCCGAGGTGGGCGGCAACGACGGCTTCGCCGAGGTCACCTTCGTGCTGCAGCGGGCCTCCCGGCCCGGCCAATACGAATTGCTGGGCACCGATGACGCCGCGCCCTATCGCGTGTTCTGGCGTCCGCCGCCCGACCTGGCCCCGGGCGAGTCACTTACCTTCACCGCCACGGTCACTGATCTGCGCGGCCGCACGGCCACGGCCAGTGTCGCCGGGGTCAAGGTCGCGCCGGCAAAATTCCCCTTCGGGATCGCGGGGGCCACCGTGCCCGTGATCAACTCCGCGCCCCCGGCCACGGCTGCACTGGCCGCCGGCACCCTGCTAACACTCCGGGTTGCCTCCGCAGGAACCGGCCCGCTGGAATACCAGTGGATTCGGGACGAGGCCGAGATTTCCGGCGCCACTGATGCGGAACTAAGCGTCACCGCGCCCGGCCGCTACGTCGCCTTGGTGCGCAACCGCGCCGGCACCGTCTTCGCGCCGGCCACGGTCGTGGCGGCCGACCCGGTCGCGGCCCTGTCCGGCGCGAGGGTCGAGACCCACGCGGACCTGCCGTCTAAGTTTGTCCCGCCCCGCCGCGTCGATGTCTGGCTCCCGCCGGGCTACGATGCCAACGCGACCGAGCGCTACCCGGTCATCTACATGCATGACGGGCAGAACCTCTTCGATCCGGCAACCAGCTACGGCCATATCCCGTGGTCGGCCGACGTGGCCATGGCCCGGCTCATGGCCACCGGCCGGACGCGCGGCGCCATCATCGTCGGCCTCTGGAATACCGCGGCCCGTTTTGCCGAGTATCTGCCGCAGAAGGCCGTGCCGGAAGCGGCCTATGCCGACCTGGTCAGGCAGTTCAATCTCTCGGCCGTTCCGCCCCGGGGTGACGACTATCTGAAATACCTGGTCACCGAGCTGAAGCCTTTCATCGACCGCACCTACCGCACCCGCCCGGAACGCGAGCACACCGCCACGATGGGCTCGAGCATGGGCGGGCTTATCTCCGCCTACGCGATCTGCGAATATCCGGAGGTCTTCGGCGGCGCCGGCTGCGTCTCCATCCACTGGCCGCTCGGTGACGGCGTGCTCATCGACTGGTTCGCACGCCACTTGCCCAAGCCCGGCGCGCACCGGATCTATTTCGACTTTGGCACCGAGACGCTTGATGCGACCTACGAACCCTACCAGCGCCGCGTCGATGACGTAATGCGGGCCGCCGGATACCGCGAGGGCCGCGACTGGCTCACCGGCAAGTTCCACGGCGCCCAGCACTCCGAGCGGGCCTGGCGCGAACGCGTGGACATCCCGCTGGCGTTCCTGCTGCAGGACTGATCCTGCGGTCGTATTTTTTAGAAAAGGGTGTAAATGAAAGGCGCCAGGCCGCTGCCGCCGAGGACCATGAGCAGTCCGGCCAGCAGCAGGATGATGATCGGGGTCAGCCACCACTTCTTGTTGTGCCGCACGTAGTCCAGGAACTGCACGGCGAACCCGCGTTGCTTGCCGGCGGCCTACTTCTCGAATTCGTTGGGGGGTTTCGGATTCATGCTCAGTGCTGGCGAAAATAATCGGCCGCTTCGCGCGGACCCGCCCGCCGGTGCCGGTAGCTTTGCTTGGGTTCGGCGGCACGGCGTTGCATGGGATCGTGGCGGCAACCCCGAAGGATCAGGCCGGTCGGAGTCAAAGCGGCATAATAGATCGTGGCCGCGCCACGCCGCCCGCGAGGCCGAGATTCTTCAGACCGGTCTCCGCATGGAGATGTCGCGCCAGCCGCAGCATGATCTCCTCCGTGACCTGCTGGAAGGAGGCGGCCTGATCGAGTTCGAGCGGTTTAGATTGAACTGTAGCCGGGGTCGCTGACCCCGGTGCTTGCGTGTTCTCTCTCAGCCGGACTCATTCAGTTGAAGTCGATCTCAGAGGACGGTGATCAGACTGAAAAGTTAACTGCATTGCAGACGAGGAATCTCGGGAACAGACCTTACTGGACAATGCTTTATGCGATACTACATCTTTTTCAACTGCATGAGTCCGGCTCAGACCGGGGTCAGCGACCCCGGCTACAACCATCAAATCCGGCTACACTATTATTTGCTAGGCTCTAGCGGGACGTGAGCGGCGCTTCCGGCCGGCGCGGTGGACCACCGAACCGCGCGTCGAATTTCCGCGAGGTCATGGTCAACCCGGCGCAGTAGTCGAAATATTCCAGCGCCAGGCGGAACGAACCGTCGGGTTTCAGTTCGACCAGCCGATCCAGGATCACGCCGGTGAACCGCTCCTCCTGGGCCGCGCGACGATGCGGCCGTCCACCACCAGCGCGGCGGCGGAGTCATGATAAAAGGCGGAGAGGCGGAGGGTTGCAGTCATGGGCTGCCGGCCAGCAACTGCCGGAGATAATCGTCGATCGCGGCCGTCGTCCCAGGGTCGCCCTCGATCCGCGCCAGGCGCCGCGCCTCCGCCAGGTGGGCGAGCGCCTCGACCGGCCGGCCGCGTTCGAGCAGCTTGCGCGCCAGCCGCAACTCGACGCCCGACGACACCAGGCCGCTGCGCTCCGCCGCACGGAGAAACCGGATCTGTGCCTCGTCGTCGCCCCGGCGCTCGGCCAGGAGCGCCGCCCGGAAGTTGTTGGCCTGGTTGCGGGACTGCTGCTCAGCGGCCGCCAGCATCGCCTCCTCCGCGGCGGCGGCCTGCCCGGTCTCGCCCAGCAGTGCGACCAGGGCCTCGAGGCCCCCTTGGTTTCCCGGATCGCGCACCAGCACGGCCCGGAGATCACGTTCGGCGGCCGCGTGATCCTGCTGGCTGCGCGCGAGCCGGGCGCGCAACAGGCGCAGGTCAGCGTCGTCCGGCCGTTGCGCGACGAGTGCATCAAGATGGCGGCGGTGTTCGTCCGGCCGTTTGGTACGGATGAAAAGATCACCGAAGGCCGGGGCGAGTTTCGCCCGCTCCAGCGGTGTCGCGGCGGCGTAGGTGGCGCGCAGCAGTTTTTCCGCCTCTTCGTGCCGGCCGAGACGCATCAGCTTGATCGCGACATTGCCCGCGACCGCATAGTTGCCGGGCTGCAGGTCCTGCGCCCGCCGCGCCGCGGCCAGGGCGCCGTCCAGGTCACCCAGGTCGTCGGCGATTTCCTCCGCGCGTCTGGCGAGGTCGGGATTCCCCGGATCCCGCGCGCTGGAGGTGGCCACCGTCTCCTGCGCCCGCCGCAAGGCCCCGGGGGCGGCGCTGGCGGCTTGGGCGGCCGCGAGGTCGCGCTCAAAGCGCGCCCGGTCCTCGGGGTAGGTGAGCTGGTTGGGAAACGGCGGGCTGCTGACCAACGGAGCTAGTTTCAGCAAAACCGCCGGCCGTGACCGGACCGTGTAACCAAGCGCCTCCGCGCAGGCGGCGGTATCGAGCCACGGCGGGGCCGCGGTCCCAGCGGCCGGTAGTAGCGCCGCCACTCCCTCGGCCAGGGCGCGCGCGATGCGATAATTGCCTTCCCAGTCAAGGTGCACGTGTTCGAAGAGCAGTTCGCGTCCGGCGATCGGCGCGGTCGATTCGCGGTCGGCCCCCAGCAGGCGCGCGGCGTCGACCAGCCGAACCCCGCCGCCGGCGCCGCCCACCCGCCGGATGATTTCATTCAGGCGCGGATCCGGCCGGAAGCGTAGTGCATCCCAATGGAGCGCGTCGACCAGGAGTTCCCGGGCTGCGCGGATGTTGCCCGCCTGCAATTCGATCGAGCCCAGCATGAAAAGCGTGTCCGCATACCGCGGGTCCAGGCGCCTCGCTTCCTCGAGAGCGGGGCGGGCGGCCGCGTGGTCGTCGAGCCGCCAAGCGATCCGCCCGCGGTCAAAGGCCGCCTGCCATTGCGCCAGTTCGGCCGCCGTGAGGTCCTCGCGGTGGCGCGACAAAAACGGCGGGCTGTCCTTGAGGTTGGCCACGACGGTGCAGAGCAGGGTCGGGGCGTCCGCCCGGGCCGCAACCCGGACGATGTCGCGCAGGTTGGTCTCGAAATTCCGGTAGACCGACTCCAGGCGCGGATCATCCCCCGTGACGGCCTGTTCGACGAACATGCTCATCCCGCCCCATTCCACGGCCGGGGCCCGCCGGGCGAAGCGGCGCAGCGCGGCTCCCAGCAACTGCCCCGTGCGGGAGGCGCGCACGGCCACGCTCGCGCGGATGATCCAGAGAGGCGGCGAGCCCGCGAGGTACGAACACCCCGGCCCATACGGGCCCACGACTTCGTTGTTGCCCGCATAGACGACGAAGAGGTCCGGGGAAAAGCCCGCCAGGTCGCGGGCAATCTGGTAAACCACATGCGAATTGATCGCGACGATGCCGGTGTTGATGACCTCGATCTCCCGGCCCGGATACCGGGCGCGCAACTGGGCCCGCAGTTGCGGCACGAAACCAAAGGCCGGCTCCGGAATACCCTGCGCGGCCGATTCCCCGAGTATCACGACGCGGACCGTGCCAACCGGCTTAACCCTGGCCACGCGAAAATTCAGGGGCCGCAGGTCAAAGCCGGCCGGCATGAACAGGCTCACGTAGTCCGGATTCGCCCGATAAAATCCCGGCCGCTCGTCCGGGATGAGAAAACTCGCGCTGCGTCCGTAGCCCGTGAGCCGCAGCCCACCCTCCAGACCGAAAAGAAAGAGGGCCGGCAGCCCAGCCGCCGCGAGGAAGCGGAATAGCCACACCCTCGCTCCCGGCTGGCGCGATGTATCCGAACGAGGTGGGGATGGAAGAGCGCCGAAGGTCACGGGGACGGACTACATGATGCCGTCCGCGTCACGGCTCTGTCAACCGAAGCCCCGGCCAGAAGACGCCCGCCGGGGGTTTGTCCGCCAAAACGCGGCAACGGCGGACCCCACCGAATCAGCGGGACCACGGGTGTTGCCGGGGGGAGAACGCGACCGGCGCCGCTCCCAGGCGGACCGGCTGGAACCAGTCGCGGTTGCCATAGAGTTTGAGCGTGCCCGGATAGCGCCCGGTGAGCACGGCGGCGCGCGACGGGTTGCACAACGGATACTGGCAATAGGCCCGGTCAAACTTCACGGCCCGCGCGGCGAACCGGTCGAGGTTCGGCGTGAGCGCCCGGGCGCTGCCGAAGGCCCGGACCTCGGTGCGCAGGTCGTCGATGGAGATGAACAGGACGTTCATCGGGGCGGGCCCGGCGGCCGCGGCGCGCGCGAGGCCGGTGAGGAGGAACAGCGAAAGCAGTCGGAACGGGATCATGAGGCTGCCTGGTGGGGGCGCTCCGAACCTATGGCGGCGGGCCCCGCGGACAATCCCGACCCGTTCAATCCGTAAGAAGGCTGCCGGTGTCACTCCTCCGCCACCACGTGGTGGCAGCCCTTGCTCACCGGGTTGAGCGAGGCCGCGTGGACGACCAGCAGCGCGGTCTGCACGGCGTTGCGCAGCTCGATGAGCTCGCGCGTCGGGCGGCAGTCGCGGTAGAACGCCTGGATGTCCTCGCGCAGTTCCAGCAGGATGCGCCGGGCGCGGGCCAGCCGGCGCGGGGAGCGGATGATGCCTGCATAGTTCCACATCGTCTGCTGGATCTGGGAAAGATCCTGCCGGATGAGGAGCGGGTCCGCGGTTTTGTCCGGACTCTGCCACTCGCGCGGCTCCGGCAGCAGGCGGCGGTCCCCGCGCAGTTCCGCGGCGTCCGCCGTCGCCGCCGCCTTGGCGCCGACCAGGCACTCGAGCAGCGACGTGCTGGCGAGACGGTTGGCCCCATGCAGACCCGTGCAGGCGGTCTCGCCGATCGCGGTCAGGTGCCGGACATTCGTCCGGCCGTGCAGGTCGGTGTGCACGCCGCCACACGAAAAATGTGCCGCCGGCACCACCGGGATGCGCTCGCGGGTGATGTCCACCCCGCCGACGAGACAGCGCTCGTGGATCCCCGGGAAACGGTCGCGGATGAATTCCGGCTTCAGCGCCGCCAGGTCGAGCCACGCGCACGCCTCGCCCGTTTCGGCCAGGTGGTGCTTGATGGCGCGGGAGACGATGTCGCGCGGCGCGAGCGAGCCGAGCGGGTGCACGGCGTCCATGAACCGGCGCCCGGCCCCGTCCACCAGCACCGCGCCCTCGCCGCGCAGCGCCTCGGTGATAAGGAACGGCGGTGCCCCCGGCGGCAGGTAGACCGTCGGGTGGAACTGCACGTATTCGAGGTCGATGAGCCGCGCGCCGACCCGGTAGGCCATGGCCACACCGTGGCCGACGCTGCCGGGTTGGTTGGTGGTGTGTTGGAAAATCCCGCCCAGCCCGCCGGTGGCGAGGATGGTTTTTTTCGCGACGAAGGCGATGATCTCCCCGGTCGCGGAATCGAGCGCGTAACAACCGAAGCAGGTCAACGGCTCGTAGCGGTCGTGCAAATCAGTCGAATTGTGCGAGAGCGTGAGCAGGTCGATGGCTGCGAATCCCGCGCGCCGCGTGATGCCGGGCGTGCCGTCCACCCGCGGCACCACCGCGCCGAGGATCGCGTGGCCGGTGGCGTCCTTCGTGTGAATGATGCGGCGCGCCTGATGGCCGCCCTCGCGCGTCAGGTGCAGGGCGCCGTCCGGCCCGCGGTCAAAACCGACCTGGAGGTCGTCCAGCAGCAGTTCCTTGACCGCCGCCGGGCCGGCCGAGACGAGCTGGTCGATCGCCGCCGGGTTGGCCGTGCCGTCGCTGGCGTCGGCGATGTCGCGGGCCAGCTGCGCCGGGTCGGGCGCGGTGTCGTAGATGATGCCGCCCTGCGCCCAATCGCTGTTGGCCTGGAGCGGAGCGCCGAGCGAAAGCAGCTCGACCTTGAAGCCGGCCCGGGCCGCGTGCAGCGCATAGGCCGAACCAGCGAGCCCGGCGCCGAGGACGAGGCAGTCGGTGCGGACGATGTTCATCGGCGGCGGCGCGCCGGTTGCAGATCGAGGCTCAGGTCGACCGCGTGCACCGAGTGGGTGAGCGCGCCAATGCTGATGACATCCACGCCGGGCAGCGCATAGTCGCGCAAAGTCGCGAAGGTCACGCCCCCCGAAACCTCCACCTGCGCCCGTCCGGCGATGACCGTCACGGCGGCCCGGACCTGCGCCGGGGTCATGTTGTCCAGCAGGATGATGTCGGCCCCGGCCCGGCAGGCTTCCCGGACCTCGGCCGGCGTCTTGGCCTCGACCTCGATCTTGGCGCCGTGCGCCGCGGCCGCGCGGCACAACTGCACCGCCCGGGTGAGCGAGCCCGCGGCCGCGATGTGGTTGTCCTTGATCAGCACCTGCTCGCCCAGCGAGCTGCGGTGGTTGAAGCAGCCGCCGGTGCGCACGGCGTATTTCTCCAACGCGCGCCAGCCGGGCGTGGTCTTGCGGGTATCCACGATGCGCACGCCGGTGCCGGCGACCGCCTCCGCATATCGCCAGGCCTGGGTGGCGATGCCGCTGAGGCGTTGCAGAAAATTTAGCGCCGTGCGCTCGGCCGTGAGGATGGACGCCGTGGCTCCGGCCACGCTGAGCACCGGCGCGCCGCGCTTCACCCGCGCGCCGTCGCGGGCCAGGAGTTTGATCTTCAGCGCCGGATCCTGCTTCGCGAAGACCTGCCCCGCCACGTCCAACCCACAGAGCACCAGGTCCTGCTTGGCGTCGATGATCGCCCGGCTCCGGTGTTTCGCCGGGAATATCGCCCGGCTGGTGATATCGCCGAGGCCGGCGTCCTCGTCCAGCGCGAGTTCGATCAGATGGTCGGTGCGGGGGGTGAGCATGGGGAAGGGTGGCCAGTGAGCCGGATCGGTCCGGAAATTTGTCCCATGATCTATTACAAATTTCCCGCGTGGCGGGCTCCCTCGCCGGGCGCGAGTTCGAACATCCGGTCGATGCTGCGCTGGGCGCGGCGGCGCAGGCCCTCGGCGAGGGTGATGATCTGGTCGGGGCGCGGGGCGGCGAGCGCATCACGGACGTTCTCCAGCGAGTTCAGCTTCATGTAAGGACAAAGCCGGCAGCCGCCGATGAAATGCTTCTCCGGTGTCTCGACCTGGAGCCGGCCGACGAGGCCGCACTCGGTGAGCATCAGGTAGTAGGGCGCGGTCGTCGTCTTGACGTATTTCATCATCGCCCCGGTGCTGCCGACAAAATCCGCCGCGGCCGCGACCGCCGGCGTGCATTCCGGGTGTGCGACCACCTTGAGGCCGGGGAACCGGGCGCGCGCCGCCGCCACCGCGGCCGCGTCAAAGACATCGTGCACGATGCAGGTGCCGTCGGAGGTGATGATCTCCTTGTCCACGCCGCGGCGCTTCAACTCGTTGCGGAGGTTGTCGCCCATGAGCCGGTCGGGCACGAAGAGGATGCGGCGCGACGGCAGGGCCGCGACGATGTCATAGACGTTGCCCGAGGTGACACACACGTCGGACTCCGCCTTCACGTCGGCGGTGCTGTTGATGTAACAGACCACGGCCG
>JBKJTZ010000158.1:0-6007 GCA_046590295.1 Lacunisphaera sp.
TGCTGTTTTCCGAGCTGCCCTTCATCCGCCAGCTCGGCGTCTTCGTGGGCGCGGGCCTGGTCAGCGCCCTGGGGGCGTCCCTCGTCTATTTTTCCACGGTGCAGAACCCCTTCCTCGAGGCCCGCGTGTTCTCCGCCGGCCCGGGTAGGCCGGCCGGGGTGCGCCGCGGTGCCCGCCGGTTGATCATCGCGGTGTGGCTGCTCGCGCTGCCGGGTCTGGCCCGGCTGCAATGGCGGGACGACATTCGTGAACTGCAGATCCCCTCCCCGGAACTGACCAGCGAGAATGCCCGCATCAGCGCGCTCTTCGGCGGGCCGGGCGAGCGGACGGTCTATCTTACCTACGGCAACAACGTGACGGAGGCGCGGGCTGCGCTGGCGAAACTGGAAACCTGGCTGCACACCGCCGGCGGCGGTCGCACGCAGACCATCGGGCTGGCCACCGTCGTGCCGACCGGGACCGAGCTCGCGCAGGCGGCGCAGTTCATCGCGACCCATCCGGAATTTTCCGCCCAACTGCGTGTTGCGCTGGCTGCGGCAGGTTATGAGGACGCCGCCTTCGAGCCTTTCTTCACCGCCTACGCCGGTCAGACCGGTGGGGCGGGGGCGGCCACGCTTGAACCGGCACTGCGGGCCTTGCAGGAGAAACTCACCGGCCCGGTCGGAATGCTGCTGCACGTGGGCCGGCCGCTGAGCTGGTTCGTCACGATGGCCCGCGCCGCGCCCGTCGCTCCACCGCCGGCTGAAACCCACACGGTGAGCACGGGGCAGTTGCAGTCGCTCAACCGCCTTTTCAGCCGCTACCGGGAATCAGCGATGTGGCTCAGTCTCATCGGTTTGGCGATCATCGGCGCCGGTGTGCTGCTATCCTACGGCTGGCGGGACGGCGGGCGGATCTTCGCCATTCCCTGTGGCGCCTGTCTCGGGCTCTTCGGGATGTTCGGTTGGGCCGGGCATCCGCTCAACCTGTTCCATCTGCTCGGGGCCTTTCTCGGGGTGTGCCTGACGCACAACTATTCGATCTTCTCCGCCACCTCGGCCTACCGGGGTGAGCCGATGCCGGTCTCGGTGCGGATGTCCGCCCTGACGACGGCCGCGTCGTTCGGCGTGCTCGCGTTGAGCGACATCCCGGTGGTCCGCGCCCTCGGCTCGACCGTGGCCGCCATGGTGCTCGTGGCGCTGGTCATGATCGAGTTCGAGCAACTCGCGCCTTTGGGAAAAAAGCCATGAGCCACGCCTTGCTCCAGGCTTGGGAAAAAAACCTGCGGCTGCACGGGGCCGACCGGGCGGTCGTGCAGGCCGCCAACGGCGCGACGGTGACGTTTCGCGAACTCGACGCCCGGGCCGAGGCGTGGGCGCACGCGCACGCACCGAGCGGACTCGGGGGGCGCGCCGTCGTCTTCGCCGCGCCAAACGGCATCGGCTGGTGGGATTTTTTCCTGGGACTGCTGAAGGCCGGGGCGGTCGTGGTGCCGCTCGATGCGGGCGAGCCCAGGGCGGCCCAGCGTCAACTGGCGGTAGCGCTGCGCGCGGCCGCTTGGTGGGATGGCGCGCGGCTCGTGCCGTTGCCGGGAGCAAAAAGATACCGCAACCCGCAAACCTGTCTCATCAAGCTGACCTCGGGCAGCACGGGGCAACCGCGGCCGCTGGTGTTCACCGCCGGGCAACTGCTGGCGGACGCCTGGCAGGTGACGGCGACGATGGGCATCGGGCGCCGCGACCTGAATTTCGCGCTGATCCCGTTCGGGCATTCGTACGGGCTGGGGAATCTGACCATCCCGCTGCTCGCCCTTGGGGTGCCCGTGGTCTGCGGGACCGCGCCGCTGCCCCACGCCGTCGCGGAGGATTTTTCGCGCTGGCGGCCGACGGTGTTTCCTGGCGTCCCGGCGATGTGGCGGGCCCTGGCGGCGTCGGAGTTAAAACTGCCGGGCCTGCGGTTGGCGATATCCGCGGGGTCGCCGTTGCCGGTGGAAGTCGCGCAGGATTTCGGCGTCCGGTTCGGCCAGCGGCTGCACGGTTTCTACGGCTCGAGCGAAACCGGCGGCATCGCCTACGACCGGACCGGCGCAGGTGCGCTGGCGGGCGAAGTGGGTACCGCCCTGCGCGGCGTGAAGCTGACCACCCTCGACGGGGCCCGGGTGCAAGTGAGCAGCGCGGCGGTGCTGACCCAGGGAAACCGGCGCCGGGTGGGCAAGCTGGGTGCTTGGATCATGCCCGATCGTGCGATCATCCATGGAAATGGTCAGGTGACGCTGGCGGGCCGGCGGGGCACGACGGTGAAGATTACCGGGCGGCGCGTGAACCTCAACGAAGTGTGCGACCGGCTGCGCCGGCTGCCTGGCGTGCGGGACGCCTGGGCGGGGCTCAGCGTGGGGGCCGAGCCGGTGCTCCGGGCGGTCGTCGCGACGGAGCGGACGGCGGATGAATTGCGCGCCGCGCTCCTGCGCGACACGGCGGCGTGGAAGGTGCCGAAGAAGATCCAGGTGCTCCCGGTGCTCCCACTGACCGCGAGGGGCAAACTCGATACCCGCGCACTGCTCGCGATGGGCCCGTAGCACCACGCCATCAAAAGCGAACGCACCCCACGACACACCCCGCTCTGCCGGGCACTATCCCTCGCCAAGGCTACGGACAGCAGGCCCCTCTCAAGCCGGAACAATGCCGTTTAACCACGGATTTCATGAAGCAAACCGGATCAAGGCGGGCTGGATAGAGTCCGAGAGATAATCCGTAGACGGCGTAACCGAATGATCCTAATGCCAACGTCTCGAGATAAATGGATCTTGGGTAGGGGCCGTTGCCCTCAACGGCCCTTGCCTCAACGAGGGCGGTTGAGGGCAACCCGTTTCGACCTGCTCAAGGCCCCGAGCCAGTCGCGGGGCGCCCCTACCGATTCAACCCGCACCAAGTCTAAAAATTACCAGACGTCAGTATAAATTCCGCCGATGGAATGGCCACAAAAAGCACAAAAAAGCAAAAAACAGAAAGCTGAGTGAGATTGATGGCGAGAAAAGTGTTCATCGCGTGGGTGAATCGGAAACCAGGACGAATTGATCTGTTTTCTCTCCGCGCTCTCCGCGTTTCAACTGCACATTTTAAGATGATGACTCCCAGTCCGCCGCGCCGCCTCTGACGGTCCGGCTCCAGATCCGTGCTATCAGTGGCATCCGTGTTAATTTCGACAGAATGATTCCGGCTGGAGAGGGCTTCGGCCGTGAGCTCATCCGACGGGTAAAGCGCAGCGCCGGGGTGTGGTGGGGACCTGGCGGAGCAGTGATAGTCCGCCGGTAGGTGATGGCCCCATCGACCGGGAGGGCACTATTGCGTATGCTGTCGTTCTTGAACCTTAACTACCTGGTCGGCCTGCTCTGTTTCATTTTCTGGATCGTGGCGCTCGTCGACTGCATCAAGGGCAACAGCCCGAACAAGGTGGTCTGGATCATCGTCATCATTCTACTGCCGTTCCTCGGCACCATCCTTTACTTCCTGTTCGGCCGCAATCCGGCGTAATTCCCATAGTTTTGGTCACCTGTCGGCCGGTCCCGCTCGCGCGGGGCCGGCCGCTTTATTTGGGGCCCGGGCGTGTCTTCAAACCACGAAACCATGTTTGAAGCCAAGACGCGAAAGGGGCGGACAACCAATCCGGGTTTTAACCACGAATGCATCGCCTAACGGCGCGGCTACATCGTGTGCTCCGCCTAATCGGCTCTACGTTAGGTTTCGGGGGTCGGCTAATCGCCGACGGATAACCGAGTTTCTCCACCCTCCGCAGCGGCGATTTCAGCCGCAGCGCAGGCTGCGTGACTGATCCCGGGCTGCCAGCAGGCAGCAACAGGAAGCCGCTCCCCGAAGCCATTTCCGGAGCCGATTAGGCGGAGGGGATTTCCAAGCGCAGCCGTTAGGCGAAGCATTCGTGGTCAATTCTCTCCGGATTAAGCGGTTTGAAAACACTCCCTAATAGCCCGGGGCTTGTCCCGGCTTGGTTTGGAGGATTCCACGGCGAGGTCGCCGTGACTCCAGATCGAATGACTGGAGAGCGGGCAACCCCGCCCGCGGGCGGTCTGAGTAAATGCCCCGGGACTCGCTCCCACCAAATACGTCGGTTGGGATTCGTGAGGGCTGACAAAAAAACGCCCGGAATTGCTGCCGGGCGTTGGGAGAGGAATGGGCCGGAAATCAGGCCCGGTGGCGGACGGGAATCAGTTCCAGTAGCCCTCGTAGAACCGGAAGTTGCCGGCTTCTGATTCCACGCGGGGATTGACCCACACGGCGCCGGAGTGGGGCGGCACTTCCCAGTGGCCGGCCATCCAGGCGTAGCGATTGGTCTGCCAGGTCCAGTAGCCCGTGACCCAGACGTTTGCCGGGGAGGGGCGGGGCGGGATGGCCTCGGGCACCGGGGGCGCGGGCGGCGCCTGCACCACGATATAACTGCTGGCCGGACCGGCCACGACGGCGGTCGCGACGGCTTGCGGTTGTTGCGACACGACGACGACCTGGGCCGGCGCCGGCGCCGTGCCCGGAGCGGGCGGCGGGGGGGCGGTGACGAGATGCGACTCGGTTTCCGTGGTGCAGCCGGCCAGAAGGCCGAGCGTGCCGCAGAGGGCGAGGAGGGAGACAATTTTTGATGGATTCATGATGGCGGGGGTTGGAGGAGTGGGTGGATCAGGCGGAAAAGATTTCGTGGACGGCTTTCTCGACATCCTCGCGGGTATGGCCGACGCGCTTTTGGATGCGGCCGATGAGTTCGTCTTCGCGGCCGCGCTCGTAGGCGAGATCGTCGTCGGTGAGCTGGCCGTATTTCTGCTTCAATTTTCCTTTGGCGATATTCCAATCGCCCGCGAGCGTGAGTTTGTTCATGCTTCACGATAGACTTGAATCCGGCCGCGGGGTATGGGGTCTTACCCGGGTCACCTGCCGGCCGGGCTTCAAGGTTGAATGCCGCCTCCTTTACCGGCTTGGCCGGAACCAGGCATTTGCAACCATTTCACGGATGGCACGGATGGCTGCTGAGAGACCGCGGCAGCAGGCAGCCGTCTTCCCTTACCTCAGGCCGTGCGCGGCGCGTTCGTTGAAATATTCCTCCCCTGGCCCTGATCCGTGATCTCGGAGTAATCCGCGGTTGATTTCGTTTGAATGGGTCCGCCTCAGGGCAGGCGGCTCACCCCGAAAAGCGTCGCCTCGATCTCGACGCGCAGATTGGCCCGGCAGATGCCGGCCTGCAGGTAGGTGACGTGGTCCGTTTTCTGCAGGAGCCTTTCCTCCAGCACGGCCGCGACGGCGGGCTGCTCGTCGGCGTGGCGGAGGTAAACCTTGAAGTGGCGGGCGGTGGAGTGGCCGGCCGCGAGATCCGGCCCGATGCCGCAGGCGCCGGAAATGGCCGCCAGATTTTCCAACGTGCAGTCGAGCTGGAGCGGGGTGCTGTCGGGGGCAAGGGTGGCATGGCCCCGGATGGCGGCGGTGCCGGAAATGAAAACGGTGGCGTGCGACGGACCGGGCACGACGGTGGCCCGGGCAAAGCTCGGCGCGCGCGGTCCGTGTTCGCCGGGATAGTCGTAAGCGGGTACTTGCAGCGGATTTTCCACGTGCCGCGGCTGGCCGGCGCAGGCGGCGAAGACGACGGTCAGTTCGGTCGACCGGCAGCCGACGGCGGAGGCAGAAGGCAGCAGCGCCTTGAAGGACGTGCCGTAATCCTGCTCATACGCCAGCGAACGGCCGCGGCAGAAGGCGCGGTAATTTTCCAGCCCGTCCGGACCGGTGGCGTTGATCGCCGGGACGTAGTTCCAGATCCGCGCGAGGTGCCGGCCCCAGGTCGCCTGAAAGATATCCGCGTAAACCTGGCGCGTCGCCGCCTCGAGGCCGGCGGCTACCGGCACGGTGGTGGCGCCCACCAGCCAGTCTCCGGTGCGAAAAAGTGCCAGGCCCCGCACGCGACCGGCGGGCCGGGCCACGCCGAAAAGATTTTCCACCGCCTCGCCGGCCAACACCGGCAGCCCGGCATCGAACTGGGC
>JBKJTZ010000003.1:0-56914 GCA_046590295.1 Lacunisphaera sp.
TCGCGGTCAAGATGCCCGAAACCCTGAAGCACACGCTCGGCGCCGTCATCTTCGTCGTCGCGCTGGTGTTCGTGTATCGCAGCTTCTACGGCATGCGCATCCCGCTCGACGAGGCCAAGCAGGCTTGATCTCCTGTCGGGGCCCACTTCGTGCGCCCTCCCCTCCGGCCGCGGCTCACCCCGCGGCCTTTTTGTTGCCCGTGGTTCGCGGACACCTACGCCCTCACGCCCACGGATCAAACAGCACCTTCACCGCCTGCTTGGTCCGCAGCAACTCCACGCCCTCGGCGTAGCGCGTGAATGGCAGCGTGTGCGTCATGAGCGGCTCAAGCCGCAACTTGCCCTCGGTGATGAAACGCAGCGCCGTCTCCGCCGCCGCGCGGTTGTGCTCGCCGTAGCCGGCCAACACCAGCCCCGGACCAAACAGATGCCGCGTGCCAAAGCGCACCTCCTCGCGCAGCACACCAAACAGCGTCACGCCGCGCCGGGTGCGATCCATCAGGAATTCAATCGAGGCCGGCACCCCCGTCAGGTCGATGGCGTCGTCCAGCGCGCCGGCATCACGCGACGCCGGCCACGCCGCCGCATCCGGCGCCAGCGAGCGGTGCGCGCCGAGGCTTGCTGCCAGCGCCCGCCGTTCCGCCACCGGGTCGATGCCCACAATCTCCGCCGCCCCGTGCGCCCGGGCCAGCTGCACGGCCACGAGACCCGCCGGTCCCAGCCCCGCGAGCCCGATGCTCCGGCCCGCGATGCCGCCGAGCCGTGCCAGCTGCTGGAACGAAACCTCCACGCACATCGCCAGCTCGAGCGAGGCCACTTGCGCCACGTCGAGCGACGCCGGCACCTCGATCACGTCATCGGCCCGCAGGTTGTTGAACTGCGCGTAGCAGCCCTGCGGCCGCCGGCCGGTGTCGCGCCACACCGCCACGCGCGCGCCGACCCGCAACGAGGTCACGCCCGCACCGAGCGCCACCACCTCGCCCACCGCCTCGTGCCCCGGCTGGCCCGGCAGGTAGGGATACTCCAGCTGCATCCCCGGGAACATCGGCTGCCCGCCGAAAATATGCAGGTCCCAGTGCGGACACGTGGCCACCCCGAGCACGCGCACCAGCACCTCGCCCGCCGCCGGCACCGGCACGGGAGCGTCCTTCCAAGCAGCGCGGCCCGGTGCCTCGATCTGCAGGAGTTTCATTTGTGCGGGGATAATCATGGGAAATTCGATTTAACCACGGATTGCATCGGCCGGTCTGCCAGCAGAGCCCGACCAGACCAATGCCCGAATCCATTTAGCCGCAAAAAGGCACAAAAACCGCCTGTCCCGCCGTCGCAGGATATCCGCGCGCCTATAGGCGCCTTGAGGACGCCATTTGCCGTCGGATTCTTGCGCCTTTTTGTGGCCATAAATTCTGCTTTGTTTGGAGGGATCGCGTTACCGTCTCAGTGTTTGTTTAACCGATCTATTCATATCTGCTAATCCGTGGTCAAAAAAATTATCTGCCGCGCGCCGCCGGCCAGTCCAGCACCACGCCGAGCACCGGCTCGCGCTTCGATGCGATGAGCGCCCACGCCTCCGCCGCGCGCTCCACGGGGAACCGGTGCGTGATGAGCCCGCGCGTGTCGAGCCGCCCGGCCGCCACCCACTCCCGCGTGGTGGCCAGGCGCTCCGCTGTGGCGCCCGATGCGAGGTCGAAGGAAATTTCCGCATTCCGAAACTGTTGCAGCGTCGTCTGCAGGTTCACCTCGCCTGCGTCCGGATAAAAGCCCGCGATCACCACGTGGCCGCCGCGCGCCAGCAGCGGCAGGTAATCCCTCAGCACCCGGGTGCTGCCGGCCGTCTCCACCAGCACCTGCACGCGGCCCAGACCCAGGGCCTGCACCGCGGCCACTCCGCTATCGGCCCCGCTGAACACGGTCGACCCGTGGCGGGCAAACTTCGCCAGCCGGTCCGGGTGCCGGCCGATCATCACGACCTTCGCCCCGAGCTGCGCGAGCGTCTGTCCGCTCCATTGGCCCACGAGCCCGTCGCCCACGACCACCGCCACCTGTCCCGGCGTCACCAGCGAGCGCGTGCCGCAATTGTAGCCCACCTGGGTCAGCACGAGTCCGGAAAATGCCACCGGGTCCGCGCCCGCCGGGAGCGGCAGCAGGGCGCCCTGGGCACACACCGACGGTGACACGTGGCCGGCAAACTGGTTGTCGAACATCCCGCAGACCTTGCTCATCGAGGCGAACACCCAGTCGCCGGGCTGGTAGCCGGTCACGGCCGCGCCCACCGCGAGCACGCGTCCGACTTTTTGGTAACCCGCCACCATCGGGAAAGGTGCCGGATCGCCCGGCCGCCACGCCACGTCGCCCGAGATCCGTTCGCCCCGCAGAAACGAGCCCTCGGTGCCGTTGCTGATCCATGAATGGTGCAGCTCGACGACGACATCCTCCGCGCCCGGCTGGGGGCAGGTGATTGTCTTGAAAACAACCTGGTTGGGTCCGGTGAAGACCACGGCAGAGGCATCCATGCCCCGCCAGTGGGCCGCAGACCTCCGGCCGCATCAAGCGCCAACGCGATGATATTTCATGACCGGGAAGCCCCATCCGGGAGGGAGGCGCAGGTTCCATTTTGTGCAGGATGGTCTCCGAGTCAGCTGCGAAGGCTGGCTCTTCGTCCGCTTCGGGACCAATCTTATCCCATGTCCGACTCGCTCCTTATTTTCGGCGTGCGTGTGGCCGGGGGCCTGCACTTTGTCACGCTGGTGCTGGCGTGCTTCACGGCCATTCCACCGGACTGGGACAAAAACCTCGCCGCCCTGCCGCCCATCCACCGCCGCTTCGCCGTCGCGCAGAATTTTTCCATCGGCGCCCTGATTGCAATGCTCGGCCTGTTCTCCCTCTGCTTCGCGCCGGAACTGGTCGGCGGCTCACCACTGGCCCGCGCCGGGTGCGGCGCGACAGCCCTCTTCTGGGGCGGACGGGCCCTCGTGCTCCCGTGGCTCGGGGTGCGGCCCTCACTCACCACGAGCTGGCTGAAAGCCGGCTATTACCTGCTGCTCACCGAGTGCGTCGCCTACGCCGTGGCGTATGGCTATCTCGCCCTCCGCCATCCCTGAATTTTTTAGCCGCAAAAAACGTAAAATGATTTTTGTTTGGCTGCGGAGATTTTACCGCGCGCCTATAGGCGCCTTGCCGGTCCCATTCGCAAACAACCACTTGGTGTTTTTAGTGGCCAATCCTGCCTTGGTCATGTCCCGCTCCCCGTGGCTACGTGGCCAGTCAGCCCCGCATCGCCGGCGGCTCGCGGCCTTCGAGCACGTCGATGCCGGCGAAAATCGTCTGGATGTCGTCGCGGTGTTCGAGGCCGTTCTCCGCCTTGACCTTGCTGATGACCGCCGCGCCCCGGTCGTTCCAGCCCAGCTTGCGGATGTATTCGTTCCAGACGAGGGACTGCTGACGCGTGGGCCGGAAACCCCGGGCAAAGATCCACTCCGCGATCTCGGCATCCGTGCCGCCCTGCATCACGCGCGCCTCGATGTCCTCGAACTTCACGTTGAGGAATCCGCACAGCTGCCCATCGAGCCCGAAGGACAGTCCATAGTTGCGCTGAAAATCCTCAGGCAGTTTGCCAGCCTGCTTCAGACGCATCTTGTCGAGCATCCGGCCGAGGTGGTGCAGGCCGCCGGTGTTCTTGTCATAGGGGGAGCGGAGGTTTTCGATGCTGGGCATGGGAGTCAGGGTTGATCCGGAAGTGCATCGCTGCAACACGCCTGAGGCCACAGCCGCGCAGCGTGGGCCTGCAGTTCCGCCAGCACCGCGCGCAACGGGCCGGCCGGCGGGCCGGACCACACGGCCGCCAGCTCGATCAGGGGGAATCCCTCCAGCGGCAGCACGCGCACCTGTGGATGGCGGATGACCTCGGGCACCGCGACATTCACCCCGACGCCGTCGCCGAGCGCGACATAGCGGGTGATCAGCTCCATCGAGCTCGCCTCGATTGTCACCGGCCAGGTGACGCGGTATGATTTCAACCCCGCCCGGAAAAGCCGGGGCAGCACCTCGGTCGGCGCGAGGCAGATCAGGGGCTCGGTCCGTTTTTTCTGCGCCCACAGACCGGCGGCGGACTTGATGCCGGACTTCTTGGGCACCTGGAGAACCAGCGGCAGTCGCAACAGCCGCAGACCCTGCAGCGGGGGCCGCAGCCGGTCGAGCAGCGGGATCACCGCCAGGTCGATTTCCCGGGCGCGCACCCAAGCCTCCAGTTCCACCTGCGTGCCCGCCCGCAGCGCCAGTCGCAGGTCGGGCTGCTGCTGCTTCAGCGCCTGGACCACGGCCGGCAGGTGGTCGCGGAGCAGCAGCTCGGAGGCGCCGATGCGCAGCTGCGAATCCGCGGGCTGGCGCAGTTGCGCCGCCAGCGGCTTGAGCTGTTCAAAAAAAGGCCGGACATAGTCGAACAGCTTGCCCCCGGCGGGCGTGAGCTTGAACGGGCTGCGTTCGAAAAGCTTCGCGCCGACTTCGTCCTCCAGCTGCAGGATCTGGCCGCTGACCGCGGGCTGCTGGATCCCGTAAGGCATGTGCCGCACCGCGGCGCTGATGCCGCCGTGCCGGGCGACATAATAGAACAGCTCCAGGTGATGGATGTTCATGCTGCGGCCGAGCGTGCCGGCGGCCCGCAGGGATGCAATGGGGATTCAGACTTCCTGGTAGCGGCTGAAACCGGCCCATCACCCCATTCGATGACCACCATCGGGTTTATCGATTAACGGGGTGGCGGCCGTTTCGGGTATGCTGGGCCGCATGTTAACCGCCGTCATCGTCCTCACCCTGCTGACCCTGGTCGTGGCCACCGAGCCCGAGCCGCAATAGCTCCGCCCACCACCAACGGCCGGATAGCCTCCGCTTTCCTTTCCACCCCATGAACCCCAACCTCCCAACCCGCCTTGAGTCGGGCACCTCTCGCGTCATCGCGCTGGCGCTGCTCGTCCTGGTCATCCTCGTCCTCGTCACGGGCTGCACGGGGACGGCAAGGGTCGCCGCCGGCCCCGCCGCCCGCGGCCGATTGCGTCGGTCGCCGGCACCTTTCGTCACTCCTCGCGCCAACCCCTCACCCGACCTCCTCCCATGAAATACCTCCGCCGACTTCTCCTCCGCCCTGCCGGTCTGTTGTTCAGTTCCGCCACGCTTCTCGCCACGCCGCCCGCGGATTTTACGGGCAGCTATTCCTACTCCGGCCCGGGCAGCCTGTCCCGCAACGGTCCGGCCGGCGAGGTCGCCGTGCACCATGTGGAAGGGGACATATCCTTCAGCGCCCCGGTCCGGGACTCGCTGCAATTCGCCTACGGACTCGCGGGCGAAAGCAATGAACTCATCTCCGACGGTGCCGCCGTCCTGCCCGGCCGGCTGGCCGCTCTCTCCCTTAGTCTGGGACTCATCCGGAACCTCGACTCCGACTGGACGATGGCGATTTTTGCCCGGCCGGGATTTTATGGCGACTTCGAGCGGCTCGGCGCGCGCAGCGTCAATGTGCCGGTGTTCCTCCTGTTCACCCGCACCGTCGGTCCGACGCTCACCTTTACCCTCGCGTTGAGCTACAACGGATTTGCCAAAAATCCGGTGCTGCCCCTGCCGGGCGTGCGTTGGGCGTTCGCCCCGGAATGGGAACTCTCGGTGGGCCTCCCGCGCACCGCCATCATCTGGCAGGCCACCGATGCCGTGTCGTGGCATGCCGGCGTGACCTACCAAGGCGGAAGCTTCCGCATCACCCGGGAACCGTCCGGCGCCACCGGGCTGGCCGGCTCGCTGCTCGACTACCGCGAACTCCACGCCGGGGTCGGTTTCGACTACAAGCTGGGGGGGGACAGTGTGCTCTCGTTCGACGCCGGGTTCACGGCCGACCGCCGGTTCGACTATCACCAGCGCGGCCGCCGTTACGACGGCGATTCCGCCGCGTTCGTGAAGCTCGCCTACCATTCCCGGCTCTGACGGACCCGCCATGCACGCTGCCCACGCCAGTTCCACCGCGCTGCTGATAGCCCGCGCCATGCTGCTCGCAGCCAGGGATCCGCGCCTCCACGTGCTGGTGCCGCCCGGGGCCGCGACCGCACTCGCCGCCCTCCCCGGGGTGGACCGGGCCTGGTTCAGCCTGGCCTCGCACCACCGCCCGGGCCGCGCGGTGCTGGGCGCCTTGGAGCACCTGGTCCTGCCCGGCATCATCGCGCACTACCTCGCCCGTAAGCGCTGGATCGAGACGGCGGTGCGCGCCGCCCTGGCCCGGGGTGTGCGCCAGGTGGTGGTGCTTGGCGCCGGCTACGATCCTCTCGCCGGACGCCTGCTCCGTGAACGGTCGGACGTGCGGTTCTTTGAGCTGGATCACCCCGCGACGCAGGCACCCAAGGCGCGGTCTCTTGGTCCGACCGCCGGCGTGTCCTTCCTGCCCATCGATCTCGCGGCGGATTCTCCGGCGGCCGCGCTGCGGGCGTGCCCGGTGTTTGCAAAGCACGAACCCACGCTCTTCCTCGCTGAGGGCCTGCTGATGTATTTGCCCGAGCCCCGGGTCGCCGTCCTGCTGCGCGAGCTGGCGACACTCACCCATCCGCCGGCGGAGGTGCTGTTCACCTGCATGGCACGCGCGGCGGACGGGGCCATCAGTTTTCACGGCGAACACGCCGCCATCGGCTGGTGGCTGCGGTGGCGGCACGAACCGTTCCAATGGGGCATCGCGACCGCAGGCCTGCCGGGATTCCTCCAAACCTGCGGGTTGCGCATGCTCGCACTCGCCGACCACGCCACGCTGCGGGCCGGCATCCTCGCTCCCCGGGGTCTCGCCTGCCTCCCCCTCGCTCGTGGCGAATACCTTTGTCACTGCGCCACCCTCTCCGCGCCATGAACCCGACCCTGCTCGTCAACGACGTGCACTCGCAGCTCAACGCGACCCGCGTGGCCCGCCTCGCACAACCCGCCCGGACCGCGGATGTCGCCCGCGCCATCCAAGACGCTGCCGCCACCGGGCTCGCCGTTTCGCTCTGCGGGGCACGGCACGCGATGGGTGGCCAGCAGTTCGGCGAGAACACCCTGTTGCTCGACCTGACGGGTCTCACGGACATCGGCCCGGTGGACCGGGAACGCGGGCTGGTCGAGTGTGGCGCGGGGGTCATGTGGCCGGAGCTCATCGCAAAGCTGCACCGACAACAACGGGAGGATGTCCGGGTTTGGAGCATCCGCCAGAAACAGACCGGGGCGGACCGGCTCTCACTGGGCGGCGCGCTCGGGGCCAACGCCCACGGCCGCGGCCTGCGCATGAAACCGCTCATTGATGACATCGAGGCCTTCACCCTGGTGGACGCGACCGGCGAAATCCGCCGGTGCAGCCGGACGGATAACGCGGAGCTGTTCGGCCTGGCGATCGGCGGCTACGGCTGTTTCGGTGCCATCACTTCGGTCCTCCTCCGGCTCGCCTCGCGGCGCAAGCTCGAGCGGATTGTCGAGGTCATCGACCTCGTGCAGTTGATGCCGCTGTTGGCGGAGCGCATCTCGGCCGGCTGCCTCTATGGCGACTTCCAGTTCGCCATCGATGCAGCCTCGCCAGACTTCCTCCGTCGTGGCGTGTTTTCTTGCTACCACCCGGTGGCGGCAGACCGCCCGATGCCGGCCGAGCAACGGGAACTCCGCCGGGAGGACTGGGAAGAGCTGACCCATCTGGCGCACACCGATCCCTCCCAGGCCTTCGACCGCTACGCCGGTTATTACCTGACAACCCACGGTCAGCTCTACTGGTCGGACACCCACCAGCTGAGCATCTACCTCGACAATTACCACGAGGAACTCGACCGGCAGCTTGGCGCCCCCGTGAAGGCGACCGAGATGATCACCGAGCTCTACGTGCCGCGCCCGCGGCTGGTGGATTTCATGGCGCGGGCCGCGGAGGACTTGCGGCCGAGGGGCGTGCCGGTCATCTACGGGACTGTGCGGCTCATCGAACGCGACACCGAAAGTTTTCTCGCCTGGGCGCGGGCGGACTGGGCGTGTGTGATCTTCAACCTGCACACCGAGCATTCGCCCGCCGGCCTGAACAAAACCGCGGAGGCGTTCCGCGCACTGATCGACGCCGCGCTGGCGTGCGGGGGCAGCTATTTTCTCACCTATCACCGCTGGGCGCGGCGCGACCAGGTCGAGCAGGCCTATCCGGAGTTCGCGGAATTCCTGCGCCGGAAGACTGCGCACGATCCAGCCCACCGGTTCCAAAGCGAGTGGTGGCGGCACTACCAGCGGATGTTTGGCACCCCATGACGGTGCACGAGCCCGCGACCCTGCTGACCGACCTGCTGCTCGCCGCCTGCGCCGGCGGGCTGGCGTGGCAACTGCGCCGATGTCAGCCAGCGGACAAGGCCGCCGTCCGCTCGTGGAGCCTGATGCTCGGGCTGACCGCGATCGCGGCGTTGGTCGGTGGCACCTACCACGGTTTCGCTCCAAACTTTTCTCCGAGCCTCAACATCCTGTGGTGGCGCCTGACCCTGCTCGGCCTCTGCGGCGCCAGCCTGATGGCTGCCCGGAGTCTGGTGGATGAAATGGTGCCACCCGGGCGCCGGCGGCCTTGGGTAGTCTTAATCACGGGTAAGTTTGTCCTGTTTGCCGGCGTCGTGCTGGTTCATCCGGTGTTCATCGTGGCGATCTCGGACTACGGGCTGGTGCTGCTGGCCTGGACCGCGGCGGCCTGCACCACGTCCCGGGCCTGGCGCGGCTGGATGCTCGGCGGGGTCGGCCTCTCGGTAGTCGCCGCTCTGGTGCAGCAGTTGCGCTGGGCTCCCACGGCTCGTTTCAACCATAATGACCTGTATCATGTCGTGCAGATTCTCGCGTTGGTAGCCTTTTACCGGGCGGGAAGGTTATTTTCCACCGGTCCTGATGCTCGCCCCCGGACAGTTTCCCGCTGATACCATCTCATTTGCACTACCAATGAAACCTTCCCGCAACTACCCGCTCCTGCTCGCCGGCCAGTTTCTTGGCGCCTTCGGGGACAACGCCATTCTTGCCGTCATCGTGGGCCAGCTCACCTACCTGCAGAAGGCAGGCACCATCACCGCCACCGAACTGCGCACGAACAACACGATCTACACCAGCCTGCTCTTCGTGCCCTACGTGCTGCTGGCCCCGCTCGCGGGCTACCTCAACGACCGTTACGCCAAGACCACGTGGCTCACCGGTGGCAATGCCCTGAAAATCCTCGGCACCGGCCTGTGCGCGCTGAGCGTGTGGTTCGGCCCGGTCTGGCAGGGCCTCGGCTACCTCATGGTGGGCCTCGGCGCGTGCTTCTACGGCCCGGCCAAATACGGCATATTGCCCGAGATCCTTCCGCGCGAGCGGCTCGTCAAGGCCAACGGCATGGTCGAGTTGCTCACCCTGGTCGCGATCCTCGGCGGCGCCATCGCCGGCTCGGTGCTGGCCGATGTGTTCAAGGACCGCGTGCTCGTCTCCTACGGCGTCCTCGGCGGCATCTTCGGCGGCGCACTACTGTTGAACCTGCTCATGACTCCTACGCCGCACAAGCCGGACATCAGGCTTGCCGCCAGCGTCGTGGCCTTCACCGGCCACCTGCGAGACCTGCTAACCTCGCCTCGCCTGTGCCGGATCCTCCTCGGCACGGCGCTCTTCTGGGTCTGCGGCGCGGCGATGAAGATCAACTTCCAACCCTGGGGCCTTGAGGTGCTGCACCTGCCGGACAACACCCAGATCGCCCTGCTCGGACTCTGGCTCAGCGTCGGTGTCATGGCCGGCAGCATCTTGGCCGGCCAGCTGCACCAGGTCGGCGACCTCCGCCGCACCCAGGCCTACGGTTACGCGCTCGCCGGGATGCTGGGCCTGCTGTTCACGGTCAATTCGTTCACCTTCTGGCGCTCCCCCGTCGTTCAAGTCGGTCCACTGCTGCTCGTCGTGCCAGTCGTGCTGCTGCTCATCGCCACCGGCGTGGCCGCCGGGCTGTTCCTCATCCCGCTCAACGCCGCGCTGCAGGCCGAGTCCGATGAAACAAAGCTGGGCAAGACGATCGCTGTCCAAAATCTCGGCGACAACCTCGGCATGCTGCTGGCCGGCCTCTATGTCTTCACGAGCGTGCAGACCGGGCTCAGCCCCAGTGGCGTGTTCCTCGGTCTTGCTTTCGGTGTCGTCGCGCTCGTCAGCTGGCTCAAATTCGCGCGCAAGCCGTCGTGACGCCGCGAGCACATGAAGAAACGTTGGGGCAACGGTTCCGACCCGGCCACGCGGGGGCGCGGCCCGCGACGCGCGGCCCCTCTTTTCTGGACTCACCGCCGGCGCCCCTGCAGCCTGCCGCCTCATCCCCCATGAAACTTCCCCTACTGTCACGCTTCTCCTTCTCGCTCGGGCTGCTGGCCCTGAGCCTGTCGAACGGGTTTGCCGCCGATCCCGCTTTTGACCAATGGGCGGACGCCCTCACCACCGAGACGATGCGCGCCAGCCCGACCGGCGCCACCTCCACCCAGTTCTTCATCGGCGCCGAGCAGGATGCCCTCGACCGCCAGCTCACGCCCATCACCAAGGCCTTTCGCGCCGAGCGTGTGGCCCGGGCGCAGGCGGGTCTCGCCGAGCTTGCCCGGTTCGACCGCAGCAAGCTCGACGCCGACCAGCGCACCTCGGCGGCCGTCATCGAGTGGTCCCTCCGGGGCGTGGTGGAGGCCGCGCCGTTCGCCGATTTCAATTTCATCTTCAGCCAGTTCGGCGGCCTGCAGGTGAGCCTCGTCAACTTCCTCAGCCAGACCCACCCCATCCGGAACAGGCGCGACATTGAGAACTACCTCGCGCGCCTCGACCTCGTCGCCGCGCAGCTGGACGAGGGCATCGCCCAGGCCCGGGACGCCGGCGACCGCGGTTTCCTGATGCCGGACTTCATCACAAAGTCCGCACTCGGACAGTTCGAGCGTTTCCTCGGCGACGCGCCGGCGAAAAATGTCCTCGTCGCCTCGCTCGACGAGCGCGCCGCCAAACTCGCCGACGTATCCGCCGCCGAACGCGCGGCCTTTGTCGCCACCGCCGAACACACCGTCGCCACGGCGATCGTCCCGGCGTTCCGGCGCGCGCAGGCCCTGTTGCAGGAGCAGCTGCCGCTCACGACCAGCGACGCCGGACTGTGGCGGCTCCCGGGCGGCGACCAGGCCTACGCCCTCGCCCTCCGCCGCTTCACCACGACGGACTACACGGCGGATCAGATCCACCACATTGGCCTCAAGGAGGTCGCGCGCATCGAGGGCGTGATGGACGGCCTGCTCAAGCAGCTCGGCTACGCCGACGGCTCCATCAAGGACCGCATGGACCGACTCAACCTCAGCCTTCAGCCCGCCGCCGATTCCGACCCGCGCCCGGGCCTCCTCCAGCGCTTCGAGGAACTCCTCGCCGATGCCCTCCGGCGCTCCGAAGCCGTGTTCGACCTCCGCCCGCAGGCGCCCTGCGTCGTGAAGCGCGAACCGCCCTTCACCGAGAAAACCGCCGCCGCCCACTACACCGGCCCGGCCAAGGACGGCTCCCGCCCGGGTGTCTTCTGGGCCCCGTTGCCCGGCCCGGTCTTCAAGATCGTGAACATGCGCACGCTCACCTACCATGAGGCGATTCCCGGCCACCACTTCCAGATCGCCCTCCAGCGCGAGACCGCCAGCCTGCCCCGCTACCGGCGCGACGGCATCTTCGGCGGCGGCTCCGCCTACGCCGAGGGCTGGGCGCTTTACGCCGAGCAGCTCGCCGTGGAGAACAACTGGTATGAGGGCGACACCGTCGGCTACCTCGGCCAGCTCGACGCCGAGCTCTTCCGCGCCAAGCGCCTGGTGGTGGACACCGGGCTGCATACCAAAAAATGGACCCGCCAGCAGGCCCTCGACTACGGCATCCCCGCCTCCGAGGCGGAGCGTTATGTCGTCTTCGCCGGCCAGGCCTGCGCCTACAAGATCGGCCAGCTCAAGATCCTCGACCTCCGCGCCAAGGCCCGCGCCGCCCTCGGCGCAAAGTTCGAGATCAAGCAATTCCACAACCTCATTTTACAGACCGGCAACGTCCCGCTCGCCGTGCTCGAGCAGGTCGTCGACGGCTGGATCGCGGCACGGCTCTGACGCAGCGCCCGGTAGGGACCGTTGCCCCCAACGGTCCTCCCAGGGCGCTTGAGGACAAGCGCCCCTACCCTTCTTCTTCCACACACCGATGTCCGCCCCCTTCCAGCCCGACCTCGCCGCCTACTTCGCACGCACCGGCTACACCGGCGCGCGCGAGCCGACGCTCGCGACGCTGCACGCCCTCACGCTGCACCACGCGGCGTCGATCCCGTTCGAAAACCTCGACGTGCTGCTCGGCCGCGGCATCAGGCTCGCGCCGCAGGCGATCTTCCGCAAACTCGTCCACGACCGGCGCGGCGGCTACTGTTTCGAGCAGAATAACCTGTTTTTGCTCGTCCTGCGCGCGCTCGGCTTCCGCGTCACGCCCATCGGCGCGCGCGTGCGCTGGCAGATCCCGCGCGACCTCATGCCGGCGCGCACCCACCTGTTCCTGCGCGTGCACCTGCCGGCAGGCGACTGGCTGACCGACGTCGGCCTGGGCGGCTCGTCGCTCACCGGCGCCATTCCGCTGGAATTCGACCGCGAACTGCCGACCCCGCATGAGCCGCGCCGCCTCGTGCGCGCGGACGGCCGGATGTTCCACCAGCTCTGGACCGGCCTGGCGTGGGAGGACATCTGCGAGTTTACCCTCGAGGAGGTGCACCCCATCGACTGCGAGGTGGCCAACTGGTGGACGAGCGCCAGCCCGGCCTCGCATTTCAAGACGATGATCGTGGTGGGCCGCGCGGGCAAGGACGGCACGCGCAAGGCGATCCGCGGCGGCGAGTTCACCCACCGGCGCGGCGCGGAGATTCTCGCCCGCGTCGCCATCACGTCCCCCGGCCAAGTGCTGGCGCTGCTGGCGGAACACTTCGACCTGCATTTTCCAGCCGGCACGCTATTCCACACGGAGCCGCCGGCCAGCCCGGCGGCCGTGGATTGAGATTCCCGCCGGTCCACGCCGCACGCGTGCCGCCAAACAAAAAAGGCGCGGACCAGGAGGTCCGCGCCTGGAAGGTGTCTCGGAGGTCGCTTAGAACTTGAGGCTCAACTTGGTGTAATAGAACACACCGTTGAACCCGAAGGGCGAGGGAGAGCCGAGGTACGGCAGCGAACCCGCGTTGTCCGCCCCGTTGAAGACCACCCCGTTGACGATCCGCGATCGGATCGCCGCGTCGGGATAGACATCGGTCACGTTGTTCGCGCCCACCGAGACCGTGATATTCTTGCTCTGGTGGTAGGTCACGTCGAGGTCGGTGAGCCACTTGGCCCCGAACGTGTAGATGACCTGCTGGTTGGTGGTGGTGCCGCCAACCGAGCCGGGCACCGCAGGGCGGAACGCGACCTGATAGCCCGGGGTGAGGGCATCAATCTGGGCCTGCGTGGCGCTGGTGAAGGGCACGTTCGCGACCTCGCCATAACGGATCTCGCGGGCGAGGAAGGAGAACTTGCCGATCTCCCAGGTCGCCGAAAGATTCAGGTTGTCGCGCGGCTGACCCTTTTCGAGCCGGATGGTCTCCGTCAGGTCGAAGAGCGGCGTGGTCGTGATCGCCGCGAGATTGGCGGGGGCCTGCTTGACCTTGTCGGCCTTGGTCGTGTTGTGGTTGTAGCCGGCGGTGAAGGTCCACTTGCCCATATCGGTCGTCTTCCAGGTGTAGCGGCCGCTGACATCGACGCCCTTCGTGGTGGTGTCGACGGCATTGGTGAAATAACGGCCGCCGCCGATGCCCGTGATGCCCTGGGTGGCGAGCAGCGCAACGATGGAGGCGCCGGTGAAGTTCGATGACAGCACGATGCGGTCCTTGATCTCAATGTTGTAGAAGTCGACGGTGGCGGAGAAGCCGGACTTCGGATTCCAGGTGGCGCCGAGGCTGTAGTTGGTGGACTTCTCTGCCGTCAGCGGTTTGGCCCCGAAGGCGATGGCCGCCGGGTTGTTCACCGGAAAGGTGACAATGTCGAACGGCACGCCGCCGATAAAATTTGTGGAGGAGGTGCTGAACCATTCCTGGGCGAGGTGCGGGGCCCGGAAGCCGGTGCTGACGGAGCCCCGGAGGGCGAACTCCTTGGTGAGTTCCACGCGTGTGGCGAACTTGACCGTCGAGCTGTTGCCGAAGTCACTGTAGTCCTCGAAACGGCCGGCCAGGTTGACCAGCCACTTGTCCGACATGTTCTGCTCCAAGTCGACGTAGACCGCCTTGGAGGTGCGCGAATGACTGCCGGCATCAGACGGCTTGAATCCCGCAAAAACCTGCGCCCCATAGGCGGCGGAACCACCTGCCGAGGGGCCGTCGAGGATGAGGAAGCCGCCATTGCGATAGGAATCGGGCACGCCGGCGCTGATGGTATATTTTTCGGCGCGGAATTCAGCCCCGGTGGCGAATTTCAGCGGGGTGGGCATGCCGGTGTTGAACGAAGTCGTCAGGTCGAGATTGGTCGTCCACTGGTCGTTCTTGATCGCTCCGTCGTAAAAGGCCTTCGGGCTGGCGTTGCCGAGGGTGACGTTGAGGGAGTTGGACGTGCGGTAGTCGAGAGAGTTGGTGCCGTAGGCGGTGCTGACGTCCCAGTTCCAATCCGCGGTCTTGCTCTTGAAGCCGATGCCGCCGGAGAGATCCTCGACGACCGAGTCGATGTAAGGCAGGAAGCCAGCCGGATAGATGGACCGCACGTTACGATCGTCCCCGGCGCGACGGAAGAAGCCGGCGCCGTTCGCGTGGCGAATGCTGTTGCCGCCGAAGAAATACATCTCGATGCCGTCATCGAGCGCGTAGTCGCCATTGATCCACAGGCCCTTGTCCTTCATCTCCGGGTCGCCGAAACGGTGGTTCCTGCGGTTGACGGTCGCCTCGGCCGGATGGAGCGCGCCGTTGGAAGCGCTGAGGCCGGTGCCCGAGCCATAGTTGCCGGAGAGGCTCGTGAGCGCGCCGGTGGTGGTGTTGGTGCCGAAGAACTGCTGGCGGGTGTCAGGATTGATCCGGTTGGTCGCCCCGTGGTCGCGCAGGTAGAGGTTGACGAAGATCGAACCCTTGTCGCCGAACGGAGCGCCGGCAAAGGCATCGAGCTTGTAGTCGGCGCCGTCGCCCTCGCCCGTCTTGCCGTAGCCGAGGCTCAGTCCCCAGCCGTGGTCTTTGCGGAGGATGACGTTGATGACCCCGGCGATGGCGTCGGACCCGTATTGGGCGGAAGCGCCGTCCCGCAGCACCTCGATGCGCTCGACCATGGCCGAGGGGATGGCGTTGAAGTCGGTCGACACGGAGCCGCGGCCGATGGAGCCGTTGAGGTTGACGAGCGCGCTGGTGTGGCGGCGTTTGCCGTTGATGAGCACGAGCGTCTGGTCGGGGGCGAGGCCGCGCAGCGTGGCCGGACGGATGTGGTCCGTGCCGTCGGTGAGGGACGGACGCGGGAAGTTGAACGAGGGGATGTTCGCCTGCAGCATCTGGCTGGTCTCGTTGTAGCCGCCCTGGTTCATCTCGCGGCCGCTGACCACATCGATCGGCACCGGCGACTGGGTCACGGTGCGGTCATTGAAGCGGGAGCCCGTGGCGACGAACTTTTCGAGCTGGACCGTATCTGACTTCGGCGCTTCCTGGCCAAAAACCGTCGAAGTGGCGGTCAACAGGGCGAGGAGCACCAGGGCACTCAAACGACGCAGGCCGGAGCGCTGCGCGGAAACCAACACATTATTCGTAATGTTCATAGGCGTGGGGGATTACAATGAAGCCTGTTTTCAGGCTGGTTTACGTGTAGAAAGTCTAATTCCCCTCCCGGCTTCTGACAATCCTATTATCCCCCAGCCCCCCGGAGATTGCGACTTGAGCGTGCCCCGGGCCCGGGGATGATCCCCCCATGCTAAATCTCCGGCGCCTCTTCGTCCCGCTGCTGCTTCCCGCGCTCGATTTCTCCGCGCCGACCGCCGCTTTCGCCCAGCGCGCCGCCGTCGAGGCCGAGCACGGCATGGTGGTCTCGGTGCACGGGCTCGCCTCGCAGGTGGGCGTCGAGATCCTCAAGCAAGGAGGCAACGCCGTCGATGCCGCCGTGGCCACGGGCTTCGCCCTCGGGGTCGTCTACCCGTGGGCCGGGCCGCTCGGCGGCGGCGGTTTCATGATGATCCACCTCGCCGACGGCCGCGATGTCGCGATCGACTACCGCGAACGGGCACCAGCCGCGGCCACGCGCGACATGTATCTCGATGCCACCGGCCACGTGCTCACCGGCCCCGGTTCCTCGGTCCTCGGCTGGCGCGCCAGCGGCGTGCCCGGCAACGTGGCGGGCTGGGCGCTGGCGCTGGAGAAATACGGCTCGCACAAGCTTTCCTGGGCCGAGCTGATCGAGCCGGCTCGCCGGCTCGCCGCCGATGGACACATCCTCACCCAGTTCAACGCGCAGCGCTTGCGCGGCAAGGCCGACCTGCTGGGCGCCTTTCCCGATTCCAAAAAAATATTCCTCAACGACGGCGCGTTCTGGCGCGCCGGCGACCTCTGGCGCCAGCCGGAGCTGGCGGCGACGCTCGCCCGCCTGCAACAAGACGGACCGCGCGAATTCTACGAGGGCGAAACCGCCCGCCGGCTGGCCGCCGCGATGGCGGAGCACGGCGGCAACATCACGCTCGCCGACCTCGCGGCCTACCGGGCGACGGAGCGCACGCCGTATCGCACTACCTACCGCGGTTATGAGGTCGTCACGATGCCGCCGCCCAGTTCAAGCGGCATCGCGCTGCTCCAGATGCTCGGCATGCTCGAGCCCTTCGACGTCGCGAGCCTTGGGCAGGACTCGGCGGCGAAATACCACCTGTTCATCGAGGTGATGCGCCGGGCCTACCGCGACCGGGCGGAGTTCCTCGGCGATCCGGACTTCGTGCAGATCCCCGTGGCCGGCCTGCTCGACCGGGCCTACCTGGCGGAGCGAATGAAAAGTTTTGACCTCCACAAGGCGACGCCCTCCGCCGGCTTCGCACCCGGCCAGCCGGCCGGCGCCGTCAAGACCGCGGCCCTGGACGCATCCGCCGCCATCCCGGTTGAATCTACGGAGACCACGCATTTCTCGATCGTGGACGCGGACGGAAACGCCGTGGCCAACACCTTTACGATCAACGGCGGCTTCGGCTCCGGCGTCACGATCCCGGGCACCGGCGTCCTGATGAACAATGAAATGGACGACTTCACCGCCAAGCCCGGCGTGCCCAACATGTTCCGCCTCATCCAGGGCGAGGCCAACGCCATCGCGCCCGGCAAGCGCCCGCTCTCGTCCATGACGCCGACCTTCGTGTTCCAGGATGGAAAAATCTTCCTCGTCACGGGCGCTCCCGGCGGGTCGACGATCACGACCGCGGTGCTCCAGGTCATCACCAATGTCATCGATTTCGGCCTGCCCGTGTCGCTCGCGGTCAGTGCGCCGCGCCTCCACCACCAATGGATGCCCGACGTCGTGAACTACGACCCCTACGGGCTGGGCCGCGACACGATGGATCTGCTGCGGGCCATGGGGCACCAGTTCGAGCAGCGCAATTTCTTCGGCGCGCAGCGCTTCGCTTCCGTCATCGAGCGCTACCCGAACGACACGATGACGATCATGGTCGACCCGGCCACGAAGCTCCGGCTCGGCGCCGCCGACTCGCGCAAGCCCGACGCGCTGGCCGCCGGGTATTGAGCCGGGGGCGTGCCGCGGGCGGGATCGCCCGCGCTCCAGTTTTTCCGGAGCCGGCTCAGGGCATTTTGTCTGACACGGCCCAGGTGGAAAACGTCTCCTGGGCATACTGCTGCACGGCTTCAAGGGTCGTGCGGATGAGAGGCGTCGGTTCCCCCCGCCAGAGTGCCCCCATGGTCATCGGTTCAAAGCCATCCAGTGGCAGCACGCGAACTTCCTTGTGCTGCTTGAGGACGGCGGGGATGCCGAGGTTGCCCACCCCGCAGCCCTCCCGGTTGGCCACGTAACGCACCACCAGCTCCGCCGACGTGACCTCCACCGATTGCGACCAGCTGATCCGGCGGCGCTTCAATTCCTGCTGAAACGCCCGCATGAAGCTGGTCTTCGCCGGCTGGCCGATGAGCGGCACGGTGATTTTTTTCTGCGCCAGCAGCTCGGCCGCACGCTGGATCGGCGAACTCCGATGCACCAACAGCACGAGCGGGATCCGAACAAAGCGCATCTGGCGGAGCCGCGCCGGGGGCCGCGGGCCGACCGACGTGATCGCGAGATCAATCTGGTCGTTGCGCAGCCACTCCTCGACCTGGATCTGGTCGCCGGCGTGCAGGCTCAGTTTCATCCGCGGATGCACGGCGCGCACCCGTTGCATCACGACCGACAGGTGCTCGCGCAGCACGAGCTCGGCCCCTCCGAGCCGGATGGCCGTTTCGACTCCCCCGCGCAGTTCGGCTTTGAGCCCGTCCAGGTTTTCGAAGAACGGCTGGATGTGCGCCTTGAGCCGCTCGCCGGCCGGCGTGAGGCGGAAGGGGGTGCGTTCAAAAAGCTTCGCGCCCACGGCCTCCTCGAGCTGCCGCATCTGTCCGCTCACCGCCGGCTGCTGGATGCCGTAAGGAATGTGCCGCACCGCCGCGCTGATGCCTCCGTGCCGGGCGACATAATAAAACAGCTCCAGATGATGGACATTCATCCTAGGAGGCCATGCCAGCCACCAACCGCTGGATTGGCAACCTTCATTCCCCGTCGCACCGGTGGAGGCCTCATCACCCCGATCGATGCGGCATATCAGATTTATCGAATAACGCCCCGGCCGGCGGCCTGTTATGCTTTGGCCAACCACCCGCCATGATCTTCACCTGCATCATTCTTGCCCTGTTGTGTCTCGTCGTCGCGACCGAACCCGCCCCCGGCGATGACGAGTCGCGGGACCCGGGTCCACCGGAGTCTGGGCGGGACGGTCACCCCCTCACGACAAACCATGAAAATCTATCCGCTGCGATCGCTCCGCCTGTTGCCACCGCTGCTGGCGCTGCTCCTCGCCGGTTGCGTCTCGGCCCGCTACCAATCCGCGCCGAAGAACAACCGGCCGGCGGTGCCGCTGGAATTTGCCGCGACCACCGCCACTACCAGCCTCACGTTGCACACGGTCATCATCTATCGTGGTCCCGGTTCCTGGAAACGCGACGCCTACTGGGATGAATATGTGGTGTTGCTGGCCAATCCCGGTGACACCCCACTGACCGTCGAGGCGGCGGTGCTGACTGATTTCCAGGACACCGCGGTGCCGTCCGGCTTGTCGCCTTGGTTGCTGGAAAAGGAAAGCCGCACCTTCGAGGCCAGGCTGGCGAGTTCCCTCGGCACCACCCTGAAAATCGGCGGCGGTCTCATGGTCGCGAGCCTGCCGGCCGCCGGGGTGCTTATGGCCGGAATGTCCGGCGCCGCGATTTCCGGCGCCGCCGTGACGGTGACTTCCGCGCTGCTCCCCCTGTATTTGGTGGGAACGGTCTATCGCAATGTCAGCAACCGGCACCGGATCGAGGCTGAGTTCAACCGGCGGCGGCTGCCGCTGCCGCTGACCCTGGCGCCAGGAGAGACCGTCGCGGGCAGCGTGTTCTTCCGCATCTCCCCCGGCCCGAAAAAGCTGGCATTCACCGGCCGTACTGGCGACGGCGAAACCTTGACGCTTTCCCTCGGTCTCGCACCCTTGGCGGGGCTGCATCTTCAAGCTGATCAGGACTCCAGCCGTTGAGTCTGGCGCGCCGGGTATTTTGTTGTTCAGAGCGGCGAGAGCCCGACCACCAGCCCGACCATCGCGCCGAAGGCCACGTGACCGGCGAGGTGGCTCAGGCCCACGAGCAGGTCGGCTTCCTTGAATTCCTCCAGCGGGTGCTTGTCGGCCACCACCCAGACGAGCATGAGGCTGACCAGCAGGCCATGCAGCACGCCCACGCCGAGGCCGAGCATCAGCGATGTCGGCATGTGCGTGTAACCAAGCGTCACCATCAACAGGGTGTAGACCAGCGCGAAACCGATGGCCGCCGTCGCGTGCACCACCAGGCCGACGCGGTAGGCGTTGGCTCGCTCCTTCGTCAGCAGGCTGCCGAGCGCGAGGATCATGTCGCCCTTGGCGAGGCCGGCGCGGCTGATCAGCCACATGGCCACTTCCATCGCGAGGCCGCCGAGCACACCGGCCACCAAGGCGGTGCCGAGATAATACACCAGAAACATGGTCGTGGACATGATTCCTCCGGGGTTGGATTTGGCCGCCACGGCAAAAGACCCGCAGTCGGCTCAGCCGCCAGTGTGCGCCCTGCCGGGGGAAACGCCATCCGTTTCTTCCCCCGGCTCTGGGGGAAAAATTCTGGCTTCGTCCGCGCCACCGGATTTGCTGTCGGGCAGCCGCCGCTGCCCTTCGCGCATGAACCCCTTCGCCCTGCTCGCCCCGCTTTTCCTCGCCTTTGAAATCTGGCAGCTGGTCATCAGCGAGCGCTACATGGGCATCAAGCAGATCCGGGTGAACGCCGACCCGCGGGAGCTGCCCATGGCCAAATGGGTGGCCGCGACGTGGGCGGGGGGACTCCTCGCCTACCTCGTCTGGACCACCACGTTGCTGCTCCATCCCGTCGGCCGCGCCCAGGGGGTCGTGCTGCTGGTGGTGACGGGCCTGGGCTACGCCTTCCGCTCGACGTGCGGGCTTAAATGGGTGCTCGTCATCTTGACCTTCGAGGGCTCCATCCGCGTCGGCATGCTCATCTCGCTCATCGGCATGTCGTGGCGCGCGCTCATGCGGTAGGGCGATTTGACTGGGTGAAGGCGGGACTACCAGTCCCGCAACCCCACGCACACCACCGCGAAAATCCTGCGGGACCACTGGTCCCACCTCCCGCCCTACCCTCGCGCCGGCGGGTGGCCACCCGCGTGCGACTGCGCGAAAAATTCCTGCGCGGCCGCCAGCATCTTGCCGTATTGGCCGTAGTCGCCGGCCCACGAATTCGGCACGCAGATGCGCTTGATGATGCCGCCCCCGACCCGGTCAGGCGCCTCAGGGTCGGGCGTCAGTTCCAGCGTGAACTTCGGGTCGTGCGTGTGCACCACGTAGTGCCGCTCAAGCCCGCGGCGTTCCCGATCGATCCGCACAAAGTGGGAAAAATTCATCGGCTGTGCCCGGAGGATGACCGGACCGGACCCCGGCTCAAGGCTCTTCTGGCCCGAGGTTTAGCCTTGAGAAACCGTCCACCCCGGGGGAAAACCAGCGTGCGCGCGCCCCGCCTATGAATCTAGAACCTGCCCCCCGGTTGAAAAAAACCACGTTCGCCCTCACCGCCGCCGGCTGTCTTCTGGTGGTGTTTTTGATCGGTCTCTTCGCCCCCAACAAGTTCGCCCCGCTGTATTTCCTGAGCGCCGTCGGCTTCCTCGTCGCCAGCATCACGGCGATCATGATCCCGATCCTCATCGATTATGCGGCCGACTCCGCCGAATACGTCCAGCAGGAGCGCGACAAGGTCGCCGAGCAGGTCCAGCGCCTCCACGGCGCCGGCGAGAGCCTCGCCCGCGCCGCCGCGCAGATCAAGGCGGTCGAGGAAGCCGTGCACAAGACCGCGCACGCCGCCGAGAACCTGCCCTACCGCATGCAGGAAAAACTCGCCGAGTTCAACGCGCAGCTCGCCCAGACCGAGGACGAGGAGAAGGAGCGCCTGAACGAGGAACTCGCCACCCTGCGCACGGGCGAAAGCGAGCGCCTCCAGACCGTCGCGGACAAGATCCACAAGTCCGTCACCGAACTCACCGCCCTCGAGCTAACGGCGCGCAAGCAGCTCGCCGCCGCCCAGGACGCCGCCGGCCGGGCCGAGGAAAAGCTCAGGTCCACCCTCTCCACCCTCGACGCCAAGCTCGCCGAAATCGCGAAGACTGCGGCCGCCGCCCCGGTGGCGGCGGTTCATGACCGCCGGGAGGAAGTTGCCCGGCCCGCCCCCGCCCCGGTCGTCGAGGCCGTATCCGTGGTTGAGGCCCTCCCCACCCCGGCGGAGGCCGCGACTGAGGAGGCGAAGCCAAAAAAGCCGCGCGCCCCGCGCAAGCCCAAGCCCGAGGAGACTCTCGCCGCCATGTCCGACCCCACCGCCGGGAGCGAAAGCACCGGCGAGCCCGCCCTGCCCGACGAGCCGGCGGAGATTTCCGCGCCCGCGGAGGCCGCCGCCTCCTCCGACGGCGCCACGCGCCTGCTGGCCACGGCGTACATCGGCATCGGCAACAAGCTCTTCATCCGCGGCGACGGCCCCGGCCTGAGCTGGGACAAGGGCGTGCCCATGCAATTCGTCTCCATCGGCAAGTGGGGCTGGGCCACCGACGACGCCACCGCGCCCATCGCCTGCAAGCTCTACAAGAACGATGAGAACGCCGCGCTCTCCGGCGAGGTCTTCCTCGAGCCCGGCAAGCACGTCGAGATCACGGCGCTGTTCTGAGCAGGCTTCATGCTTGAACCTGGCCGCCGCTTGTCGGGGGGACCGCCGCGCGAGCGGGACACGGCACGGCGACAAGCGCCGGCCCTACACCTCGAAATGAAGCCGCCCCACACCCGTTCAATAATGCGGCGGCCGCTCGTCCGGCATTTCGCCGCCGTCACCGCCGGCCGCCGGCCGCGTGCGCAGCACCGCGATCTCCTTCCGCAATTTCGCCACCTCGTCGGCGAGGCCGAGCATGACCTTGTCCTGCTCGGCGGTATGGCGCTGCAGGTGGGCATAGCGCTCCTCGAGCCGGGTCAATCGCAGGTTTTCATCCATGATGGCACGCTGCAGGGTTGCCCGCGCCGAGGCAACCCGTCATGAGAGCAACCTTCATGCGTCGTTTCGCCCTGCTGTTTTTCCTCCTGCCGGCTGTCCTCGCCATCCCGGCGGCCGCGGTCCCAGACACCCCGCTCATCCTCGTCTCGATCGACGGCTTTCGCTGGGATTACCTGCAGAAATACCCCGCACCGGCACTCAACGCGCTGGCCGCGGACGGGGTGCATGCCCGGCGTCTGACGCCGTCGTTTCCTTCCAAGACCTTTCCCAACCATTACACCCTGGTCACCGGCCTGCGCCCGGAGCACCACGGCATCGTCTCGAATTATTTTTTCGACCCGGCGCTCAACGCTTCCTTCAGCAAAAACTCGGCGGCGGACAACGCCGACCCGCGCTGGTGGCAGCAGGGCGAGCCCGCCTGGATCACGGCGGAAAAACAGGGCGTGCGCAGCGCCGTGTATTTCTGGCCCGGCAGCGAGGCGGCGATCCATGGCACGCGTCCGACCTTTCATCAGGGCTTCGAGGGCCAGGTGACCTCCAGCCAGCGCGTCGACGGCCTGCTGGCCTGGCTCGATCTGCCGGTGGAGCAGCGGCCGAGCTTCTGCGCCCTCTACCTGGATGTGGTCGATGTGGTCGGCCACCGGGCGGGCCCCGATGCGCCCGAGACCGCCGCGGCCGTGAAGGAGGCCGATGACGCCATTGCCCGCCTGCTCGCCGGCCTCGCCGCCCGCGGCCTGCGCGACCAGATCAATCTCGTCATCGTGTCCGACCACGGCATGTCGGAGCAAAGCCCCGACCAGGTCATCTTTCTCGAGGACCTGATGAATGTCTCGCAAGTGCAGGTCGAGTCCACCGGGCCGAACGGCGGCGTGCGGCCGAATCCCGGCACCATCACCCCCGCCGAACTTGCGGCCTCGATCCGCGCCAAGGCCCCGTCGCAGCTCCAGGTTTTCCTGCGCGAGGAGGTGCCGGAACGGTTTCATTACCGCGCCAACCCGCGCATCCCGCCCGTCGTGCTGATCGCCGACGACCACTGGAACATCGAGAGCAAGACCGGCTGGCCGCGGATGTCGCAGTATTTCGGCCGCGGCAACCATGGCTGGGATCCCGCCACCCCGAACATGGGCGCGCTCTTTCTCGCCCAGGGCCCGGCCTTCCGTCGCGGTCATGAGTTCGCGGAGGTGGAAAACATCCACCTCTACCACCTGCTCTGCACCGTGCTCGGCGTGCAACCCGCTCCCAATGACGGTGACGACCGGCTGGCGCGCGAAGTCCTGGCGCGGTGAAATCAGCGTTGCCGGTCCGCGATCGGGTTCTAGGCTGCGACGCGTGCTCCTCCGACTCCGGGCCAGTCTGCTAGCCGCCGCCACGGCCTTCGTCTTGGCCGCGTGCACCACGCCGCCGGCGGCACTGCCCCGCGCCGACCTGCTGGTCCTCATCTCGATCGACGGCTTTCGCTGGGACTATCTGCAAAAACACGATGCCCCGGTGCTGCGGCGGCTCGCCACCGGCGGGGTGTACGCCACCCGCCTTACGCCGGCTTTTCCCACCAAGACCTTTCCCAACCACTACACGCTCGTCACCGGCCTCTACCCCGCGCACCACGGCATCGTCGGCAACTGGTTCTACGATCCGACCGTCGCCGAGACCTTTGGCATGAGCAAGCCCGCCAGCAACACAGAGGAGCGCTGGTGGGCCGACGGTGAACCGGTCTGGATCACCGCGGAGAAGCAGGGCGTGACCAGCGCATGTTTTTTCTGGCCTGGCTCCGAGACGACGCACGGCGGCGTGCGCCCGTCATTTTTCCAACTTTTCAACAAGAAGCTCACGGCCGCCGAACGCGTGGACGGCCTGCTCGCGTGGCTGGCCCTGCCCCCGGCGCAGCGGCCGCGGCTGGGCACGCTCTATTTCGACGTGGTGGATGACAGCGGCCACAGGCACGGCCCGGACGCGCCCGAGACCGCCGCCGCGATCAAGGAGGTGGATGATGCCCTCGCCCGGCTGCTGGCCGGCCTGGAACACCTGGGTCTGCGCGACCGCACTGACTTCGTGATCGTCTCCGACCACGGCATGTCGGAACAGGGGCCCGACCGGGTCATCTTCCTCGAGGATTTGATGGATGTCACCACGGTGCAGGTCGACTCCACGGGACCCGTGGGCGGCGTGCGGCCCAAGCCTGGCACGGTGACAGCCGCCGAGCTCGCCGCCGCCATCCGCGCCAAGGCGCCGCCGCAGCTGCATGTCTGGCTCCGGGACGAGACGCCGGAGAAATACCACTATCGCGGCAACCCGCGCATCCCCGACGTTGTTCTGCTGGCCGAGGACCACTGGAACTTTGAAAGCAAGGTCGGCTGGCCAAAACGCGTGCTCACCTACAGCAAGGCCAACCACGGCTGGGACCCGGCCACGCCCAACATGGGCGCGCTGTTCATCGCGCACGGACCGTCGTTCCGGAGCGGCGTGGAGATTCCCGACGTCGAGAGCATCCATGTCTACAACCTTCTCTGCGCCGCGCTCGGCCTGAAACCCGCGCCCAACGACGGCGACCAACGCCTGGTGCGCGCGGCGCTCCGGCGGTGAGGTCAGCAAAATAGAATATCTAGGGGTTGAGCAGCGCCCGCAGCTCGGCCGGGTTGGTCACCGGTGCCTGGCAGGTGAAATTCTCGCAGACGTAAGCCGTCGCGCGACCGTCCACCGGCTTCATCCCCGCGAGATACGGCTTCCGTTGCACCAGCCAAGCCTGGCCGGCCGCCCCATCCGCCGCGAGCAGTGCCCGGCGCAGGCCGAGCCTTTCATGCCCGACCGCCGCCAGCGCGCGAAAATCCGCCGCCGCCGGGTCCCCCGCCAGCACCACCGTGCGCGGCTCCGCCAGCGCCAGCTCCAGCGCGCACAGCATCTGCGGCAGCGCCTGCGGGGCCCGGCTCCATTGGGCGCGCAATGACTCGGTGGTCCGCCGCGCGCGCACGGAATAGTTTGCACTGTCGCCGGCCTCGTTGAGGCCGGTTCCGGGGTCAACGACCCCGGCGACATCCCCGATCATCCAATCCAACCTCACGAGGTTCATCGCCGCCACCGAGTTCGGCGCGGGCTCCGCGCCGTCGTAATCCTCCTTCAGGCGCACGATCACCGTCGGGTCGTCCGCGCGGGAATTGAAGTAGCCGCCGCGCTTCCCGTCCCAGAAAAGCTCGTCCATTTTTCCCTGCAGCCGCTCCGCCCATTGCAGCCAGCGGTGGTCGAAGCCCGCCTCATAGAGGTCAAGCAGGCCCTGGATAAGTGCGGCGTAATCCTCGGCAAACCCCATGATGTCGCTCCGGTCCTCGCACCAGCTGCGGTAAAGCAGACCCGATTCCGCGTCGTAGAGTTCGCGCCGGATGAACTCCGTGGCGCGCGTGGCGGCCTGGAGACAGGGGGTGTCGCCCAGCACCTGCGCGCCCTTGGCCAGGGCCGAGATCATCATGCCGTTCCACGCCGTGATGATCTTGTCGTCCAGGTGCGGCCGCGGGCGTTTTTCGCGGGCGGCCCGCAGTTTTTCCAGCCCCGCCAGCAGTTTTTCCTCGGCGGCGGGCAGCGGCAGCTTGAACTCTGCCGCCGTCGCGGTGAGTGACCGGAGCTGGCGCAGAACGTTTTTCCCGGCGAATTCTCCCGACGGGTCGTGGGCGACATTGCCGCCGGGCTTCACGTCGAAGTGGGCGCAGAAGAATCCGGCATCCTCGCCGAGCAGCGCCTCGATCTCCGCCCGGGTCCAGACATAGAACGCACCCTCGGCGTGCTCCGGTTTCCCGTGGGCCAGCAGGCTGTCCGCATCCTCCGCCGAAAAGAATCCCCCCTGCGGGCTGGTGAGGTCGCGCCGCACGTAGTCGAAGATGTCCCGCGCGAGCCAGGCGAACACCTCCCGTCCCGTCGCCTGCCTCGCCTCCAGGAGGTTGAGTGCGATCTGCGCCTGGTCGTAGAGCATCTTTTCGAAATGCGGCACGTGCCACTGCTCGTCGACCGAGTAACGGTGGAAGCCGCCGCCGAGATGGTCGTGCAAGCCGCCCTCGGCCATGCGCTGCAGGGTGGGCGCGGCGAGGTTCACCGCCTCCTGCCCGAGTTCCGTCCGCGGGCCTTGCAGGGTGGCCGTGCGGAACAGGAAGTTGAGCACTGAGGCGCGCGGGAATTTCGGCGCGCCGCCGAAGCCGCCCCACCGGGCGTCATGCGCCTCGTAGAAATATTGGAAGCACTTCTCGAACGCCTCCCCCGCCGCCTCGTGCAACGGCAGGACGGGCGTGCCGTCGGCGACCACCTCACCCCCGGGGCCGTCGGTGGCGAGGCGGCGCAGCGACTCCACCACCTCGGCCGCGCCGGTCTCGATCTTGGGGCGCTGCTCCCGCCAGTGGCGGGCGATGGCGTTGAGCACGGTGATGAAACCCGACCGGCCGGACCGGTCGTCCTTCGGGAAATAGGTGCCACCGAAGAACGGTTTCCCCTCGGGCGTCAGCCATGCGCTCAGCGGCCAGCCCCCATGCCCCGTCGTATGCTGCACGTAGGTCATGTAGACGCGGTCCACGTCCGGCCGCTCCTCGCGGTCCACCTTCACCGGTACGAAGTCGCGATTGAGGATCTCCGCGACGCCGGCGTCCTCGAACGACTCGTGCGCCATGACGTGGCACCAGTGGCAGGTCGAGTAGCCGATGCTGAGGAAGATGGGCTTCTGCTCCGCCACCGCCTTCGCCAGCGTCGCGGGGCCCCACGGCAGCCAGGCCACGGGGTTGTCGGCGTGCTGGCGGAGGTAGGGCGATTTCTCGGTGGCAAGGGCGTTGGGCATGCGCCCGCACCCTCGCGCAATCTGGCCGCGAGGCCAAGGGAATGTTGCGCCCCCACCGGGGTGCGGCCAACTTCCGCCACCGTGTTCGCCTCCTGCCTCGCCGCTTTTTTCTTCGCCCTGAACGCCACCTGCGCCAGCCGCAGCGTGGAATTCTCCGGCGCCATGCGGGCCAACCTCGGCCGGCTCGTCCTCGCCACCCTGGTGCTCGGCCTGTTCGCCCACACCCTGGGCCATGGCTTCGCCAGCGCCAGCACCGGCTGGTTCTTCCTGAGCGGCCTCATCGGGATGGGCCTGGGCGACCTCGGGGTCTACGCGGCCCTGCCCCTGCTGGGTTCGCGGCTCACCGTGCTCATGACGCAGTGCCTCGCCGCACCGATCGCGGCGCTGGGCGAATGGCTCTGGCTCGGCACGCGGCTCACCGGCGCGCAGACGCTCTGGGGCACGGTGATCATCGGGGGCGTCATGCTGGCCCTGATGCCGAGCAAGGCCAGTCCGCCGCGCGTGCGCGTGCGGCCCATCGGGTTTCTCTTCGGCCTGCTCGCGGCCGCCGGCCAGGGTTTCGGCGCCCTGGTCAGCCGCAAGGGTGTCGAGGCGGCCACGCTCGCGGGCGAGGCGGCGCACAACGCCACCTTCGGCCTGAATGCCGCCTATCACCGCATCATCTCAGGTCTGGTGTTCACCGCGCTGTGGTTCCTCCTGCTCCGACTGATCGGCCGGCTGCCCGCTCCCCCACCCGCCACGGTCGACCAAGCGACCCGGCGCCGCGCGTGGTTCTGGATGATCGCCAACGGCCTCGTCGGCCCGGTGCTGGGGGTCGGCGGCTACCAGTGGGCGCTCGCCACCACGCCCAGCGGCATCGTGCTGCCGATCGCCGCCACCACCCCGCTGCTGGCCATCCCCATCACTTACTTTCTGGAAGGAGAGCGGCCTTCCAAGCGCTCGATGGCCGGCGGCGTGGTCGCGGTCGCTGGTGCCGTGGCACTTACACTGGCCTAAGCCAGACCTTGACGGCGGCGCGCCGGCGCGGCTCACTGACCGGTTCGTCATGCTGACCATCGCCGATGTTTCCAAGTCCTACGGCACCCGGGAGCTCTTCTCCGAGGTGTCGCTCTTCGTCGCGCGCACCGACCGCTTCGGCCTGGTCGGGCCCAACGGGGCAGGCAAATCCACCCTTTTCAACCTGATCCTCGGCGAAGAGGCCCCGGACGACGGCACGATCGAGTGGGAGCGCGGGGCGGACTTCGGCTTCCTCCCGCAGGAAAGCGCCCCCGTCGGCGACGAATCCATCATCGCCATCGCCACCAGCGGCAAGAAGCTCGTCCCGGAGACCGACGACGATTACGACATCGACTGGACCCTCGAGCCGCGTGCCAAGAAAATCCTCGCCGGCCTCGGCTTCCGCGAAACCGACCACGACAAGCAGGCCAAGTCCTTCTCCGGCGGCTGGGTCATGCGCGCCCATCTCGCCCGCCTCCTCGTCAGCGAGCCGGCCCTGCTCCTGCTCGACGAGCCGACCAACCACCTTGATCTCGAGGCCCTGCTCTGGTTCCAGGACTACCTCACGCGCTATCCGGGCGGCCTGCTCGTCGTGTCGCACGACCGCGAGTTCCTGAACATCCTCTGTAACGGCATCCTCGAGCTCCGCAGCGGCACGCTCAACCGCTACACCGGCAACTACGACGACTACCTGAACGAAAAGGACGCCCGCAAGGAACAGCAGGCCGCCCAGTTCAAGAACCAGCAGCGCGAGATCGCCCACCTGCAGAAGTTCGTCGACCGCTTCGGGGCCAAGGCCTCGATGGCCTCGCGCGCCAAATCCAAGGAGAAGCAGATCGAGCGCCTCAAGGACGTCGCCGTGGAGGAGCCCTGGGAGGACCTCAAGAAGATCAATTTCCGCTTCCCGCAGCCGCCGCGCTCCGGCCTGCGCGTCATCAAGCTCGAGAACGTCCACCAAGCCTATGGCGACCACGTCGTCTACCGCGACCTGAACTTCGACGCCGAACGCGGCCAGAAGATCGTGCTCGTCGGCCCCAACGGCTCCGGCAAGTCCACGCTGCTCAAGATTCTCGCCGACGTCATCCCGATCCAGGGTGGCGTGCGCGACCTCGGCAGCAATGTCGTGCCCGGCTACTTCGCCCAGAACCGCGCCGACAACCTGAAGCTGGACCTGACTGTCTTCGAGAACGTCATGGAGCTCCGCACGAACGAGAACCAGCTCACCGAGCAGCAGGCCCGCGCCGTGCTCGGCGGTTTCCTCTTCCGCAAGGACGACGTGCATAAAAAGGTCTCCGTGCTCTCCGGCGGCGAGAAGTCCCGCCTCGCCCTCGCCCGCCTGCTCGTCAACCCGCCCAACCTGCTCCTGATGGACGAGCCCACGACGCACCTCGACATCCCGTCGATCGACGCGCTGGTCAACGCGCTCAAGAACTACGAGGGCACGTTCATCTTCATCAGCCACGACGTGTATTTCATCCGGCAACTCGCCAAGACCGTGCTGCACGTCCATTCCGGCCGGCTGACGCCCTATGCGGGCGACTACGACTACTACCTGGAGAAATCGAAGGCCGGCAACGCCCGCGCCGCGCTCACCGCCGGCTTCACCGACGCCCGCCCGGTGCAGGCCGCCGAGAAACCCGCTGCCAAAACGGTCGAGGCCAAGAAAACCAATCCCGCCGACCTAAAGAAGCTCCGCACCGAGGTGGGCCACCTGGAGGAGAAGGTCTCGCAGCTGGAGACGAAGCAGAACGAACTCACCGCCCAGCTCGAGGCGCCCGAGACCTACACCTCCCCGGGCAAGGCCCAGCACCTGAACCGTGAGCTCTCCGTCCTCGTGGACCAGTTGCAGGCCGCCACCACCGCCTGGGAGGCCTCCGCCGCCCGTCTCGCCGAGCTGGAAAAGCAATAGGGCGGGATCGCGCCGGTCACACCCTGACCTGCCGGCGGATCCCGCCCCTTGACTCAACCGGTCACCCCTGACCGGAAATGGGCGCGGCTTTCAACTGCGGTTCGTGAAGAGATTCCTCGCCGCCAGGAACGGGGCCGTGGTGAACGTCGGTTTCGCAGCGAGCACAGCGGCCGCGGCGGCCTTGGCCTGCGCGAGGGCGTCCAGTTCCTGCTCGCGCACCTTCACCCACGCCTCGCGGCGGCCGACCTCGGTCTCGCGCTGGGCGAGCTGTTCCTCACGGTCCCTGAGCCGGAGGCGGTCGTCGGTCAGGCCGCGACGGGCAGCCTCGAGCAGCGCGTGGGCCCGCTGGTATTTTTCCCAGGCGGAATCCAGCTCGGCGGAACTCGGGCCCGGGGCGGACGTGTCGTAGTATTGCGACGCCAGATGTGGCGGGCGGCTGTGGTGCGTGTGATCAACCAGGACCCGGAGCCTCTGCTCATACTCGCGCAGGCTGGCCTCCTGCTGGTGCATGGCCTCGATGTCCGTGGAGATTTGCGAGCGCAGTTTGGCAAGGTGCGCGGCCTCTTGATTTTCAGGAGTGGTGATCATGTTCATGGAGGTGATGACCGCACCATAACAGGCTTGTGCCGCGCCGCCTAGAGGCGCGGGGGCTATTTACCCGGGGTTTACCGCGCCCGCGCGGGCTTTACCCAAAAATGAAAGACGTCGAAAAATATCCCGGTGCCGTCTGGGTGATTTTTCCCTCGGAAATCCTCCGGCGCGCTCCCCGAAACTGGACCCGCCCGATTCCCGATGGGGTCACGCCCGGAACATCACGCTCTCGCGGTTGAACATCTTGACGCAGAGTAACAGGGCGATGCCGGCGTAGGCGCACGAGGACCCGAAGATCAGGGCGATGTAGTCCCAGTGCCACGTGCCCGAGAGCATCTCCTTGCACACGAGCGAGAGGTTGAGGATGGGGATGAGCGCGGTCTTCCCGCTGAGCTCGATGCCCGGCAGCAGGCCGAACACGGCGGGGATGATTGCAATGAGGATCAGCGGCCCGGCATAGCTCTGCGCTTCCTTGTAGCTCTTGGCAAAGAGCGATACCGTCAACAGCAGTGCGGCGAAGAAGATCGCCACCGGCGCCACCATCAAAAACACCCCGAGCAGCCCGGCCGGGTCGATCATCGGCATGAATGCGGGCGCGGCGGATTTCGCCGCCGGCCCCGCCATCGCCGCCGCCTTGCCGGCAAACAGCGTGCCGCCGATCAGCGCGGTCGCGGCCATCGAGATCATCGACATCACCATCGTCGCGACGGAGGCCGTGAGCACCAGGAGAAACTTGCCGAACACAATGTTGATGCGGCCCGTCGGACTACACAGCAGGGTTTCCATCGTGCCTCGCTCCTTCTCCCCGGCCGTCAGGTCCATCGCGGGATACATCGCGCCCGAGAAGCACAGGATGATGATGATGTAAGGGATGAATCCGCCAATCGTGGCGCCGCCGACCTTTTCGGGCGGCGCGACATTCCGCCGCTTCAGCTCGAAAGGCTTGGTGAACTCCGGCGGCAGGCCGCGCTCCTTCAGGCGCGCATCGACCAGGCCCGTGCGGTAACGCGACATGAAGCCCTCAAGGTCCCGCACGCCGAGGCCGGACTTGATTTCGCCTTCGTAATAGAGGATCCCCACGCTGACGCTTTCGCCTGAGCGCACGCGGTCTTCGAAGTTCTCCGGCAGTTCCAGCGCGACGCGCAGCTTTTTGTCGGCGATGCGCTGTTGGTAGTCGGCAGCCCCGGGGACAACGTGAAATTTCGGGTCGGCCGTCAGGGCGGCCGTCAGGGCGGGCGCGCCGGCGGCGCCGATGATCATGACGTTGGTGCCCTCATCCTGTGCCTTCTTCATGATCTTGGACATGACGGTGCCGAAGCCGATCATCATGAGCGGCATGATGACGGTCGGAATGACGAGGGTGGAGATGACCGTGCGCCGGTCACGCAGCTGGTCCTTCAGCTCCTTGCAGTAGACGATCAAAATGGCTTTCCAGTTCATGGCGGTGGCAGGGTCAGCGGTTGAGCGCGGCGGTGATGGCGGCCTCGCCGCCCACCGCCTGGACAAAGACCTCCTCCATGTCCTGCTCGCCATAACGCGTCCGGAGCTCGGCGAGCGTGCCCTCGGCGACCAGGCGGCCATGGTGGATGATGCCGACGATGTCACACAGCTTCTCGACCTCGCTCATGATGTGGGTCGAGTAGATGACGGTCTTGCCGCGGAGGCGGCACTCGCGGACGAATTTCACGATCGCCCGCGCCGTCATGACATCGAGGCCGAGCGTGGGCTCGTCAAAGATCATGACCGCGGGGTCATGGATGAGTGTGCGGGCGATGGAAGTCTTCTGTTTCATCCCGGTGGAGAACTTGTCGCAACGCCGGTCGAGGAACTCGTGCATGTCCAGCTCATCGGCCAGCACCTTGATGCGGATCCGGATGGCGTCGTCCGCCATGCCGTGGAGGCGGCCGAAATAGGTGATCATCTCCCGGGCGGTCAACCGGCCGTAGAGCGCCGTGCTGGCCGCGAGGAACCCCACGTGGGCCCGCACCAACTCGCTGGCGGTGGCGACGTCATGGCCCGCGAGGACCGCCGAGCCGCTGGTCGGCTGGAGCAGCGTGGCGAGCAGGCGCAGCGTCGTGGTCTTCCCCGCGCCGTTGGCGCCAAGCAGGCCGTAGATCCGCCCCGGGTGGCAGGTGAAGGACACATCGTCGACGGCCTTGATCAGGCCGCGCTTCTTGTCCTTGAAGGTTTTGGTGAGGTGGCGGGCTTCGATCATAAAAGGCTGAAGGACTGAAAGGCTGAAGGACTGAATGTGGAAGGCCGAAGTCTGGCTGCTGGCGGAATCTTTGCTCTTCCGCCTTTCAGCCATTCAGTTTTTCAGCCTTTGGGCTCACAGGCTCATGCGGTCGCGGAATTCCTGAGCCTGGCGGCGGGAGAGTTCGACCTGGAGTCCGCCCTTCAGCTTGACCAGCAGGCCGCCGCTGAACCATGGCTCGATGCCTTCGACCCAGGCGAGGTTGATCACCTGCTTGCGGTTCGCCCGGAAGAAGTGCTTGGCCTCCAGCCGCTCCTCCATCGCGGACAGCGAGCGGAAGAGCTGCGGCTTCTGGTCGTCGAAGTGCAGGCGCGTGTAGTTCCCTTCCGACTCGAGCAGCCGGATGTTCTTCACCGGCACAAACCAGCAGCGGTCGCCCTCGCGGACGAAGACCTTGTCGTCGGGCGTCAGGCGGTGGGTCGCGACGGCGGCCGGATCGAACGGGGCGGCGCTTTCCCGTGGGCGGATTTTTTCCAGCGCAGCCACCAGCCGGTTGGGGTCGACGGGCTTGAGCAGGTAGTCGAGCGCGTTGAACTCGAAGGCCTTCACGGCGAACTCGTCGTAGGCGGTGGTGAAGATGACCAGCGGCAGCGGCGGCTCGAGCTGTTCCAGCAGGCTGAAGCCGTCGGCCCCGGGCATCTGCACGTCGAGGAAGAGGAGGTCGGGCCGGAGCTTCGCGACTTGGGCCGCCGCGTCGTCCGCATCCACGGCCTCGCCGACGATCTCGATGCCGGCGTGGGCCGCGAGCAGGCGGCGGAGCTCGTTGCGCGCGAGGCGCTCGTCGTCGATCAGGAGGGCTTTCATGCGGCGAAGGGATGGAGCGGGATGAGCACGTCGGCGGTGACGCAGCCGGCGGGCTCGGCCAACAGGGTCAGCGTGGCGAGGTTGCCATAGAGCAGGCGCAGGCGCTCAGAGGCGTTGCGCAACCCAACGCCGGTGGAAGAGCCCGCGCGAGCCGTGGCGGCGCTGACCGGTTCGGCCAGGTCGCCGGGATTGGTCACGCGGATGTGGAGCGCGCCGGCGTCGGCCCGCGCCACGATGACCAGCTCCCCGCCCTCCCGACGGGTGCCGATGCCGTATTTGACGGCGTTCTCGACCAAGGTCTGCAGCAGCATCGGCGGCACCTGGAGCCCGCGGACGGCGGGGGCGATGTCCCAGCGGACCCGCAGACGTTGCTCGTGGCGGATCTGCTCCAGCGCCAGGTAGTCCTCAACGATGCGCAGCTCCTCCTCGAACGGCACGATCTCCTTCTGGCCCGACTGGAGCGAGTAGCGGAGCATGTTCGCGAGGCGGGTGACGGCCTCGCGGGCGCGCGGGGCGTCCTCGTCAATGAGGGCGCGCAGGCTGTTGAGGGAGTTGAAGAGGAAGTGCGGGTTGACCTGTGATTTCAGGGCGCGGAGCTCGGCCTCCTTGACGCTGGCCGCGAGGCGGAGCTGCTCGACCTGCAGGCGGTTCAGCCGCTCGAAGAGATGGTAGAAGAAATACAGGCACATCCACCCGACGAGGAGGCAGAGGCCGTTGAACCAGCTGATGGAGAAGATGAGCGGAAAGCTGTACTTGCTGGTCCAAGGCAGGCCGAGCAGGCCGTAGGTGAAGCCGAAGCCGAGCGCGCTCCAGGCGAACGACTGCACCGCGGCGGTGGCCAATCCCCGCGGCACCAAGGCGCGCCAGCCCAGCTGTTTCCAGCCCCAACGGGTGAAATACGCCCGGGAATAGTGCGTGAGCAGCAATCCCATCGCCATGACCATCACGATCGAGGCAGTGATCTCCGCGGGGCTGCGCAGCTCTTCCTTCGGCGTGAAGACCTGGGAAAATGCGATCTGCATCAGCAGGAATATTCCCCAGCCGCCCGCCTGGCACAGCACATAGAGCCGTTCCTTCGCCCGGTGCAGCTTCGCAACGTGGTCCACTGGCCGGGCTTTCGACATGGGCTGACGAAAGGGCCCGGCGGGGGGCGTCGCAAGCCCGTCCGGCGGGGTCAAGCTGGTCAGCGGCGGGGCATCCAAGGCACTCATGGGGGCAATAAAACCGTAAATCCTCGTCCGGTGCAGTGGCGAAAGGGACAAACGGCCCCGCCGCAGGATGAGCGGGTGCGCACCGGGGTTGCCTTGCGGACGACAATTCTACTCCATGTCCAACCGCAATGACCAGCTGGCTATCCACCCAATCCGACTACCTGGCGCTCGTCGTGCTGGTCGGCATGATGTGGACCGGGCTGGGCCTCTGGCTGCATCGCCGCCGCCGGTTCGGCGCCCTGCCGCGGATCACCTGGCTGCTGCTGGCCGTGGTACTCGCCGGCGGCTGGTTCATCGTCGATCGCGCGGGCCGCAATGCCCAGCAGCACCTCCGCCGGCAGGTGGAACTGCTCCTCCCTTTCTATGTGCAGGAATTCGAGCGGCTCGGCCACGCGCAGCTGCCGGACAACGTCGCGCCCGACGATCCGCGCTACCTCGCCCTGATCGACACGCAAATCCGCTGGCTCAAGCTCAACCCGGCCATCGCCGATATCTACACCCTCCGCCGGCGGCCGGATGGCGCCGTGGTCCTGTGCGTGGATGCGGAGAGCGACCCCGATCGCCACGGGCGCCAGGCCGGCGTCCGCGAGGGGCGCACGCCGCCGGGCGAAATTTATCCTGCGGTCACTCCGGCGCTCGGACACGCCTTCCGGGGCACGGTCGGGTTTGCCGACGGGATCAGCCCGAACCGCGGGAGCTCCGGGGTGAGCGCCTTCGCCCCGTTGCACACCCCGGAGGGAAGGATCGACGGCGTGCTGGGGGTGGATGTGGCCGCCACCGCATGGCGCGCCCAGCGGGCCGGGGCCCGGCGGGTGTGGCTGTGGATGATCGGCGGCGTGGCCCTGCTGATCACCGGGTCCGGCGCGGGTCTGGCCGTGCTGCGGCAGGATCTCGCGGCCCGCCGGCTGGCCGAGCAGAAACTCCGCGAGCAGGGCGAGCTGCGGAAAATGATCTTCGACCGGGCGCCGGGCGGCATCGTGCTGGTCGACTCGGGCAACCGGCTGATCGAGGTCAACGAGGCCTTTTGCCGCATGCTCGGTTATTCCCGCGCCGAGCTGCTGCGGCTGTCGGTTGCGCAGATCACCCATTCTGCCGATGTGGAGAGAAACCTGGACTTCAACCACCGGATGATCGCCGGCCCGGCGGCCGGCCCGGACCGGTTGGAGAAAAGCTACATCTGCAAGGACGGCTCGGTGCTGCCGGCCTCGATCGAGGTCGGGTTGGTCCGCGATGAACACGGGGCGCCGAAATATTTCGTCGGCCAGGTGACCGACATCACGGAACGGCGGCGGGCGGAAACCACGCTGCGCGCCCATCAGCAGCAGCTCGAGACCATCCTCGCCCACACCCCGATCGTCCTCTACGCCCTCGACGCGCAGGGCACGTTCACCCTGTTCGAGGGGGCCGGGCTCGCTGCGCTGGGCCGCCAGCCCGGCGACGCGGTCGGCCAGTCCGCTTTCGACCTCTACGCCGCGCGACCCGACATCATCAGCGACTTCAAGCGCGGCCTCGCCGGAGAGACCTTTCTCAGTCAGCGGGAATTCAGCGGCGCCACCTTCGAACTGCGCGGCGTCCCCCGGCGCGAGCCCGACGGGCGCATCAGCGGCGTGATCGGCGTCGCCCTCGACATCACGGAGCGCGCCCAGGCCGCGCGCGCACGGGAGAAGATCGACCGCAAGCTGCTCGACGTGCAGAAGCTCGAGAGTCTCGGCGTCCTCGCCGGCGGCATTGCGCATGATTTCAACAACCTCCTCACCGCCATCTTGGGCAATGCGAACCTCGTCCGGCACGCCCTGGGCGAAACCTCGCCGGTTTTGGGCAACGTCGGCCAGATCGAGCAGGCGGCGCAGACGGCCGCCAGCCTGTGTCAGCAGCTTCTCGCCTACGCCGGCCGGGGCCAGCTCGACCCGATGCCGGTGAACCTCAGCACCTTGGTGCGGGAGACGACCGACTTGCTCCGGGTTTCCGTCGGCAACCAGGCCCACCTTCACTTCCACCTGGAGCCGGGCCTGCCTGCCATCAGCGCCGACGCCGGGCAGATCCGGCAGATCCTGCTCAACCTCGTCCTCAACGCCGCGGAATCAATCGGCCGGCGCGACGGGCTGGTCGAGGTGGCCACCCGGCGGCACCAGCCCGGCACCGGCCCGAGGGAGGGGGACCTGCCTGACCTGGACCTGCCCGCCGGCGACTACGTCTGCCTCGAGGTCGGCGACAACGGCCCGGGCTTTGACGAGGAGGCCCAAGCCCGGATCTTTGATCCGTTTTTTTCCACCAAGGGCCCCGGGCGCGGCCTCGGCCTGGCGGCCGCGCTTGGCATCATGCGCAGCCACGGCGGCGCCCTGCACCTCGCGAGCCGGCCGGGGCACGGCGCCCGCTTCTCCCTGGTATTCCCCGCCGTCCCGCTGAAGCCCGGCCCGGATCCGGTGGTCCGGTCCGCCCCCGACCGCACCTGGCGGGGCAGCGGCTCGGTGCTCATCGTGGACGACGAGGAACCTGTGCGCTCCACCACGGCGCAAATGATCGCCTACTTCGGCTTCGAGGTGAAACAGGCCGGTTCCGGCTTGCAGGCCCTTGAGCTCGTGCGGGCGGCGCCGAATCCCTTCGACCTTGTGCTGCTCGACCTCACAATGCCGGGGATGGACGGCTACGAGACCTTCACCGCACTGCGCCAGCTGCGCCCCGTCCAGCGCATCGTGGTCTTCAGCGGCTACAGTGCGGAAAACGCGCGGGCGCGTTTCGCCGGGCAGAACCTGAATGGTTTCCTCCAGAAACCCTTCAGCGCCGATGCGCTGCGGGAAATCCTCAGCCAGATCCCCGCCGGCGTCACCCCTTCCCCCGCGTGAAACCCTCGGTTGTCATCGTCGGCAGCTTCAACCAGGACCTGGCGTTCTACACGGAAGACTTCCCCCGGCCCGGGGAGTCCGTCATTGGGGATTTCCGGCCCGGACCGGGCGGCAAGGGCTTCAACCAGGCCGTCGCCGCCTCGCGCGCCGGCATCCCGACGCTGTTCATCGGCGCCGTCGGGCCGGACGATTTCGGGGTCCGCGCGCGGCAATTCGCCCGCGCCGCCGGGCTGCCCGCCCACTTGGTGATGAAGCCCAAGCACGCCACCGGCGCCGCCGTCATCACCGTCAAACGGACCGGGCAGAACCACATCATCATCTCGCTCGGCGCCAACCTCAGCCTCCGGCCGCGCGACATTCCGCCGGCGCTGCTCGCCCCCGCCCAGGTCGTGGTGTGCCAGGGCGAGACGGACTACCCCACGGTCGCCTTTGTCCTCCGCACCGCGCGCCGCAACGGCGCCATCACCGTCTTCAATCCCGCGCCGATGCGCGCCGGATTCGACCCGGCGCTGCTGCGCCATACGGAGGTGGTCATCCCCAACGAGAGCGAGTTCATCACCCTGGTGAAGAAATGCCCCGCCTGCGCCGCGCTGCTCCGGACGGCGCCGTTCGCCGCCGTGCGTGAATCCGCCGAGGGTGCGCTGCGGACCCTGCCCGCTGAGACGCTGCACCGCCTGTGCCGCTGCCTGCAGGTGCCGGTGGTCATCATCACGCTCGGCTCGCGCGGCGCCTTCGTCTCGCAGCCCGATGTCTACCTGCGCATCCGCGCGCACGACATCGAGGCGGTGGACACGGCCGGCGCCGGGGACGCCTTTGTGGGGGGGTTCGCCGCCGGGTTGGTGAAGTTCAAGCACAACATCATCGAGGCGGCGCATTTCGCCAGCGCCGTGGCGGCGCTGGCCGTCATGCAGCCCGGGACCGCGGCGGCCATGCCCATCGCGCGCGAAATCGCCCGCTTCCTCAGGAAGCGCGACCACCAGTAAGTCCCGGGCTCGGCCCGTTGACAGCCGGGCGGGCGCCCGCCAGCGTGCGTCAATCCCATGCCCACCTTCCTGCGCCAAGCCCGGGCCGTCTTCTTCCTGTGGTGTGCCCTGCCCGCCGCGCTCCTCGCGGAAAAACCGTTCACCTTCGCCAATACCCCGGGCCAGTTGCCGAAGACGGTCGTGCCGCGCCACTACACCCTGCGCCTCGCCCCCGATCTCGTCGCCCGCACCACCCGGGGCACCGTCCGCATCGAGCTCGAGGTGCTCCGGCCGGTGACCGGGCTCGTGCTCAACGCCCTCGATCTCGCCATCGACTCCGCGGCTCTCACCGACGACCCCGCGGCGCCGCGCGCGCTGGTACCACAGCTCGATCCCGCCAGGCAGACGCTCACCCTGCCCGTCGAACTAGCGGCCGGCCCGCACACCATCAGCATCACCTTCCGCGGCAGGATCGGCACGCAGGCCGAGGGATTTTTTGTCGACCGCTACCCCACGCCCGCCGGCGACAAGCTTATGCTCGGCACCCAATTCGAACCGACCGACGCCCGCCGGGTCTTCCCGTGCTGGGACGAGCCCGTCTATCGCGCCACCTACGATGTCACGCTCGTGGTGCCGGAAAAACTCATGGCGGTCGCCAACATGCCCGTCGCCCGCGAAACCCTGCTGGCGGGCGGCCTCAAGGAGGTCGTCTTCGCGCGCACGCCGGCCATGTCCAGCTACCTTGTCGCCCTCTATGCCGGCGAGTTCGAGTCCGTCGAGGGCGAGCAGGACGGCGTGAAGCTCCGCATCATCACCACCGAGGGCAAGCGCGCCAGCGCGGTCTATGCGCTCGAGGCCACCAAGCGCCTCCTTTCCTATTTCAACGAATATTTCGGCGTCCGCTACCCGCTGCCCAAGCTCGACCAGATCGCCGTGCCCAACGCCTTCGCCACCTTCGGCGCGATGGAGAACTGGGGCTGCATCACCTACATCGATACCGCCCTGCTCTACGACCCGGTGACCGGCTCGCCGGCCGGCCGGCAACGCGTCTTCGAGGTCATCGCCCACGAGATGGCCCACCAGTGGTTCGGCGATCTCGTCACCATGGCGTGGTGGGACAATCTCTGGCTCAACGAGGGCTTTGCCTCCTGGATGGGCACCAAGGCCAGTGATGAACTAAACCCCGAATGGCAGCTCTGGGTCCGTGCAAGCGAGGCGAAGGAGGGCGCGCTCGCCCTCGACGCCCGCCCGACCACCCACCCCATCCTCCAGCCCATTGCCAACGAGAGCCAGGCCAACGACGCCTTCGATACCATCTCCTACCAGAAGGGGCAGGGCTTCCTCCGCATGCTCGAGGCCTACCTTGGCGCGGACGATTTCCGCGCCGGCCTGCGCCTCTACATGGAGCGGCACCAGTATTCCAACAGCACGACGGCCGACCTGTGGGCCGCGCTGGCGGACGCTTCCGCCAAGCCAGTCGTCGCCGTCGCCGCCGGCTGGACCGAGCAGCCGGGCTTTCCCATCGTCCTGGTCTCCGCCGTCGGTGAGGGCGCCGCGCGCTCCCTCCGCCTCACGCAGTCACGCTTCACCGTCAACGATCCCGCCCCCGCGCCGCTCACGTGGAAGATTCCGGTGACCCTGGCGAACACGGCCAACCTGTCCGTCACTTCCGTCACGCTGCTGGAGAACCTCCCCGTCACCGTGCCGTGGCCCGCCGGCGCCGGCACCCCCAAGGCGAATGTCGGCAACACCGGCTTCTACCGCGTGCTTTACGATGACACCCTCGCCGACGCGCTGCGCCGCGAGTTCACCATCCTGCCGGTCACCGACCAGCTCAACCTGCTCGGCGACACCTGGGCGCTGGTCGAGGCCGGCCGCCAGCCCGCGACCGCCTGGCTGGACCTCGCCGAGCAGCTTCACGCCAGCCCGGGCCAGCCCGTGTGGGAACACCTGCTGGCAAAGCTGATCCTCCTCGACCGCCTGCAGCTCGGTCAGCCCGGCCGCCGCGCCTTTCAGGCCTGGGCCGCGCAACTGCTCCGCCCCAAGCTGGCGCAGCTCGGCTGGGACGCCCGGCCCGGCGAGTCGGCCTTGGATGCCACGCTGCGCGCGAAACTCATCGACGCCCTCGGCCACTACGGCGACCGGGCCACCGTGGCGGAATGCACGCGCCGCTTTCGGGCCTACCTCGCCGATCCCGCCATCCTGACCGGCAACCTCCGCGGGCCGGTGCTGGACGTCGTGGGCCGCTACGCCACGCGCGCGACCTACGACCAGCTCCATGCCCTCGCCCGCGCCGCCACGACGACCGAGGAAAAGCGCCGCGCCTATGCCGGCATGCAGGCCGCGCTCGACCCGGCCTTGGCGGCCGAGACGCTGGCCCTGACCCTCGGCGGCGAAATGCCCACGAGCGAAGCCGCCCGCAATGTCGCGGCCGTCGCGTTGAATGAGCACCCTGACCTCGCCTGGGAATTCGCCCAGGCGCACACGGATGAGTTGCTCAAGCGCACGACCTTCTTCGGCCGCAACGTCTACCTGCCCCGCATTGCGAATGTCTCCACCGACGCCTCGCGCGCCGACGAGCTGATGGCGCTCGTGCGCGAAAAACTGCCCGCCGATGCCCTCGCCGAGGCGGCCAAGGGCGCCGATGTGATCCGCCTCTATGCCGCGGTGAAGAAACGCGAGCTGCCGGCCATCAATGCCTGGGTGAAGACGCGGGTCATGCTGCCGGAATAATTTCCATGCTTCGCCTGCGCGCCAAGCTCTACAAGGTCGCCCAGGTCCGCTGGGTCGACCTGCCCCGGCGCAAGCTCGACCCCCTCGGCCTGCCGCGGGCCGGGACCAAGGGCGCGAGCAAGGGCTGGAACGCCCTGTTGCGCTTCAACGACGATCTCGACCGCGTGGTGCTGCTCCCCGGCAAGCGCGGCTGCTACAAGCTGGCCTTCAAGGTCGAGCTGTTGAAGGCCGCCGGGGTCGACGCGGGCGACATCATTGAGTTCACACTCGAGCCCGACACCGCCTCGCGCGAACCCGACCTGCCCGATGAGATGCGCCGGATCTTTGCCACGCGACCGGAACTGCGCGACCGCTGGCTGGCCAACAGCCTCGCCCATCGCCGGCAGGTGGTCCGCTACATCGAGCAGGCGAAGAGCGCCGAGACCCGGGTCAAGAGGAGCTGGATCTTCCTCGAGCGTCTCGCCGAGACCGGCACGCTCAGCCACCCGGACTACAAGTAATACCAACGTCCCGAGATAAATGGACCTATGGTTGGGGCCGTTGCCCTCAACGGCCCTTGCTCCAACGAGGTCGGTTGGGGGCAACCGCCCCTACCGTTACGATCAGCGCTAAGTCCAGAAATTACAGGACGTTGGTATAAGCAGCGCATGCGGCGGAGGGCCAAGCTCCCGCGCGGCCCCTTCTGGGCAATGCCCGGCCTCGCGGGAACTCAGCCCTCCCCTTGCCCGCCGCCTAGTTGTTCGGGATGAAGCCCGAACCCTTCGGTTCGTAGAACTTTTTTGCGTAGAGCGGCACGTATTGCGTGACGCCCAGCACGCCGAGCACGAAGAAATCCTCCCGGTAGGGCCCGCCGAGAAAAATACCGAGAAAACCACAGGCCTCCGCGAGGGCGAGACCGAGGACGAACATCACGAACGCGCCCTGCGGCCCGATCGCGCGGGGCAGCACCAGCCAGCGGATTACGACGCTCAAAAATAGCGGCACGAAGCCGATGAGGTTCAGCAGCGGGTTGGTTGAGGGCGCCGGCGACACCGTCGCCACCCGGCCGAGCGCATAATAGATCACGATCAAGCCGGACAGCACCGTAGCCCAGACGATCCACCAGATCAGGAGTCGCGCACGGATGCGCTCGGCGTCGGGACCGGGGATCATGGCTTACTGTTTTTGATGGCGGCGGTAGTAGCAATCCGATCAACCCCGTTGGGCATCACAAAAAGGCAGGTTCCCCCGCTTCGCCCGGCCCACAGATCACCCAGTATGCGCTTCTCCTTGGAGTCATCATTGGACCAGCGGTCGCCGCCCTTGTATTCCACCACCATGATCCGCCCGTCCGTCAGCTTGCAGACGAAATCCGGATAAAAACGGTCGGTCGCCGTGGGCAGCCAGAAGGCGCGTTCCGGCTGACGCTCAAGGTTGCGCACCCAAGTCTCGACCTCCGGGAGTTGGTCAAGAAACAGGGCGCATTCAAACTCCTCGCCCTTGTCTCCCAGTTCCCCGACCTGCCGATGATAGTGCTTCTTAAAATCTCCCGAGCGTTCGCACATCCACCGGGCGGGATAACGGTCGGGATCAAAGGTGAAGACATCCTTGGCCGACACCTTGAGCGGTCCGACCGCCTCGTCAAAGATCACCTGCTGAAAGGCCTCGGCCTTGGCCTGCTTCCGGCAGACGTCGATCCGCGTCTCCACGTGATCCCGCAGGGCAAAGCGTTCACGGACCAGTCGGCCCAGCGAAAACTCCTTCTTGGCCATCAGTCCGGTGAGGATGGCAGAGATGAACGGCCCGGTCTCATCCGCCGAAATGTCCGGATGCGGAACATTGCGGTCGAGCCAGTCAACCAGTCGGGCTTCCGCCCAGTTTTCGGTGACCTCGATCAGCTTGAGCTCGTCCGCCAGCTCATCACTGAACTTCCACTTTACCTTGCCGGCCTCATCCAAGCCGATGCTGCCATAGGCCCCGGCATCACCGCCCACGACCAATTCACCCGGATTCTCCAGCACCTGTTCAGCGCGCAGGTTCCAAGGCCGCTCCAGGAAGTGGGTCTCGTCCAGCCACTCCAGCACCCCTTGCCGTTCGATGCAGAAGACGGGCACCGCCAGCTTCACCCCGCGCTCGGCCGGGCTGGTGAAAATCTGCTCAACCTTCGCGGCGTGCGCCCGGGCGGCGGCCCGGAACTGTTCGCGATTCGCCTCCATGACGATGCCGGCGGCGACCTGCTCGATTTCCTTGTCCGTCAGGGGAGCTACGAGGGTGATCGTGCCCGCCTTGGCATCGACGGCTACCTTCGCGCTCAGTTCGGGTGCCCAAGCCTTGGCATCCGGCACCTCGGCCACCGGCACGATTTGCGTCGGCACGCTGCGGCTGGCCGGTAGCTCCAGTTTGCCCTGCTCGCCCGCCGGGGTGACGATGAGATCCTTCGCCTCCAGCGGATTGAAGCCATTGCCCGCCACCAGTGCATCCTCCAGTGCCCGCGCGGTCGCGGCAAAATTGCTTGAGGTCGCCAAGGCATAGGCGCGGTTGAGTTCGGGCGCTTCCTTGCGGCGGGCCCCGGGGAGACGGAGCACGCGGCCGATGAGCTGTTCGACGGCGGTGTCTGACTTCATCTCCGCCACGGAACAGAGCACATAGGCCCAGGAACAGTCCCAGCCCTCCTTGAGGGCATCGACCGTGATCACGAAACGCACCGGGCAATCCGCCTTGAAAAGATCAATATCATCGAGCCCGCGGTCGTCACCCGTGGCCCGCACTATCCAGTCCGCCGGCACCTTGCAGTGTTCGATCAGGGCTTTTTCGACCACTTCGACCGTGCGCGTTTCGCGATCTTTGTCCCGACGCTCCGCCTTGATGAGCACGATGGGACGGATGGGCTCGCCGGAAGTTTTCTCCTCGGCCTTGGCCTTCTTCTCCAAGCCTTCCCGCAACGCCACCGCATCGGCCAGCAGGCGCAACCAGTCGGTGCGGGTCTCCAGCCGGATGGGCAGTTTGATCATGTCCTCGGCGGCGAGCTGCTTGGCCGAGACGTGATAAAGCACATTGCTCGGGGCCTTCTCCTTGGCCGGGGTGGCGGTGAGTTCGAGGATGCACGACGGCCGGAAGCGCGCGAGGGTGTCGAACGAGAGCGCCGTGCGGGCGTTGTGCGCCTCATCCACGATCACGATGGGGCGGCGCAACCGCAGGACATTCGCCAGCGAATAGGGCACGGTTCCCGCTTCGGTCTTCTCCAGCACCGCCGTGACCGCGGGATCCAGCGAGGTGAAGTGATGATGCAGCGCCCCGGAGCTTTCGTAAACTTTGCGACCTTCCGTCTCGGTGATGCGGAAGGATTGGAGCGTGCTGACGATGACGACCGTGCTGGCATCGAGCGTCGCTTGGGTGACATAGAGCGCCTCGGTCGGGTCGAGCACCTCCACCGCACCCAGCTCGTTTTCGAGCGCCTGCCGATAGTGATGGGAGCGATTCCGCAGCGCATTGATCGTCTGTGCCTGGATGGCGCGCGAAGGCACGAGCCAGAGCACCACCGCATGTCCGCTCTTAAGCAGCTCACGCTGGACGACCGGCACACTGAGGCAGGCGAGCAGCGTCTTGCCGCCGCCAGTGGGCAACCGCAGGCAGACGTAGGGCATGCCCTTGAATTCCTCGGCCTCGAATCCTGGCGCACTGAAATACGGCAGGCCCACGCCTGTGCGTTCGCTCGTCATCTGGCTGAACGCCGCCGCCGGCCCGCCGAGCGCGCGGCTGCGGCGCAGAAACTCGGTCAACGCCTCGACGGCCTGGAGCTGGTAAAGTTTGGGCGTGAGCATGGGGTCAGCGCACCTTGATGGCGTAGGGCGTTTGCTTGAACGTGATGCCGCGCGCCTTGAGCCGGGCGGGGCTCACGCGATTGGACGCCGCATAGATGACCTTGGGCCCGTCGTGCTTGGGGAGCGAATCGAGAATCGGCTGCGTGAGCACGTTGCCACCACCCACCGACTTGTCCTTGAGGATGCCGTTGTAGAGCAGATAGACGCCCGTGCCGTGGGCGACGCCCAGGAGCGGCTTGTCACAAGGCGCGTCTTTCGGCAACGGCGTGCCGGTCTCCGTGAAAAACACATGCCGGGCCAGGTCGCGGAAGCGGACGGTGGTGCGGATTTTCCCGGCGGCATCGAAGAGAGGATCACCGAGCTGGACGTAGCGGAAGCCGCCGCCAAGACCTTCGACTTTTTCGCCCTTGGCGTTGGTGTAGCCCAAGGAAACGCGCCGGACGCGCTCTGAAGTAATTTCTTTGGCAACCTTTTCAAGCATCTCGATTAATATAAAACGACGTGAACTTAGACCTGCTGACAATGCCACTGCATTGAGTTTTGCAACCGTATGTCCAGTTGAACCTGAGCCGGCAAATGAATCCATGACGAGGTCACCAGGGCTTGAGGCGATTTGGAGCACGCGCTCAATAAGTCTTGTTGGTTTGGGGTTCTCGAAGAGATCTGCTTTTTGCATTACCTCGATAAGTTCTTTTGTGCCTTCCTGATTATGCCCTACTTCAGAATTTGGCCACCATGTCCAAGTCGTCATTCCCTCCGTCTCGGCTAAAAACTTTTTCAGTCTCGGGCGTGAGTTACCCGCTTTCCCGAACCAAACCCGATTGTCTTTGATAAGTTCTTCGACCGTCCGTTGGGCATATGCCCAACAACGTCCTTGTGGAGGAGAAATGGAGCGTCCGTTTGGAGAAATGATAGGGTAATATTGATCGTCAGTTGCATGACCTGTTTGCCCAGTCATATCTACAGAAGCCCACACACCCCGGTGATCCTTATCGGGATTTTTGAATGATTTAGCCCTTTCTCCGCTAACCGGCACCTTGTTCAGTGCCGTCTTCAATGAGGGCAAATTTCTGGCGTAGACGGTCAGGTAGTCGTGCGCTGGCCCCAAATGTAAACGGGCGTCAGGAGATGTGCGTTTTTGCCAAATTACTGTGGCAAGGAAATTACTTCCCCCGAAAATTTCGTCCAAAAGCAGCCGCTGTGTATGAATTTCGTTGTCATCCAAACTGATAAAAATTGCCCCATCGTCCCTTAGAAACTCCCGCAGCAGCTTCAGCCGCGGATACATCATGCAAAGCCACTTGTCGTGGCGGGAGAGATCCTCGGCCTCCTTGCCGACGACCTTGCCGAGCCAGGCGTTGATCTCGGGGGAGTTGACGTTGTCGTTATAGACCCAGCCCTCATTGCCGGTGTTGTAGGGCGGGTCGATGTAGATGCACTTCACCTGCCCGGCGTAATAGGGCAGCAGGGCCTTGAGCGCGGTCAGGTTGTCGCCCTCAACGATGAGATTGCCCGAGTCAGCCGGCCCGCAACCCAGCTCCGGCACATCGCGCAGGAGGTGGTAGGGCACCTCCTGGTGGTGGTTGACGACGGCTTGCTTGCCGATCCAGTCGAGCGTGGGCATTGTCAGTCAGGAAAGGCGGTAGCGGTCCGTATGTCCAGCCCACCGGTGCATCGGTTCAGAAATCCTCCAGCCGGAACCTCGGCTTGATGCCGGTCACAAGTTCGACCCGACCATCGGTGTGCACGCGGTAAATGCCATTGGACGCCTTGGCCGCGACCAACGCGGCGAGCTTGGGCAATACCGCCAGCACGAGGGGCACACGCGCCTCGCGCCGGACATGCGACAGGGCATACAGGATGAACGTGTGCGTGGGCGCTGTGCTGAAAAGCGAGCGCTCGGGCTCCTTGCGGGCGATGTTCCGGTCGCAGGTGAGGATCGTCCAGCCGCGCCGGGCCACTTCGCGGATCCAGAACGGGTCCTGCGTGTCAGGCGCGAAATGATCGTCGTGCAATTCGACGCGATGGCCCCGGGGCCGCAGCTCCGCCGCCAACAACCGGCCGCCGGTGTCGCGGTCGATGAAGTAGACCGGAGCCTCAGGCGGCCTTGCGGGCGGACCAGCGGATGGCTTCCTGGATTTCCTCAGGCTGGGCTCCATAGTCGGCGATCAAATCCTCGATCGGTTCACCGGAGAGGAACCGGTCGGCGATGATCTCGGTCTTGACCCCGAGGCGCTGGAGGCAGGGTTTGCCGAAGGCGATGGTGGGATCGATCATGATATGCCGTGGTTCGTAGAGCTGGCCCGTGGCGGTATAAAGGAAGGGATGCAGGCGGGAGGCGTAACCGTCCGCCCCGTAGTCGATGCGGTGCAGGTATTGCTGCAAAACCGTCTCGCTGACCGCCTGGCCCCGCTCGGAAAGCGAGATGAGCCGGTCCGAGACCTTCAACAGCAGGTGGTCGGTATCGTGGTAGAATTTTTCCGAGGCCAGCAGGTCCAGGCTGCCCATGCTGTCACGCAGGTAGGCCAGGGCATCACGGACCCGGTGCATGGGGATATGATACTTTTTGCGGATGCCTTGGACGACGTGGGCCTGGATGAGGTTCTGGAACGAGAGCGCGTCCTTGTCCGCCGGGACCAGCAGGTTGGGCGAACGCCGCGGACCGCCCTTGGTCGGATAGGAGCGCCCCTTGAACCACGAGCGCAAGGTAGCCGGATGCGCCCCGATGCAGCGGGCGGCATCGGTCAGGCTGTAGGCGGGCAGCAGGCGCGGATCCATGATCGCAAGGTGGCTCAGGCCTCCGGGAGAAGCAAGACCGGAGGCTGCCAGCGGACCGCCATCGGGCGGGTAGCCGAACCCGAAGCACCGTGGCTTTTACGCTTTTGTCTGCCTGCGGGCCCTGAAGCCGCATTCATCGCTGCCGTGACGGAAGATGCGGCCGGTCATCCCTTCACCGTCGACCAGGCAGTAGCCCCGGCCGCCAATCGGATCCCCTTCGTCGGCACCCTCGAACGTGAACCGAAGCACCCGCTCGTCCAAGTCGTCCTTCTTGCAGTCCAGCTCCAGTTCAACCGCCCCAAAGTTCATCCGGCCGATGCCGCGGGCGCTGATCCTCAGCTTCGCCGGCCCACACAGGTTCACATATTCGGAATCAAACCCCTGCAACTCGGTGATGCGCCACTGACCGACGAATTTCTTTTTCACCGCCCATTTGCCAGCCGGCACTTCCCAAATCAGATGATGAAATGGTTTGTCGGCCATTCTTGATTACCTTAACAGCCGGCTTAAGCCCCGATCGGGTGCCAGGTGGTCTTGAACTCGAGGTGGTCGCGGAGGTCGTAGAGGCTCTGCGCCTGGTCGGAATACCAGTCCGCGGGCTCCTCGGTCTTGTGTAGTTTTACCCGCTTCACGCTGTCGGCGGCACCAAGCTTGAGGGTCTTGCGCTCCTCGGCGTTGGCGACGCCGGCGAGGGCCCGGAGGTGCGTGTGGGTGGCAAAGGTCGGCACCAGCTCCTTGCGAAAGCCGGTGAGCAGATTGACCACGCCGCCCGGCAGGTCGCTGGTCGCGAGCATCTCGCCGAGCACGATGGCGGGATAGGGCTGCGCGGTGGAGGCGAGGGCGATGACGGTGTTACCGCTGGTGATGGCCGGGGTGATGAGCGAGACGAGGGCGAGCAACGGTGCCTCCTCGGGCGCGAGCAGGCCGATGATGCCCATGGGCTCGGTGACGGTGAAATTGAAGTGCGGCGAGGCGACGGGGTTCACGTTGCCGAGCACCTGCTCGTATTTGTCGGCCCAGCCAGCGTAGTAGATGAGGCGGTCGATCGTCGCGGTGATTTCCTTTGCGGCGGCGGCCTTGGACGCGCCGCCGACGGCGAGGGCGTCGGCCATGTCGGCCTTGCGAGCCTCGAGCATCTCGGCGAGGCGGTAGATGATCTGGCCCCGGTTGTAGGCCGTGCGCTTCGCCCAGCCGGGGCCGCCCTTGGCGCCGGCCTCGACGGCGTTGCGCAGGTCCTTGCGGGTGCATTGCGGGATGTTGGCGAAGAAGTTGCCCGCGGCATCCTTGAGCGGGAAGGTGCGCGCGCTCTCGGAGCGGATGAAGGCGCCGCCGACGTAGACTTTCGGGGTTTTGGTGATGGGCAGTCGGTTCATGGTGTTTCGATGGCTTCGACTTCGATTTCGGCGGCGGTCGGGCCGCCCTGCAGGTAAGTCTTCTCCTTGTAGGCCTTGGCCACAAAGACAAAGATCGCGACGCAGCCGATGGAGAGGCAGGCGTAGAAGTTATAGTAGGAGGCGCCGTGCAACATCAGGGTGCCGTCGTCGCGCTTGATGAACAGATGGACGAGCGCCGTGAACGCGTTGCCAAGGGAGACCGAGAGCAGGTAGAGCGACATGACGATCGCCTTCATGTGTTTCGGCGCCTGGGTGTAGGCGAATTCCAGCGCGGTGATCGAGACCATGACCTCGCCGGCGGAGAGCAGCGCGTAGGCGGGGATTTGCCAGCCGATGTTGGGTCGCAGGCCGGCGGCGATCTGCGTCTCGATCCAGGCGCTGATGAAGAAGGACAGGCCGGTCACGATGAGGCCGAGCCCGATCTTCCGCAGCGGCGTGAGCGGGAAGACCCGGCTGACCGCGGGGTAGATGAGATATTGGAAGAGCGGGATGAACGCCAGGATCATGATGGCGTTGAGCGCCTGGATCTGGGAGGCGATCCAGGTGATGCCCGCGAAGTGCAGGTCCATCTTCTGCGCCTGCAACACCCACTCACCGCCGCTCTGGTCCCACAGCGACCAGAAGATGGCGACGAAGATGAAGAGCACGGCGAGGCGCCCCATGGCCCGTCGTCCCTCGCGGTTGAAGGTGTTCTTGAGGAAACTTCTTCCGGTCGGGGGAATGTGGGCGAACTTGTGGCGGCCCGACCAGAAAACAAAGGCGGCGAGCAACATCAGGGCGGCGGGCACGCCAAACGCCCAGCCCGCGCCGTGGTTTTCCAGCAGCCAGGGAATGAGCAAAATCGAGAAGAACGAGCCAAAGTTGACCGAGAAGTAGAACCACCCGAAGGCCTTCGACAGCAAGGGCTGGTTGTCCGCGCAGAACTGGTCGCCGACGTGCGAGGAGACACAAGGCTTGATGCCGCCGGCCCCGAGGGCGATGAGGCCCAGGCCCACGCCCAGGCCGAGCCGGGTGTGGTCAAGGGCCAGCACGACGCTGCCGGCGCAGTAAACCAGCGAGACCCAGAAGATCGTGCGATACTTGCCGAGAAAGACGTCGGAGATGATCGCGCCGATCATCGGGAAGAAATAATTCGAGGCGACAAACCAGTGATACCACTGGTTGGCCTCGTTCTCGCTCATCACATCGCGGACGCCCTCCCGATTGACGAGGTATTGCGTCATGAACACGACGAGCACCGCGCGCATCCCGTAGAAGTTAAACCGCTCGGCGGCCTCGTTGCCGATGATGTAGGGGATGCCGGGGGGCATCGTCTTCATTTGCTGCGGGGCGGTCAGGTAGGGGGTAGCGGACATGGGGGAGGGGTTAGCGGATCAGCAGCAGACCAAGGACCAGCAAAATGAGGATGCCGGCGACGACAAAAGTCCCGAGCCCTCGAGCGGCCTTACGCCGGGCGGCGGTGTCGGATTCCTCCGTGAAGGCCTCGGCCGGCAGGTCGAGGCCGTCGTAGCGCGTGGTGACTTCATCCCAGCCGGTGCGCTCGTCCGCCCCGCAACCCGGGCAGGCCCGGGCCCCGGGCGGCACGGACTCGCCGCAGACGGGACATTCGGTGGGGGCACTGGATTCATGTTTAACCACAGATGGACACAGATTCACACAGATGGGATCAAAGTATGATCCGCTCCCACTCCAGCTTGGGCCGCCTGAAGTTGATGATCAATCCGACCTTCAAGCCGGTTATGCGGAGATAGTTCAACATCTGCCCCCGCTCCACATCGGTGATACGGTCAATGACCTTCGTGTCCACCACCACGGCCGAACCCGCGATCAAGTCGGGAATATACTCCCCAACCTTCACTCCCTTGTAGTCCACCGGAAAACTGCGCTGTTGATCACAGGAAATGCCCTTGAGTCTAAATTCAACCAGCAGGGCATTTTCATATGGCTTCTCATGCAGACCCGCCCCCAATTCGTTTAAAACCTCCATCGCACAACCGATGACGGCGAACGTCAGCTGAGCATCCGGGCCATCATATCTGTGTGCATCTGTGTTCATCTGTGGTTCAAACCAGCTTGCAGTAATCGAGCAGGCCCTGGCGGCCGCCTTCGCGGCCGAAGCCGGACTCCTTGTAGCCGCCGAAGGGCGACGTGGGATCGAACTTGTTGTAGGTGTTGGCCCAGACGACCCCGGCCTTCAGCTCGGTGGACATCTTCAGGATGCGCGAGCCCTTGTCGGTCCACACGCCGGCGCTGAGACCGTAGGCGGTGTTGTTGGCCTTCTCCACCGCCTCGTCGACGGTGCGGAAGGTGAGCACGCAGAGCACGGGGCCGAAGATCTCCTCGCGGGCGATGCGATGGCTCATCGAGACCCCGGAGAAGACCGTCGGGCGGTGATAGTAGCCCTTGGCCGGCAGCTTGCAGGCGGGCTGGAACATCTTCGCGCCTTCCTTCACCCCGGTGGCGACGAGGCGCTCGATGGTGGCGAGCTGCTCCTTCGAGTTGATGGCGCCGATGTCGGTGTTCTTGTCCAGCGGGTCGCCGACGCGGAGGACCTTGATGCGGTGCTTGAGCTTCGCCAGCACCTCGGCGGCGACGGTCTCCTGCACGAGCAGGCGCGAGCCGGCGCAGCAGACGTGGCCCTGGTTGAAGAAGATGCCGCCGATGATCCCCTCGATCGCCTGATCGAGCGGCGCGTCGTCGAACACGATGTTGGCGGCCTTGCCGCCGAGCTCGAGGGTGAGCTTCTTGCCGGTGCCGGCGAGCGCCTTCTGGATGCGCTTGCCGACCGCGGTGGAGCCGGTGAAGGCCACCTTGTTCACGTCGCCGTGGGAGACGACCGCGGCGCCGGTCGCGCCGGCGCCGGTGACCACGTTGACGACGCCCGGCGGCAGATCGCACTCCTCGATGATCTTCGCGAGCAGGAGCGAGGTGAGGGGCGTGGTCTCCGCCGGCTTGAGCACCACGGTGTTGCCGCAGGCGAGCGCCGGGGCGAGCTTCCACGCGGCCATCAGCAGCGGGAAGTTCCAGGGGATGACCTGGCCGGCGACACCGAGTGACCGCGGGTTGCGACCGGGGAACGCGTAGTCGAGCTTGTCGGCCCAGCCGGCGTAGTACATGAAATGCGCCGCCGCGAGCGGCAGGTCGACGTCGCGCGACTCCTTGATCGGCTTGCCGCCGTCCATCGACTCCACGATGGCGAGCTCGCGCGACTTCTCCTGCATCGCGCGGGCGATCCGGTAGATGTATTTGCCGCGATCGATGGGGCGAAGCTTGCTCCAGTAGCGGTCATAGGCGTTTCGCGCAGCCTTCACCGCTGCGTCGACGTCGGCCTCGTTCGCCTCCGCCACCTCGGCCAGCTTCTCCTCCGTCGAGGGGCTGTGGGTGGCGAAGTACTTCCCCGACCTCGGGGCAACCCACTTGCCGCCGATGAACAGCTCGTAGCGTGGCTGCAGCTTGACGTGGTCGGTGGCCTCGGGCGACGGCGCGTAGGTCCACGCGCTGCCAAAGGCCAAGCCCAGGGGCGACCCGGCAGGGAGCCCGGCCGGCGGCGCGCCGCCGGTGGTGGAAGCGCCGGCCTCCCCGGGGGAGACGTTGGCCGGTCGGGTCGCGGTCTTGGGGGCGGGATCCCGCTGCGGGGACTTCGAGGCCATGGCGAGCAACAATACACGCGGGGGACACCCCCGCGAACCCCCGGGGGACACGCGGGTTCGCGCGGGGGTTCGCGGGGGTGTCCCCCGCGTGTAAGGGAGGGGAGCCGGCGACGTTCTCAGTGCATGCTGCGCGACATGCTCCGAGCCCTCACCTCGTTCCCGCCCGCGGTCACCGGCCTGCTCGCCATGGCGGCGATCGCGTCCTCCGGGTGCGCCTCCTACGTGCCGTTCACGGAGGAGCTGCGGACCCAGAACGACCTCCGCGAGGCCGAGCTGCGGAACCTGCAGTTCTACCTGTCGGATGACGTGGTCCTCCGCCGCGAGGCCTCCTCCACCGGGCGCCAGGTCACGCCGGGCCACAAGCTCATCCTGCTCTCCGGCAAGACCGTCGAGGAGGTCGTACTGGAGGAGCACACGCCGGGCGTGGTCACCAAGCTGGGCGAGGGGTGGATGACCGTCGACTTCGGCGCCGACACCAAGCTGGAGTTCGCCGTGCATGGCACGGAGCCGGTCACCGACGGCGCCTTGGCCCTCCGCCAGGATGGTCGCTTCGCCGAGGCGCCCGATCCGTTCCCCGGCGAGCGCGGTCCGGAGCTGGTCCCGCCGCCGCGCACGCGGTCCTTCGGGTCCGGCAGCTACTTCCTCGCGCTCGACCGCAGCGGCGAGGTGCGCCTGGGCGACAAGCTGTTCCAGGCGGTCGAGGACAGCCTTCGCGCCCACCTGGTCGTCGACGCCGACGAGCTCGAGGAAGAGGTCGAGGTGCGGACGGTGGTCCGCGGAAGGGAGCTGTAGGCTGCAGCTCAGTACTCCACTTCGGCCGTATCGGCCTCCGAGGGGGCGCTGCGCTCGAAGGCCGTCTTCTCATGGCTCCACTGCCAGATGGCGGTGGCCGTGCCGCTGACCGCCAGGAGGGCGGCTGCAACGAAGAGCAGGCTCTTGCGGTCGAAGCGCGGCGCGAGGTCCGCCTCGCGCGGCTTGGCCAGTGGCGCCACGAGGTGGGCGCGGAGCGCCGCGCGGGTGCGCGAGCCGAAGGACCGGAGCGCCGGCGGATCGACGGACAGCGCGGCGGCAGTCCGGGGCGTCATCTCCCGCACCAGGGGCGAGGCGCGCCGCGCGGGCCGCGCCGGGGGCGCAGAAGAGACGACAGGGCGGGCGATGGCGGCGCGAAAGGCGGCGGCCATCGCGCTCGGCGTTGCGAAGCGCTGGTCGGGATCGGGCGCGAGGGCGATGGCGAAGAAGTCGTCGACCGCGGGGGGCAAGCTCGGGCGGAGAACGGTCGCGGGGACATAGTCGGAGGAGAGGATGAGGTAGACGGTGTCGAGGAAGTCGGTCCCCACGAAGGGCATGCGCCCGGTGATGCAGGTGTATAGAACCGACGCCAGCGAGAAGAGATCGCTGCGGCCGTCGAGCTCGACGCCTCCCTCGATCTGCTCCGGGCTCATGAACTCGGGCGAGCCCACCGTCCCGCCATCATCCGTCTTCACGGCGGTGCTGACGCGGAGCTCGGCGATGCCGAAGTCGAGCAGCTTCACGATCTGCTTCGCGTCCGCCCCGTCGCCTTGGCGGGCGAGGAGGATGTTGCTCGGCTTGATGTCGCGGTGAACGACGCCCTTGGCGTCGGCAGCGGTGAGCGCGCTCGCCACCTGCTCGACCAGCGCGGCGCACTGCTCGGGGCGGAGCCGCCCGCGGCGCAGGCGCTTCTCGAGATCGTCGCCCACCAGGCGCTCCATGACGATGAACGGCACGCCATCCTCGACGCCGTAGTCGAGGAACTCCACCACGTGCGGCGAGGCGACGGAGCCGATGATCTGCGCCTCCTGCTCGAAGCGCTTCCGCGACAGCTCGTCGCCGAGCCGGCTGTGGTTCATGCGCTTGACCACGACCTCGCGGCCGAGCTTCTGGTCGTGGGCCGTCCACACCTCGCCCATGCCGCCCTCGACGGTGCGTTCCTCGAGCAGGTAGCGGCCGGCGAGCACCTGCGTCGCCGCGGCGTCACCCGACACGGCCGCGTGGCGACCGGTGGCAGGCCGGCCCGCCGCCGGGCGCGGCGCCGGGGAGCGCGGCGTCGGCCGATCGCCCGAGACCTCGTCCTTCTGCGGTGCGGGCCAGCCGGACAGCGTCTTCTGGCTGCTGCTGCTGCTGCGACGACCGACCGGTGCGGGATGAGCGAGGATGACAGCGGTCATACGGTTTCTCCGGCATGCCTGCCGCTGGCGTGGCGGGCACCGAAACGCCTAGCAACCCCCAGGCCGCAAATATTCTCCTGAATTCTGGGAACCTGATCGCCGGCGGTGTGGCGAAGTGACGCACCCGCGCGCGGTTCGGCTCAGTCGCCGCCGTACGGCCGGGGCGGTGGACCCTCCGCTGCGATGCGCTCCAGCTCCTCGATCGGCGCGCGCAGCGTCTCGATCGCCGAGGCCCAGAAGGCGGGCGTCTCGAGGTCGGCGCCGACCGCCTCCCTCGCGATCAGGTGCGCAGGCCCGGCGCCGGTGGCGCGGAGGAACGCCTCGTAACGCGGGAGGAAGGTCGGCCCCTCCTCCCGCCATTGCGCCAGCATGCCGCGCGAGAGCAGAAATCCGAAGGTGTAGGGAAAGTTGTAGAACATGATGTCGGGGATGAAGAAGTGGAGCTTGGAAGCCCAGAAGAGCGGGTCCTCCCCGCCCGGCTGGAGCGCGTCGCCGAAGGTCTCGCGCTGCGCTGCCGCCATCAGCTCCGACAGCCGCCGCGGCGAGACCTCGCCCGCCTTGCGCTCCTCGTAGAACCGCTTCTCGAACAGGAAGCGCGTCGGCACGTCGAGGAGGAACGCGGCAGCGTCGCCCGCCACCTCGCCGAGGAGCCGCGTCCTCTCCGCGAGCGACACCGCCGGGTCAGCGAGCAGGCCATCGGTGAGGAGGCTCTGCGCGAAGGTGGAGGCGGTCTCCGCGAGGGTCATCGGGTACTGGCGCGCGAGGACGCGGACCGGGCGCAGCGCCTCGGAGTGGAAGGCGTGCCCCACCTCGTGGGCCAGCGTCGACACGTCGCCGAGCGAGCCCTGGAAGGTCATGAAGACCCGCGTCTCGCCGGTCTTCTCGCTGGTGGTGCAGTAGGCGCCGGGGCGCTTGCCGGCGCGCGGCTCGGACTCGATCCACCGGCGCTCGAGCATCGCGTCGAAGTGCTGGGCCAGCGCCGGGTAGGCGCGGCCGAAGGCGTCCCTCACCATGGCGACGCCGCGCGGCCACCCCACCCGTTCGCCGCCGATGGCCACCGAACCTCCCCCCGTTCCGGCACTGGACGGTGCGGGGAATGGCGCCTCGAGATCGAACCAGGCGATGGCGTCCTGCCCCATCGCCCGCGCCTTGGCGAGGAGGCCGCGGCGCGCGAGCGGCGCACCGGCGAGCACCGCCTCCATCATCGCGTCGAGGGTGGCGCGGCTCATGTCGGC
>JBKJTZ010000030.1:0-6916 GCA_046590295.1 Lacunisphaera sp.
CGCGCGGCCGCTCATCGCCAAGGCGCAGATCGACATCGCCCGGAAGGAAAAGGCCGACACGGTCGCCCACGGGGCCACGGGCAAGGGCAACGACCAGTGCCGTTTCGAACTCACCTATATGGCGCTCGCCCCTGATCTCACGATCATCGCGCCATGGAAGATTGACAAGTTTCGGGATGAATTCCCCGGCCGGGCGGAGATGATCGAGTATTGCCGCACCCACCGCATCCCGGTCGAGGCCTCGCTTAAGAAGCCGTATTCGATGGACCGCAACCTTCTGCACATTTCCTACGAGGCGGGAATTCTGGAGGATCCTTGGTTCGATCCGACCACCAAGGCTAACAAGGGCATGTTCAAGCTCTCGGTCTCGCCAGAGGATGCGCCCAACCAGGCGGAATACGTCGACCTCGATTTTGTGAAGGGTGACTGCGTCGCGGTGAACGGCCGGAAGCTCACCCCGGCGGGCGTGCTGAAGGCCCTGAACAAACTCGGCGGCAAGCACGGCATCGGCCGGGTGGACCTCGTGGAGAACCGCTTTGTCGGCATGAAGTCCCGCGGCGTCTATGAGACGCCCGGCGGCACGATCCTCATGCAGGCGCATCGCCAGGTGGAATCGCTCACGATGGACCGCGAGGTCATGCACCTGCGCGATTCGCTCATCCCGAAGTATGCGGAGCTCGTGTATTACGGTTTCTGGTTCGCCCCCGAGCGTGAGGCGCTGCAGGCGCTGGTGGACGAGTCGCAGAAGCACGTCAGCGGGACCGTCCGATTGAAGCTCTACAAGGGCAACATCATCACCTGCGGCCGGAAATCGAAGTATTCGCTCTATGACATGAAGATCGCATCGATGGAGGGCGTGAAGAGCTGGTACAACCAGAGCGATTCAACCGGCTTCATCCGGCTGAACGGGCTGCGGCTGCGGGCGCGTTATTACGCCCAGGGCGGCCCGAAAGCGTAAGGTTCAGGGTAAGCTGGCCCTGAGGTTCGCCCCCGGGTCTCACTCCCGCTGTGGTCCAACATGGCATTGTGTTGGCTCGCGACCGGGATAGCATCCCGGGCAGCACCATGACACCGACCCCGCGCATCCAATGGTGGCCAAACCTGACGAGGTTGTTCGTAGGCGGGTTGATGGTTTTCCCCCTCTTTGACCTTGCCGCCCAGACCACACCGCCCACGCCACCGCCGCTGCCCCCGGAGGCTCATCAATTTGATTTTTGGATCGGCGACTGGGCGGTGACCAATCCCGCCGGGCAGCCGGCCGGCACGAATAAAATCGAGCCCATCGCCGGCCACGCCGGCCTGCTCGAAAACTGGACCGGCGGCGATGGTTACTCCGGCAAGAGCCTCAACGCCTACAATTCCGAGAAAAAGCAGTGGCAGCAGTTCTGGGTCGGCAGCGGTGGCGGCGTGCTCGAGCTCGCGGGGGGCCTCGTGAACGGCAACATGGTCCTGACCGGCACCCATGTTGTGCGCGGGAAATCAACCACCGAGCGTATCACCTGGACACCCCATCCCGAGGGCACGGTGCGCCAGCACTGGGAACAATCCACCGACGGCGGCCAGACATGGACAACGGCCTTCGACGGACTCTACCGCCGAAAATCCTGACTAGGCGCCGTCGATGGTGTGGCCGGCAGCGACGAGGGCGCGACGGGCGTCGTCGAGTTGAACGGCTTTGACGCACACGTAATCGGTGTCGAAGGTCGCCGTGGCGAGGAGGCTGATCTTGGCGGCGGCCAAGGGCACCAGCACGGCAGAGAGGATGCCGGTTTCCGTGAACGCGATCGGACCCGGCAGCTTCAGCAGCCGCCAGCCGGCTTCCTTTCTCACGCCCGCCGGCACCTGTGCGGCCGGGCACAGGATGGAAAGCTCATCCGCCGTGCGGGTGACCGAGCTGAAAGCAGCGGAACCGGCCCACGCGGGGACCGGTTCGCTGGCTGGCAGCCGGCACACGGCAAATTCGCCGGCCGCCAGACGGAGGGTGATCCCGGGCATCAAAACAACGCGTTGGCCACCACGCCGACCGCGGTGATCGGACCCTGGTCGCCGAGACCGTCGAGGGCGCGGTCCGCCTTCTTCATCGTGGATTGCACGCTCAAGTAGAGGCTGTCGTCCGAGATGAGCTTGCCGAGGGTGCCCTGGCCGCTGTTCAGCTTGTCGGAAACTTCGCGCAGGCTGGCGACGGAGGCCTTCAGGCTGGTGGCGGTGGCCTCGTCGTAGAGCAAAACCCCGAGCGCGCCCTTGCCCGTTTTCACGTCCGCCACGATGGTCTTGGCGTCGGTCATGAAGGTGCGCGCATCGGCCGCGGCGAGCTTGATCTCGCCGACCGAGGCAAGGAGTTCGTCGTGCAGCTTCGCGTCGTTGAGCAGCTTCCCCATCGTGCCTTCGCCGTTTTTGATCTTGGCGGTGATATCCTGCAGGTTGCTGACGGTCTCGATGAGCTTGGGGCCATTCTCCGTCACGAGCTTGTCGATGCGCTGGAAAATGCCGCTGCCATCGCCGCCGGTGCCCATGGTCTTGCCGATGTCGCCGATGACCTGTTCGAGCTTGGAGCCCAGGGTGCCGAGCTGGCTGATGACCTCGCTCATGTCCACGGTGGCCTTGGTGGAGACCTCCTCCCCGTCCTTCAGCAGTTCGTTGCCGGGGGTGCCGAAGGTGACGCCAAGATAATTGCTCCCCAGCAGGCTGGATTGTTCCACGCTGGCGACCGCATCGGCGGGGATTTTCGTGCCGGGCTCGATTTCCAGCACCGCCTCGACGCGATGGGGGGCGAGGCGGGTGAGCTTGACGGCGCCGACCTTGACGCCGGCCATGCGGACCTCGTCGCCGGTCTTGAGGCCCTTGAGGTTGGCGAAGCCCGCCACCAGGGTGTAGCCTTGGTGCTTGAAGATCCGGCCGCCGTTGAGCGACTCGAAGGTGATCCAGGCGAGCGCGAGGCCGAGGACAAAAAACAGGCCCACGCGGATGGTTTGTGATGTGCTATTCATGTTGGTTTTCCAGTTGCTTGAAGCGGGGATTCTTGATGTCGATGACCGGGGTGAGAAAATCGGCGATGACCGGGTCGGTGGGTTTCTTGAAGTCGGCGGTCGGGCCGATGGCGTGGATCCGGCCGTCCATCAGGATGGCGATGCGGTCGGAGATGTTGACCGCCAGGTCGCGATCATGGGTGACGACAATGCTGGTGACGGCGGTCTGCTCGCGCAGGGTGGCGATGATCTCGCTGATGGTGGCGCCCATCACGGGGTCCAACTCGGAGGTGGGTTCGTCGTAGAGCAGGAGTTGCGGCTCCATGACCAGCGCGCGGGCGATGGCGACGCGCTTCTTCATGCCGCCGGAGAGCTCGGAAGGAAACTTCCCGGCCGCGGTTTCCAGCGAAAGGATGGAGAGGGCATGCATGACGCGTTCACGGATGCCGGCCTCGTTGCACAGGCGGTGCTCGCGCGGATAGAGCGCGAGGTTGTCGTAAACGGAGAGCGAGTTGAACAGCGCCCCGGCCTGGAACACGAGCGCCAGGTGCACCTTATCCCGCGTCGCCGGGTCAGCCGCGTCATGCTCCCCGATGCGCACTTCGCCGCTCGTGGCGGTCTCGAGCCCGGCAATGTGCTTCAGCAGGACGCTTTTGCCGGAGCCGCTCGGACCCATGATGCAGAAAATCTCCCCCGGCTTCACCTCCAGGCTGACGTCCGACAGGACCGTGGCCTTGCCGTATTGCTTGGTGAGGTGTGAGACGGTGACGCCGAACGTCCGGCCGATGAAAGGGGACGCGGTAAAGGTGGTGGTGGCGGTGGTCATGGGGCCAAGAGGAGGGCTTTGGTGACGAAGTAGTCGAGCACCAGGATGAGGATGAGTGAGGTGACGACCGCCTTGGTGACCGAGGCGCCGATCTCGCGCGGTCCTCCGCGCGTGTTGAGCCCGATGTAACAGCAGACCAAAATGATCACGAAGCCGAACACCTCGGTCTTGACCAGACCGTCAATGATGTCGCGTGGCTTCATGTAGGCCTTCAGGGCGCTGAAATAGGACTCCGAATCGACGGAGATGCTGTGGGTGTACTGGCACACGAGGGCGCCGCCATACCAGCCGCAAAGGTTGGCGATGATGGCGAGCACCGGGATCATGACGAGCACGGCGGCCAGGCGCGGCAGCACCAGCATGCGTTCCGGCGGGATGTTCATGGTCTCCAAGGCGTCAATCTCCTGGTAGACCTTCATGGAGGCCAGTTCGGCGGTGATGGCCGAGCCGACGCGCCCGGCGATCAGGATCGCGACCATGACCGGGCCGAGCTCGCGGGCCATGGTCAGACCCACCAGGGTTCCGATGAACTGTTTGGCGCCGAAGTTCTCCATGCTGTAACCGCTCTGGAGGGCGAGCACGCTCCCGATGAAGAAACTCAGGATGGTGACGATCGGCAGGCTGGTGTAGCCGATGAGGTAGCATTGCTCCAGGAAGCGCGGCAGCTGGCGCGGCAGCGTCCCGGCGTACTTCAGGGTGCGCCCCAGCAGGAGCAGGGTGCCCCCAATATGACCAAAGATGGCGTTAAGGTGGTTCATGACGGCGGAGCCTCGGGGGGCTTGATATCCAGTTTAGGGTGAAAATCGAACAGGAAGAGACCACCGTGGCGCTCGCCTGGCCGGCGCTGCCAGCCCAGCAAACCGCCGAGGAGGGCGACCCGCCTGGTCCCGGGGCCGCTGTTCACGCCGAGAATCGGGCCAAGGTGAAACTCCCGGGTAGGGCCGTTGCGCCGCCACGTGATGGCGTTCCAGAGCAACGAGTGGCGCGAGACCGTGTCGCCTTGCCGGTCGTAACGGTAGAGCGCGAAGAGGGGGGTGTAGAGCTGCCGGACCGGCCCGTTGGTTGGGAAAAAAACTTCCAGCGGACTGAGGAGCTGCACCTGTTTCCGGCCCGCGCCATTGTCCCACCAACTGGCCAGCGGCCAAAGGTGGGTCTTATGCGCGGGAGCCGCGGCGGGATGGGCCAGGCTGCGCTGGGTCTGCGACCAATAGAGGAAGAAAAGCAGTTGGTCCTTCTCCTGACCGATGCCGGCATCCTGCCATTTGGCGCGACGGAAAAGGGGCCACAGGTACCAGGTCTTGTCGTAACCCTTGAACGTGGAGTGAGTGTAGAACGGTGCCCAGCGATTGACGTCACGCTGGTCGCCGCGCCCTTGGACGAACAAGGGCCAGAGGTAGCGTTTTTCGTCGTAACGGTCGGGGGCCGTCCGATGGGTGTAACCAAAGAAGGGCCAGAGATAGTTCTCGCTGATGAAACCCGGGCCGGTGTCGCGGGTGTAGAAGGGCAGGGCACCCAGGCGGACCGTGGGCTGGGGCTCGGCCAAGTTGGTCGCATGCCGGTAGAAGAGCGGCCAAAGCCAGAACTGCTTGTGGTAGTCGCCGGGATGCTCGCGCGAGCCGAAGAGGGGCCAGAACTCAAAGCCGTGGTGGCCCGCCCCGTCGATGAAGCGCAGGAACGGCCACGGGGCGGACGTGACCTGCATGCCGGACTTTTCACTGTGCAGGTAGAGCGGAAACGCGGTCCACGTCAGCTGGTCCTTGCCGAAGCGGTGCTTGATCGTGCCGGCGATGGGGAACAACGCGTGATAGGTGGTCGCGGGATCGCCGGTTTCCTTGGAAAAATAAAACGGCCACAGATCGAACGCTCGTTCCTCCGCCTGGCCCGGGTCGGAAGTGCGGCGGTGGTTGACGAGGTGGAAGAAACTGAACGAGCGGAAGCCGGGCTGCTTTTCCCAGGTGAACAGGGGATAGAGGAAATAACTGCTCTCCGTTTCCCCGGCCAGGGCGTGCAGGAACAGCGGCCGGATGCCCCACATTTCACCGGCGGCATGGGTTTTGGTGAATATGAGCGGACCGACCATTTCGGCCGATTCCGTCGTGCCATCGGGCTTCACCTGCCGCACGGCGAACGGCCAGAGGTTCTCCTCCGAGGCATGCAGGAACATCGCGGCGGGGAGGGCAGCGAAAATCAGCCAGACTTTTAGTCGGGAAAACATCCTTGGTGAAATGGGTAAGGCATTGCCTTTGTACACGGTGGCAGCCAGTTAGGTGGCCGGCTGCACGGGCAGGGTAAGAGGTTAGCCACCCCCGCCATTCGCGCAATTGCTATGTTAAAACCGCTCAAAGCAACAAGTGTTCCGCTGTCTGGCACCGGAAGGGCTGTCCTCTCCGGACCGCAGCCGGCAACCACCGGGAGACGCCCATGCGCATAACCGGCGGACTGGCGAGGGGGATCCCGCTGACCCTGCCCAAGGGTGACTCGGTCCGGCCGGCGACCGATGCGCTGCGGCAGGCGGTGTTCTCGAGCCTGGCCGCCCGCCTGCCCGGCACGCAGTTTCTTGACCTGTTCGCCGGCAGCGGGGCCTATGGCCTGGAAGCGCTCAGCCGGGGCGCGGCCGGGGGCGTGTTTGTCGAGAAGGATGCCCGCACCGCCGAATTCATTCGTCGGAACCTGGCGGCGGTCTGCAAAAGCCTCGGGCGCGACACCGGTGGCCTCCGTGTCATAACGGCCGATGCCACGACCCTGGCGCTGACGGCGTTGCCGGACCTGGTATTCATCGACCCACCCTATGAGATCATCGGCGAGGTTGCGCCAAAGCTTTTTGCGCGGTGCACGGAGTTGCTGCAAGACCGGACGGATCCGCTCATCGTGTTCGAGATGCCCGGGGAGACGGAATTGTCGCCCCCGGGCTGGACCTGTGTGAAACGACTCGGCAAGGGCGGGCGGCAACCGACGGCGGCCATCTTCAGAGCCACCCGAGCCGCGCCTTGAGCAGCGCGATGGCCACGACGCACGCCGTCTCGGTGCGCAGGACCCGCGCCCCGAGATGGGCGAACCCAAAGTCCGCCGACCGCAGCGTCTCCCGCTCGGCGGCTGACCAGCCGCGCTCGGCCCCGAGCGCGAG
>JBKJTZ010000166.1:0-101596 GCA_046590295.1 Lacunisphaera sp.
AAATACCTCTGCCGGAACTCTTTGCCCGACAATCCATGGATTTCACTCCAACCCTTCATGATAACGACGTTCCTAATCTGTTCTCGTGAAGGTTCATACTGCCGGACAGTAGTGACGAAACACACCAAAGTGTTTTCCCTTTCGTGTATTTGGTGTATTTCGTGGTGACAATCCCCCCATGAAAGTCCCCTTCCTCGATCTCAAGCCGCAGCACCAGGCCATCCGCACGGAGGTGCTCGCGGCGCTCGCCGCCACCTACGACGCCACCCGCTTCTGCCTGGGCAAGGATGTGGAGGAATTCGAGCAGGCTTTCAGCACCACGCTCGGTCACGCGCGCACCCTCGGCCTGAACAGCGGCACCTCGCCGCTGCATCTCGCCTCGATCTGCGGCGGGTTTGGGCCGGGCGATGAGATCATCACCACGCCGTTCACCTTCGCGTCCAGCTGCTGGGGCATCAGCTACGTGGGTGCCACTCCGGTGTTCGTCGACATCGACGCCGACACCTGGTGCATCAGCCCCGATGCCATCGCCCGGGCCATCACGCCGAAGACCAAGGGCATCGTGGTCGTCCACATCTTCGGCCAGCCGGCGCGGATGGACGCGATCATGGCCCTCGCGCAACAGCACAAGCTCTTCGTCGTGGAAGACTGCGCGCAGGCGGTCGGGGCCAGCTACCAAGGCGCCCCGGTCGGCTCGATCGGCGACTGCGGCACCTTCAGTTTTTATCCGACCAAAAACCTCGGCGGCTGCGGCGAGGGCGGGGCGTTCGTTTCCAAACATGCCGCCGTGATGGACCACGCCCAGCTGCTGCGCGTGCACGGTTCGCCCAAGCGCTACACGCACACGGAGGTCGGCTTCAACTTCCGGATGGACGGCTTCCAGGGCGCGATCCTCAACATCAAGCTGAAGAAGCTGGCGGATTGGACCGCCCGCCGCCGCGCCATCGCCGCGAAGTATCTCTCGGGCATCAAACACCCCGACGTGCAACTGCCGGTGGTCCCCGCATACGGGGAGTCGGTCTGGCACCAGTTCACGCTGCTGCATCCGCGCCGCGATGACCTGCGGGTCCACCTCGAGAAAGCCGGCGTCGGCACCGAGATCATCTATCCCGGCCCGATGCACCGCCAGCCGTGCTACGCTGCGCTGGGCTACGCGGCCGGGAGCCTGCCGGTGGCGGAAAAGACCAGCGCCACCTGCGTCAGCCTGCCGATCTTCCCCGAGCTGACCGACGAGCAGGTCGGGCACGTCATTCAGGCGATCAATGCCTATTAATTCACCACGAAGACACGAAGGTCACGAAGCAGGGTCGGTTGGAGCAATCCTTCGTGCTCTTCGTGTCTTCGTGGTTAATCTTAACCAATGATCAACGGCATCAGACTCAAGGTTTGCGGCATCACCTCGCTGGTGGATGCCGAGGCGGCCGACGCCGTCGGGGCCGACTGCCTGGGCTTTATTTTTTACCCGAAGTCCCCGCGCTGCGTCTCCAAGCCGCAGATGCTGGCGATGAAGGACCGGTTGCCTCCGCGCAAGCGGGTCGCCGTCTCGGTCGAGCCGACGTTGGCCGAGCTCGCGGAGCAGGTGGAGCTGGGGTTCGACTTCTTCCAGGTTCATTTCAACCCGCAGGTGCCGGCTGACGTCGTGGGCTCCTGGGCGGCGACCGTGGGGGCGGACCGGCTCTGGCTGGCGCCGCGACTGCCGGAGGGCGTCAATCTCTACCCTGAGTTGCTGCCGTGCGCGGAGACGTTCGTCATCGACACCTTTCATGCCGACAAGATGGGTGGCACCGGCGAAACCGGCGACTGGGCCAAGTTCAAGAGTTTCCAGGAGGCCAGCCCGGCGAAGCACTGGATCCTCTCCGGCGGCCTCAACCACTCGAATGTCGCCGAGGCCATCAACGCCACCGGCGCGCGCTGGCTCGACGTGAACAGCGGCGTGGAGCAGGCCCCCGGCATCAAGAGCCCGGCCAAGCTGCAGGCCTTCGTGCTGTCGCTGCAGAGCGCGACGAAGCACGGGAATCCGTCGTATCAGTAGTGAATCGATCTCACTCCGGGAGTCTTCTCTGCCAGCAGGGCTTCAATTCGCTGAAAGGTGTCGTTGGAGGAGGGTGGGGCGCTGAGAAAGCGCAGCCGACCCTGCCGATCAATGAGAACGCCATGAGGGGCAGCAGTAACGCAGAGGCGCTTGACGAATTCGTGGTCCGGTCCATTGCCGATAAAATATACCGGGTCGGTCAGGGAAAACCGGCGGATGAATTCCTCGGCGTCAGCTTTCGTGCGATCCATGCTCACGTTGATGACTACGAAGCCCTGTGATGCGTATTGCTCCACTGCCTCTTTGAATTTTGGCATAACCGCAATGCAACCGCCGCAGGTCTTAAACCAGAAATCCAACATCACCACCTGGCCCCGGTAGTCGCGCGAATCGATCCAGCGGCCGTCCAGCGCGGTGAACTTGAAGTCGCAGGGCTGCCCGATGCTCTCAATCAACCGGATGCAGTTGGCCACAGCTTCGTCGCCTGGATAGTTTTGCCGCAGGTAGGCAATGGCTCGAGCGGGCTCAGACCGCAGGGCGGCGAATATGTCGAGGTCGCGATTGTTCGCAGGCACCATCGTGTCCGCCGCGAGACCCGCGAGGGGCATGCCTATGCCGATGGCGACCAATCCGGCGAGCAACGGCACCCTGAAGCACATGGGTTCCAGTTTGCGAAGCTCGCGGCGGTGGTCAACCACAAGGAGTGGTGAAAGACAGGCTAGCGGCGGCGCTTGCGCTTTCCGTCTCCCTTAACCAGCCACCACGTGCTGCCGATGAGGAGCACAGCACCGATGCCGTAATGCCAATGGTGCGTCAGCACGCGCGTTTTGCCGTCGAGGCCGGTCCTGAGATAGGTGAGGCCGGTCTCGGTCCTGCCGGCGAGCGAGAGCCGCCGCTGGTAGCCGCCATAGAGGAACCACAGGCCCGCGACGAACATGGCCAGCGCCACGAGTAACTGGACGAAGCGGCGCACGGCGGTCTTAGAACCCCGGCATGCCGCCCATGCCGCCGCCTCTTTTCATCTGCTCCATCTGGCGCATCATCTTCTTCTGGTTCCCGCCTTTCATCATCTTCATCATTTTCTGCATCTGCTCGAACTGCTTGATGAGCTGGTTGACCTCGACGACCTTCACGCCCGCGCCCTTGGCGATGCGGATGCGACGGTTGCCGTTCAGGACGGCCGGCTTCCGGCGCTCCTGCAGTGTCATCGACTGGATGATGGCCTCGGTGCGCTTCATCTGGCGCTCCGAGTCGTCGGGCAGTTGCACGCCGCTCATGCCGGGCATCATGCCCATGAGGGATTGCATCGAGCCCATCTTCTTCACCTGCTGCATCTGCGCGAGGAAGTCCTCCAGATTGAAATCCGCCTTGCGCATCTTCTCCGCCATGCGCTCGGCCTCCTTCTGATCGATGTGCTCCTGCGCCTTCTCGACCAGCGACACCACGTCGCCCATGCCGAGGATGCGCGAGGCGAGGCGGTCGGGATAAAACGGCTCGAAGTCTGACGTCTTCTCGCCGGTGCCGATGAACTTGATCGGCACGCCGGTGACGGACTTGATCGACAGCGCCGCGCCGCCGCGGGCGTCGCCGTCGAGCTTGGTGAGGATGAGGCCCGTGAGGCCGAGCGCGTCGTGGAAGGCCTTGGCGACGTTGACCGCCTCCTGGCCAAGCGCGCCATCGGCCACCAGGATCACCTCGTCGGGCTGGATCTTCGCGTGGAGTTTTTTGACTTCCGCAATCAGCTCCGTGTCGATCTGGAGCCGGCCGGCGGTGTCGAAGAGGATGACGTCGGCATTCTGTTGCAGTGCGAGGTCGAGCCCCTTGGCCCCGATGGCGGGGACGTCCTTGGACTCGCGGTCGGCGTAGAAACCAAGTTCCTCCTGCTTCGCCAGGATCTCAAGCTGGTCGATGGCGGCAGGGCGGTAGACGTCGCAGGCGATGAGGAACGGGCGGCCGCCTTTTTTCTTGAGGAGCTTGCCGAGCTTGGCGCTGGTGGTCGTTTTGCCGGAGCCGTGGAGACCGACCATCAGGATCTTTAGCGGTCGCTTTTGGGTGAGCTCGGTGGTGCCTTCGCCCAGCAGCTTCACGAGCTCGTCGTGGATGATCTTGACGACCTGCTGGCCGGGGGTGACCGACTTCAGGACCTGCTGGCCGGCGCACTCGGCCGTCACGCGGTCGATGAACTCGCGGGCGACCTTGAAATGGACGTCGGCGGCCAGGAGGGCGGCGCGCACCTCCTTGAGGGCGTCCGCCATGTTGGCTTCACTGAGGGAGCCGACACCGCGCAGGTTGCGCAGGGCGCCGGTCAGTTTGTCGGTCAGGCTTTCGAACATGGAACCCGCAACTGAAACCACTACTGGGCACAGATAAACACAAATCTTCTCGGGGTAGGGGCGTCGCTTGTCGACGCCCGGGCGGGCGCGTTCCAGCCGCGCCCCTGCGCAAATCGCCCGAAACTTCTTGCTGGTCAGGCCGGTATATCGCTTAGACCTTAGGGTTATGTCACGCGTCGTCGCCATCGTCGGTCGCCCCAATGTGGGCAAAAGCCGTTTTTTCAACCGGCTGGCGCAGAAGCGCATCTCCATCGTCCATGACATGCCCGGCGTCACCCGCGACGTGGTCACCGCCGAGGTCAAGGACGGCGGCTACATGCTGCTCGATACCGGCGGCCTCGGCCTGACCGGCAGCGACACGCCGGCGCGCATCACCAAGGCCTCCGAGGAGCAGGTGCATTTTGCCATCACGGCGGCCAACGTCATCCTGTTTGTCATCGACGCCCGCGAGGGGGTCACGGCGCTCGACGAGCGCATCGCCCAGATCCTGCGCCGGAGCAAGAAGGACGTGCTGCTGGTCGCCAACAAGGCCGACAGCGGCAAGGAGAAGATCATCGAGATCGACCAGTTCTACCGGCTGGGCTTTGGTGAACCCTTCTATCTTTCCGCCGAGCACGGGAACGGCGAGGCCGAGGTGCGCACGGCGGTGCTGGAAAAGCTCGGGCCGGTGGCCGAGGAGAACACCGCGGACAAGGAGCGGCTCGACATCTGCTTCGTCGGCCGGCCCAACGTCGGCAAATCCTCGCTCAGCAACCGCGTGCTCAAGAGCGACCGCCTCATCGTCAGCGACGTGCCCGGCACGACCCGCGACGCCGTGGAGCTGAGTTTCGTGTTCCGCACCCGCGAGGGGAAGCTGTGGCCGTTCAAGCTGATCGACACCGCAGGCATCCGCACCGCCACGAAGCTGGCGTCCTCGGTCGAGTATTTTTCGCGCCTCCGCTCCCTCGAGGCCATCCACCAGTCCGACGTCGCCTTCATGGTGCTCGACGCGATGGACGGCGTCACGCAGCAGGACAAGGCCATCGCCGGCGAGATCATCAAGGCCGCCAAGCCCATCGTCATCGTGGTCAACAAGTGGGACCTCGTGCACGAGGCCTTCCGGAGCAACAAGCCCGGCATGGAAAAATACAAGAGCGCGCGCGATTTCCGGGACAAATTCGAGAAGGCGATGTTCGACCAGCTGTTCTTCACGCCCGGCGCGCCGGTGATGTTCGTCTCGGCCCTGACCGGCCACGAGATCGAGCGCATGCTCCGCGCCGCCCGCGCGCTGGACAAGCGCCTCGATACCAAGATCCCGACGGCCAAGCTCAATGCCGCCATCATCCAGCTGGCCGACCGCACGCCGCCGCCCTCGACCTTTGGCACGCGTTTCCGCGTCTACTACGCCACGCAGACCAGCACCCGGCCGTTCCGCATGAAGCTGTTCTGCAACCAGGAGCGCAGCCTGACCGAATCCTACCGCCGCTACCTTGAGGCCGGCCTCGTCAAGGCATTCGGCCTGGACGGCTGCCCGATCCATTTCGACCTCGTCGGCAAGAAGAACCGCTCGGCCGCCGACCGCATCGCCGCCCGCAACACGCGCCAGGGCCAGCGGCGCGCGGGGGACGGCGAGGAAGTCATCAACCCGGCGCTGCTGGATGATTGAGCGCCATGGCCAGCGGCTGTGCATCTGAAATTTGGCGGACCCGTCTCCTGACGGCCCGCGGCCCGGCGCGAACCGGGTCCACCATTTTCCACCGCCATGCTTAGGCTCGTCTTCATGGGCTCGGATGCGATCGCCCTCCCGGCGCTGAACGGGCTGGCCCGTTCGACGGATTCGACCAGCTCACCGCAGGCAGGCTCAGGGCAGGCGGGCTCGGAGCTGGCGCAGGTGGTGGCCGTGTTCACGCAACCGGACCGCGCCGCGGGCCGCGGCCAGCAGGTGCAGGCCAATGCGATCAAGCGCTGGGCCCTCGAGCGCGGCCTGCCCGTCCTGCAACCGGAGAAAGTGGGGGAGGCCGAACGGCGGCAGCTGGCAGACTTCCAGCCCGACCTGCTGCTGGTCATGGCCTATGGGCATATACTCAAACAGGAGGTCATCGACACCCCGCGGCTCGGCACCCTGAACCTGCACACGTCGGTGCTGCCCCAATACCGCGGCGCCTCGCCGATCCAGACCGCGATAGCAGGCGGTGAGACCGGGACCGGGGTGACGCTCATGCGGATGGTGCTGGCGCTCGACGCCGGCCCGGTGGCGGACGTGGAGCGTGTGGAAATTGATCCGCTTGACACGGCGGCCGAGGTCGAGGCGAAACTCGCGCAAGCCTGCGTGCCCTTGCTGGCCCGCTGTCTGCCGGCCATCGCCGCCGGCACCCAGTCATTCACGGAGCAGGACGCCGCTGCGGCCACCTATTGCCGGAAACTCACCAAGACGGACGGCGTATTGGATTTCACCCAACCCGCGGCCGTGCTCGCCGCCCGGATCAACGGTCTTAATCCCTGGCCCGGCTGCACGGTTTCAATCAACGGGTCGCCGGTTAAGCTCGGCCTCGCGGACGTCGCGCCGCCTGCCGAAACTGGCAACCCAACAGGACACAAAGGGGCCGGAACGGGCGTGGTATTGGGCGCGGATGCGGCCGGACTCCTCATCGGCCCGGGGCCGGGCCCGCTGCGGCTGCGCCAGCTGCAGCGGCCGGGCGGGCGCATGCTGGAGGCCGCCGAGTTCCTGCGGGGATTTCCGGTGGCCGCGGGCACGGTGATCGCCTCGACACCCATGCCGCCGCTGGTCGGGCCGGTGCCGTTTCCGCGAATCCGGGGCTAAGGCTTGTTTTTCCAGCGAATTTCCCAAACATCCGGCCATGCGAAGCACTCTATTGCGCCATGTCACCCTGGAATTCGCCGGCCTGCTCGCCGCCACGGCCTATGGTCAGCCGGACAGCACCCGCATGGAACTGGCGAATCTCCGCCAGGATGTGATGCTCCTGACGCAGCGGGTCGGCGAGCTGACGATGACCGTGGAGCAGCTCAACCGCGAGAACAGCGCGCTGCAGAACAAGGCCAGCCAGAGCTACGTGACGATCGAGCAGCTCAACCGGGCGGTGGCCGAGCTCAATCGCACCTTCCAGAGCGGTCTGGCCGAGTCGAAGCGCGAGGTGCTCTCCCAAGTGGCCGGCCAGATCGAGCGACTGGGTCGCCAGACCAACGCCGCCCTCGATGCCCTCGCCAAGAACCAGGCCACGCGCCCGGCCGTGCAGACCAGCTTCGGTGATAATTTCCCCAAGGAGGGCATCAACTACACGGTGCAGGGAGGCGACACGCTCGGCGAAATCGCGCGCCGGCACAACGCCAAGCTCTCGGACATCGTCAACGCCAACAAGATCACCGACCCGACCCGCATCAACGTCGGCCAGACCCTCTTCATCCCGCAGGGCAAATAACCATGGCCACCCCAAAATCACGCCTGGGCCGCGGACTCGGCGCCCTCATCACCAGCGGCACCACGACGCCCAAGCCGCCCGCGCCGGCGACCCCCGCCGCCGTGGCCCCCGTGGCCGCACCCGCGCACGACGGCCTGCCCGGCTACCGCGAGGTGGCCGTCCATCAGGTCGAGCCGAACCCCTACCAGCCGCGCAAGGAATTTTCCGACGCAGCTCTGGCCGAGCTCGTGGAGAGCATCCGCGCCGAGGGCCTGCTCCAGCCGATCGTGGTGCGCGCCGTGGGCGACAAGTTCCAGCTCATCGCCGGCGAACGCCGCTGGCGGGCCTTTCAGCAGCTCAAGCTCAAGTCCATCCCGGCGCGGGTGATGACCTCGAGCGATGCCTCGTCGGCCTCGCTGGCCCTGATCGAGAACCTGCAGCGCGCCGACCTGAACCCGCTGGAGGAGGCGCACGGCTATGCGAGCCTCATCCGCGATTTCGACCTCACGCAGGACGCCGCCGCCCAGCGCGTCGGCAAGGGCCGCGCGACGGTCGCCAATTCCCTGCGCCTGCTCGGCCTCGAGGCCGAACTGCAGGGCTATGTCGGCAAGGGCATGCTCAGCGTCGGCCATGCCAAGGTGTTGCTCGGGGTGGAACATTCCCCCGAACGCCTGCTGCTTGCCCGACGCGCCATGGAGCAGGACCTGAGCGTCCGCGCGCTGGAGGAACTGACCCGGCACCAGGCCGGCGGCCCCGGCAAGAAACGCCGCATGCCCGGCGCGACCTCCGCCGCGCTGACTGACATCGAGAAGAAGGTAACGTCCCACCTCGGGGCGCGCACCACCTTGAAGCATTCGCCCAAGCGCGGCCGCATCATCATCGAATATCAGGGGAACGACGACCTCGCCCGCGTGCTCGAGAAGATTGGCGTGAAGTTGTAAGTGCATTCCGGCCGCGGGGTAACGGGAGGGAAACCTGCTCCAGCCATGTAGGCCGGGCTTTGCGCCCGGCACGTCGGGGATGAACCCCGACCCACAAAAGCGGGAGGGCAATCGAGGACTCGGCCACCCCCAGAACTTTGGTTGACAAAGCCGGTCCGACTACGTTGCTTCTGGCCCTTTATGAGCCTCGTCATCGGCATTTTAACTTTCATTCTGATCCTCACCTCGGTGTTCATCGTGCTCGTGGTCCTCATGCAGCGCGCCAAGAACGACGGCGGCATGGGCGCCGCCATGGGTGGCAGCAGCATGGAGAGCACCTTTGGGGCGGACACCAGCAATGTGCTGACCAAGGCCACCATCAACGCGGCCATCATCTTCTTTGTGCTGAGCTTTGTCCTTTATCTGGCCCACATCTACCAGACCAAGCACCGCGAGGCCGTCGACGGCATCTTGCCCACCATCGCCGCCCCCGCCAGCACCGCGCCAGCCTCGCAACCCGCAACTCCGGTTGAGCCAAAAAAGCCCTGAGTCTCCCAGCCCGGCCTTCCGCCGGGCTTTGTTGTTTGTGCTGGTGGCGACTGTACAGCCCATCCTGTCGGCGCAGCCCAAGGGCTTTCGTCCGCCCCCCGGCTATGTGACCCCGGGCCAACCCGACCAGGCCGAGGGTGCGCGCGTCCTCGCGGAGTTCCGCCTGATGGGCATCGTCGGCGACTACTGGCTGCAACTTGAGCTGCGCGTCATGCCCCGGAAAGGTCCCGAGCAAAGTGTCGCCGGACAGCTGCTCGGTTCGCGCAATGCCCTCGGACCCGTCACGCGCCTGACCCTGCCCGGCACGGGCGGCCTCGCCACGGAGCGCCGCTGGCTCATCCAGGGCGGTCCGCAGGCCGCCGCGTGGCAATGGTCCGGCGCAGACAACGTGACCCGGCCGCTCGCCGGGGCGGAAATATTCGCGCCGCTGGGCGGGACCGGGCTGACGATCTTCGATCTGCAGATGCCATTTCTTTACTGGGCGGATTTCGTCTACGAGGGACTGGCCAAGGTGCGCGGCCGGCCGGCTCACAGTTTCGTGCTCTATCCACCCGCCGCAGTCGCCCGCGCCCGGCCCGACCTGACCGGCGTGCGCGTGCTGCTCGACACCCAGTTCCAGGCCATGGTGCAGGCGGAAATTCTCGGGCCGAAAGGCGCGGCGGAAAAGACCATCAGCGTCCTCGACCTGAAGAAGGCCGGCGAGCAATGGATGGTCAGGTCCATCGACCTGCGCAACAGCGTCACCCGCGACAAGACCCGTTTCAGCGTCAACGCCGCCGCGCTGAACCTCGCCCTGCCCGCGGACACGTTCGCCCCCGCGGGGCTCGCGCACGAACCCCCGCTGGTGCCGGCGGGACAGATCCAGCGCTTCTAGGTTCCCATGGCTGCCAAACCGCCCCGGCCCTTCCCCCTCCTGCTGGAGGTCGGCCTGCTCGACCGGCTGAGCGAGCCGGTGCGCGAGGGCAAGGTGAAGTCGGTCAGCGAACTCATCCGCACGGCACTGCAACAATATGATTTTTCCGATGTGCTCGTCCTGCAGCCCAACCAGGTGGCGATCTCCGTCCGGCTGCCCACCGAGCTGCGCCGTCTCCTGAAAAAAACCGCCGCGAGCAAGCACACCAGCATCGGCCATCTCGTGCGCGCCGCGGTCGAGGCCTACCTGCCGGAAGTCGAGGCCCGGCCGGCGCCGGCCGCGCCCGTGAAGCCGGCGCGCCGGCTGAAGCGGCGGGCGGGGAAGAAACGGTGAGGGGCAGGGCGCGGACTCCGCGCCGCGCCGCCCAACGGCGGTGAAGGAACTCACCGCCCGGCCATTCTATGACAGCCACTCCGCCAAGGGGCGGCTTGCCTTCACTCCGCGCGCTCCCTTAATCGATGGGCAGCATGAGCACACCACATCCCCTGTCCGTCTGGGCCCGCAACGTCTCACCTTCGCCGACGCTCGCCATTGACGCCAAGGCCAAGGCGCTGCTCGCCGCCGGCGAGGATGTCTGCAGCTTTGCCGCGGGCGAGCCCGACTTCGACACGCCGGATTTCATCAAGGAGGCCGCCATCGTCGCGTTGAAGGCCGGCAAGACCAAGTACGCGCCGACGCCCGGCATCGAGCCGCTCCGCCAGGCGATCGCCGCCCGCTACGCGACCGAGTACGGCTACCAGATCGCGCCCTCCCAGGTGGTCGTGTCGCCCGGCGGCAAGTATTCCTGCTATCTCGCCATCCTCGCCACGTGCAATCCGGGTGACGAGGTGATCATCCCCGCGCCGTACTGGGTGAGTTACCCGGAGATGGTGAAACTGGCGGGCGCCACGCCGAAGGCTGTCCTTTGCGACGACCGCGCCGGTTTCAAGCTCACCCCCGCGTTGCTCACCGGCGCCATCACGCCGAAGACGAAGATGCTCGTCCTCAACTCGCCCTCGAACCCGACCGGGGCGATCTACACGCGGGCCGAGCTCGCCGCGCTGGCGGAGGTGTGCGTGCAGCACAACCTCTACGTCCTGGCCGACGAGATGTATGAGCACCTGATCTATGACGGCCACGAGCCGGTGAACTTCGCCACGCTCAGCGCGGAGGTGGAGAAGCGCACGATCACCGTCGCGGGCTTTTCCAAGACCTACTCGATGACCGGCTGGCGCCTCGGCACGCTGGTCGCCCCCGCGCCCATCGCCAAGGCCTGCGCGGAACTGCAGAGCCAGATGTCGTCCAACGCCACGACCTTCGCCCAGTACGGCGCGCTCGCCGCGCTCACGGAAAAGGCCAAGGCCGTCGCCGCCCTGGCGGAGATGAAGACCGCCTTTGTCCGCCGGCGCAATTTCCTGCACGCCGAGCTCAACAAGATCCCCGGCATCTCCTGCCTGCTGGCCGGCGGGGCCTTCTACCTGTTCCCCAATATCGCCAGCTTCGGCCTCAAAGACGTGGATTTTTGCGCCCAGCTCCTGGAAAAGGAAAAGGTCGCCGCCGTGCCCGGCTCGGCCTTTGGCGCCGAGGGCTATCTGCGCCTGAGCTACGCCACTTCCGACGAAATCATCCGCCAGGGCCTCGCGCGCCTCGCGCGGTTCTGCGCCGGGCTGAAGCGCTGACCGAACCCCTGGCCGGCGGCCACTGCGGCATTGCGACGGCGGGGTCGGGGCCTCAGGTTGGTCGGCACCTTCCGCCTTCCTTCCCTCATGTCCGAATCCGTCATCTACCTCGGCACCGACAGCGGCGCCACGACCTCCAAGACCGGCGGAATCCGCGCCGACGGCACGATCCTATCGGACCGTCTCCGGCAAAGCGCCACCAACTCGGCGGCGGGCACCGCGGCGGTGGTCCGCGGCTGGATCGAGGGCGTGAACGGGTTCCTCGCGGAAAACAACCTGACGTGGCGGCAGGTGGCGGGGGTCGGTCTGGCGATCCCCGGACCCTACGCGGGCTACGGCGTGCTCGGCCGTTCCGCAAACCTGCCCGCCAGTTTCGACGGGTGGAATTTTCACGCCGACTATGGCCGCGCCCTGGCCGAGGCCGCCGGGCGGTCCATCCCGCTGGTCGTCGGCAATGATGGCAACTACGGCGGCGTGGCCGAGGCGCATCGCGTGGTCGCCGGCCGCAAGGCGGGCGTGCTGATGTTTGCGCCCGGCTCCGGCCTGGGTTGCGCCTATGTCGGGCCGGACGGCCTGCCCATTGACGGAGACACCCTGGCCGGGATGGAGGGCGGGCACATGCCGGCCCCGCTGCACCTGCTCGGCAATATCCGGGCGTTCCGGTGCGGCTGCGGGCGCGACTGGGGCTGCGTCGAGGCCTACACCACCATTTCCGGACTGCCCCAGCTGCTGGAGGTCTTTTTGCTGAAGCACCCTCAGCACCCGCTGGCCACCTCGACCGTGCCCAGCAAGGAAAAGGTTCTTTCGCTGCGCAGCCTAGCCCAGCGGGGGGATGCGCTGGCGGGTGAGATCTTCGATTTCCAGGCCCGCGCGCTGGGCCTGCACCTGGCCAACTGCACCATGGCGCTCGACCCGGAGTTTGTGGTCATTGGCGGCGGGCTGATCGACCCAGAGGCCACGACGCCGGAGTTCCGCGCGCGCTACCTGCGGCTCATCCGCGAGGCGGCCGAACCGTATCTCTGGCCCGCCCAACGCGGAAAAATCCAGATCGTGCCCGCCACCCTCGGCGAGCTGTCACAGGCCATCGGCGCCGCGCTCGTCGCGCTGTATACGTTCGGACCGAAGCAGGCCTGACGTCATCGCCGAAATCGGGAACTGGCCGCGAAACCCGTCGAGCCACCGTTCGTCTTCAAGCCATGACAAGAAAATATCATGACCTCAGTCTCCTCCTGCTGGTCCTCGCCACCACCTGCCAGGTGGCGGCCGCCGATTCGATCGAACGCCGCACCTGGACCGTCGAGGGGGTGGAGCGGGAGGCTCTGGTCTACTTGCCGCCCCACGCAGACCGGGGAGGGTTGCCCGTCGTGTTCGCCTTTCATGGCCATGGCGGCTCCAGTGCGCAGGCGGCGCGCAGCTTCCAGATTCACCGGCACTGGCCGCAGGCCATCGTGGTCTACCCGCAGGGTCTGCCGACCGTCGGACAACTGACCGACCCAACGGGTCAGCAGAACGGCTGGCAGGGTCGGGCCGGGCTCACCGGTGACCGCGACCTGAAATTTTTCGACGCGATGCTGGCGGAACTGCGGGGGAAATACCGGGTGGACGACCGGCGGATCTACGCGACCGGCCATTCCAACGGCGGCAGCTTCACCTATCTGCTCTGGGCGGAGCGGGGCGACGTGCTGGCCGCGCTGGCGCCCTCTGCGGCGGTGCTTGGGAAAGGGTATGAGAAATTCAAGCCAAAGCCCGTACTTCATCTCGGCAGCCCGCAGGATACGCTGGTGAAGTTCGAGTGGCAGGCGCGGATGATCAACCAGGTTCTCCGGCTCAGCGGCTGTGGCCCGCGTCAAGCTGACGCCACCGGCTACACGGCCTATCCGTCCCGCCAGGGCGCCGACGTGGCGACCTACCTGCCCGACGGCGGGCATCGTTATCCTGACGCCGCCCCGGAGCTGATCGTCCAATTCTTCCAGGCCCATCCGCGGCCGTGCTTTGCCGGCAACGCTGAACTCCTTTAGACTTTCCTACCCAAGCCGGCTTTCGGCGTCGCCCTGATCCCACCACATTGTGGTGGCTCGAAATCCGGTCAAGCAGCCCTTCTTATTCACCACCTACGGTTTCTTATCGGCTTTTACCACGGGCTCAGCGGAATCATTGGCCGCGCTTTTGAGGCTGTAAATCTTCCGCTCCAGTTCTGCCTTTCGGTCGACCAGCCTCTGCAATTCTCTTTGCCTTTCCGGATGGGCGGTCTGCCGGACGTCTAGCTGTCCTTCTCTCTCGCGTCTATTCCTTTCCCGGCCTTTGGCACCACGGTCCATCTTCATCTCCGCTTGAAGCTTTTTGATTGCCGCCGTGGTCACGTCATGCGCCTTGCGCAGTTCCATCAGGGTGGGGGGCTGTTCCCTAGTTTGCGCAACCGGGGTGGCTGATTGCGCCTGAGCGAGTGACGTGACGGCCACCAGTATAGCAAGGTGGAGAAGGACAGCGGCGGGTTTCATCGAAATGAAGGGGGTGGCAGCGCTGGCGAAGGTAACTCGTCGCCCAAAAAAATAGACAATTATATTTCGTGGGTCGAGCGAGTGGAAATGCCTGATGGTATAGTTCGCGGTTGCGACGCGTGCAGGCAGGCTCCACTAAAGGGATCATGAAACGATCCGTGCTGACCCCGCTGCTAAAGGCGCGCCGCATCAATCTTGATGCCAACAAATACGGCACCTTTGCTGAGATAGGCGCCGGGCAGGAGGTCGTGCGCTGGTTCTTCCTCGCCGGCGGGGCCTCCGGCACGGTGGCGAAGACCATGTCCGCCTACGACATGGCGGTGAGCGATGCCATATACGGGAAATGCGCACGCTACGTCAGCCGCGCCCGGCTATTTCAGATGCTCGATCATGAATACCCTCTGCTGGTCTCGCGGTTATCCAAGAAGCGCGGCGCCTCGTCGACATTCTTCACCCTGGCGGACACGGTGGCGACCGGCAGCACCAAGTCGCGCGTGGATGGACGGGGCTGGATCGGCATCCGTTTCCAACACGAGCCCCGGGCAGAGCCGTCCCAGGTCCTGTTGCATGCCCGGCTGCTTGAACCGGACAATCTCCGGCAGCAGGAGGCGATCGGACTGCTGGGGGTAAACCTGGTTTACGGGGTGTTCTTCAAACGTCGCGACACCCGAGACTTCCTTTGTTCGCTCCTCGACAATCTCACGCGCGACCGCATCGAACTCAATATGGTGCGGTTTTCGGGGCCGGGTTTCAAGGGTGTGGACAACCGCCTGATGAGCCTGCATGCCGTGCGGCTGGGCTACACGCCGGCCACGGTCTTCTCCCAGGCCGGGGAAGGTGGTGCAGGCAGGCGAACATCTTTACGACCATTCGCTGCTGGTCCTGCGCGGCAGCTTCCAGCCGATCACCCGCCCCGTCCTCGACATCATCAAACAGGCGCACAAGGAGGGCTTGTTTGCGAAGGGCGACAAACCGATCGAACTGTGCGAACTGTCCGTGCAGGACCTGCGGGCCCGGACCCACAGACACACCGAGGATTTCTTGCTACGGGTGGACATGCTCCGGGCAGTGGGCAAGTCGGTGCTGCTTTCGCGGACGGGGCCTTATCACATGCTGCCGGCCTTCCTAAGACGCTACACGAAGCGCCGGATTGTGTTCCTCCTCGGCCTGCCCAACCTGAAGGAAGTGTTCAACAGCCGCTATTACGCGGACCTGCCCCGGCGGCCTGCTCGAAGGCATGGGCCGGCTGTTCATGGGCGATGTGAAACTGGCGGTCTATCCCGCCTGGGATGAAAAAAACCAGCGATATGTCGGGGCGGCCGACTACCGGCCCGCAGCCCGGCATCGTTTGCTTTACCAGCAGCTGCTGGAAGGTGGCCTGATCGTGCCGCTCGCACCGTTTCATGCCCACGGCACCGCGCCGTTGCCCAGCGACGTGCGCCGCATGATCCAGGCAGGTGATGCCGACTGGCGGAAACTCGTGCCGGCGCCGGTCGTGCGGTTGATCCGGAAGCACCGCGCCTTTGGCTACCGGGGACGCTGAGGGGAGGGCGCGCTCACTTCGGCTTGCGGGCCGCGCCCCAGATCAGCCAGACGGCGAGCGCCACCAGCAAAACCAGCCACCAGAGGGCGCGCAGTTCCCGCGCGGCGCCCTCGGCGAATCGCAGGGCGGTGGGGAAGATGATCACCAGCACCACACCGACGATCACCAGCACCAGCAGTTGCAATCCTGCCCGTTTGCGGGGGGTCATGGGGCCTTGGACAGGGGGCGCGACGGCCGGGCCGGGGGCCCGGCGGGGACCGAGCGCTTGATGAGGTCCTCGAGCGAGAGCAGGAGGCTGCTCCCGCCGCCGCTGCCGCCCACGACAAGGGGCGACCGGCCGTTCCAGTTCTGGAGGATCTGCAACTTGATGAAATCGGGATTGGCCCGGAGCGCCATGCCGCGGACCGAGATGGCCTCGGCCTCGCCCTTGGCGCGGATGATGGCGGTGTCAGCCTCGATCTTGGCCTTGAGCTGCGTGAACTTGGCCTTCTCGGCCTCCTGTTCCTGCACCATCTTGAGCTCGATCGCCGATTCCAACTCGGGGGAGAGGGCAAGGTTGAAGATGACCAGGTCGACCACCTCGAGGAAGTCGGCGCCGATCTTCCGGCGGGCGAGCTCGAGGGCGCGGGTCTTGATCTCCTCGCGGTTCTTCACGATCAGTTCGGCGCTCTTGGTCGCGGCCACTTCCTTCAGGGCCTCCTGCACGCGCGGGGCGATGAGGTTGTCGAACGGCTCGCCGGCGTATTCCTGGAAGATCTTGACCACGGAATGCTCCGGCACGCGGTAGAGGACGTGCACCTCCATCTTCACCTGCTGCAGGTCCGAGGAATAACACTCGGCCGGCATCGGGCGGGTCTGCTGCCGGATGGAGATCGGCTGGATGTGGGTCAGGAAGGGCTGCTTCAGACCGAAGCCCTCCGGCTTGAACTTGGGGTCGACGGTGCCGAGGGTCACGGCCACGCCGCGGGTGCCCGGTTGCACGACGTAGGTGCCGGACGAGGCCAGGATGATGACCGCAAAGACGATGATGAGCGTGCCGAGCAGCCGCTTGATGAACTGGGGATCGATTTCGCCGTCCCGGGATCCGTTGAATTCGCGCTGGGTCATTGTTTTCCCTCCGGTTGATCCTCAGGTTTCTTGTCAGTGGTGAAGTCGCCCAGCGGCAGCATCATGTTGGCACCGGTGGCGCCGGGGCCCACGACGAGCGGGGTGACGCCGTCCCAGTGTTCGATGATCTGCAGCTCGAGCACGCTGGGGTTTTCCCGGAGCGCCTTGCCGCGCAGGATGATGGACTCGGCCTCGCCCTTCGCCTTGATCACGACGGTGCTGGCCTCGGTCTGGGCCTGCTGCTGCGCGAAGCGCGCGCGGGCGGCCTCCTGCTCCTGCACCATCTTGGCCTCGATGGCATTCTCGAGCGCGCGGGTGAGATTGATGTCCTCCAGCACGATGTCCTCGATCACGAGGATGTCGCCGATCTTGCGCCGGGCGCTTTCGAGCGCCTGGCTTTTGACCTCTTCGCGCTTCTGTACGATGAGTTCGGCGGAGCGGCTGGCGGTGATTTCATTCAGCGCCTCGGCCACGCGGGGCTTGATGAGGGAATCAAAGGGGATGCCGGCGTAGTCCCGGAAGACCGCCACGACGGAGCTCTCCGGCACGCGGTAGAGGACCCGCACGTCAATTTTCACCTGCTGCAGGTCCGAGGAATAGCAGTCGGCGACCATCTTGGCCGTCTGCTGGCGGATGAGCTGCGGGGCGATCACGGTGACGAAGGGCAGCTTGAAGCCGAAGCCCTCGGGCTTGAATCCGGGGGTGACGCGGCCGAGCATGACCTCGACACCGCGATGGCCCGGTTCCACCACATAGGTGGCGGAGGCACCGGCCAAAATCAGCGCAAAGATCACGAGCGCGCCGATGATGAGGCTGGCCAGGCTCTTGGGGTTCATAGTTTTTGTTTCTCCATTTACGTCATTGTCTGGAGCCCGGCGGGCAGAGGCAAGGGGTTTCGCCCTCGTTGGGATATCGGCGAAAAATTCCATCCAGCGACGCAACCGGCGGCGATCGCACCGCTCCGGTTCACCGCGGCCGTTCAGCACGGCTGGTGGCCCCAGTCCTCGTTCTTCAGCTCCTGCGCGTAACGTTCCATCTGCTGCTCGGGCGTCAGTTTTTCAACCGGCGCGGCCGGACTCGCTGCGGCGGGTGGCATGGATGCGGCGGGCGCGACTTCGGGCCGACTGGAAATCGGTGGCGGCGATTTTCCCGATGTCGGGTGTGGCGCGGGCTTCGGCATGGGTGGAACCTAGAGGGCTCCCGACCGGATGTCACGTCTCCAACCGGCAGCAAGTCGCCGCTTGAAATCCCCGCGCGCGCTCCGCAGCTTCGAGGGAACTCCCCGATGAATCTCCATCCCCCGGGCCATAGCACCCCGCCGGCCGTCGTGCCGATTCCCCGCCAGATCCCCTACATCATCGGCAACGAGGGTTGCGAGCGCTTCAGCTTCTATGGGATGCGCAACATCCTGACGGTGTTTCTGGTGACCTCGCTGCTGGCCCATCTGCCGGAAGGGGACCGGGCGGGCGCGGCCAAGGATGTTTTCCACACCTTTGTCATCGGCGTCTATTTCTTTCCGCTGCTCGGCGGCTGGCTGGCCGACCGCTTCTGGGGCAAGTACCACACCATCTTCTGGCTCAGCATCCTCTACTGTGCCGGGCACCTCTGCCTGTCGCTCTTCGAGTCGAGCCGGGCGGGGTTCTATTTCGGACTCTCCCTGATCGCCGTCGGCTCGGGCGGCATCAAGCCCTGCGTCTCCGCCTTCGTGGGCGACCAGTTCGACCAGACCAACAAGCACCGCGCGAAGGTCGTGTTCGACGCGTTCTACTGGATCATCAACTTCGGGTCGTTCTTCGCCTCGCTGCTGATGCCCATCTTCCTGCGCAGCTACGGCGCGAGCGTGGCGTTCGGCATTCCCGGCGTGTTGATGTGCATCGCCACGCTGATCCTGTGGATCGGGCGCAAGCAGTATGTCATGGTGCCGCCGGCCCCGCCGAACCCGGACTCATTTCTCCACGTCGCGCGCAACGCGCTCGCGGCCGGCCCGACCGGCCGGGTTTTCGCCTGGACGGGGGCGGGGGCCGGCCTGGTGTCCCTGCTGCTGATCCCGGGGCACGGCTTCGTGATCGCCGCCTGCACCGCGCTGGTGGCGGTGCTCGCCCTCGGGGGCCTCGGCGTCTGGCTGCAGCTTGACACGGTGCGGGACCGGCATCCGTCCGCGGCGATTGAGGGCGTGCGCTCGGTCCTGCGCGTGCTCGTGCTCTTCGCCCTCGTGACGCCGTTCTGGTCGCTGTTCGACCAGAAGGCCTCGACGTGGGTGCTGCAGGCGGACGCCATGACCAAGCCGCACTGGTTCCAGTCGTCCCAGATGCAGGCGCTCAACCCCATGCTCGTGATGCTGCTGATCCCGTTCAACAACCTCGTGCTGTTCCCCGCGTTGACGCGAGCCGGCTTCGCCGTGACGGCGCTCCGCCGCATGACGGTGGGCATTGTCTTCTCCGGCCTCTCCTGGGTCGTGGTCGGGGCCATGCAGGTGGTGCTCGACGGCGGCACGGTGTTCTCGATCACGTGGCAGGTGCTGCCCTACGCGCTGCTCACGATGGGCGAGGTGCTGGTATCCGCCACGGGCCTGGAGTTCGCCTACAGCCAGGCGCCGCAGGCGATGAAGGGCGTGCTGATGAGCTTCTGGATGCTGTCGGTGACGATCGGCAACCTCTGGGTTTTGATCGTGAACGCCGCGGTCAAAAACGAAGCGGTGACGGGCTTCATCGCCACCACCGGCTTCGGGGTCACGGCGTTCCAGATGTTTTTCTTCGCCGCCTTCGCGTTCGCGGCCGCGCTGGCCTTCGGGCTGTGTGCCCGCAGCTACCGGGAGGCGGACCATTATCGGGGCCCCAGCTAGCAGAAAACCCGGGTGCGCTCCCGCGCGCAGACGGTATGGTAGCGGGCGAGATACCGGAGTTCCTTGAGTGTGAGCCCCTGCACCCAGCGGCGCCGGGCGCGGGCGGCGAGTTGGCGCACCTCGCACAGCGGGCAGCAGCAGGGGTTTTTCCGGTCCACCGGGCAGCGTCGGACCAGCACGAAGACCTGCTGTTCCAGTTTTTCCCGGCGACTGGCCGGGGCGAAGGGCGGGTTGGTTTTCATCAGGACAGGGGTTTTCGCCGGCCACCACGGGGCAACGGGATCGGGCCGGACGCCAGTGTATCCTACCGCCGATTTTTCGGATCTGCTCCGCAGATCTTGTTTTATTTCATGGCCGGGGAAAGCGGGGACCGGCCCACGGCGGAGGATCTCTCCTGACAGCAGGCTGTCAGGGGTGCCTGCTAGGATCCGGTCTATTCAGCCCTCCCGACAGCCCCCGCAAATTGAAAACCAGCGACCGTGCTCGAAACGCTGCCGGGCCGGCCGCGGATGCTGCTGGCCGGACATTGTTTTCGGGCGAGGACAATGAAAGAATTGTCCCCAATAAGTTCCAGCAGTGAGCCGGCTTCACCGGCGGACTCCGCGCGGGCCGAAAGCGATGCGCATCGCGAATTGAAACGTCTGGCCCTGGGCTGGGCGCGGACGCATCGGCTGCATCTGGCGGCCACGGAGGTGCGTTTGCCGAGATCAGGCTACCGGGCAGACGTGGTGGCCGCCACGCCGCGGGTACTATCGGCGCAGGCCTGCACCGCCGTGTTCGAGTGCAAGGCGTCGCGCGCGGACTTTCTCCGGGACAGTGCCCGTGAAGCCGGCGCCCACGAGGCGCTCGTCAACCTCGGTGACCGACTGGCGGCCCTGCGGGCGCTCATTGGCGCCCACCGGCCGGATCTCCGGCGCGGCGAGTTGCTGTTTCCCGAGTTTGACGCGCTAGACCTGCGCGGGCTCCGCCACGCGACCCACCACCGGCTGACCCGCGAATTCCAGTGTGCCCAGCGAAAACTCCACGAGGGCACGAAATTCGCCCGGCTCGCCCGCTGGCGCGCGGCCAGCCTGCTCTATCTTGTGACTGAAGCAGGAATCTGCCGACCGCATGAGGTGCCCGACGGCTGGGGCCTGCTGGTCCGGCGCGGGGCGGCGCTGGAACCCGCCGCCAAACCCTGTCTCCACGACACCACGCCGGGGGAGCGGGTTGCGTTGGTCGAGCACATCGCGGCGGTGGCCGAGGCGGACCGGCTCAGGGTCGCTGCAACATTTCAAACACCATCCGCTGGAACGCCGCACCGTCGGCCGCGATGCAGAAGCGGACGTTGGACGGCGGGGTGGGCTCGCCGGTGTAGATGTTGTCGCCGTAAACCAGGAGCCCGCGGGTGGACTCGCCCTGCAGTTCGACGTGCATGAAAAGCGGCACGTAGTGGAGACCGATGGCGGGGTTGATCAGGGTGGCGATGGTCATCGGGTCGGGATTGGTCGAGCCGGTCATGCCGCGGCTCGCCTTTTCGAAGGTACGGCGCAGATCGTTGGATTCGATGAAGAACCGGCTGCGCGGGGTGTTGAAGCCCGCGATGCGTTCGAAGTCCGCGTCGGTCAGCTGCGAATCGTTGCGGAAGACGTCGGTCCCGACAAAGGTAAGGGGCGCGCCGGACGTGAGCACGACGTGCGCCGCCTCGGGATCGGCGAGCACGTTGTAACCCGGGGCAATACCCGGAGTGGCATAGCGGCCGCCGACGAAGAGGATGCCCTTCACGTTCCGGGCAACGGCGGGGTCCCGCAAGATGGCCATCGCGACATTGGTCAGGCCGCCCAGGGCGGCGATCGTGATTTCGCCCGGCGCGCCATTGACGAGGCGGATGATGGCATCGACGGCATGCTCCCGGTCGGGCGGTCGCGAGACCTCGGGCACCTCGACGCGTCCAAGTCCCGACTTGCCGTGGATGAACGAGGCGACGGGATAGGGCTTGTTCAGGATCGGACGGGCCATGCCGGCATGCACCGGCACCTGGTTGGATTTGCCGGCGAGATCGACGACGTAGAGCGCATTGCGCACCTGCTGGGCGTAGTTGGGCCCGAGATTTCCCGGACAGACCGTGACCGCCTCGATGCGGAGGTTAGGGGCATCCAAGGCAAGCAACATGGCCAGCGCGTCGTCGTTGCCCGGATCCACGTCGAGAATGACTCGTTCGATTCCCCCAGTGGCCGGGGCAGATTGCTCGGCGGACGAGAGATGGCCAACGAGGAGAAGAAATCCGATGCAATACGCCGCCCGGGTGAACTTGAAACAGGATGTCATGGCCCGAACCGTAGCAAGGCTCGGGGGAGATGTCCGGCCAGAAATGCGGGTTTCATTTCCGAAGGAACCGGCGTAAGCTTCGTCGGTATCGCCCATGACACCGCTGCTCATCAAGCATCACACGCACTACCGCTACACCAGTCCCGTGACGCTGGAGCAGCACCGGCTGCTGATCCGGCCGCGTTCGGGTCATGACGTCCGCATCGCCAGCTCGGATCTCATCATCGTGCCGGCGCCCGCCAAGCTCAACTGGGCGCGCGATGTCTACGGCAACTCCGTGGCGCTCGTGAATTTCGCCCCGCAGCGCACGACCGAACTCGCCATCCGGAGCGAGATCCTCATCGAGCACTATGACCATGTGCCGCTTGATTTCGTGGTGGAAGCCCGGGCGGCCCGGTATCCGTTCCTGCTTCTGCCCGGCGAGCGCATCGAACTGGGGCCCTACCTGGTGCCATGTTACCTGGACGATCAGCCGGCGGTGGCGGACTGGGCGGCCGAGTTTTCGGAGGGCGGGCGCGGCGTGGAGACCTACGCGATGGTGGACCGGATGAACCGGACCATCGCCCAGCGCTTCACCTACCGGGCGCGGGAGGAGCCCGGCGTGCAACGGCCCCGGCAGACCCTGCAAAGCGGCACCGGCTCCTGCCGGGACCTCGCCACGTTCCTCATCGAGGCCTGCCGCCACCTCGGCCTGGCCGCGCGGTTTGTCAGCGGCTATGCCTCGACCGAGGAGATCCCGGAAGCCCGGGGATCGACCCATGCCTGGGCGGAGGTGTTTTTGCCGGGCGCCGGGTGGAAGGGTTTCGACAGCACGGGTGGAATTGTCACGGGCTCGAGCCACATCGCGGTGGCGGTCGGACGCGATCCCGAGGCGCTGCCGCCGATTGCCGGGACCTACCGGAGCAGCGATCCCGGGGTGCGGTCCGACCTGCAGGTGCAGGTCAGTGTCGTCCGCGCGGAATGAGCCTGCGACGGGACCGCCGGCGGACGGGCCTTGTCTTGGGGCTCCGCTGCGTCCTAGTGGGGGCATGTGCGCCGGATTTTCCCTCGCCGAAGAATCCTTGTTTGAGCAAACCGGACGATCGGTGCTAGCGCGCCTGCGGAAGACGCGCAACCCGGCCGACTTCCTGGCGGTACTGCGTTTGGCGCACAAGGGATTCGACCGCGCCTACGAGGCGGCCCCCGCCTCCGCCCGGGCCACGGTCGCGTGCCGCGCCGGCTGCGGCACCTGCTGCCACGTGCCGGTCGGCGTGCAGGCCCACGAGGTGCTCCTCGCGGCGGAATTCATCCAGACGCGCTTCTCTCCGGCCGGGCTCGAGGTCTTGATCGATCGGGCGGCAGAGCACCGGACCGCCTTTGCCGGCAAGGGCATGCGGGAGCGGGCGGCGCTCAAGACCGCGTGCGTCCTGCTGAAAGACGACAGCTGCTCAATCTATGAGGCGCGGCCCGAGGCGTGCCGCTCGCATCACAGTCACAACCTCGCCGGCTGCCGCACCAATCTCGAGGCAGGTCTCGATCATGTCGACGTCCTCATCCCCGAGATCCGCGGCCGCATGTTCGCGGTCATGCTCGGCATCGACCAGGCGGTCGCGGAGGCCGGGTTTGACGGACGCGCCTACGACTTCGGTTCGGCGCTGCACGAGGCGCTCATCGACCCGCTGTGCGCCGTGCGCTGGACGCAGCGCCTGCCGGCGTTTCCGGAAGACTGTCGCGAGGCCGGCGAGCCGGGTGACGACGAAAATGCGGGCGTGATCCAGGCCGAGGGCTTCTTCGAGTAGGATGCAGGGGCAGGCTGGGCGCTTTGCCCCATGGTCGCAAACCGGCTTTGACTAATCGTCCGTCAGCCTTACCCATCGCCTCGTGCTGACCGAAGCTTTCCAGGACAAGGCCGTCCAATATGTCTGCGGCGCCATGACGGCCGCCGAGGCGGAGAATTTCGAAGTCCTGCTGGCGTCATCGGCGGAACTGGGCGCGCTGGTGGCCGGCCTGGGAGAAGTCTCGGCCGCGGTGGCCATGAGCGTGGTCCCGGAAGTGCTGACGCCGCCGGTGGCACTGAAGCTCCGGTTGCTCGGGGCCGTGGAGGCGTGCCCGCTCCCGCCCGGACCAGAGGGGTTGGTGGTGACCGACGCCGCCGGCCGAGTCGAGTGGGTCAACCAGGCTTTTATCCTGATGTGCGGCTATCCCCTGGAGGAAATCCGGGGGCGCAAACCCGGCCACCTGCTGCAAGGCCCCGGGACGGATCCGGTCGCGGTGGCACGCATCCGTGACGCGGTCCGGACCCGGCGGGAATGTCGCGAGACGTTGGTAAACTACCACAAGGACGGCAGCCGCTATGAGGCGGACATCCGCATCGCCCCGATCCTCGACGACGCGGGCGAGCCGCTTTGTTTCGTGGCCCGGGAATGCAAGGTCTCGCCGGGAGCCGGCATTGACTAGGTCTAGGGAAAGTTTTCCCTGACGTCATGACAGACCCAACGATGCAGCCGGCCAGGACTCCTTGGCACGTGTGGGTGGTCGGAGGGATTTCACTCCTGTGGAATGCGGCCGGGGCACTCGATTTCGTGATGACGCAGACGAGGAACGAGGCCTACCTGAAGGCGTTCACGCCGGAGCAGCTGGATTACTTCCACGGCTTTCCCCTCTGGGTCGTGCTCGCCTGGGGCGTGGCCACCTGGGGCAGCATGCTCGGCTCGGTGCTTCTGCTGCTCCGGCGGAAACTGGCCGTACCGGTCAACCTGGCGGTGCTCGTCGCCATGGCGCTCACGTTCCTCCACAATTTCATTTTGACCGACGGCATGAAGATCATGGCCCCGGAAGGGAAGGGGCCATGGTCTTTACGGGCGTCATCATCATCATCGCCGTGCTTCTTTTTCTTTACGCCCGGGCAATGCGCCGGCGCGGCGTGCTGCGGTGACTTCATCGGGAGGACCAAGGGTTCCTCCCATGCCAATGGCCACCGTGGACCGGCTGGCCTCCGGACCTGAAGGGGCTTCATTTGCCACTGGTCATGGACCGGTCGCGAGGCAATCGTCGGAAGTCCATGAGTCGCGCCATGTGTTACCGTTGTTTCTGGCCCCAGTCACTTTGCTGGTGCGGGTCGATCACGCCCATGCGGACGCGGACGAAGTTCGTGATCCTCATGCACCCGTATGAGTTCAAGCGGATCAAGGCGAACACCGGCCGGCTCACGCACCTCAGCCTGGCCGACAGCGAACTGCACCTCGGCATAAGTTTCGACGAGCACGAGGCCGTGCAGGCGCTGATCAACGACCCGAAGAACTTCCCGGTGCTGCTTTATCCGACGAAGGACGCGCGCGACCTGTCGAAGGGCGAACTCCACGCCGATGACATCGAGGGCCGTCGCCTCGTGGTATTTTTGCTCGATGCCACGTGGCGGCTCGTCCGCCCGATGCTGCGCACGAGCCTCAGCCTGCAGCGTCTGCCGCGCATCATGTTTTCCAACGCGCCGCCCAGCCGCTATGTCATCAAGCGGCAGCCGAAGCCGGGCTGCCTCTCGACGCTCGAGGCCACGCACGAGCTACTCCTGGCGCTCGACCGCTCGGGTCTCGACCACTACGCACAGCCGGAGCAGCTGCTCGGCCTTTTCCACCGCATGCAGGATTTCCAGCTCCACTGGATCGCCGAGAACAAGCGCCTCGGCCGCAGCCGGCACGCCCGGCGCGCGCCGGCGCTGTAGGTCGGGCTTCATGCCCGACGCGGGAAGTTAATTTGCCACGGATATAGAGATGAGCACGGATGGGGCAGAGCATTTGAGCGGTGGAACGCGCTGAACCCAGCGCATTGGCTTGGCATGATGTACGACCGGGCAGGCGCCCTGCGAGCAGTTCGCTCCATCCGACGACCTGCGCTTCTCCAATCCGTGCTATCCGTGAAATGGTCCAACCTGTCTTTTCCAGAGCGCTCAGGCCACGCCCCTGACCTAGAAGAGGGCACCAACTCGACCAGATCGGTTCGGCGGCCGCGACGAAGCCGGGCGTGACGCCCTGGATGAAATGCTCCATCTGGTTCACCTTCTTCTGGTTCGATGGCTTGATTCGTGAATCGAATGCAGGGTTGCGACCATGAAGGGAATTGCTATTTCAGTGATCGACCCGGCTGAACAGAAACTCCCATTCGAGGTACCAATGAAACCAAAGCAGGCTCGGTTTATCGTGGGATTCTGTGTTGCAATTGTCCTTTCTACCGCGGGTTTGGCCGGCGACACACTGGGCGACTCACTGGGCTCGGTGCGCTTTGAGGTCAGCGGCAGCCCCGAGGCGCGGCAGCACATGATCCGCGGCGTGAAGCTCCTGCATCACATGATGTATCCCGAGGCGGAACGGGAGTTTGTCCGGGCGGCAGCGGCCGATCCCAAGTGCGCCCTCGCGTATTGGGGCCGGGCCATGACGATCATCCATCCGCTGTGGCCGGACAGCCCCGGTGCAGCCGACCGCAAACTGGGTGCGGAGCAGATACGCCTCGGCCTCGCCTGTCCACCGGCCACACCGCGGGAGCGGGCCTACCTTGAGGTGATGGGGGCTTATTTCGGCGACGGGACGCCAGGCAATCACGGCGACGGTCTGAAAACCCTCGATGCCAGGTGGAGTGCGCTCTCGGACGAATACCCGGATGACCTCGAGGCGGTCGCGTTTGGCGCCCTTTACCACCTCGCCCCGATCCGCTTTCTCCCGAAGGACAAGTCCCACCGGGTCCAGTTTGAGGCGGCGACGCAGCTGCAAAAGGTCAGGGCCAGCCTGCCCGACCACCCGGGAGCGCAGCATTACAAGATACATGCCTACGACTTTCCGATGCTGGCGGACCGCGCGCTTGAAGTCTGCGACACCTACAGCCAGGTCGCGCCCGATGTGCCCCATGCGCTCCACATGCCGACGCACATCTTCACGCGCCTCGGCGTGTGGGACAAATCGATTGAATTCAACCTGCGCTCCGCGGCCGCGGCCCGCAAGCTGTGGCAGGAGACCGGCACGCTCAACGGCCACTATCCCCACGCGCTCGACTACCTCGCCTACGCGTACCTCCAGCGCGGGCAGTATCGTCAGGCCGAGTCCATCCGGCGGCTGGTCGCGGACGTACCGGGACCCTATTCCCCGGTTAATCCCACCGCCATGTCCTTCGCGTTCGCCGCCATCCCGGCCCGGTGTGCGCTGGAGCGCCAGGCCTGGGCCGAGGCGGCGGTCCTGCCGCTCCATCAACCGGCATCATTCCCGTGGAGTGCACGGGATGCGAACTGCGACTCGATTGTCCATTATGCCCGGGCGATCGGTGCGGCCCGGAGCGGGCGGCTTGATGCAGCGAGGGCGGAAGCCGTCGAACTGGAGCGCATCCTGCGCGCGCTGACGGCCGCCAGGCGCGAGATCTATTGGGTGGCTCAGGCCGAGACCCAGCTGCTCTCCGCCCGCGCATGGATCGCGTACGCGGAGCAGGACACTGACGTGGCCATCGGCTTGATGCGCCGCGCCGCCGAGCTTGAGGCGGGTTCGGACAAGGAGGCCGTCACCCCAGGCGAAGTGCTCCCGGCGGGCGACCTGCTGGGTGACATGCTCCTCGCGGCCGGGCGGCCCACCGAGGCGCAGGCGGCCTACGAGGCGGTGCTGACCCCGAGCCCCAACCGGTTGAATACGCTTTATGGCGCCGGTCAGGCCGCCGAGCGTGCTGGCAACGCCACCGCAGCGCTGCAGCATTACCAGCGGCTGGCCGCCGTGGCCGTCGACAGTGACGCGGGGATCGAGCGCATCGCGCATGCCCGGGCTTACGTTGCCAGCGCCACGTCCGTCCACGCCGGCCAACTCGGCGGCACGCCATGAAGGCCGCCCGGCGGTTCGCCGGGCCATGAAATGAATCCTGGATTGATCCCTTGGATGAGGAGAGCGATCAGACTGGCGCCCGGGTAATCGCGCTCACCTCTTCAAGGATATCCCGCTCTCTCAGTTCAAAATCTCCCAGTGCGGGATGCGTCAGCACAGATGCAACCAGGGGACTGGATTTGAAAGCCTCCAGCGCAGCGGCATCCTTGAACAGATATACTGCCCCGGCCTCGTTCTTCTCCCCATTGATCAGCCAGATTTTCCAGAGACATCCGGGCACATCGGCGAAGGATTGGGCCAGCTGTTTGACCATCGCTTTGAATTCTTCCCGAGGAACTCCGAACGTAAAATTGGTGATGAGAATTTTCTGGGACATGATATTCCTTGGGTTCGGGGTTTAGCTTGCTGACGAGTTTATCCACATAGTTCACCCGCATCACATAGTCCAGCTCTCCGGCAGAACCAGGCCAAGTCGTCGGCCGGTCCACTGATTCGCATTTCTCAGGCCACGCCCCTGGCCTTCAGCAGGGCGGCCAGCTCGACGGGATCGGCGGTGCCCTTGATGGTGTTGAGGTGGCTGAGAATGACCATGCGGTCACCGGGGCCGCAGCTGGAGATCTCGATCATCCAGTCCTCGGTCTTGTCCGCGGCCGTGACGACCTCGTCCGACCAGGCGATGACCTCGGCGGCCTCGACGAAGCCCCCGGTGATGCCTTTGATATAATACTCCGCCTTGGTCCGGTAGTTCATACCTCGAGACTTTCGGCTGTTCACGTCCCTGCCAAGTGAGAATGGGCGGTTGGGTCCAAGAAATGCCGGAACTGTTGCGGCGCCTGACGGCTCCGAGCCCGCCGTGTATTATTTCAAAAGCTTCCACCAAACTTGGTTGCTCAGCACGTCGCCCAAGCCGGAACCGGCGCTGCCGGCGGTGTAGATCAGGCCGGGGTGGGGTGGCACCTCGTTGAAACCGGTCGGTTTCTCCAGACTGGGCATCCAGCGCGGTCTGGCCGCTTCCGGAGCGGCGACGCGTTGCGCCCTGAAGCTGCGGCCGTCGTCCGTGGAATCGAAACGCACCAGGTCGGTGCTCGGGTGTCCCCAGGACTCCTCGCCGAACTTCGAGTCCATGACCGTTGCCACCACTACAGGCTGACCGGCGCCGTTGAAGACGACCCCGCCTTGAAGAACCAGGGCAAGATTGCGGAGCTCCGGCGGCAGATACCGGTTCAGTTGCAGATGCCGCCAGCCACCGCCGGGCAGCGGCGTCGCGAGGTAGGTTTCGGCGGTGTCCTGGGTCTTGATGCTGTAGGTGACAAAAGGCACGCCGTCCGGGCTGACGGCCATCGAGCCCGCGTCGGTGATGCGGCCTTCGCGGGAATCGCAGGTGACGATCGCGTCGAGGGTGTCGAGCGACGCGGGCAGCGGCAGGGGCGTGCCGTCCAGTTTCGTCCACGTCCGGCCGACATCGGGACTGGTGATGCAACCGACCCCGGAGACCGCCTCCTTTGTCTCATAGCTGGGCATCTCGTAGATGCGAAAGGAGAGGAACAGCCGCAGGTGATCCGGCGCCCAGGCCATCGACGCCGCGAACTGGCTGTAGTTCAAGCGGCGCGAGCGCAGCACGGCCGGGCCCTGCGACCAGGCACCGTCCGGGGTCTTGGTCCAGATTTCCAGCTCCCAAGGTTTGTCGTCATGACTCCGCCGGGCGGACATTATCAGCGTGCCGTCCTTGGCGCAGAGCAGGGTGGGGTAGGTCAGGTGCAGGCCGAATTCCTGCACCGGTCCCCATTCCGAAGCATCATTCGGCCGGACGGAGCGCCGGTAACGAAAGGGATGGTGATGCGAATAAAAAACCACATGCAGATAGCCCTCCGCATCGACGGTGAGCGCGGGGCCGCCGTGGTTGTCCACGGCTTCACCGATCGTCCAAGCTTGGGACCAACGGCCGTTCGCAAGGTCGAGCGTGCGGATCCGGATCCGAAAACCTTCCGATGGGGTATCCAGCCAAGCGACATGCGTCCGGCCGCGAAACGTCACGATCTTGCCGGACTCGAGATAGGCCGTGGCGCGTCCGCTGCCCTCAGCAGAAAGCAAAAACGGCTCGGCCGGTTGGTCAGTGCCCTCGCTTTCTCCCTGGGCACGGGCGTCCAGCATGGTCAGTACGATCAAGAGGCCGGCAAAGCTACGCCATCCGGGAAGTTTAAGGGCCATCGGGACAACGTAGCCGGAGAATCCATGGGGGAAAGATATTCTTTGGCCGCTTGTTCCGGCAGGAATGGCGAGATTCCGGACGCGACGACTGAATATTCGCGACTCTCCCGCTGACCCCGGGCTACTTGAATCATCTACTCCTGACTCCTCGCTCCCTTCCGGGGCGACGGGCTCAACCGGGAAGTTCGAGCACGAGCTTGCCGAGTACATGGCCGTCTTGGGAAAGCCGGTGCATTTCGCGGACGGAATCGATGTTGAACGGAAACACCTGGCCCACGGTCGGGCGGATGGCGCCACTGGCCATGAGGTCGCCCAGTTCCTGGAAACCGGAGGAAGTGGGTTTGAGCAGGAAGGTCCGGGCTTTTTGGGCGCTGAAAAAGGTGGTCCAGGCCTGGCTCCAGAATATGCCGGGCCCGGGCATCGTGTTGAGATAGTGGCCACGGGGAGTCAGCAAGTGGCGGCAGGCGCGGAAGGTGTGCACGGCCGCCAAGTCGAGGATGGCATCATAGGTGGATCCCGGCGCGACGGGGTTTTGCTGCTGTCGATCGATCACGACATCGGCCCCGAGCCGCTTCACCAGGTCGATGCCCTGGGCGCTGCATACCCCCGTCACATGGGCGCCCAGTTGCTTGGCGAGCGGGACCGCAAAGATCCCAAGGCCGCCCGAGGCCCCGATCAGGAGCACGCGCGAGCCCGCGACCACCCGGCAGTGGCGCAAGGCCTGCAGGGCGGACAGGCCCGCACACGGGGTCGCGGCGGCCTCGACGAAGGACAGACCGGCCGGCTTGGGGGCGACCAGGTTGGCCTCGGTCACGCATTTCTCCGCGAAGGTGCCGCGGCCGGCGACCATGGGGTTCGTGCCCCCGAACACCTCGTCGCCCGGCTTCAACCCGGTGACCTCCGGACCGCAGGATTCGACGATGCCCGCGAAGTCGAAGCCGGAGTGCTTGGGAAATTTCCGCCCGGCGAGGAAACTCAGCTGGCCGGCGCGCAGCTTCCAGTCCAGCGGGTTGACGGAGGCCGCTCGGATCCGCACGAGCACATCGCCGTGGGCGGCCATGGGTTCCGCCAGGTCGGTCATTTGCAGCACCTCCGGACCACCATAGCGCTCGTAGATGACTGCCTTCATAGCGCGAATCTACGGGCGGTGACCGGGAACTCAAGGGTCGCCTTCAGCCGACTGGCGAGGAGCCCGGCGCGTGGCTCAGACAGGCGACCCCAAGCCGCGAAGCCTGACCCTCTGAATCCTTCCCGTCAGCCGATTGTATTATCCGCAATCCATTTCGGGCGCTTGGCTTCATTCACTCGCGGACAGTAGTCGCCGATCTGGCCCGGAGCAGCAACCACGCGAGATAGATCGCCGCGGTGATGTCGTAGGCGCCGCAGAAGGCCGGCCACCAGGCGGGCACGCCGGGGTTGGTGATGAGGTGGCCGTGGAAGAAATCGAAGACGCCATGTCCGGCCAGGCCGACGACCAGCAGCCACGGGCTGCGCTTGAAACCGAACACGGCAAGCAGCACGAACACGATCATCCCGACCGACTCGGCGGCGAGCGCGGACATGCTGCTGCCGATCACGGCGAACAGGCCGTAGAGGCATCCGATGACGATCAGCACCGTGGGATAGAACGCCCGGTCGCGATCAAAGCCGACGAGGCGGGCAAAGATTGCCACGGCGAGGGCGAGCAGGACTCCGATGAGGAAGGGCATGGGTCAGAGCCAGCGGCGGACCGTGGCTCGGTAGGTGGTGAACTCCGCGCCAAACAGGACCGTGAGCACTTTCTCCTCGGGCGCGATCTGGAACCGGTTCAGGTAGAGAGCAAAGCTGGGCAGGAGGAGGAAGGCGACGACATTGCCGAGATAGCAGGCCAGGCCGAGGAGAACCAGCAGCATGCCGAGATACATCGGATTGCGCGTCACCCGATAGATGCCCGACACCACCAGCGCCGAGGTGCCGTCAGGTTTCAGCGGGTTGACCGTGGTCCCGGCCCGGCGGAATGAGACTACGCCCAGCACGGCGACGAACACACCGGCGAAAGCAAATCCGAAGACGAGGCTGCGGCGGAAAGGCAGGGGGAAATCCAGGGCTGATCCCGCCCGCGCCGCCAGCCCCATGGCCGCCGCGACCGCGAACCAGACAACCACCGGGGGTATCTTGAGCTCAAGGTTGGGCATGCGGTGAGGTTGTCGCGGGATTTGTGCAGGGTGTCCCACTCGGTTGGGAAGCGGCAGGTATAGGCCTATAGGGCTTATAGGATTTATGGGGCTGATAGGATAAGACAGGACTGATTTGTGGCTTGAGGGCGAGGAATGGTTGGAGTGTGTTGGCGGCACGGGCCGCAACACAGGAGGAAATTGCATCATGGCCCAGGACCAATCGGCGGGCGGCTTTCTGCCGCTGCGTGGAAACTATCAGGAACTGCGTTCCTATCGGAAGGCGGAGATAGCCTACGACCTGACTCAAGTATTTTGCGCGCGTTTTCTCAGACGGGGTGACCGCACCGTGGACCAGATGGTGCAGGCCGCGCGGTCAGGAAAACAAAACATCGCCGAGGGCGCCAAGGCAGCGAAGACCTCGACCGAGATGGAGCTGAAGCTCACGAATGTCGCCCGGGCGAGCCTGGAGGAACTACTGATAGATTATGGCGACTACCTGCGCACGCACCAGGTGCCGGCGTGGGACAAGGACTCGCGGGAGGCGCGGTATGTGCGGCGGCTCGGCGCGAACCCTGAGCTGAAGTTCGACGACATCCGCGAACTGGTGGCGACCCGCTCCGGGCCGGTGGTGGCCAACATCGCCATCTGCCTCATCCATCAGGCCGACTATCTGCTCGACCGGCTGATCCTCCGGCTCGAGCAGGATTTTCTCAAAGAAGGCGGCCTGCGCGAGCGGATGACGCGGGCTCGGCTGGATTATCGGGATCGGAGGAAAATATGAGCCCTATAGGTCATATAGGGCCTATAGAAATCAGATCGTAGCCAGGATGTCGTTGAGGGTGGTCGATGGCCGCAGCGCCGCCGAGGCCTTGGCCTCATCCGGCTGATAGTACCCGCCGACATCGGCGGGCTTGCCTTGGACGGCGAGCAATTCGGCGACGATCTGCTTTTCGGAGGCCGCCAGCTTTTCGGCGACTGGCTTAAACAAGGCCTGAAGTGTGAGGTCTGAGGTTTGAGTGGCCAAGGCCTGCGCCCAGTAGAGGGCGAGGTAGAAGTGGCTGCCGCGGTTATCGATTGTGCCGAGTTTGCGGCCGGGGCTCTTGTCGTGCTCCAGGAACTTGCCGTTGGCGGTGTCGAGGGTGTCGGCGAGAACCTTGGCCTTGGCGTGTTTCTGGGTGATGGCGAGGTGCTCGAAGCTGGCGGCGAGGGCGAAGAACTCACCGAGGCTGTCCCAGCGCAGGTAGTTTTCCTGCTGGAACTGCTCGACGTGCTTCGGGGCGGAGCCGCCGGCGCCGGTCTCGAACAGGCCGCCGCCGTTCATCAGCGGGACGATCGAAAGCATCTTGGCGCTCGTGCCGACCTCGAGGATCGGGAAGAGGTCGGTCAGGTAGTCGCGGAGCACGTTGCCCGTGACGGAAATCGTGTCCTGCCCGGCCTTCAAGCGTTCCAAGGTGGTGAGGCAAGCGGCGGGAGGCGCGAGAATTTTGATATCCAACCCCGTGGTGTCGTGCTGGGTGAGGTAGGTCTTCACCTTGGCGATGATCTGGGCGTCGTGGGCGCGCTTCTCATCAAGCCAGAAGATGGCGGGCGTGTTGCTGAGGCGGGCGCGGTTGACGGCGAGTTTGACCCAGTCCTGGACGGGAGCGTCCTTAGTCTGGCAGGCGCGCCAGATGTCGCCTTCAGCCACTTCGTGGGAGAGCAAGGTCTGAGGCGAGAGGCCTGAGGCTTGAGGGTCCGGAATCGTGACCACCTGGATCGTGCCTTTGCCGGGGGCGACAAAGGTCTTGTTGTGGGAGCCGTATTCCTCGGCGGCCTGGGCCATGAGGCCGACGTTGGGGACGGAGCCCATGGTCTGCGGGTCGAAGGCGCCGTGTTTTTTGCAGAATTCGATCACCGCCTGGTAGACGCTGGCGTAGCAGCTGTCGGGGATGACGCAGAGCGTATCCTGGCCCTTGCCGGCGGCGTTCCACATCTGCCCGGAGGTGCGGATCATCGCCGGCATCGAGGCGTCGACAATCACGTCGCTGGGGACATGCAGGTTGGTGATGCCCTTGTCGGAGTTGACCATGGCGACGTCCGGGCGGCTGGCGAAAGCGGCGGCGATGTCGGCCTCGAGGGCGGCCAGCTGGTCGGCGGGGAGCGCGGCGATCTTGCCGAGCAGGTCGCCGAAACCGTTGTTCAGGTCAACGCCGAGCGTGTCGAGGGCGGCGGCGTGCTGGCGGAAGACGTCCTTGAAGAACACGCGGACGGCGAGGCCGAACATGATGGGGTCGGAGACCTTCATCATCGTGGCCTTGAGGTGGAGCGAGAAGAGGATGCCCTCCTTCTTGGCGCGGATCATCTGCTGCGCATAGAAGGCGCCGAGGGCGTTCTTGTTCATGAACGTGGCGTCGAGGATCTCGCCGGCCTTGAGCGGGGTCTTGTCCTTGAGCACGACCACGGGGCTGATCGTCCCGTCCGCATTCGGGGCCGGCACGAATTCAATGCGCACGGTGGTCGCGGCGGCCACGGTGACGGACAGCTCGTTCGCGCGGAAGTCGTCCTTGCCCATGGTTGAGACGCTGGTTTTCGAGTCCGCGGACCACTTGCCCATGGAGTGCGGATGCTTCTTGGCGTAATCCTTGACGGCCTTCGGGGCGCGGCGGTCGGAGTTGCCCTCGCGGAGGACGGGATTCACGGCGGAGCCCTTCACCTTGTCGTAGCGGGCCTTGGTGTCCTTCTCGGCGTCGGTTTTGGCGACCTCGGGATAGTCCGGCACGGCGTAACCGTGGGCCTGGAGCTCGGTGATGGCCTCCTTGAGCTGCGGGACGGACGCGGAGATATTGGGCAGCTTGATGATGTTGGCCTCGGGCTGGAGGGTGAGGGCGCCGAGTTCGGCGAGATTGTCCGGCACCCGCTGGGCCGCGGGCAGCTGGTCCGCGAAGGTGGCCAAAATGCGGGCGGCGACGGAGATGTCGCGGGTCTCGACGTTGATGTCCGCGTGCTTGGTGAAAGCCTGGACGATCGGCAGCAGGGAATAGGTGGCGAGCGCCGGGGCCTCGTCGGTCTTGGTGTAGATGATGGTGGGTTTCACGTAGCCCGCCACTTAAGCGGACTAATGGGATTCGGTCAAAAGCAATTCCTTCACCGGTGAAGGGGTGAAGCCGTTATACTGAATTCCACTTTTGCCCGTGAGCGCAGCTACTAGGGCCCGGAATTGGTCACCACGAAATACCCCCAGGGATGATTCCACTAAGCGGCCGCAGCCCCGCCATTTTTCTTTTTCGTGTGTTTCGTGTATTTCGTGATGATAATTCCGCCGCATGAAGCCCAATATCCTGCTCGCGGAGACCACCACGCCCAATGGCGCGCGCATGACCCTGGTCGAGCACGATGGCACCTATTGCATCCGGGTGAACGGGCAGCAGCTCATGCACTCGTCGGTGTCGGCGTCCGAGGTCCTGCTGGGTCAGCTGGGCTGCGCGAAGCTCCCGCGGGGGAAGGCCGCCCGCATCCTCATCGGCGGGCTGGGCCTGGGCTTCACGCTGAAGAGCGTCCTCGCGGTCGCGGGAGGCAATGCCGTCGTGCACCAATCCGAGCTGTTCCAGGAGATCGTGGCGTGGAACCGCACGCACCTGGCCGGGCTCAACGGCAGGCTGCTCGGGGACCGCCGGGTTCAGGTGCTGGCCGGGGATGTTCGCTCGCTGATCCGCCAGGGAGCGCGCGCGCCCTACGATGCCATCATCCTGGACATCGACAACGGCACGACGGCAATGGTGAAGAACGAGAACCACCTGCTCTATAGCGAGCAGGGTATGATATTCATCGCGACGGCTCTGAAGCCAGGCGGCCGCGCGGCAATCTGGTCGGCGTGCCCGGATGCCGTGCTGGAGAAGCGCCTCAAGCGCACGGGGCTCACCGTGACGGCGGTGCCGGCGAAGTTGTATGAGAGCGCCAAGCGCGCGGCGTATATGATCTATGTCGCGGACAAGGCGGCGGAGAATTCGGCCACAAAAGGCGCAAGGAAATTGTAGGGCGCGATCGCCGAATCCCGCCAATCTTCCCCTCCGGCCTGAGCAAGACAGTTGCTACAACTCACGCCTCGGCCTCGACCGCCGCCTCGCCGAGGCACCGGTAGCGGTCCTTGATGCGGCGGGTGATGTCGTCGGGCGAGAGGCCGTAGGCGGCACGGAGGAGGTCCACGCTGCTGCCGTGATCGACGAACTTGTCGGGCCAACCGATGCGCTCAACGGGCGTCGGGCAGTCGGCGTCCTGCAGGGCCTCGAGCACCGCGCTGCCAAAGCCGCCGGCGAGGACGTGGTCCTCCATCGTGACGATGAGCGGCACCACCGTGGCCTGGCTAAGCAGCATGGTGCGGTCGAGCGGCTTGATGAAGCGCGCATTCACCACGCCGACCGAGAGCCCGTCCTCGTCCGCAAGGCGCGCGGCGATCCTCCAGGCTTCCTGCACCATCGGGCCCAGGGCCCAGATCATGATGTTGGAACCCTCGCGCAGCAGCTCGGCCTGGCCGACGGGGAGCGCGACGGGCGCGGGCTTGACCGTGGCGCCGGGGCCGGAGCCGCGCGGATAACGGATGAAGCCCGGGCCGGGCAGCTGCAGCGAGGTGTGCAGCATGTCGGCGAGTTCGTCCTCGTCCTTCGGCTGCATCACCGTGGCGTTGGGCACGCAGCGCAGGTAGGACAGGTCGAACAGGCCGTGGTGCGTCGGGCCGTCATTGGGCGACAGGCCGGCGCGGTCCAGGCAAAAGGTCACCGGCAGGTTCTGCAGCGCCACGTCGTGGATGACCTGGTCGTAGGCGCGCTGGAGGAAGGTCGAGTAGATCGCACAGACCGGGCGGAAGCCCTTGGTCGCAAGGCCGGCGGCGAAGAGCACGGCGTGTTCCTCCGCGATGCCCACGTCGAAGAACTGGCCGGGCACCTCCCGCGCGAGCTGGGAGAGGCCCGTGCCGCTGGGCATGGCGCCGGTGATGCCCAGCACGTTCATGTCCAGTCGCGCCTCGCGCGTGATGGCCGCGCCGAAAACCTCCTGATAGGTGGGCGTCGTGCCGGGTGCGGCCTTGGCGTTCTCGCCCGTGACTGGATCGTAGGGGCTGGCGCCGTGGAATTTTTCCGGAAAGTTGATGGCGGCATCGAGACCCTTGCCCTTCTTGGTCAGCACGTGGATGAGCACGGGCACGTCGCAGTGGCTGGCGAACTCGAGGTTCTTGACCAGCGCGTCGAGGTTGTGGCCGTCGACCGGACCCAGGTAACGCAGGCCGAACTTCTCGAACAGCGACGACTCGACGAAGAAGTCCTTCGTCTCGCGCTTCCACTTCATGTAGACGCGGTTCATCTCGACGCCCATCGGGAAGCTCCGGAAGAAGCCCTCCACGTCGTGGTGCATCTTGTTGTAGGTCGGGTTCGTGCTGAGCCGGTTGAGGTAGCCGGCGATGGCGCCGACGTTCTTGGCAATGGACCACTCGTTGTCGTTGAGGATGACGATGAGCCGCTTGGTGGAGCTGACGACGTTGTTAAGCGCCTCGAGCGTCACGCCGCAGGTGAAGGCCGCGTCGCCGCACACCGCGACCACGTGCTCGCCGGTGCCGCGCAGGTCGCGGGCCGTCGCCATGCCGAGTGCGGCGGAGAGGGCGGTGCCCGCGTGGCCGGCGCCGAAGGAATCATGCGGGCTCTCGGCGCGGCTGAGGAAGCCCGAGGCGCCGCCGGTCTGGCGGAGCTTGGAGAATAATCCGCCCTGCCGGCCGGTAAGCAGCTTGTGGACGTAACCCTGGTGCGCGACGTCGAAGACGAACTGGTCCTCCGGCGTGCTGAACACGCGGTGCAGCGCGATGGTCAGCTCGACGACCCCGAGGTTCGGGCCGATGTGGCCGCCGTTGCGCGCGGTGACCTTGATCAGCTCGGCGCGGATTTCCTGCGCAAGCTGTGGCAACTGGGCGGGGTCGAGGGCCTTGACGTCGGCGGGGCCGGCGATGCGGGAGAGGAGGGTGGGGACGGACGGAGAAGAGCTCATGCGGGGACGGCGCGGACCGGCGGTTACTCCGCGCGGGTGGTGGCAAACGGCTCGAAGGCGGCGCTGCCGTCCTTGGCCTGCTTGAGTTTCTCGATCTTCAGCCCGGCCTCCTTGAGGCGGCTCTCGCAGGCTTTGAGCAACTTGGTGCCTTCCTCATACTTGGCCAGCAGGTCGGCCAGCGGCACCTCGCCGGATTCCATCGAGTCGACAATGGCTTCCAGCCGGGTGAGGGCCGTTTCGAAACTGAGTTTGGCGGTCTTGTCTGAATCCACGGGGCCACCATGCCCCCGCCCGGGGCGATTTCAAACAATCTTTGAAGCGGCCGAAAGTAGCCCGGGGGCAGAGGGTTGGGACGGATTGGCTGGCGAGATGCGACGGGGGGAGGGCGAGCTCGCCCGTGGTTTCACCTGGCGGAGGGACTATCAGTCCCGCGGGTTGATCCCCCTTCCAGCATCCATGCTTCTTCGTGCTGGCCCGGTGCCGCCAAACATGTTCTCCCTTGGCTTCTATGGAATGGTTTCCCCTTGCGATCGTGGCGCTGATTGTCCTGCGGCTGGTGGCGCAGCTGGGCCTCGAGGCCCTCAACCGCGCGGAATCGCGCCGCCACGCCGCGCAACGCCCGCCGGCTGTCGCCGGGGTCATGGACGAGGCCACCTATGCGCGATCGGTGGATTACACGCAGGCCAAGAGCCGGTTTGCGTCGTTCGAGTTCATCTACGACGTCGCGATATTGCTGGGGCTGCTCTTCAGCGGCGCGCTGCCGTGGCTGTGGTGGCAGTTTGACGCGCTCGCGCCGGGCGCGGCATGGAGCGGGGCGTTGTTTCTGATCGTCACGATGATTTTGCTCGGCCTGCCCGGCCTGCCCCTGGCGTGGTGGGCGCAGTTCCGCCTGGAGGCGCGGTTTGGTTTCAACAAGAGCACGCTCGGCCTGTGGATCAGCGACCAGGTGAAATCCACGCTGCTCGGCCTCGCCATCGGGTTCCCGCTCGCGTGGGGGCTGCTGGCGCTGGTCGGCCGGGTGGGGCCGGGGTGGTGGGTGTGGGGCTTCGGGCTGATGTTCGGCTTCCAACTGCTCATGATGGTGCTTTACCCGAAGCTGATTCTGCCGCTCTTCAACAAGCTCACGCCGCTCACCGACGGTGACGCCCGCGCGCGGCTGCTCGCGCTGGCCGACCGCACGGGTTTCCAGGCGAAGACCATCGAGGTGATGGACGGCAGCAAGCGCTCCGGCCACTCCAACGCGTTCTTCACCGGCTTCGGCCGCTTCCGCCGCATCGTGCTCTTCGACACGCTCATCGCGCAGCTGACGCAGGAGGAGCTCGAGGCCGTGCTCGCGCACGAGATCGGCCATTACAAGTGCGGGCACATCCCGAAGTTCCTCGCCGTGATGGCCGCGCTGCAGCTCGGCGCTTTCGGGGTCGTGGCGTGGCTGGCCAATGCCCCGTGGTTCAACCCGGCCTTCGGCCTGCCGCCGGGCGCGCTGGCGCCGACGTTTTTGCTCTTCGCGCTGCTGGGCGGGCTGGTGACCTTCTGGTTCAGCTTCCTCGGCAACCGGCTGTCGCGGAAAAACGAATACGAGGCCGACGCCTTTGCGAAAAAGGCCATGCACTCCGCCGCGCCGATCATCGGCGCGCTTCGCAAGCTCTCACAGAAGAACCTGTCGAACCTGACCCCGCACCCGCTCTACAGCGCGATGTATTACTCGCACCCGACGCTGGTCGAGCGGGAGCGGTCGTTGGCCAAGGCCTGAGGCATTTCTTAGCCACAAAAAACAAAAAAATGATCCATCTTGCTCGAGAGAGTGTTCCGCGCGCCTATCGGCGCCTTGAGAGTATCGGGTGCCGCCGGATTCTCGTGTTTTTCGTGGCCATGAAGCTCTGGCTGGTTGCCGCATCCGCGGCTCTCACCGTCGCGGCCTACAATGTCGAAAACTACACCCTCGCCGACCGGATGGTGGAAGGCGTCTTCCGGCCGGCCTACCCGAAGCCGGAGAAGGAAAAGGCCGCGCTGCGGCAGGTCATCGCCCGCCTCGCACCCGACATCCTCGCCGTGACGGAGATGGGTCCGCAGCCCTACCTCGATGATTTCCAACGCGAGCTGAGGCAGGCCGGCCAGGATTTCCCCCACGCGGTGCTGCTGGCGGCGGCCGACGCCGACCGGCATGTCGCGGTGCTCTCCAAGGTCCCGTTCAAGGAAGTGCGCCGGCAGGCCGAGGTGGCCACCACCTATCTCAAGCAGAAGGACGTGGTGAAACGCGGCGTGCTCGAGGTGGTGTTCGCCACGACCGAGGGGGATTTTTCCGTCTTTGTCATCCACCTGAAGAGCAAGCGTACCGAGCGGCCCGACGATCCCGAGTCAGGATTGCAGCGCGCCGCGGAAGCCGAGGCGGTGCGCGACCTGGTGCTGTCCCGCTATCCTGATCCTACGAAGGGAATGTTTCTTGTCTGCGGCGACTGGAACGATACACGGAGCACGCGGCCGGTGCGCGCCCTGCAGAAACGCGGCGATCTGGTCGTGGGCGAGCTGCTGCCGGCGACCGATTCCCGCGGCGAAGTTTGGACGCATTTCTTCCGCCGCGAGGACACCTACAGCCGCCTCGACTACCTGCTGGCCTCGCCCGCGTTGAAGCCCTTCGTGTCCGGCGGTCGCGCCACCATTGGTGACGGCCCGGGCACCGGCGACGCCAGCGACCACCGGCCGGTTCTCGTGACGCTCAAGCTGAGCCCGACAAGATAGCCGTCATGGGCCGGTATATTGTTTGTCCTTCAAGACCAGGTCGGGACCGAAGCTCAGGGTGGCGCGCTTGATCTGCTGGATGGAGGTCTGTCTCTTGCCGACGTAGTCGTAGCCGAGGATGGAGGTGCCGTCCGGTTTGGTCTGCCACCAGGCGGGTTTGCCCAGCAGGTTAACGACTTCCCATTTGGTCGTGACGCCTACCCGGAGGGATTCGAACAGGGGCGGGTCATATACTGCATGCCCGCTCATGATGTCAGCTTCAGTGGGAGTGGCCAGGTAGACTCCTCCGTTACCCGGATAGGGATCATTGCGGACCGGGGCGGCCGTGGGCACCGAGCATCCCGTCAACAGGACGAGCAGCAGGCAGGCGAAGGGGAAGGTTTTCATGGTAGTTGGTCGGAGCGGTCCGCATGGATCAGCGGTCGACAAGGTTATGGCTGACGGGGCGTGGGCACGCCAGACAATCCCGGTCCGCAGAGACCAGCCGTCGCCAAGCCTATGGCTGATACCAACGTCCCGAGCTAAATGGCCCCTATGGTAGGGGCCGTTGCCCTCGACGGTCCTTGCGCCAACGAGGGCGGTTGAGGGCAACCGCCCCTACCGTTTCGACCTGCGTTAAGTCCAAATATTACAGCACGGTGGTATGACAGGGCGCGGGCACTCCCCAAAATCCAGTCTGGCTCCGCGGGCGTCGGCAAGCGACGCCCCTGCTGCTCAAGCGTCAGGTCGATCCATCCAGCAATCCTTGACCGTTCAGAGCATCTTGCCGTTCTGGTAGACGATCTTGCCAGAGACGATCGTGGTCTTCACGCGGCCGGTCATCTTTTGTTTGTTCCAGGGGGAGTTGATGGACTTGCTGAAGGCCTGGTAGGTGTCGTAGGTCCAGGTCTCGACCGGATCGAAGAGGCAGACATCGGCGGCCGCGCCGGGGGCGAGGGTGCCGGCGGGGAGCTTGAGGAGCTCGGCGCCGCGGCGGGTCATGAGGTCGATGACGTGGGGAAGCTTGAACTTCGCCCGGCGCACGAGGACGTCGAGGCAGACGGGCAGGGCGGTCTCGAGGCCGATGATGCCGTTGGGCGCGAAGTCGAATTCGCGGTCCTTTTCCTCGGGAGCGTGCGGAGCGTGGTCGGTGCCGATGCAGTCGAGTGTGCCGTCGCGCAGGCCGCCGATGATAGCCTGGCGGTCCACCTCGGTGCGGAGCGGCGGGTTCATCTTGAAGTTGGTGTCGTAGGTGCCGAGCGCCTCCTCGGTCAGCGCGATGTGGTGCGGCGTGGCCTCGGCGGTGATCTTGATGCCGTCCTTTTTCGCGCGGCGCACGAGCTCGACCGACAGGGCGGAGCTGATGTGCTGGAGGTGGATGTGGGCGCCGGAGTAGGAGGACAGGATGATGTTGCGGGCGACGATGATGTCCTCGGCGGCATGCGGCCAGCCGCGGAGCCCGAGGCGGGTGGAGACCACGCCCTCGTTCATCACCGCCTTGTCGGTGAGGGAGTCGTCCTGGCAATGGTCAAGGACGGGGAGGTCGAACATCTTGGCGTACTCCACGGCGCGGCGCATGAGCTCGTTGCTGGAGACGCAGAGGCCGTCGTCGGTGATGGCGACGACGCCGGCCTTCTTGAGGGAGCCGTAGGGGGCGAGCGCGACGCCCTTCATGCCGACGGTGATGCAGCCGGTGGGGTAGACGTGGACGGGGGCCGACCGGGCGGCGTGGTTGATGAGCTCGACCGTGCCGGCGTTGTCGGCCGGGGGCGAGGTGTTGGGCATGCAGACGACGGTGGTGAACCCGCCGGCGGCCGCGGCCTGGGCGCCGGTCAAAATGGTCTCCTTGTGCGTCTGGCCGGGCTCGCGGAAATGCACGTGGATGTCGACGAGACCGGGGCAGACGACGAGGCCGCGCGCGTCGAGGACCGACGCGGCCTTCTTCTGTGCGGGGGTGAGCGTCTTGACGAAATGGCCGTCGGCGATGAAGACATCGCCGGCCTTGTCCCGCCTCGCGGCGGGATCGATGACGCGACCGTGTTTGATCCAGAGAAGACTCATGATTTATTGGCCACAAAAGGCACAGAAGGCGCAAAAGCCGGACGGGAAGAGGGGTCAGTCATTTTGGCGAAAGATGTATTTCTGGAATTGTATCCGGGGCGAGCCGAAGTTGAAAAGCAGGCCATGCTCAAGACGGGAGGCACGCAGGTCGCCGAGTATCTGGGCGGTGTGCTCATCGACAAGGGCGCGGACCGCCTTGAGTTCGACAATAAATTCCTGATTGACCAACAGGTCGGCCACGAACTCGCCCAAGAGGCTGCCGTCTTCATCATGCACATTGATCGGAACCGGGTGATCGACCGTGAGGCCTTTCTTGCGGAGGCGATTGCGGAGGGAGTTTTCGTAGACTTTCTCATTATGTCCGTGACGGAGGAAGGGATGGGCTTCGAAGGCCGTCTGACGAATGGTGTCGGCTAATTTCAGGGCGGTGGGCTCGTTCATTTTTGCGCCTTTTGTGCATTTTGTGGCCCATTGAATTGATTACTCGACTGGAGTGGTGACGTGTTCCGGCTGGCCGCCGGCGCAGAGGTAGAGGGCGGCCATGCGGACGGCGATGCCGTTGGTGACCTGCTGCAAGATCACGCTGCGCGGCGAGTCGGCGATGTCGCTGTCGATCTCGACGCCCCGGTTGATCGGGCCGGGGTGCATGATGATGGCGTCGGGCTTGATCCAGCCGGCGCGGGTGTAATTGAGCCCGAACATGCTGGTGTACTCGCCCAGCGAGGGGAAATGCCCGGAACTTTGCCGCTCGTGCTGGATGCGGAGGAGCATCACGACGTCGGCGTCGGCCAGCGCGGTGCGGAGGTTGTGCGACACGTGCACGCCCATCGCCTCGAACCAGTGCGGCACGAGGGTGGACGGGCCCACGATGGTGACATCGGCCCCGAGCTTGGTGAGGGCGTGGATGTTGGAGCGGGCGACGCGGCTGAAGAGGATGTCGCCGAGGATGACGACCTTGCGGCCCTTCAGGTCGCCGAGTTTTTCCCGCATCGTAAAGACATCGAGCAGCGCCTGCGTGGGGTGCTCATGGGCGCCGTCGCCGGCGTTGATGACGGGGATGTCGAGCACCCTGCTGAGATAGAGCGGCGAGCCGCTGGCGGAGTGGCGGAGCACGATCAGGTCGGCGTTGAGCGCCTGGATGTTCTGCGCGGTGTCGCGGAGCGTCTCGCCCTTGGTCGTGCTGGAGGCGGAGGCGTCGAAGGAGATGACGTCGGCGCTGAGGAATTTGGCCGCCATCTCGAAGGAGATGCGGGTGCGGGTGCTCGGCTCGAGGAAGAGGTTGACGACGGTCTTGCCGCGGAGGGCGGGGACCTTCTTGACCTTGCGGTCGAGGATGCGGCGGAAGGCGCCGGCGGTGGCGAGCAGCTGCTCGATCTCGGCGCGCGTGAGATCCTCGATGGTCAGGAGATGTTTACGATGCCAGGGCACGGGAGGGCGGAAGGGGAGAGTGAAAGTGAGAGTGAGAGTGGACGGGCTGATTTACGTGGGAAAACTATCGTGTGACTGGAAAGGGCGGCGCGGATTTCCGGGCGGCGGGGCGGACGGTGAGGGAGTCCTTGGCGGGGCGGGCGGGGTCGAGGAGGAGGACGACCTTTTCCTCGTCGGTGGCGGTGAGGGTCAGGCCGCAATAGTCGGCGGCGATGGGGAGGCGTCGGCCGCCGCGGTCGATGAGGACCGCGAGTTCCACGGCGGCGGGGCGGCCGTGGTCAAAAAGTTCGTCGAGCGCGGCCTTTACCGTGCGACCGGAGTGCAGGACGTCGTCCACCAGGACCACGTGCGCCCCGTTGACGTCGTGGGGGATGATGGTCGGGGAAAATTCCTTGGGGATCGGGTGGCGGCCGATGTCATCCCGATGGAAGGAAATGTCGATGGTGCCGACGCCGGGCCGGAGGCCGGCCACCTTGAGGTGGGCGGCCAGGCGGGCGGCGAGGACGATGCCGCCGTTGGCGATGCCCAGCAGGAGCAGGTGCGGGGTCCGGGCATGCCGGGTGGCGAGGGTGGAAGCCACGCGGGCGATCGCCTGGTCGATCGTTTTTGCGTCGTGCTTCGAGGGTGTGGCCACGAGCCCAAGGTTGTGGGGTGCGACATGGGAGTCGTCCAGCGCAAAGGCGGTCATGACGCGGGACAATGTGGGCGGGGCGGGTGTGGCCCGGCCGGTGGGGGCCCGGCCCTCCCGGCCGCGCCGCCTCACACGGGCTGATGCAACCAGCGGGACAGGATGGTGCGGAGGGCGTCGGTGCGGATGGGTTTGGCGACGAAATCATTCATGCCGGCGGCGAGGCAGGCGGCGCGATCCTCGGCGCGGACGTTGGCGGTGAGCGCAATGATGGGCAACGGCTGGCCCGCCAGCTGGGCCCGGGCGCGGCGCGTGGTCTCAAAGCCGTCGATGTCGGGCAGCTGGCAATCCATGAAGACGAGGTCCCAGTTGCCCTGACTGAGCACGTCGAGGGCGGTGTGGCCGTCGCCGACGACCAGGCACTCCAGCCCGAGCCGCTCGAGCATGAGGGTGATGACGCGCTGGTTCACCTTGTCGTCCTCCACCACGAGGATGCGGCCGGTGAAGCTCGAGGGGATGATGGCGGAGGCCAGTTGCGCGGCGACCGGGCTTGGCTCCTCCGCCAGCGGGAACGGGACGCTGAAGGTGAAGGCGGAGCCGCGGCCGAGGTTGCTCAGTGCGGTGATGCTGCCCCCCATGCGCGCGACGAGCTTTTGGGAGATGGCCAGGCCGAGGCCGGAGCCGCCGTAGCGCCGGCTCATCGAGCTGTCGGCCTGCCGGAACGGCTCGAAGAGATGCGCGCGCGTCTCCTCGCTCATGCCGATGCCGGTGTCCTGCACCCCGATGGTCAGCTGGACGTTGGAGCCGGTGCCCGGGGCGCCGGAGAGCCGCACGGTCACCTCGCCGCTGTCGGAAAACTTGACGGCGTTCCCGACCAGGTTGAGCAGCACCTGGCGCAGGCGCGTGGGGTCGCCCCGCACGCAGGCGTTCGCGGCCGGGTTGGCGGTGTAATTGAGCCGGAGCGCCTTGGCGGTGGCGCGGGGCCGGAGGAGGGAGACGACCTCCTCGCCGAGAGCCGCGGGGCGGAAGGGGATGTTCTCAAACTCAAGCCGGCCGGTCTCGATCTTGGCGAAATCGAGGATGTCGTTCAGGAGGCGGAGGAGGGCCTCGGCGGAGTTGGCGGCGGTTTCCACCTGCTCGCGCTGGGCGGCGTTGATGGGGGTGGTCTTCAGCAGGTCCAGCATGCCGAGCACGCCGTTCATCGGGGTGCGGATCTCGTGGCTCATCGTGGCCAGGAACTCGCTCTTGGCGCGGCTCGCGGCCTCCGCCCGTTCCATCGCGGCGCGCAACTCGACCTCGATCTGCCGGCGGCGGTTGATCTCGTCGGTCAGGCCGCGGTTGTAATCCTCGGCCTGCTGCTTTTTTTCCTGCAGCTCGCTGACGAGGACGGAATATTCCAGACCCAGGCGGAGCGAGTCGCTCAGGGTGCGATGATAGCTGCGCGCCATGGCGACCATGAAGGCCGTGTAAAAAATGGCCAGGCCACCCATGACCATCTGCACCACGTCGTGGCCCAGCGCAAAACGCAGGGCGAGCGGCAACAAGGTCAGCGCCTGGAAGCCCCAGCAGGCCGGCAGCACCGGGCTGAGCGAGCGCGTCGCCCCGGCCGTGATGCCCGCCATCACGAGCACCATGAGCGAGTGTCCGACCGGGCTCATCAACGGGAAGAACATCCACGCGGCATAGCCCCAGCCCAGGCCGGTCAGCATCGCGCTGATGATAAAGCGAAATTCCCCCCGGATATAGGTCTCCAGGGTGGGCGGCGCCCCGAGAAACCAGCGGACATTGAGCAGGCGCAGCACGGTCAGCATGCTCATGGTGCAAAACCAGATCCAGGGATGAGTGGTGCCATGCGTGCGGGCCACGACCCAGGCCAGGCCGGCGGCCACGACCAGGGTGGACACCATGCCCACCGGCAAGTCTTGGTAACCCAGGCGCAGCAACTGACCTTTTACCCGCGATGCAACGTTTTGGTCAGGTGCGGCGGAGCGAAGATCCATCTGGCGAATAAAGCCGCGCTATCCTGCGGCGCAAAGCTATATCCGCCCCACACGGGACGGGTATCGTGGCGCCGGCCACTCCGTTGCAATAATAGATGGCTGGTGGCTGGTCATTTTTCCGGCTGATTCTTTTGAAACTCCCCTTGCAATTATCGTTAGGAGCCTGACTGTAAGCCCCCTTATCCATGCCGCTGCTGCTCCTCAAAGACCTGCCTCGTTACGAATGCCTCCTGGAGGCAGCCAAGGAATTTCCCGATCTGGACCCGTCGGCAGCGGAGGCGTTCCTGCATCTGTTGCACACGGGCGACGAAGCCTTCGGGGTCTCAGACCGCAGCTTTTCGGGGCACAATATCTCCCACGGGCGCTTTGGCGTTATGATGCTGCTCTGGCGCAACGTGCAACCGCGCGCGGCGCGCTTGCTGGGCACCGAGGCAGGCGAGCCCGGCCCCCGGACCCCGGCGGAACTGGCCGAGGCCGCCGGGGTGACGCGCGCGACCATGACCGGGTTGATCGACACGCTGGAGCGGGACGGCTTCGTGACCCGCGAGCCCGATCGCGACGACCGCCGCATGATGTCGGTGTGTCTGACCTCGCGCGGCGAGAAGTTCCTGGTCGAGTTTCTCCCCGGCCATTTCCAGGCCATCGCCCGCCTGATGAGCCCCTTGTCCGAGGCCGAGCGCAAGACTCTCGTCCGCCTGCTGGGCAAGGTCCAGCAGCAGGCCACCCAGCTTAAATCCCAGACGCCCGCCACCGCCCAGGCGGCCGAGTGATTTTCCTGCCGCACCTTTTTGCCAACCGAAATCCACGCCACCATGTCCAAGAAAATCCTCCTCTTCGCCGCCGGTCTCATCGTCTGCGTCCTCCTCATCGCGGGCCCGCTGATGTTCATCAAGAAATCCCAGTTTGCCGCCATGGGCGCCGCGGGCGCCGCGATGGTGATGCCGCCCACGGTGGTCAACGCCGCGCCGGCGCGCCAGGAATCCTGGGGCGACCTGCTGTCGGCGCCAGGCTCGCTGGATGCCGTCCAGGGCGTCACGGTGGCGGCCGAGATCCCGGGCAAAGTCAGCAAAATCACCTTTGCGCCCGGCGCGGCGGTCCAGGCCGGCGACCTGCTCATCCAGCTCGACACGACCACCGAGGAGGCGCAGCTCAGCGCCGCCGAGGCGTCCGCCGCCCTCGCCCGGGCCAACCTCGCCCGGGCCCACGAGCTCCGGCAGAGCAACACCAACTCCCTGTCCGAGCTCGACGCGGCGGACGCCTCGGCCAAGCAGGCCCTGGCGCAGGCCGAGACCATCCGCACGGTGATCGCCAAGAAGACCATCCGCGCGCCGTTCGCCGGCCGGCTGGGCCTCCGGCTCGTCAACCTCGGGCAGATTCTCCGCGAGGGCGACGCCATCACCACCCTCCAGACCCTCGATCCCATCTACGTCAACTTCTCCCTGCCGCAGCAGAAGCTCGCCCAGCTCCGCCGCGGCACCGCCGTGCGCGTGACGAGCGACGCCGCCCCCGGCGAGACGTTCGCGGGCGAGATCAACGCGATCAGCCCGGAGATTGATGCGGCCACCCGCAACATCCGCGTGCAGGCGACGCTGGCCAACGGCGCCGAGCAGCTCCGCCCCGGCATGTATGCCACCGTGGAGGTGGTGCTGCCGACGCAGGCCCCGGTGCTGGTCATCCCCGTGACCGCCGTGCTCTACGCGCCCTATGGTGACTCGGTCTTCGTCGTCACCAGCCAGAAGGATGAGGCGAGCGGCGAGGTGAAGCAGGTGCTCAACCAGCAGTTCATCCGCCTCGGCGGCGCCCGGGGAGACTTCGTGAACGTCATCGCCGGCCTCAAGGCCGGCGACCTGGTGGTGACTGCCGGAGTCTTCAAGCTGCGTCCCGGCACCGCGGTCGTGATCGACAACAAGCTCGCGCTGGACGCCAAGCTCGCCCCCAAGCCCGACAACACCTGAGGCCCTGGTCGTTCCCCAGCGTCAACCGCCCGCCGCCCATGAAGACCTCCTCCTTCACCGACCTGTTCATCCGCCGGCCCGTCCTCGCGATCGTGGTCAACCTCGTGATCGTCATCGCCGGCATCCAGGCATGGCGCTCGCTCTCGGTCCGCCAGTATCCGCGGAGTGAAAATGCCTCCGTCTCCATCAACACCGTCTATGTCGGCGCCAGTGCCGAGCTCGTGCGCGGGTTCATCACCACGCCGCTCGAGCGCGCCATCGCCTCGGCCGAGGGCATCGAATACATCGAGTCGAAAAGCATCCTGAGTTTCTCGACCATCAGCGCCCGCCTGAAGCTCAACTACGACACGACCAAGGCGCTCGCCGACATCACCTCCAAGGTGAACCAGGTGCGCAACGAGCTGCCGCCCGAGTCGGAAATCCCGTCGATCAGCGTCGAGTCGGCCGACTCGCAGTTTGCCGCCGCCTACCTGGGCTTCAGCTCCGAGATCCTTTCCCAGAGCGAGATCACCGACTACATCGTCCGCGTCGTGCAACCCCGCCTCGCGGCGGTGACCGGCGTGCAGCGCGCGGAGATCCTCGGCGCCCGCACCTTTGCCATGCGCATCTGGTTGCAGCCGGACAAGATGGCCGCGCTCAACATCAGTCCCGCCCAAGTCCGCCAGGCGCTCGCAGCCAACAATTACCTCGCGGCCATCGGCTCGACCAAGGGGGCGCTCGTGCAGGAGAACCTGACGGCCAACACCGACCTGCACTCGGTCGCCGAGTTCAAGCGGCTCGCCCTCCGCGAGCAGGGCGGCACCGTAGTGCGGCTCGAGGACATCGCCGAGGTGGAGCTCGGCTCGGAGGACTACGACACCTCGGTGCGGCAGACCGGCCAGACCGCCGTGTTCATGGGCATCTTCCCGCTGCCGAATGCGAACACGATCGACGTGGTCAAGCGGGTCCGGGCGGAACTGGCCTCGATCAAGCAGGACCTGCCCGGCGGCCTGGAGGCGAAAATCGGCTACGATGCGTCGGAATACATCGACAACGCGATCCACGAGGTCACCGCCACGCTCGTCGACACCCTGCTGATCGTGGTGGTTGTCATCTTTCTTTTCCTCGGTTCGTGGCGCTCGGTGCTGGTGCCGATCATGGCCATCCCCGTCTCGCTCATCGGCGGCGTGTTCCTGATGCAGACGTTCGGTTTCACGCTGAACCTGCTCACGCTCCTCGCCATCGTGCTGTCCGTCGGCCTCGTGGTCGACGACGCCATCGTCGTGGTCGAGAACGTCGAGCGCCACCTGCGCGAGGGCCGCTCGCCGCTCGACGCGGCGATGCTCGGCGCGCGCGAGCTGGCCGGCCCCGTGATCGCCATGACGATCACGCTCATGGCCGTGTACACGCCGATCGGCCTGCAGGGCGGCCTGACGGGCGCGTTGTTCCGGGAGTTCGCCCTCACGCTGGCCGGCGCCGTGACGATCTCGGGCATCGTGGCCCTGACCCTCTCGCCCATGATGGCGGCCAACCTGTTGCGGAGCGCCGCCGACGAGGAGCGTGGTTTTGCCGGCTGGGTGAACCACCGGTTCGACCAGCTGCGCGAGGTCTATGACCGCGCGCTGGGTCGCACGCTGAAAATGCGGCCCTTCGTCTATGCCGTGTGGATCATCGTCGGGTTGTGCACGATCCCCATGTACATGTTTTCCCCGCAGGAACTGGCGCCGCCCGAGGACCAGAGCGTGATCTTCAGCGGCATCAGCGCGGCGGCCAACGCCAGCGCCGACCAGAAGACCCACTTCGGCAAGGCGGTCGAGGCGGCGTTCCTCGAGATGCCGGAACATGATACGACCTTCCAGCTGCTGTTTCCGCCCTCGACCGCCGCGGCCTTCGGGTTCGACGGCTTCGGCGGCATGGTCGTCAAGCCGTGGGAGCAGCGCACCCGCTCGGTTTTCCAGATGCTGCCCGAGGTGCAGGACAAGCTCGCCAAGGTGACCGGCTTTGAGGTCTACGCTCTTACCCCGGCCGCGCTGCCCGGCGGCAGCAATTTTCCCGTCGAGTTCATCATCGCGTCCACCGCCGAAGCCGAGCAGCTGCTCGATTTCGCGCACCAGCTCTCGCTGCGGTGCATGACCGACCCGGCGGCGCAGGGCCTGTTCTACTTCCCGCCCCTCGTCGACCTGAAGATCGACCAGCCGCAGTCGGAGATCGTCATCGACCGCGAGAAGGTCGCCTCGCTCGGGCTCAACCTCGCCCAGGTCGGCGCCGACCTCGCGTCGGCGCTGGGGGGCAACTACGTCAACCGCTTCAACATCGACGGCCGCAGCTACAAGGTCATCCCGCAGATCGAGCGCAGCGAGCGCCTGAACCCGGACCAGCTGCGCAACATCCACGTCACCGGCCCGCAGGGCGAGCTGATCCCGCTGAGCTCCATCGCGCACCTCGTCGCGAAGACGGTGCCGCGCTCGCTCAACCGCTTCCAGCAGCTGAACGCGGTCAAGCTGTCCGGCGCCACCGGCCAGCTCGATGCCGCGCTCTCGTTCCTGGAAAAAACCGCGAAGGAGATCCTGCCGCCCGGCTACTCGATCGACTACACCGGCGAATCCCGCCAGTTCCGGCACGAGGGCGGCAAGTTCCTGCCCGCGCTGATGCTGTCGATCGTGCTGATCTTCCTCGCGCTGGCCGTGCAGTTCAATTCGTTCCGCGACCCGGTCGTGATTCTGCTCGGGTCGGTGCCGCTGGCCATGTTCGGCGCGCTGCTCTTCACCTTCCTCCGCATTCCGGACCCGAACACCGCGTTCTGGACGACGGGCTTCACCACGACCATGAACATCTACGCCCAGGTCGGCCTCGTCACGCTCGTCGGCCTGATCGCCAAGAACGGCATCCTCGTCGTCGAATTTGCCAACAAGCTCCAGGAGCAGGGTCGCGCCAAGATCGACGCGGTGCGCGAGGCGGCCAAGACCCGCCTGCGCCCGGTCCTCATGACCACCGCCGCGACGATCGCCGGGCACTTCCCGCTGACCCTCGTCAGCGGTCCTGGTGCCGCCGCCCGCAATTCCATCGGCCTCGTCCTCGTCGGCGGCATGGCCATCGGGGCGCTCTTCACGCTCTTCGTCCTGCCCTCGGTCTATGTGCTGCTGGCCAAGGACCACGCCAAGGAACGGACCGCCACCCGGGCGGCCGAGCCGACCGCCCAGCCTGTCCTTGCCAAATAACCCGCCCTTCCTTTGATGAAAACCTTCATGCGTCTGCCCAGCCTTATCCTTGTCGGCGCGAGCCTGCTCGCGGCCCTGCCCGGTATCGCCCAGCTCAACGACGGCCAGCCCGACCCGGATTTTGCCGTGCCGCCGCGGCTCGACCTGGCCTACTCGCTGGCCTACGCGCTCGATAACAACTTCACCATCCGGCAGGCCAAGGAACGCATCAAGCAGCAGGAGGGCGTCGTCCTCGAGGTCCGCGGCCCGCAGATCCCGAATGTCTCCGCCACCGGCGGCTACGCGCGCTCGGCCGTCGAGGTCGGGCCCACCGGCGAGAACCGTTTCTGGTCCTTCAACGTCACCGCCCGCCAGAGCCTCTATACCGGCGGCGGCGTGGCGGCCAGCGTCAAGGGCCAGCAGCTCACCCTCGATGCCGCCGTGCTCGCGCTCCAGGCCGTCATCAACGACGCGCTGCTCGACGTCCGCACGCGCTTCTACACCGTCCTCCTCAGCCGCGAGAAGATCAAGGTGCAGGAACAAAACGTCGAGCTGCTCCGGCGCCAGCTGCAGGATGTGAAGAACCGCTACGAGGCCGGCACGGTGTCGAACTTCGAGGTGCTGCGCGCCGAGGTCGCCCTCGCGAACGCCCAGCCTCCGCTCATCACCGCGCGCAACGACTACCGTCTCGCCATCGAGACGCTCCGCCAGTCGCTCGGGTTCGTCACCGACAACGAGTCCAATGTCGCGAAGATCCCCGAGTTCCTCGGCACGCTCGAGTTCACGCCCGCCCGCTTCGAGCTCCGCTCCGCCCTCGCCACCGCGCGCGAGCAGCGCCCCGACCTGCAGCGCCTGCAGAAGCTCACGACGGCCGCGGAGGAGGGTGTGATCGCGCGCCGCGCCGGTTACTACCCGAACCTCTCGCTCTACGGGGCCTACGACTGGCGCAAGGCCGCCGGTTCGAGCAATTTCCCCGGCGACCGCGACGGCTGGACCGTCGGCCTCCAGTCCACCTGGAACATCTTTGACGGCAAGGCCACCACCGGCAGGGTCATGCAGGCCCGCTCCTTCCTCGAGCAGGCGAAGCTCGCCCTCGCCGAGACCCAGCTGTCCGTCGATGTCGATGTCCGCCGCTCGATCTCCAACTACCAGCAGGCGACCGAGCTGGCCCTGGCCTCGCAGAAAGTCGTCGAACAGGCCGAGGAGGCCGTCCGCCTCGCCAATTCCCGCTACTCCGCCGGCACGGCCACCCAGCTCGACGTGCTCACCTCGCAGGTGGACCTCACGACCGCCCGCCTCAACCAGCTCCAGGCCTACTACAGCTACAATGTCTCGGTCGCCACGACCCGCAAGGCGATGGGCCTGCCGGATGAGATGCGCCCGACGGGTGAGCTGGCTTATCCGACTAACTGATTTAAGGCGGGCGAGGTCGCCCGCGTCTTCACCCTGGCGCCACGGCGACTCCGCCCGGGAACGGCCGCGGCATCCTGACCGCCGCCGCCGGTCTTTTTTATTCGCCCCGCTCGCGGCACACCTGCCACCCTTTCTGGTCTTATTTGCCTCACATGAAGATCGTCCGCCCATTGCTCATCATTCTCGGGATCGTTGTCGGGCTGGCCGGAGTCGCGGCGTGGCTGGCCCTGACGCCGTCCATCCAGCGCCGCCTCGTCCTGCGTGCGGCGGCCGGCCAGCCGGGCCTGGTGCTGTCCCTCGACGAAGTGTCGGCCGGGTTTTCCCACCTGCGCCTGCGGGGAATCGCGGTGCAGCAGCACGGGCTCGTCGTGACCCTGGACCGGCTTGAGGCCGACTATTCGCTGTTCGAGGTCGTGTTCAGCCGCAGGTTGCACCTGCGCCGGCTCAGCGCCGAGGGTTTGGTGGTGGATGCCAGCCGGCTCAACCCGGTGCAGGCCCAGGCCGCGGCGGCTGGTGCCCCGGCGGCGGCGCCGGGATTGCTGGGCCAAATGCAGCTGCCGGTCGCCTTGGTGCTGGCTGACGCCCGCGTCGCGGGTCGCGCCCTGTTGCCCGGCACACCAGGCCCGGTGGCCGCGGAATTCGTGCTCACTGGAGGGAAGTTCGCCCCGGGGCAGGAGGGCGCGCTGCAGCTCGCCGCGACCGTGCGGAATCCGCAGGCGGGCGCCCCGATGGCCGTCCTGAACGCGCAGGTCAACCTGCGGGCGACCCAGACAGACCAGCGCACCTTCAGCCGCGTGACCCTCACCGCCGTCGTGGAGGCCGAGGGCCGGGGGTTCTCCGGGCAGAGCCAGCTGAAGATCACCGCGGCGCTGCTGAAGGAGTCCGCGGGTGAGAGCTACACCGTGGGCATCGAAACCCTGCTGCACGGCACGGCGGAAACCCTGCTGACCCTGCGGGCCGGACTGCCCGCCGGCGGCCAGGAGTATGCGGGCAACTGGACCCTGAAGGTCCGCACCGCGCAGCTCGAACCATTCTTTTTGGGCGGCGCGTTGCCCGAGATTGACGTGCATGGCACCGGCGCCTTCGCGTTCAACCCGGTCACTTCCGAGGCCCGGCTGCAGGGCAGCCTGGCGGCCGGCGTCAACCGGTTGGAAGCCATTGAACCCGCTTGGCGCGCGATCGGGGCGGTGCGCCTGCAGACGCAGTTTGACGTCGCGCTGAAGGACAACGTGGCGCGCCTGCATCAGTTCGGGCTGGCTCTCGCCGGCATGGCCCCGGTGCTGGAACTGACGGCGACCGGCGCCGCGGAATTCAACCTGAAGGACCGGCGGCTGCAGGTGGGTGGCGCGGCCGAGGGTGAGGTGCTGCGGCTCAAGCTCCTGGCCCTGCCGCTGGCCTGGGTGCGGCCTTTTGTCAGCGCCGTCGATATTTCGGGGGAAATGATAACAGGTGAATTCGCGGTTTTGGCCGGGAAGGACCGCCTGATCGCCCGCGCCATCTCGCCGCTGCGTCTCGGCGGCCTGAGCGTGGTCCAGCGCGGGGAGTTGCTGCTGGCGAAGGCGGATATCTCGCTCACCCCGGAGGCCGACCTGTCCGAGCGGGAAGTCGTGGTGCGCCTGGGCGACATCAGCGTGAAGACACCCGCCGGCGACACTTTCACGGCGCAGGCCGCGGCCACGATGCCCCGGGCGGCCCATCCGCCCATCGTCGTGAGCGCCAGTTACGGCGCGGACCTGCCGACCTTGCTGGCGCCGTGGCTCCCGCTGGGCCGGATCAAGGCCACGGGCGAGGTCGATTTCACCTTCAGCCCTGACCTGATTGAGCTGCGCCGGTTGAGCATGCTGGTCACCGATGCCGGCGGCCTCACGCTGTTCAAGGCCGCTGCGCTGCGTCCGTTCACCCTCGATCTCGCCAACCGCCGCGCTGTGACCGGGGGTACCGGGGCGGCGGATTTGCTCAGCCTGACCGTCGGCCGCCTGCCACTCGACCGTCTGCCGTTCAACCAACCGGGGACCCGGCTCGGCGGGGTGGTGACGCAGGGTGGTTTTATTTTGGCCACCGACGGCGAGCGCTTGACCGGGCGGGCCACAGCGCCCTTCCGCCTGGGCAATGTCTCGCTCGCCCAGGATGGGCAGCCGGCGTTGTCCGGTCTGGCGATTGAACTGCAACCTTCGTTCGAACTGGCCGCTGGTTCCGCCACGAAGATCCAGACGGGCGAGGGCAGCATCCGCACCGCGGCCGGCGCCCAGCTGCTCAGTTTCAAGGGCGAGGCCACGCACACGCCTGCCACCGGGCTGCGCGGCTCACTGGCCTTCACGATGGATATTCCGGCCTGGTCCACGCAACCGCTCTTCACGGGCACGGAGGCGGTCACGGCGGGCCGGGCCAGCGGGGAGATTCGCGCCGCCCTGGTCGGGGCCGGCAGCCAGGTGGAGGCGCGCATGACGCTCAACGGGCTCGTCGCCCGCGACGGCGGCCGGCCGCTGCCGGTCGCCAATCTCAGCTTCCGCGCCGTGGTGGCGGACAGCGGAAAGGTCTCGGTGCAGGCGCCGGTGCTCCTCGATCGCGCGGGCCTGCGCTCCGACCTGAATGTCACCCTCGAGCTGACGCCGGCCGGCCGCAATTTCGGCGTCGAGGGCCGGGTGACCAGCGAGCACATCGAGCTCAACGACCTGCTGTCCCTCGCCAGCGTATTTTCGTCCAGCGCCGCGCCGGCCAAGGCCGGGCCCGCGCCCGCCACCAAGATCGTAGCCGACACCGCGCCGGCCTGGGCGCGTTTCAGCGGCCGGGTTGGGCTCGACGTCAAGTCGGTCAACCAGGGCGCCGACTGGGCCATGACCGGCCTGACGGGACAGGTGACGATCGAACCCGCTAAGCTTGCGCTGCAAGGCCTCAAGGCGGATTTTGGCGAAAAGAGCCGGCTCGCGGCGCAGGGCGGACTGCAGTTCAGCGGCGGCCCGCAACCGTATGCCTTGACCGGAGACTTCACCCTGACCGAGTTTGATGCGGGCCCGCTCTTCCAGGCGCTGGAGCCCGCCAAGCCGCCCACCATCGAGGGCTTGTTCAGCGTGGCCGGACGCTTCACCGGCGGCGGTGAGACCGTAGGCCGCACGCTGGAGCGCGCCCGCGGCTCGTTTGAGCTGACCAGCCGGGCGGGCATTTTCCGCGGTCTGCAGCGTACCACGGGCAAGGTCTCGATGACCTCGAAGGCCGTCGAACTCGGCGCCTCGGTGCTGGGTTCGCTTTTCGGTTCGGACAAGGTGACGAAGGCGGCGGAGAAGGTCGCTGGCACGGCGTATTTCGTCGACCAGCTCGCGCAGGGCCTGGGCGAACTCACCTACGATCACTTGAGCGTCCGGCTCGTGCGCGCCGAGACGCTCAACCTGGCGCTGGAAGACTTCAGCCTGGTCACGCCGGAAATCCGGCTGCTCGGCAAAGGCACAGTGACCCACGTCGAGGGCAAGCCGCTGCTGGAGCAGCCGCTCAGTGTCTCCCTCTCGCTCGCCGGACGCGGCAAGCTTGAACAGATGCTCGGCAAGTTGCGCCTGACCGACGGTTCCCGCGATGAGCTCGGCTACGCCAAGACCAGCCAGCCCGTGGTCATCGGCGGCACGCTCAGCCGGCCCGACCCGACCGCCTATTTCACGCGCCTGGCCACGGCCAAGCTCTCGGACCTGCTCATGCCGGAAAATTGAGCCGGGTCGGCCACCGGCGCGGCAGGGCCCGGGTCAGCGCGCCACCGAGCAGCAACGTCGTGGGTGCCAGCAGGGGCAGGGCATAACGCGGCCACGCAAACGGTATCCACACGGTCACGCCAATCAACGCGGCCAGCCACCAGCATACGGCGAAACGGACTCCGGGGTCGCGCCAGTGCCGCGCCGCGGTGGTGGCGACCACGGCGCCCAGCAGCAGGAACGGCACCCAGCCAAAGGCGCCGAGCCGCGCGACAGCAGCCAGTTTGTCGCCCGGAGTGACCAGGTGGCCGCCGAGAAATTGCGCCTGGACCAATGCGGTCTGCCGATGCTCGGTCATCGTGGCCGCGAGGCCGCCGAACGGGTCCTGCCAGATGGCCGGGTTGATCACGACAAACACGGCGAGGCCCACGACCAGCAGGCCCAAGCCCTCGAGACCGAGGCGGATCGCGCGGGCGCGTTGACCTTGCCACCACGCCTGACTGGTCAGTCCGGCCACTAAAAGGGCAGTGAGCCCGACGAGCACGAGGGAGTTCATCTTGGCGCCACTGGCCAGCCCGAGGAACAGTCCGCCGGTCAGGACCAGCAGCAGGGTGCGACGCCGGGCCGGAGGTGATGACGCACCCTGTCCGGCAAACCACTGAAACAAGACGAGGGCGGCGGCGCAGGTGAACATGACCGCGATCGCGTCAGCCATGGCGTGATTGTAGGACTCGACCATGCCGGGGTGGAGCAGGAGGAGCTGGCTCGCGATGAGGCCGGCGACCCAGTGGCCGGCCGCGGTGCCGAGGAAAAAGAGCAGCAGACTGGCCGTGGCGGCGCACACCATGACTGTGGTGCGGGCGGCGCCGACCATGGGCTTGGTGACCGGAATACGGCCGCTCGCGCGGAACTGTTCCAGCACGTCCGGGGTGGCTGCGGCCACCACCTGGAGACGGTCGGCGGTGTTCAACGCCGGAACATCCCGGGCCCACTTGCCATAAAAATAACCCAGCAGATCGACCGTGGTCACCCGCTGGCCGGCCACAGCGAGCCCGGCGCCGAGAACGTATTTCGCCACCGGCGGATTCTCCCGGGCCGGCAGCAGCTGCCAGTCGGGGTGGGCCCAGTTGCGCTGCGTGAAGGCCAGATCGTGATAGTAGGTTGAGCCGATCCAATAGACCTCGTCCATGTCGAGGTAGGTTTCGTCGGGGTGCCATTTAAGGGCGAAAGTCAGCAGGGTGCAGCCGAGCCAGCCGGCGGCGGCCAAAATGAAAACGGTGGGCTTCAATCCGTTCATGGCGGATGAAGGCATACGCGGCGCCGCCCGTGGGCAACTGCAAAGCGGACGGGACGCGCGACCACGCCGGGATTTTGCGTTGTGCGGGCGGAGGCGGAACCGGCAGGGCGCACAATCCCGCGGCGGAACCCGCACGACACGGGAGCTTCGGCTGGCCTGAATTTCCCGTAGATTTCCCGGCAACGGCCGGCGGGCCCAATCGGCGCGTACCTTCCGCCAAGAAACGCGCCAGATGCAGACTTTACCCGGCGGGCGGAGCAGTTAGGTTGGTGGCCTAGCTTTCTCCGGCGCGCTCCCGCGGCTGCGGGACCGGGCCGGGTCCAATCCAGGAGACCCTCATCATGAATGGCAACCGTCCGGGAGACATCAGGAACTTCGCGCTCGTGGGCCACGCGGCCGCCGGCAAGACCACGCTGGCCGAGGCCATGCTCATGTGCAGCGACACCATCCGGCGCATGGGCACCATCGCCCAGGGCTCCACGGTGTCGGATTACCACGTGGGCGAGCAGCAACGGCACATCTCGCTCCACGCCACGCCGCTCCATTGCGAATGGCAGGGGCGGCGTTTCAATTTCATCGACACGCCGGGCTACCTTGATTTCAGCAGCGAGGCGATCAACGCGCTCAACGTGGCCGACTTCGCCCTCGTCGTCATCAACGCCAGCCACGGCATCGGCGTGGGCACGGAGCTGATGTGGGAATACGCCTCCACCTACGGCATCCCCAAGATCATCGTCGTGACCGGGCTCGACAAGGAGAAGGGGGACTTCGACAGCCTGCTCGCGGACATCCGCAGCCGTTTCGGCGCGGCGGTTTTTCCGCTGGCCGTGCCGGTTGACCCGGGTCCGGGTTTCCACCAGGTGCTCGACGTGCCCCGCAGCGAGGTGGTCAGCTACGCCACCGACCGCTCGGGCAAGTTCCGGGAAGAACTGGCCCAGGGAGCGTGGAAGGAAAAGGTCGGCATCCTCCACCAGGAGCTGATCGAGCACATCGCCGAGAGCGACAACGCGCTCCTGGAGAAATTTTTCGCCGACGGCGGGCTGGCCGAGGACGTCATGCGCACCGGCATTCATCCCGCGGTGCAGCAGCAGGTGTTCGTACCGCTGCTCTGCGCCGCCGGCGAGACCAACGTCGGCGTGGCGCGGCTCATGGATTTCATCGCGAAATACGGCTCGTCGCCCGCCGACCGGCAGACGGTCGGCGCCACGACGGCCGATTCCGGCGAGCCGTGCCTCGTCCGGCTTGATGGCGCGGAGCCGGTCGCCTACGTCTTCAAGACCCTCACCGATCCGCTCAGCGGCGACCTGTCCTTTTTCCGCGTCTATTCCGGGACGATCCGGCCGGGCATGGAGCTTTACAACAGCGACCGCCGCATCGTCGAGCGCTGCGGCCAGCTCTACCGGCTCAATGGCAAGCTCCGCACCCAGGTCGAGACCCTGACCGCCGGGGACATCGGGGCGGCGGTGAAATTGCGCGACACCCACACCGGCAACACGCTCTGCGACGCCCGGCACGCTGTCATGCTGCCCAAGGTTACTTACCCGGTGCCCTACACGCAGGCGGCGCTCAAGCTCAACGCCCCGGGCGACGAGGAGAAGCTGGCCGCCGGCATCGCCGCGCTGCACGAGGAGGACCCGGCGTTCACCTTCCACACGGATCCGGAGCTCCGCCAATTCATCCTCGCGGCGCAAGGCGAGCTGCACCTGGAGGTGCTTTTCGAGCGCTTGAAGCGCCGCTACAAGGTCGATGTCTCCCTGGAGCAGCCGAAGATCCGCTACCGCGAGACCATCCGCGGCAAGGCCGAGGCCCGCTACCGCCACAAGAAGCAGACGGGCGGCGCGGGCCAGTTCGCCGAGGTGTGGCTGCGGGTCGAGGCCGGCGCGCGGGACAGCGGCCTGGATTTCGCGCAATCGCTGGCCGGGCAGGATGTGGACCGCATCTTCGTGCCGTCCGTCGAGAAAGGCGTGAAGACCCTGGGCCAGGAGGGCATCCACGCCGGCTACCGGGTGACGGATGTGAAGATCGATTTCTGCGGCGGCAAGATGCACCCGGTGGACTCGAAGGACATCGCGTTCCAGATCGCGGGGTATTTTGCCTTCCGCGAGGCGTTCCAGAATGCCCGGCCGTGCCTGCTCGAGCCGATCCACGAACTGGAGATCAAGGTGCCGGAGGAATTCGTCGGCCGCGTGGTCGGGGACCTGTCCAGCCGCCGGGGCAAGATCCTCGGCATGGACGTCAACGGCCGCCTGCAGGTCGTCCGCGCGCTGGTGCCCGCCGCGCAACTTTACCGCTACGGCTCGGCGCTGCGCTCCCTGACCGGCGCGCGGGGCCTGTACAGCGAGAAGTTCAGCCACTACGAGGAACTCGCCCCCGACCAGGAGAAGAAACTCGTCGCGGACTACCAGGCCGCCCGCGCCGCCGGCACGGCGGGGCACAATCACGCGCATTGAGCCTTGGTAGGGGCGAATCCTCCGCATGAGCCGCGGCCTGGCGGAAACGACTCGCCCTACCGCCGTCACGTCCGCACTCGTTTCTTGCCACGCCGCATGGCTGGCATGATAAACACTTCCGCCTCACTGATGCCTGCGTCCGCCCCACGTCCGCTTCTGCCTTCGGGCATCAAGCTGCTCAACCGGTTCCTCGGCGGCTGGACCGCGCTCGTTTTCGTCTTCCTCTATGGGCCCATCGCGGTGCTGGTGGTCTACTCGTTCAACTCGTCGCGGCTGAACATCGTCTGGGAAACCTTCACCCTCGGCTGGTATGCCCGGCTCCTGGACAACGCGCCGCTGATCCGCGCGGCGAAGAACAGCCTGATCATCGCCTCCGCCTCGACCGTCCTGTCGATCATTCTCGGGACCGTGGGCGCATGGCTGCTGCACCGCTACCGCTACTGCTTTTCCCGTGCCATCCAGACCCTCGTGGCGATTCCGATGGTCATGCCTGAGATCCTCATGGGCATCAGCCTGCTGATCCTGTTTGCCACGATCGGATTCAAGCTGGGCTTCACCACGGTGATCATCGGGCACGTGACGTTCAGTTTTCCCTTCGTGCTCGTGGCGGTGTCGGCCCGGCTGCAGGGGCTCGATCCGGCGCTCGAGGAGGCGGCGCTCGACCTCGGCGCGACCCCGCTTCAGGCCTTCTGGCTGGTCATCGTGCCGTGCCTGAAGCCCGCCATCATCGCCGGCGGGCTGATGGCCTTCACGCTCTCGATGGACGAACTCATCGTGACGTTCTTCATCCGCAGCGCGGCGTCGGTCACCCTCCCGATCCAGGTCTACGGTCTCGCCCGGGTCGGGCTCAACCCGATGCTCAACGCGCTTTCGGCCCTGTTCATCGTCGCCACCGTGGCGTTCGTGCTCTTCTCCGAATACCTCAATAAAATCAGCCGCTGATTTTCACCCACCACCACATCTCATCATGAAATCGCTCAAACCATCCCTCCTTGCGCTGGCCCTGCTGCTCGGCGCCGCCGGCCTGCCCGCCGCCGAAGTCAACCTGTTCGGCTGGTCCGAATACATCCCGCAGGCGGTCCTCGACGGTTTCACCAAGGAGACCGGTATCAAGGTCAACTTTGAGACTTACGCCTCCAACGAGGAACTGCTCGCCAAGCTCGTCGCGGGCGGCGGCAACTATGATCTCGTCCAGCCCTCCGAATACGCCGCCGAACTCATGATCCGCCGCAAGATGCTCGTGCCACTCGACAAAACGAAACTGCCAAACCTCAAAAATATCAGCGCCGAGTTCAAGGGCCAGGTCCACGATCCCGAGGACCGGTTCACCGTCCCTTACATGAGCGGCACCGTCGGCATCGTCGTGAACACCGCGGTCGTGCAGGACGACATCAAGGGCTACCAGGATGTCTTCCAGTCCAAGTTCAAGGACCGCCTCGTCGTGCTCAACGACAACCGCGAGATCGTGACGTGGGCGCTCTACAGCCTCGGCCTGCCGGTCAACGACATCAACGCCGGCAGCCTCGCCCGGGCCCGGCCGGTCGTGGCCCGGTGGGTCAAGCTCGTGAAGGTCTTCGATTCCGACAGCCCGAAGACCGCGCTGCTCAACGGCGACGTGGACATCGGTATCGTCTGGAGCGGCGAGGCGGCGCTCCTCTGGAAGGAGAATCAGAAGTTTAAATACGTGCTGCCCGCCGAGGGTGCCCACCAGTTCATCGACCTCCTCGCCATCCCGGCCGGTGCTCCGCACCAGGCCGAGGCGCACGCTTTCATCAACTATATCCTGCGGCCCGAGGTCTCACGGATCGTTTCCGAGAACTTTCCCTACACGAACCCCAACACCGCCGCGCGCCAGCTGCTCACCGCCGAGGAGCTCGCGAACCCCGCCAGTTATCCGGTCAAGCCCGGCAAGCTCGAGACCTTCCGCGATATCGGCAAGGCCGCCGCCGACATCGACCGCCTGATGACGGATTTGAAGAGCGCGCAGTGAGGTGAGGGTAGGGCGGCGAGTCCCTTCGCCGCCGCGGCGCGGAACGGAGTCCGCGCCCTACCTGCGTCTCTTATTGCCCATGCACCCCGTCCCCGCACCCGCCACTCCCATTTCCGACCACACCCGGCCGGGCTGGCGGGCGTGGGTGCTGCTGGCGCCGATGGTGCTGTGGCTGCTGGTGTTCGTCGTCATCCCCGGGCTGATTATGTTCGTCTACAGTTTCTGCGAGCGCGACGAAGTAGGTGGCGTCATCTTCACGTTCTCCCTCGAAAACTACCGGCGCGTGTTCGACCCGGTTTACCTGCGGATCTTCGTGCGTTCGATCGGCTATGCCGCCGCGACCACGGCCATCTGCGTCGTGATCGGTTATCCGGTGGCGTATTACATTGCGCGGGTGGGGCAGGAGCTGCGCACCAAGCTCCTCCTGCTCGTCATGGTGCCGTTCTGGACGAGCTTTCTCATCCGCACCTACGCCTGGATCACCATCCTCAAGCACGAGGGTCTGCTCAACAGCTTGGTCGCGGCGGCGGGCTTGGACATCGGCCCGTTCAACCTGCTCTACACGCCCACCGCCGTGGTCATCGGCCTCGTATATGCTTACCTGCCTTTTATGATCCTGCCGATCTACGGCAGCGCGGAGAAGCTCGACAACTCCCTCATTGAGGCCGCCTACGACCTCGGGGCCGGCCCGCTCCGGGCGTTCTCCGCCGTCATTGTGCCGCTCACCATGCCCGGCATCGCGGCGGGCACCCTCCTGGTGTTCGTGCCGGCAATCGGCATGTTTGCCATCACCGACCTCATGGGCGGCGCCAAGGTGCCCATGATTGGCAACGTCATCCAGAACCAGTTCCTGCAGGCGCGCGACTGGCCCTTCGGCGCCGCGCTCGGCGTGATCTTCATGCTGATGTTCGCCCTTACTTATGTTCTCCTCCAGCGACGCGGCGCGGCACGCGCCGAATGAGGCATCGACGAGCCAAGGCAGTTATGGCCACAAAAAACACAAAAACGGCTCGTCCTCCAGACGTGCATCACCCGCGCGCCCATAGGCGCCTTGAAGGCCTCATCCGCCTTCGGGGGCTTTGTGCTTTTTGTGGCCAAAATGAATTTTCCGTGGCTTGGAGTAGTCCGTCTTATTCCACTTTAGTATGAGCGATACTCCCACCAAGCCCATGGTCGAGCTCCGCGGCGTCACCAAGCGCTTCGGCTCGTTCACGGCGGTCCACGACGTCAGCCTCACGGTGCAGGCAGGCGAATTCCTCACGCTCCTCGGACCGTCCGGCTGCGGGAAGACCACACTGCTCCGGCTGCTTGCCGGGTTTGAGACGCCCGACACCGGCTCCATTCTGCTCGACGGGGAGGAGGTCTCCCACGTGCCGCCTTACCGGCGCAGCGTGAACCAGGTGTTCCAGAGCTACGCCCTCTTTCCACATCTGACCGTGACGGAAAACGTCGGCTTCGGCCTGCGCATGCAGAAGGTGCCCCCGGCCGAGGCGGCGGTCCGCATCCGCGAGTCCCTTGCCATGGTCTCGCTCACCGAGCAGGCCGACAAGCTGCCGCAGCAGATGTCCGGCGGCCAGCGCCAGCGCGTGGCCCTCGCCCGCGCCCTCATCTGCCGTCCCAAGGTCCTCCTGCTCGACGAGCCGCTCTCCGCGCTCGACGCCAAGCTGCGCCATGGCATGCAGCTCGAACTGAAGCACCTCCAGCGCCAGCTCGGCCTGACCTTTGTTTTCGTGACCCACGACCAGGCGGAGGCGCTCACGATGTCTGACCGCATCGCTGTCATCAACCACGGCCAGATCGAGCAGCTCGGCACGGCGAGCGAGATTTACCACCGGCCCCGCACGCCCTTCGCCGCCGACTTCATCGGCCAGGCCAACCTGCTCAGCTCGATCATCGTCGGCCGCAACGGCCCCACCGCCCGGGTCCGGCTGGAGACCGGCCTGGAGCTGATCGTGGCCAGCGCTGAGCTGCCGGCGAATGCCGCGACGGCGCTGCTTTCCATCCGGCCGGAGAAGATCTGCATCTCGAAGGCCCGGATGGAATGCGAAAACATCTTCGCGGCGCACATCGAGGAGGAGATTTTCCAGGGCGCCACCGACCAGCTGCAGCTGGTCACGGAGCAGGGCACCAGGCTCCACGCCCTCGTGGCCAACGAGAGCGCGATGCTGGAGGCCTTTCATGAGGGCGACCGCGTCTGGTGCGGCCTGCACCTCGACGACGTCGTCATCGTGCAGACCGGGTAGGGGCCGCCTGGTGACCCGTCCCAAGACGGCTTGTCGTCCCGCCGGCGATGTGTCACGTTGCCAGCCATGATCGCTGCCGTGCAGTTCAGGAATTTCAAGGCCCTGCGGTCGACAGCGGTGCGACTGGAGCCGTTCAACCTGTTCATCGGCCCGAGCGGCAGTGGCAAGACCAGCCTGATCTCCGCGCTGCTGCAGCTGCGGACGCTCGCCGGCCTGCCGGTCACGCGGGCGCCGGGATCGCCGGGCCAGTGGCCGGCCGGTCCGCAGATCGATTTCAATTTTTCGCCGCCGGATGAGACGGTGCGCGTGACCCTCGGCTGCAACTCCGAACAACTCGTCTGTAATTTGCTCACCGTGGATCATCCGCCGGGCCCCGCCGGCGAGGACCGGTGGGCGGCGGTGCGCGCGCAGCTGCAGGGCATCCGGGCCTTCCTGTTCGACCACTATGCGATGGCCGTGCCGGCAAAGCGCGCGGACGGCGCCGAACTGGCGTCGAACGCGGCCAATCTCGCCGCCGTGCTTGCGGCCCGGCAGGCGCAGGCGCCGGAGGCTTTGCAGCACCTGACGGAGGACTTTTGCCGCATTCTGCCCGAGTTCAGCGGGTTGGATTTTCGCGACACCGGCGACGGTCGCGTCGAGCTGCGGGCCCGGCTGGCTGACGGCAGCGAGATACTGTCGGCCGAGAATCTCTCGCAGGGCACGCTCTACCTGCTGGCCCTGCTTTGCCTCGCGCACGATCCGCACCCGCCGGCCGTCATCTGCCTGGAGGAGGCCGACCGCGGGGTGCATCCGCGCCTGCTGCGCGAGGTGCGCGACGCGCTCTACCGGCTGAGCCATCCGCTCGAGGGCACGCGGGTCCCCGTGCAGGTGATCGCCACCACCCATTCGCCCTATTTTCTGGATCTGTTCCGCGACCACCCCGAGGAAATCGTCCTGGCCAACAAGGCGGGCAGCGCGGCCAGCTTTGAACGGCTCTCGGATCGCACCGACCTGCTGGAGCTGATGCAGGAATCCAATCTCGGGGACCTCTGGTACAGCGGCATCATCGGCGGCGTGCCGGGGGAGTGAAAGGCGAGACCTGAAAGCTGAAACCTGAGACCTGAGTTTCAAAACCAACCAACGAGGACAGATGCATCAATCATCAGGCATCGGGGAAACGGCGCCCCGCGATTGTCGCCGGGCAGGACCGGCTTTCAGGTTTCAGGTCTCAAGTTTCAGGTTTCCCGGAGTGCGATGAAGATCGCCCTGCTCAGTGAATCGCCGGGCGATGAGGCGGCGTTGCGCGTGCTGGTGGAATACGTGCTGGGCGGGCCGTTCACGCAGGTCGTGCCGGCCCTGCGGGCGCGCGGCTGGCCGTCGGTCGAGCAGGTGCTGCCGCCGATTCTCCGGCACCTGCATTTCAACACCGACGCCGACGGCCTGGTGGTCGTGGTGGACTCGGACGATTCCGTGGTGCACACCGTCGAGCACGAGGCGCCGGGCTACCATCATGCCGGCTGCCGGATCTGCCGGCTGCGGGGCGTCTTCCGGCGCACGATCAAGAATCTGCCGCGGGCCCACGGCCGCGACCGGGTCCTCCGGGCGGTGGGGTTGTGCGTGCCCGCCCTCGAGGCCTGGCTGCTCTGCGGGCGGGACACTTCCGTCACCGAGGCGGCTTGGCTGGCGGGACAGGCCTCGGGCCGTCCGCCCTACACCCGGAAAGAATTGAAACGGCGCGTCTATGGCACCGAGCGGCCCACGCTGCCGCATGAGATGAAGCGGGCGGTGCAGGAGGTGACACGCCATCACGGTGATTTGCGCCGGCTGGAAAACGATTTTCCACATGGCTTCGGCGCGCTCGCGCGGGATCTGCGGAGCTGGCAGACCGGGTAGAGGCCGTTGCCCCCAACGGCCCGGCGAGGGCGCTTGAGGGCAAGTCGTTTCAACCAGCTCAAGGCCCCGAGCCAGTCGAGGGGCGCCCCGGCCGGCGAACCCGGGCCCAAACACGGGGCTTGCCCGCGCCTGCAAGTCTCGCACAGTTTTTGTCTACCCCGCATGAAATCCCCCCGAATGTCGCTCGCGGCGCTGTTGGGCGCGCAAGCGCAGGTCACTTTCAACGATTGTGCCGCCAAGTTCATGCTCATCGGCCTGGCGCAGCAACTGGCGCAGGCGGCGGGGCATGACGCCAAGCCGGTGGTCGCGCTGATTGCCGCCCTGCTCATCCTGCCCTACATCGTGTTCGGCCCCGTGTGCGGCTGGCTGGCGGACCGGTTTTCCAAGCGCAGCGTGATCAACGCCGCCCTGCTCCTGCAAGTCGCGGTCATGGCCCTGCTGGTCGGGGCGGTCGCGCTGAAATCGTTCGCCTCCGCGATGGGCTGCTTCGTCCTTCTGTCGGTGCAGACCGCCCTCCTCGCGCCGGCCAAGCGCGGCATCTTGCTGGAGTATGTCGGCCCGGAAAGGTTGTCGCGGTATGTCGGTTTCATGGAGACGTTCAACATCACCGCGATCCTCGTCGGTTCGTTCGCCGGCGGCTGGCTGTTCGCCCACTGGCTCGGGACGGGCGGTGATCCGTGGGCCGCGGCGCTGAGGGTCACCTGGGTGCTCACGGCGCTCGCGGGGTTGGGTTGGGCGGGGTTCCAGCTGGCGGAGGCGACCCCGGCGCAGTCCGACACGAGATTTTCCGCCGCGCTGTGGGTGCGCCATTTCACCGATGTGGCCGAGGTGTGGCGCGAGCGCCCGTTGTGGCGCGCCACCCTGGGCATCTGTTTTTTCTACGGGGTGGGCGGCTATATCACGCTGGTGCTGCCGCAGGTCGCCTTTGAGCTGGAGCAGGGCGGCGTGCGCACGGCTGCCGTCACCAGCGTGATGTTGCTGATGCTCGGCATCGGCACGACGGCCGGCAACCTGTTTGCCGGCCTGTTTTCGCGCCAGGGCGCGGAACTCGGCCTCGCGCCGATCGGCGGCTTCATCCTCATGGTGGCGCTGCTCCTGCTGGGGCTGGTGACGCCGGGCGCGGGGCTGTTCACGGCGTTGCTCATCGCCTGCGGTTTCGCCTCGGGCCTGTTCCTTGTGCCGCTCTATGCCTTCATCCAGGAACGCGCCGGCGACCATCGGCGGGGACGCATTTTGGCCGGCGTCAGCCTGCTCGACAGCCTCGCCGGCGTCCTGGCCAGCGGACTCTACTGGCTGGTGGCGGCGGATGCCCGGCTCGGCTGGTCGGTGCACGTCCAGTGGTTTTTCCTGGCCGCCATCACGCTGGGCATGCTCGTGTTCGCCCTGCGCCACCTGCCACACCAGACGGTCTGCACGGTCATGCGCGTCATCGGCCCGTTGTTCTACCGGGTGAAGGCGCGGGGCATGGCCAATATCCCCTCGGGCGGGGCCCTCATCATCTGCAACCACCTTTCCTACATGGACGCGGTCGTGCTCCAGATCGCCTCGCCGCGCCCGGTGCGTTTTCTGGCGTTCGAGGGGTTTGTGAAGAGTGCCATCTTCCGGTTTATTTTCCGCGCCTCCGGGGTCATCCCGGTCTCGGCGAACAAGCCGACCAAGGGGCTCCGCCTTGCCGCTGATGCCATCACCCAGGGCGAGCTCGTCTGCGTCTTTCCCGAAGGCGCCATCTCGCGCACGGGCCAGCTGATGGAGCTGCGGCGGGGCTTCGGGATCATCGCGGAGATGGCCCAGGCTCCGGTCGTGCCGGCGTTCATGGACGGCCTGTGGGGCTCGATCTATTCCTTCGCGGGCAACCGCTACCTGTGGAAGTCCCCGCGGCTCATGCCGACACCGGTCTGCGTCATCTTCGGTCCGGCGGTCCCGCCCGGGGAGGCGACACGGGATTGGGCCCGCAAGGCGCTGCTGGATCTGGGGGAAGAGGCCTTTCAGGAGCGGCCCATGCTTCGCCGCCACCTCGGGCGCGAGGTGGTCCGGGCCCTGGCCAAGCACCCCCGGCACACGGAACTGGTGGACCGCACGGCGGCCCGGCGCGAGGTCACATCGGGCCAGCTGCTCGCCGCGGCGGCCGCGCTGTCCCGGTACCTGCGGAAGCATCATCCGGAGCAACGCATCGGCATCGTCCTGCCGCCGGGCGCCGGGGCGCACATTGCCAACCTCGCCATCTCCTGCGCGGGCAAGGTCCCGGTAAACCTAAACTTCACCGCCGGCCGCGCCGCGATCGAGACGTCGCTCCGGCTGGGCGAGATCCGGACTGTCATCACCGCCGATGCCATGAAGGCCAAGATCCCGAATTTCCCGTTCCCCGCGAACACGCTCGACCTCGCCACCACCCTGGCGGCGGCGGGTGGGAAAAAGGCCATGCTCCCTTGGCTCCTCGCCGCCTACCTGCTGCCGAACCAATGGCTGCCCGTGTTGCTGGGGCTGCCCCGCTACGGGGACAACGACGAGGCCGCGTTGCTCTTCACCAGCGGCAGCTCGGGGGAGCCGAAGGGCGTGGTGCTCACGCACCGCAACATCCTTTCCAACTGCGCCCAGATTTCCTCGCTGTCGATTTTGCCCGACACCGCCATCCTGATGGCCTGCCTGCCGGTGTTTCACTCCTTCGGCTTCACCGTCACGCTCTGGTATCCCATGCTCCGCGGCTGCAAGGTGGTGACCATCCCGAGCCCGCTCGACACGCGGAAGATCGTCGAGGCCATCCAGCAGGAGAAGGCCTCCGTGATGCTCGGCGCACCGACCTTCATCCGGCCGTTCCTGAAAAAGGCGACCAAGGAGGAGCTCGTCTCGCTGCACCTGGTCGTCACCGGCGCGGAAAAGCTGCCCATGGACCTGTATGAGGCATTCCTGGAGCAGTTCGGCATCGAGGTGCTGCAGGGCTACGGCCTCACTGAGACGACCCCCGCCGCCAACATCAACCAGCACAATCCGCCGGTCACCACCAGCACGGCCGAGGAGCAGCACGGCAAGCGCACGGGCTCCGTCGGCCGCCTGATGCCCGGGATGAGCGCGCGCATCGTCGACCCCGACACAGGCGAGGACCTGCCGCTCACCGCGACGGGCATGCTCTGGCTGAAGGGCCCGAACATCTTCCCCGGTTACCTCAAGGACGAGGAGAAGACGGCCGCCGCGCTCAAGGAGAACTGGTTTGTGACGGGTGACCTCGGCCGCATGGATCATGACGGCTTCCTTTACATCGAGGGCCGCCTGTCGCGCTTTTCCAAGATCGGCGGAGAGATGGTGCCCCACGGCACGGTCGAACTGGCCATCGCCGAGGCGTTTGGCTGGGACCAGTCCGAGGGCGCGACTGCGATCGTCACCGGCGTGCCCGATCCCACGAAAGGCGAGGCGCTCGTGCTGCTGACGACGCAGACGGTGACGGCTCCGGAAATCCGGGCGAAGCTGCTCGAGGCCGGCCTGCCCAACCTCTGGGTGCCCAAGCAGGTCTGCAAGGTGGAGAAAATCCCCATGCTCGGCACCGGCAAGATCGACCTCAAGGGCTGCCGGACCCTGGCCATGGAGCGGATGCAGGAATCGACCGGGGTGTAGGTCGGCGCGCGGCCGCCGTTGGGCGCCACACCGTGGCGGGGAAGGGCATCACCGTCCGGCCCGGCGGGTCCAAGTTTCTGGATTGAGCGTCGCCGCCGGCCGGCCCACAACTACCCACTGTCCCATGCCGGCCCACACTTCCGCCACCCGCAAACTCCAACGCCGCCTCGGTGCCACCGTGGACACCACCCACGCCGGCCGCTGGGCCGCCTCGTTCGACAGCAGCAAGATTTCGTTTTTGCCCGCGGCCGTCATCACCCCGCGGAAGGAGGCGGACATCGGGGTGGTCCTCACGCTGGCGAACCGGCACCGCGTGCCGGTGACCGTGCGCGGCCGGGGCACGACCCTCATGGGCTCGGCGGCGCCGGTGCAAGGCGGCTGGGTCATCGACATGCTGCGGCTGAACCGGATCACCATCGACGCCGACGCCGGCCTGGCCCACGCGCAGGCCGGGGCCACCACTGCGAAGATCCAGCGGGCCGCCGCGACCCAGGGCTGGTTTTACCCGCCCGACCCATCGTCGAAGGAATATTGCACCATCGGCGGCAACATCGCCTGCAACGCCGGCGGCATGCACGGCGGCAAATACGGCGTCACCCGCGACTTCATCATCGCCCTGCGCGGCTTCCTGCCGACGGGCGAGTTCGTGGAGTGGGGGACGGCCACCAAGAAATTTGCGGCGGGCTTCAACCTGCGCGACCTGTGGATCGGCAGCGAGGGCATGCTGGGGGTGGTCACCGGCGCCGTGCTCAAGCTCGTGCCGCAGCCTGCCGCGCGCTGGACGCTGCTGACGTCATTTCCGGACGAGGGCGCGGCGCTCACGGCGGCGAAGGTGCTGTTCCGCGCGCGGGTGCAGCCGGCCATCTGCGAGTTTCTCGACCGCGAGAGCGTGCTTTGCGCCGAACGGGCCACGGGCAAAACCGTCTTCCCGGGGCAGAGCGGCCGGCCGGTGATCCTGCTGGAGCTGGCCGGCTCCCGGGGCGAACTCAAGGAAGTGCAGCGCGAGGTGCTGGCGTGGGCGAAAAAACACACCCTGGCCTTCCGGGTGGCGCGCAGCCGCGCCCAGGTGGAGGAGCTGTGGGCCGTCCGCCGCAAGTGCTCCGGGGCCATGTTCGAGCTGGGCGACGCCAAGCTCAACGAGGACATCGTCGTGCCGATGAAGCACTATGAGAAGTTCGCCCGGTTTCTGGCGGGTTTGAAACGTCGTTCGGGTCTGCCCATCCCCACCTTTGGCCACCTGGCCGACGGCAACCTGCACGTGAACATCATGTATCACCGCGCCAATCCCACCGAGACCAAGGCGGCGGAGGCGGCCGTGCAAAAGCTCATGGAGACGGTCGTGTCGCTCGGCGGGGCGATCTCCGGCGAGCACGGCATCGGCCTGGCCAAGACGCCGTTCCTGCGCCTCCAGCACCGCCCGGCCCAGGTCATGGCCATGCAGGCCGTCAAGCAGGCGCTCGACCCGCGCGGCATTTGCAACCCCGGCAAGATGTTTGGCGTCGTCCGCATCTGGAAATTCCCGAAGCTGATAGTGCGTCTGCCGTGGGATCACAAGTGAGAGGACAGGGGGAGTTTATTGACCACGGATTACCCGGATACTCACGGATGGAATACCAACGGATCGGTATTTTATCCGCATCCATCCGTGTAATCCGTGGCTAAATAAAATGTCCGAACCGGCCGCCATCCCCATTCGCTTTACGCTTCCGCCGATGAAGCAACCGTCTTCTTCTACGCAGGCCTGGGTTTTTTCTGGAGGATGGAGCTTGGATGTTGGAGCTTAGAGCTTTCGCGTCCAGCCGGCGCGGCTCACGCCGCCGCGGCCGGACTCGGCGCCAGGCGCCGGTTGCTGACGTTGTTGCCGTCGCTGTCGTGCAGGCCCCAGAAGGTGACGGACGAAATCATCGTGAGGATGCCCATGGTGATGAAGGCGCGGTGCAGCGCGGGCACCACCTCGGCGGGATTAGTCTGGTCCAGCCCGCGCAAAAACCAGCCGGCGACGAGCGAGGCAAACGCCACGCCAAAGCTCAGCGCGAGCTGCTGGCCGGTGCTGGCGATGCTGCTGGCCTTGCTCGCGTCGCGGTCGGCCACATCGGCATAGGCCAGTGAATTCATGCTCGTGAACTGGAGCGACATGAAGAAGCCCTGGCAAAGGCTCAGGGACAGGATCGCCCAGACGGACGCCCCCGGCCCGATCAGGGAGAAAAGGAGGACGACCACGCCGATGAACAGGGTATTGGCGATGAGGATCGTCCGGTGGCCGAAACGGGCCAGCAGGGGCCGGCTCGCGAGTTTCATCAGCATGGCGGCGGCGGCGGTCGGCATGGTCAGCAGACCGGCCTGCCAGGGCGCGTAGCCCAGGCCGAGCTGATAGAGCAGGGGCAGCAGGAACGGCATGCCGCCTACGCCCAGCCGGGTGACGAATCCGCCCACCACCGAAAGGCGGAAAGTGCGAACCCGGAACAGCCAGAGCGCCATGACCGGGGATTCCTTGCGCCGGGCGTGCCAGCCGTAGACGGCGAGAAGTCCGAGCGCGCCCGCCGTCATCAGGCTTAGCGGCGCGACGGTGAGGGTATGCTCGCCAAAAACCTCCAGCACCCAGGACAGCAGCGCGATGCCGGCGCCGAATAGCAGGAAGCCCGTGCGGTCGAGCGGCCGCGCGGCCTCGTCGCGGTAATCAGGCATGTAGCGCTGTACCAGCCAGAAGCCTGCGACGGCGAAGGGCAGGTTGATGAAAAAGATCATCCGCCAGTGCATCCAGTGCACGATGACGCCCCCGAGGAACGGCCCCATCATGGGTCCGATCAGCGCCGGAATGATCACGAAATTCATGATGCGCAGCAGCTCGGAACGGGGAAACGTGCGCACCACGGCGATGCGCCCCACCGGGGTCATCATCGCCCCACCCATGCCCTGGAGGATGCGGGAAACGACCAGCATGGGGACATTGACGGCAAGACCGCACAACAACGACCCAAGGGCGAACAGCAGCACCGCTTGTTGGAAAACCCGGCGGGTGCCGAACCGGTCGGCCATCCAACCGCTGATCGGGATGAAAACGGCCAGGCTCAGGGTATAGCTGGTCAGCACGGCCTTCAGCGCCAGCGGTTCGACCCGGAGACTTTCCGCCATCACCGGTACGGCGGTGTTCACGATGGTGGCATCGAGATTCTCCATGAACAGGGCCACGGCGACCAGCCACGGCAGATAACGCCGGATCTGGTCGGGGTTGGCGGTGGGCTGGTCGGACATGGAGCAGGGATAGCGGGCGTGCATCCGGTGGCAAGCGGGTCGGCAACCTAGTAGCCGACGTCAAGCCGGCAGTCGAAAAGTTATCACTTTTCCTTCGCGATTCCGGGTGTTTTTCCGTTGCACCGCCGAAATGCGGTGCCTCTAGTTTGCCCCTTAAGCTCAATGCATCTTAAGGCGCTAAAACTTCACGGCTTCAAAAGCTTCGCCGACAACACCACCCTGAGTTTCGAACCCGGCGTCACGGCCATCGTCGGACCCAACGGCTGTGGCAAGAGCAACATCGCGGACGCCATCCGGTGGGTGCTGGGCGAGCAGAGCGCCAAGGCGCTGCGCGGCGGCAAGATGCAGGATGTCATCTTCGAGGGCGCCGACACCCGCAAGTCCGCCCAGTTCGCCGAGGTCGCGCTCCTGCTGACGGAGTGCGAGAAGCAGCTCGGCAGTGATTTCCACGAGATCGAGATCATGCGCCGGGTCTCGCGCGACGGCACCGGCGAGTATTTTTTCAACGGCCAGCCCTGCCGCCTGAAGGACATCAACAAGCTTTTCATGGACACCGGCGTCGGCCGGACCAGCTACTCGATCATGGCCCAGGGCCAGATCGACCAGATCCTGTCCTCGAAGCCCGAGGAGCGCCGCGTGGTGTTCGAAGAGGCCGCCGGCATCACCAAGTACAAGAGCCAGCGCCGCGAGGCGATGAGCAAGCTCGCGCTGACCGAGCAGAACCTGGCCCGCGTGTCGGACGTCATCACCGAGGTCGCCCGCCAGATCGGCTCCCTGAAGCGGCAGGCCGCCAAGGCCATGCGCTACAAGCGCCTCAGCTTCCGCCTGCGGCATCTCGCGCTGGCCCGGGACAATTTCCACTACCTGCAGCTCAGCGCGACCCTGGCCGATCTCGACAGCCGCGTGGCGGCGCTGCGGGGCGACGCTGAAACGCGCCGCGCCTCGCTCGACGAGCGCACCCGGTCGCTCGACGGGAAAAAGGCCGCCCGCTCCTCGCTGCACCAGCGCGTGCAGGACGCCCAACAGGCCGTCTTTGACCTCCGTTCCCAGAAGGAAGCCGCCGAGAACGCCGCCAACATGGCGCAGGTCAAGCGCACCGGACTCACCGAGCGCCTCGACGCCGGCAAGGAAGACCTGAGCGAGCTGGAGATGCAGCTCAAGGAGCTGGCCTCGCAGGTCGACACCGGGGCGCAGGACAAGCAGATGCAGCTGTCGCTCCTCGGCAGTTCCGACGCCGTCTTCCAGGACCGCAACCGGGAGCTGGCCGTCACCGAGGGTGAGCTGACCCGGACGGAGCAGCAGCTCAGCCAGGACAAGTTCCAGTTCCTGCAGGTCGAGAGTGCCGTCGCGCGCCACCGCACCGAGTGCTCCAGCCTCGAGGTGGATGCCCGCACCAGCCAGCACAAGTTTGACCAGCTTTCCACCGAGCTGACGGAACTGCGCGCCGCCGTGGACAGCGCCGCCGCGGCCCTCACCGTCGTCCGCACCCGGGTCGAGGAGGCCCGCACCGACCAAAGCCGTACGAACAACGAGGCGCAGTCCGCCCAGGCCGCGCTGCTCGCCGCGACACAGGGGTTCCGCGAGGCGCAGCGCAAGCTGCAGGACATCGATCGCAACCTCGCCCAGAAGATCGCCCGCCAGAAGCTGCTCCAGCAGCTGCAGGAAAAGTGGGAAGGCTTCGGCGAAGGCGCCAAGGCGCTGCTTTCCGGCCGGCTGTCGGCGGTCATTGGCGGACAAAAACTCACGCCCATCACGCAAGGCCTCGAGGTCCGGTCCGAGTACGCCAAGGCTTTGGAGGCCCTGCTGGGTGCCTCGGTCGAGGCCATCGCCGTGGCCGACGTGACCACCGCGCAAAGGATTCTGGCCCAGCTCGAGGCGGACAAGGCGGGCAGTGTCTGCCTGCAGGTTTCAGGCTTCAGCTCTCAGGTCTCTGGCGGCGAACTGCCGCCCGGCCTCCGCCCGGCCAGCGAGGCCGTGGCCAACCTGGATGACGCCCACCCGGCGGCCAGCGTGCTGGCGGCGTGCTACCTGGCCGACGACCTGGGGGCCTTCCTGGAATTCTGGAAGGCGAATCCCACCTTCAGCTTTTTGATGGTCGCCACGGCGAAGGGCGACCTCGTCGACCGGCGCGGCCTGATCTATGGCGGCCACCATAAGAAGCCCGCCAACAGCATCGTCCAGCGCGAGGTCGACCTGCGCGAGACGGGCAAGGCCGTCGTGGCCGAGTCAAAGGCCCACGATGAGCAGCGCGCCCTGATCGACCAGCTTAACGCCACCTTGGTGGCCACCGAGCAAGCCCTCGAGCAGAAGCGCAAGGAAGTGCTCGTGACCTCGCAACACGCCGCCGCCATCCATGCCGAGGAAAAGAACGCCCAGCGGGCGCACGACGAGGCCGCCACCCGGCTCGGCCGGATGGAGAACGAGCTGAACAATCTCCGCCACGCGCACGACGAGGCGCTCGTCCGCCTGACCAAGGCCCAGGCCCAGCTGGGCGAGGCCGAGGCCGGGGTGGCCGCCCAGAAGCTGCGGATTTCCACCACCGAGGTGGCCATTGCGGAAAAGCGTGCCGATCGCGACCAGAAGAAGGAGATCCTGGCCCAGGCCCGGCTCGAACTGGCCGAGCGCCGGCAGAAGGTCGAGGTGCTCGACCGCGGTCTGAACGAGATGAGCCGCCGCCGCGGCCAGCTCGACGAGCTGCTGGTGCAGCGCCAGATCGAGCTTGAGACCTGGTCCGAGCAGGTGCACCAGCTCGAGCAGGAGGCCAAGGCCCAGCAGGCCAGGGGCGGGGAGATCGTGACGACCCTCGCGGTCGCGCAGGCGGCCGTGGAGCAGATCCGCGGCGAGCTGACCACCGTGGAGCAGGAAATTTCCGCGCTCGAGCACGGTCTGACCTCCCTTCGCAACGAGGCGGAGGGTTCGCAGACCGAGCTGACCAAGCACGAGGTCCGGCTGGCGGAGACCCGCGCCCGCACGCAGTTTCTCGCCGAGGAAGTGACCCGGGAATTCTCGGCTGACGTCGCCACGCTCGATTGGAAGAATCTGCTCTGGCACGCCGACGACGAGCCCGAGGGCATGAAGGACCTCGACCTCGACGAGGAGGAATCAGAGGACGGAGGGCAGAAGCCAGAGAACAGTCCCCAAGCCTCAAACCTCACCCCTCAGGCCTCTCCCCGGCGCCGGAAGAAGAAGGAAAACAAGGGGGACCCGGCCGCGGCCGACCTGGCCGCGCTCGACGCGACCAACTGGGACGAGGTGAAGGCCGAGGTGGACGGCCTGCGTCAGCGCATTGGCGCCATGGGCGCGGTGAACCTCGTGGCCATCGAGGAATACTCCGAGCTGAAGCAGCGCTACGAGTTCCTCCGGACCCAGAGCGACGACCTCACCGGCGCCAAGGCGCAGCTGCTGAAGGCCATCGACGACATCAACCAGACCTCGCTGCATCAGTTCCAGATCACCTTTGACCAGATCCGGAAGAATTTCGCCTACACCTTCAACATCCTGTTTGGCGGCGGCCGGGCCGAGATCGAGCTGGTGACGGCCGAGGATCCGCTGGAGAGCGGGATCGAGATCGTCGCCCAGCCGCCCGGCACCAAGCTCAAGGGCATCACGCTCCTCTCGGGCGGCCAGAAGACGCTCACGGCCGTGGCGCTGCTCTTCGCGCTCTACATGGTGAAGCCGTCGCCGTTCTGCTTGCTCGACGAACTGGACGCGCCGCTCGATGAGTCGAACATCCACCGGTTCACCAACCTGCTGAAGCAGTTCGTGGCCGAGTCGCAGTTCATCATCATCACGCACAACAAGAGCACGATCGCCGCGGCGGACGCCATCTACGGCGTGACGATGCAGGAGCGCGGCGTGTCGAAGACGCTGTCGATGAAGTTTGACCAGGTGCAGGCCGACCCCGAGATGCTGCCGGCGACCATCGCCGACTCCGTGCGCGCGGCCGCGCCGAGCGCGCCGGAGAATTCGTGAGGTAGGGCGCGGACTCCGTTCCGCGCCGCGGCGGTGAAGGGACTCACCGCCCTACCTGACTGACAGGCCGTCGCCCGGCGTGACACCGTTGTTGGCTGCTGCCAACCCGGTGTGCGTCTGACCCTGTTGTTGCCTGCTGGCAACCCAGGGTTTGTCCCCGGTTCTCGCCGCGTATGACGCCGTTGCGGCCTGCTGGCCGCCCGGTGTGCGTCCTTGATTCCTGCTTCGCAAAATCAAGGCGCAAGAAAGGCGCGACCCGTGGGGGATCGCGCCTTTCCTTTGCTTGCCGGCCCGCGGGGTAGGGTGGACCGGAAATGGTTCAGTGGCCGTGGCCCTTCTTGGCGGGGGCGGCCTCGCCAACGGGCTTGGCCTCGGCGATCATGTCCGCCGGGACGTTGGAGAGCGCATCCTCCATCGTGGTAAGGCCCATCTTGACCTTGAGCATGGAGTCCTGGTGCATGGTCTTCATGCCAGTCTTCATGCACACCCGCTTCAGGTCGGCGACCTCGACCTCCTTGTTGATGGCCTCGACGATTTCCTCGCAGTTGACCATGAGTTCGTGGATGCCGACGCGGCCCTTGTAGCCGTTGCCGCCGCAGATGTGGCAGCCGCCGGGCGCGGCCTTGAAGATTTCGGGCGGTTCCGTGAGGTTGAGCGCCTTCATGATGATATCGGCCTCGCGGCCATCGGGCACGTACTTGACCTTGCAGTTCTTGCAGACGCGGCGGAGGAGACGCTGGGCGCACACGCACACGAGCGCCGCGGAGATGTTGAAGGGCTCGATGCCCATCTCACCCATGCGGGACACCGTCGAGGGCGCGTCGTTGGTGTGGAGGGTGGAGACGAGCAAGTGGCCGGTGAGCGCCGCCTCGCAGGCGATCTGGGCGGTTTCCTTGTCGCGAATTTCGCCCACGAGGATGATGTCGGGGTCCATGCGCAGGTAGCAGCGGAGCGCCCGTTGGAAATCGAGCCCGATCTGCTTGTTCATCTGCATCTGGTTGAGGCCGGGCAGCGTGTATTCGATCGGGTCCTCGGCGGTCTGGATGTTGACGTCGGGCGTGTTGATCTCGGCCAGCGCGGCGTAAAGGGTCATGGACTTGCCGGAGCCGGTCGGCCCGCAGTGCAAAATCATGCCATAGGGCTGGCGGACGCACTCGCGGTATTTGGCCAGGTTCTCCTCGGAGAAGCCGAGCTGCGGGAGCGGCAGGGTGGACTTCGCCTTGTCGAGGATACGCATGACCACCTTCTCGCCGTGGTTCATCGGACCGGTGGCGACGCGCAAGTCGATATCGATGTTTTTCTTCGTGAATTTCTTGAAGACGATGCGTCCGTCCTGCGGCAACCGGCGCTCGGAGATGTCGAGGTTGCACATGATCTTCAGGCGGGCGACCATGGCGAAGGCGACCTGCTTCGGGAGGCGCATCTTCTCGGCGCACATGCCGTCCACGCGGTAGCGGACGACGAGGTCCTTTTCCATCGGCTCGATGTGGATGTCGGACGCGCCGGAGACGTAGGCATCCTCGATGATGCGGTTGGTCAGCTGGATGATCGGGGCGGAGTCCTCGCTCTCCAGGTCGGCGGCCTTGACCTCACTGGTCGCCCCGCCCTCGGTGTAGGCGCCGGCGATGAGGTCCTTGACCTCGTCGATGTCGACCTCGGCGTCGGGCTCGCCGGCCTTCTTGCCGGCGGCTTCCTTGAAGAACTTCTTCAGGAGCTCGTCGAGCAGGCTGGCGGGGATGACCTTGACGTCATCGATCATCATCTCCGTGGCCTGGGCGAACGCCTCACGCTTCGCGTAGTCGAGCGGGTTGAGCATGAGGACCGAGCAGGAGTTGGTCCCGGTCTTCTTGTAGGGGAAGATGCCCTCGCGGCGGATGACGGCGTCGCCGGTGATCTCGACGAGCTTCTCGTCGATGTCGATTTCCTCGGCCTTGGTGACGAGGGGCAGCTCGGTGAACTTGGCGATGAACTTGGCGGTGTCCTCGGGGGTGAGCTGGAACTTCGGGTCCAGCATGCGCGCAATGAGGGTGGAGGAGTATTCGGCGACCTCGCGGAGGACGCTGAGATCCTTGGTGGTGAACGCGCCTCCGGTGCCGGCGGCGGGCTCCTTGTTGAGCACCTGGATTGCGCCGATGACGATGTTGGTCTTGAGCGGGACGGTGAGCATCGAGTTCACCTCGAAGCCGACCTCCATCTTCTTGAGCGTGGCGGCATCGGCGCCCTTGCCGCTGAAGAAGAGCGGCTCGCCCGTCAGGATGACCTTGCCGACGTTGCCGGTGCCGGCGGGGAGCTTGAGGGTCAGCAGCTTTTTCTGCGTTTCCCGGAAGGTGATCTCCTTGTCCTTGTCGGTGCCCCACAGCGTGGGTGAGTAATAGACCTGCTTGAACGCAATCTCGCCGCCTTCCACCAGGTAGAGGGTCATGGACTGGGCCTGGAGCGACTCGACGACCTTGCTGGCGGTGAGCTCGATGACGGTGTTGACATCCTCCTTGCTCGGGGCCGGCTTGGAAATGACCTTGATGAGGAGGGAGCGGCGCAGCGTGCCCGTGAGATTACTTGCGGTGGCCATGAGGGAAAGTGGTGGTTTGGCAGCAGACTTCCGGCGCCCCGTGGCGGCGAAAGCTGGATTGAAAAACGCGCTTGCTTGTATGGTCAATTTTCCGCGTGGTCGAGGGCGAACTTGCAAATGATTGGCTGGCTCCGAGACCTCTGGGAAAAACTATCACCGCGCGACGCCGCCACCGCAAACGCGGCGGCCGGAGCCCGGGGGGAGCAGGCGGCCGCCGATTTTCTGCGGGCCCGCCACGGGTTTGCCATCGTCACCCGCAACTGGCACAGTCCGCGCGACCGGCGCGATGAGATCGACCTCGTGTGCCGCGACGGGGACGTGCTGGTCTTCGTCGAGGTCAAGGCCCGCGCCGAGGGCGCGCTGGTCAGCGGCTTCGAGGCCGTGAACGAGCGCAAAAAGCGGGCGCTGCGCCGGGCCGTGCACGCCTACCTCGGGGCGCTCAAGCCGCCGCCGCGCACCTTCCGCTTCGATGTCGCCGAGGTCACGCTCAGCGACCGGCTGCCGGTGCAGGTGCATCATTTCGAGAATGTGCCGCTGTTTCCGCCGGGCTATTATGTGGCGCGCCAGAGCGGTTCACTCGGCGAGGTGACCAAGTAGGGTGGCCCCGAGTTCCGGCCGGTGATTTTCTGCGGCGGGAAGCCGCCGCCACTGCAGGTCATCCCGCCGGCCCGGCGGATTTATTGCCTTGCGGGCGCGCGGCCCCGGGCCGAATCATCCCGCCCATGGCTGAAGCAAAACGTCACCCGTTCCTCCACGGGTTGAGCAAGCACCGGGGCTCGCCGCCGACGGCTGTCGTGATCTTTGGCGCCTCGGGTGACCTCACCGCCCGCAAGCTCATCCCCGCGATCTACAACCTCGCGCACGACGGGCTGCTGCCCGCCGATTTCTTTTTGATCGGCTTCGGCCGGAAACCGATTCCCGACGCCGAGTTCCAGAAGATGGCGGCGGAGGCCATCAAGGAATTCTCCCGCCGCGAGGCCAGTCCCGAGATCTGGGCCCGCCTCGCCCCGCGCACGCTCTACGTCAGCGGCGACTACGATGAGAAGGCCGCCTACGACCGCCTCGGCGAACGCCTCGCCGGCCTCGAAAAGGACATCGGGCAGCAGCTCCAGTCGCTGTTCTACATCTCCACCCCGCCGACGGTCTTCGCCCCCATCATCCGCAACCTGGGCGCCAGCGGTCTCGCGGCCCGCTACGTCCGCCAGCCGAACCAGTCGAAGGTCATCATCGAAAAGCCCTTTGGCCGCGATCTCGCCAGCGCCCAGGCGTTGAACCGCGAGCTGACCACGGTCTTCACCGAGCCGCAGGTGTTCCGCATCGACCATTACCTCGGCAAGGAGACGGTGCAGGACCTGCTCGTGCAGCGCTTCGCCAACGCCATCTTCGAGCCGATCTGGAACCGCAACTTCATCGACCACGTCCAGATCACCGTGGCCGAGCAGGTGGGCGTCGAGGCCCGGGCGGGCTATTACGAGCAGAGCGGCTGCCTGCGCGACATGATCCAGAACCACACCATGCAGCTCCTCGCGCTCACCGCGATGGAGCCGCCGGTCTCGATGGACGCCGAGTCCGTGCGCGACGAGAAGGTGAAGGTGCTCAAGGCCATCCACGCGCTCCGGCTGGAGGGCGGCGTCGGGGGGTGCGATGTCGCCCGCGCCCAATACGGCGACGGGGTCATCGGGGGCAAATCCGTCAAGGGCTACCGGGCGGAGCCCGATGTGGCGTCCGACTCGGCCACCGAGACCTACGCGGCCCTGCGCCTCAGCATCAACAACTGGCGCTGGCAGGGGGTGCCGTTCTACCTGCGCTCCGGCAAACACCTCGCGCGCCGGGTCAGTGAGATTGCCATCCGGTTCAAGCGCACGCCGGGCCAGCTGTTCGCCGGCGGCGAAAGCTCCCCGATCGCCCCCAACACGCTCGCGTTCCAGATCCAGCCCGACGAGGGCCTGAGCCTCGTGCTCAATGCCAAGATCCCCGGCCTGGAGACGCGCACGCAGCCGGTGAAGATGAATTTCCGCTACGCCACGACCTTCGGCTCCAACACGCCCGAGGCCTACGAACGGCTCGTCCTCGACGCCATGATCGGTGACGGCACGCTCTTCATCCGCGGCGACGAGACCGAGCGCTCATGGCAGCTCATCACCCCGATCCACGAATTCTGGGCCGCGCAGGGCCGGCAGGGTCTCGACACCTACGCTTCCGGCTCGTGGGGGCCCGCCTCGTCCGACGCCCTCCTCGCGGCCAACGGGCATGAGTGGAGACAACCGTGAGCCGCGGCGCGGCTCACGGAAGCCCCAAGCTCCAGAGAATTTCATGAACCAAGTTTCAAGACACCGACCGGTCCTTGCGGGTTTCACCGTTTGTGACCTGATGTTTCACCGGAGCTTGGATGTTGGCGCTGGGAGTTTCCTCCCCCCCGATGCCTGAAGTCTTCGACGCTCTGCCTGGCCAGGAAGTGCCCGTCGGCGGCATCAGTGCCGGGTTCAACCAGCTCTGGGCCGACACGCCGGCCAAGGAGAGCCGCGCCGTGCAGCTCAACCTGGTGTTGCATTTCGGCCGCAATTCGACGGCGGCGGATGCGCTGGTGCAGTTCGACTGCACGCGGCTGTTTGCCCAGCGCTCGCCCTGCCGGGTCGTCGTGCTCTGTCCGGATTATGCGGCGGCCGCCCCGGCGGCGATCCGGGCCAAGATCTACGGCGAGTGCTTCCTTGGCAAGTCGCCCGGCGACACGCGCTGCGTCGAGTTCGTGCTCCTGCATTACACGCTGGCGGCGCGCAGCTACCTCGAGAGTCAGGTGTCGGTCTGCCTCTCCCCCGACATGCCGCTCTACTATTGGGGGCACCGGTTTGCCGACGCCAAAAAGCTGGCGGATTATCACTACCTGCTGACCCGGTCGCAGCGCATCCTGTTCGACAGCGCCGTGGTGCCGCCGGCCGCCTTCTCCTATCCTTGGCCGAACCCCGCCGCCGTGCGCGATCTCGCCTACACCCGCACGCTGCCGCTGCGGCAGAATCTCGGCCAGTTTCTCAGCCGCTATTCGCCCGCATTGATCACCACCGGCCTGAAGCAGGTGAGCATCCGCCACCGCGCACAGTTTGCGGCGGAGGCCAGCTGCCTGCTGGGCTGGGTGAAGAAGGGTCTCACCCGCAGCGGGGTGGATGCCGGCCCGATCAGCTTCGAGGTCACGCCGGTGGATTGCCTGGGCTGCTTCTCCCTGAAGTTCAGCTACACCGACCCGAAGAAGCTGTTCAGCTGGGAGGCCGACCTGGACAAGGACCACGCGGACTTCATCGGCGACCTCGGCACCGGCCGGACCACGCTGGTGGCGGGCGCGCACTTCCTCGCGCCCGAACTGGCCCTGAGCGAGGCGATGTTCTACTAGCCGGGGCTGCGCAAATACCGGGTCAGCCGGAGAGCACCCGCAGGCCGCGCAGGGCCGACTCCATGCTGGGGAAGACCGGCAGCCCCCACGAACCAAAGGCCCGGCGGAAATCCGCGTAGCCGGCACCGGAGTCGACGACGATGGCGATCGGCTTGCCGTGGACGTCACGCAGGCCGGCGAGGACGCGGGCGAGTTTGCCGCCGCCTTCGCTGGATGTGTCGAGCTGCCGCGTGAATGGCACCAGCCCAACGACCATCACGGCGGCCGGTTCGAGCAGGAGCGCGGTGGCGGCGATGAAGGCCGAGGGTCCGGCCATCGGCGTCAGGTCGAGCGGCAGTTGCGGGGCAACGAGGCCGGAGAGTTCGTGGCGGCGGAGCAGCGCCTGCAGCGCCTGGGTGCCATCGGCCTCCAGCGCCGCGGCCGGCAGGACGCCACCGAGCAGGTCGCTGCCGTTCACGCTTTCAAAACCGGCATTGGTCACAAGCGCGACCGGACCCGGCCGGATTTCCGGATAGGCACCGAGCCATTGCAGGGCGGCATCAAAGTCGGCAATGGTGTCGACCAGCCTGGCGCCCACCCGCGTCAGCAGCGCGCGCTCAAGTTCGAGGTCGCTGGCCATGGCGCCGGTGTGGCTGGCGGCGGCGGCCTGACCCGCGGCGGTACGGCCGGCGCGGTGGATGAGCACCTGCCGGCCTTGCGCGCGGAGGCGCGCGATGGCCTCGGCGGCGACCGGCAACTGGCCCGGTCCGAAGCCCTCCACGTAGCACGCCACCGGGCCGCGCCCGGTTTCGTCGGCCAAGGCCGTGAGCACGTCGCAGAGCGCGACGTCCAGCTGGTTGCCCAGCGCGATGCCGAGGCCGAAGCGCAGGGCGGGCAGCCGGGACTGGAGGCAGAGCAGGAACGCACCACTCTGGCTGAGGAGGGTGAGTTCGCCGACGTCCACCGGCGCGGCCAGTTTGTCCGCCGGGATGAACGAGGTGTTGAGTTTGGTCGCGGGGACCCAGTGGCCGAGAAAGTTTGGTCCCACCACCGCCGGCGTCCAGCGGCCGGCGGCGCGTGTGTCGTGCAGCAAGGCCGCGAGTTTTATCCCGATGCCGTCGCAGTCGGCGCCGTCGCCGATGCCGCCGGCCACGAGGGCGACACAACTAGCGCCGCCGCCTTGGGCGATGAGTTTTTCCAGGGTTGCCGAGGCGGCTGGCGCGGGGAGGGCGAGCAGCAGCAGGTCGACCGGCTCGTCCCGCAAGGCGGCCACGTCGGGCCGGCAAGGGTGGCCGAGAAATTCCTCGTGTCCGGGTTTGAGGAGGACGAGGTCCCTGTCGGCCGGCGCCCATTGACCGAGGTTCTCAAGGATGGTGCGGCCGACGCCGCCGGGTGTGGCCGAGACGCCCGCCAGCGCCAGGCGGCGCGGCGAGCGCAAGGCGGCCAGGAAGCCGGCCGGGGGTGAGAGGCGGGGGACCGGTCCGGACGCGCGACGGCCGACGGCATCGAGGGGGCGCGGCATGCCTTCCGGGTCGATTGCCACCGGATTCATCTCGAGCAGATCCAGGCCCTCGGCCTCGGCCACCTTGGCCAGCGTCCAGAGCGACGCGATAAATTCGCCGAGCGTGGCGGTGTCGGTCAACTCGCGCGCGCCGCGGAGCCGGCCCAACCAGATGCGGCCGAGCAGGTGGGCCTCCAAGCCGGCCAGCGCCTGTTCCGGGGTGGTGAACGCCAGCGGCCAGCGCAGGGGCGGGACGAGCTGCGCCAGCGCCTCGGCGGGCAGGCCGCCGAAACCGAACAGCACGGTCCAGCCGGCCTCGCCCCGGACGAGCGAGACCAGCGCCTCGCAGGGCAGGTGCGGGCTGCCGCAGATGTCGATTTGTTCACAGACGAGACCCTGCAGCCAGCGGTGGCCGCTGGTGTCGAGCCGCGCGTGCATGGCCTTGAACTCGTTGAGCACGCTCTGCCGCTCGAAGGGCAGGAAATGCACGGCGCCGGACTCGGACTTGTGCCAGAGGTTTTCCCCCAGGCCCTTCACGACCACGGGCTCGCCGGTCTCAAACGGCAGGGGACCGCCCTCGCAGCCATGACGCGGGGGGCGCAGACCGGCCCGCAGCAGCAACGCGTAGGCCTCGGCCTCGTGGACGAAGGCGGGGCGGCTCATGCGGGAACGGGTTCGACGGCCTGCTGGCCGGCCGCGAAGGCCGCCTCGTTGAGCGGCAGGAGGGCCGGCTTGTCCTTCAGCACGTGCCGCAGCGTGTCGAGCAGCGCGGTGGCGGGCAGCAGCGCGGTGGCGGCCTGCAACGCACCGAGGGCCACGACGTTTTTCACCACCGGCCGGCCGAGGCCGGCGGCCAGCGAGGTGAACGGCACCGGCAGCACGCGCCGCCCGGCGGGCAGTTTTCCCGGGGAGGTGATCATCGTGCTGTCATAGAGGATGAGGCCGCCCGGGACGACGGTGCCGGCGAACTTGGCGAGGCTGGGGGCGTTGAACGCGACCAGCACATCGGGGGTGGGGGCGGCGGGGTTGAGCACCTCATGCTCCGCCAGATGGACATCCGCATAGGAAGTGCCGCCGCGGCTCTCGGGCCCATAGCTGGGGATGTGGGTGGCGTCGAAACCCAGCGAAATGGCCGCCCGCGCGATCAGCAGGGCGGCGGTCTGCGCGCCATCGCCCCCGGCGCCGGCGAGCTTGAGGCTGAGATCGCGCCGGGCCAGCCGGGCCGGCCAAGCCGCCTTGGCCGGATGGGCCTGGAGGTGATCGGCGCCGCAGCAGCCCAGGACTTCCTCGGGCACAAAGCGCGGGGCGGGCGGATGGAACCACGGCTCGGGCATCAGATCCTTTTTCACGCCCAGCGGAAAGACCGGCTCCATTTTTTCCTGCACCCATTTTTCCGCCTCGACGGGGGTGAGCTTCAGGTGGGTGGGGCATTCGCTGAGGATCTCGACGAAGGCGTAGCCCCGGCCCTCCGCCTGCAGCCGCATCGCCTTGGTGATGGCGCGGCGGGCCTGGGCGCGGTGCTTGGCGTCGTAGAGCGCGACGCGCTCCACGTAGGCCGGACCATCCAGCGAGGCGATGAGCTCGGCCATCTTGAGCGGCTGGCCCATGGCCGGCGTGCGGCCTTCGGGACTGGTGCTGGTGCGCTGCCCGATGAGCGAGGTCGGGGCCAGCTGGCCGCCGGTCATGCCGTAGATGGCATTGTTCACGAAGATGACGGTCAGCGGCAGGCCCATCTGCGCGATGGAGATGGTCTCGGCGAGGCCGATGGAGGCGAGGTCGCCGTCACCCTGGTAACAGATGACGACGGCGTCGGGGTTGGCCAGCTTGTGGCCGAGCGCGACCGCCGGGGCCCGGCCGTGGGCGGCCTGGGTGTTGCCAACATTGAAGTAATAGTAGGCGAACACGGCGCAGCCCACGGGGCTGACGAGGATGACCCGGTCCTGCAGGCCGAGCTTCCCGATCACCTCGGCCACATCGCGGTGGATGACCCCGTGGCCGCAACCGGCGCAATAGTGCGTGCTGTGGCCCTTGAGTCCTTCGCCGTGCGCGTGGCGGCGGAAATTCTGGTAGAAAACACCACTCATGTGCGCACCTCATGGGTCGAGCGGAGGGCCGAAAGGATCTCGTCCTGCGAAGGCAGGACGCCGCCATAATGTCGGACGGGAGTGAGGGGGGGCGGGGTGAGGCCGGCGTGGCTGAGGGCCAGGCGCAGTTCATCCTCGAGCTGGCCGGGACTGCCCTCCACGACGACGAGGCGGGAGACGGTGGCCAGCAGGGGCGTGAGCGCGTCGATGGGGAAGGGCCACAGGGTGATCGGGCGGAAGAGGCCGGCCTTGAGCCCGAGTTCGCGCGCGGCCTCGACCGCGCCCTTGGCCATGCGGGCGGGGGTGTTGCAGGCGATGACCAGCACGTCGGCATCGGCACACCGGTAGGCGTCGGAGCGCTGCTCCTCGGCGGAGATGAGGGCGTATTTGGCGTTCAGCCGGTGGTTGTGCGCCTCGAGGTCGTCCTCCGAGAGATGGATGGAGCAGATAAGGTTGAGGTGGTGGGCATGGTCGCCGCAGACGGCCCAGGCCGGCCGGCCGGGCCGGCAGAGGAGGGCCGGCAGGTGGACGACGCCCGTCATCTGGCCGAGGTAGCCGTCGCCGAGGATGATGACGGGATTGCGATACATGAAGCTGAGCTCGAACGCGTGCATCGTCAGGTGGAGCATTTCCTGCGGGGTCCCGGGGGCGAGGACGATGGCGTGGGTGTTGCCATGGCCGAGGCCGCGGCAGGCGAGCTTGATGTCCGCCTGCTCGGGCCCGAGGTTGCCGAGGCCCGGGCCGCCGCGCATGATGTTGACGAAAACACCCGGCACCTCCGCGCCGATCATGTAACTGATGCCTTCAAGCATGAGGCTGAAGCCCGGGCCGCTGGTGAAGGTCATGCAGGGCACGCCGGCCCCGCCGGCACCATACATCATGTTCACCGCGGCGGTTTCACTCACCGCCTGCACGAAGTGGCCGCCGATCTTGGGCAGGATCCGCGCGAGGAGTTCCGCACCCTCGGTGCTCGGGGTGATGGGATAGCCGAACACATGCCGGCAGCCCGCCAGCAGCGCGCCCACCGCGCTGGCGTAGGTGCCCTTGAGCACCATCGGTTCGCAGGCCGGCAGGGGCACGAATTCGTCGGGTACGTCGGCGTTCTCCGGATGGTCGACCTGCTTGCGGCCGAACAGCTGCGCCGGATCCTCCAGTTCAAAATCGAAGGGGCCGGTCGGGTGCTCGGTCTCCGGGCGCAGGCCATAGGGTTCGGGACACGCCTGCATGCAGAGCGAGCAGCCGTTGCAGGCGTCGAGGTTCAGTTCGACGGGCACGAGCCCGGTCACGGGGTTGATGGCCGTGCCGGGGGTGATGCACTCGCGCGGGCAGGCGTCGATGCACCGGAGGCAGCCTTTGCAATATTCCGGCTGGAGGAAGGGCTTGGGGCGGGGGGGGGCAATCATGGCGTGGGGTGAGGGCGCGGGCGGCCGGCCGTCCGGCGGACCAACGCGGGCTTTCCCCGAGGATAGCGCCGGGGACGACAAAGGACTGCGCATGTCTTGGCGGACGCTGCGCGAAACTTGGGTGCAGCAATTGGGCCAAACGGAGTAAGCCGGCGAGGGCACGGATCGGGGCGGGTGCGGCCACGTGGCAGGTTGGCAGCACCGGGCGGCGAGGTGTGGGTAGCGAGCAGGGTTTCGCGGCCAGGCGAGGTATTTTCGCAAAGGGGCTCGCTACCCGCTGCCGGCTACTCACTACTCTCCTGATGCCTTGGATCTGGCTCATCATCGCGGGTCTGCTGGAAATCGCCTGGGCCGTCGGGTTGAAATACACCGCGGGCTTCACCCGGCTGGGGGCGAGTGTCGCCACCGTGCTGTTGATGCTGGCCAGCTTCTGGTGCCTGGCGCAGGCGGTGAAGGGCCTGCCGCTCGGCACCAGCTACGCCATCTGGACCGGCATCGGCGCCGTGGGCACGGCCATCGCCGGCATCGTGCTGTTCAAGGAGCCCGCCACCGCAGCGCGGTTGGCGTGCATGGTGCTGATCGTGGCGGGCATCGCCGGGTTGAAGTTGGCGACGAAGGCCTGAACTTTTTGGCCACGGATTTCCCGGATAATCACGGATCAGCCACGACGCCTGGTTACGCGCAAGTCCCAGCATGGCATACCGCACAAATTATCCGTGATAATCCGTGCAAAGCATGGTTATCCTGCCGGCATGAAACGAGGTCTGGTTTTGCTGAGCCTGCTGGCCCTGTTGCCGGCGACCCTGCCAGCCGCCGACCCGAAGAAACCGGACCAGGCTGCTTCACCGGTGCGGATCGAGCAGCTGGCCTGGCTCGCGGGCAGCTGGCGGATGGAGAAGGGCGGCCGGGTGGTGGACGAACAATGGATGGCACCGGCCGGCGGCGTGATGCTCGGCATGGCCCGCACGGTGGCCAAGGGCCGGGTGGTGGCACACGAGTTTGTGCAGATCCGGGTGGGGCCGGGCGGCAGGCTTTATTATGTCGCCCAGCCGTCGGGCCAGAAGGAGGCGACCTTCCAGCACACCTCGCTCACAGACCGCGAGGTGGTGTTTGAGAATCCGCAGCATGATTTCCCGCAGAAGATCATCTATACCCTGAAGGCGGACGGCTCGCTGCTCGCGGTCATCGAGGGGCTGCGTGCGGACGGCACGACGAAGCGTATCGAGTTTCCTTATGTGCGGGTCGGGCCATGATATATAAACCGCGGAACCCACAGAATATACGGAAGGGTCGGGAATTATTTTCTGTGTATTCCGTGTGTTCCGTGGTTAATTTCACTTCATGAAGACGACCAATCAGCGCGTCACCGGCATCGGCGGGATATTCTTCAAGGCCAAGAACACGAAGAAACTCCAGGCGTGGTATAAGCAGCACCTCGGCCTGCCACTCGACCCGAGCTGGGGGGGCATGGCCTTCCCGTGGCTCGACGCCAAGAATCCGAAGAAGAAGGGTTCGACCATCTGGAGCGCGTTTGAGGGCGACACGAAATATTTTGGCCCGGGCCAGCAGACCTTCATGCTCAATTACCGGGTCGCGAACCTGAAGAAGGTGCTCGCGGCGCTGAAGAAGGAAAAGGTGTGGATCGATCCGAAAGGCATCGAGGCGTCCGAGTTCGGCCACTTCGCCTGGATCAAGGACGGCGAGGGCAACCGGATCGAACTCTGGCAGCCGCCACCGGGGATGTGATCTCCAGCATGGCAGCCAAGGGTTGACGCCGTCGATGAGCTGCTTTCGGTTCGTCGCATGAAACTGAGTTACACCGTGCAACTCTGGCAGGAGGGACATCAATACATCGCCCATGCCACGCCGCTGGATGTGGCGAGCAGCGGACGGACTGCGGCCAGGGCGCGCGCCGCGCTGGCTGAGGCGGTCGATTTATTTCTCAGGACCGCGCAGGAGGCGGGCACCTTGGAACAGGTTTTGGAAGAAACGGGCTATACGCGAGGAGTGCGAGGCTGGTGGAGTCCCAAGTGGCTCAAGACCGAGAAAGCCGCCGCATTTGTCGCCGTGTAGTCCTATGCCCAAGCTGGATCCCATCGCTGGCGGACGCTGGAGGCGGTCTTTCTCCGTGCCGGTTGCGAGTTCAAGCGCCAGGAAGGCAGCCATCGCTCTTACGTGAAGCCGGGTGTCGCCCGTCCTGTCGTCATACCGACTTATGCCGAGGTGCCGGTGTTCATCATCCGCCACAACCTGCGGACAGCGGGGCTGTCCCGGGACGCCTACTTCAAATTGCTCCACGAGGTTCGCTGAAATCAGGTGCATTAGTGTGAGCTGACCCGATGATCGCGGAACCGCGATGGACCGGAAGCACGAAATAATTCGAGTTGGGAAATCTGAACGGCAGAGAGCTTTTATACCGATAGGCGACGGCTAATGACGTTATCGAATATCATCTTCACGGTCATCTCTGGCATTGTGATTGCCGGATTTCTTCTGGGTGCGGCCTTTGAGCTTTGGAAGAAGCTTTGGATTACTACGGTTGGCGAGGTATTGGCTGTAAGGCAGACGGCTCGTTACGTTCCGAATGAGGGGCGCAAAATCGTTGTATTAATTCGGTATCGATATGTCTCCCAAAGCCGCGAATATATTCATGAGGAAACAAAGCCGCTTGATGTGAATTATTACGAAGAGAAAGACGCGATGGATTCGATTAACTCTCAATTCCCGCTGGGCGGGAAAATCGCTGTATATCATCCGCTTTCACTTCCAGATGTGAGCTCAATTACTCCGGGAGGAGCGGCTATGCCTAAGCTGCTCACCAGCTTTATCCTGATCGCCTGCTATTTGCTGATGCAATATATACTGTTCACTAACATGTTCACGAGATGAACTCTTACTTTGAGGCTAGAACTGCGTAGGATTTCTTTCCCTTCCTGAGCAGCAGGTATTTCCCGAAGAGCAGATCGGTCGCGGTCACGCTGCGCGTGTGGTCGGCCACGCGGACGTTGTTCAGGTAGATGCCGCCGGCTTCGAGGTCTTTGCGGGCGGCCCCTTTGGAGGGAGCGAGGCCGGAGTGGACGATGAGGTCGGTGATGGCGGCGCCGGGTCCTTCAAGCTTTGCTTTCTCCAGATCCTTGGTCGGGACCTCGCCGGCGACGTCGTTGAATATTTCCTCGGTGATGCCGTCGAGCGCGCCGCCGAAGAGGATGGCGCTGGCCTTGAGCGCGGCGTCGAGTTGCTCCTGGCCGTGGACGAGCAGGGTCATCTCCTTGGCCAGGGCCTTCTGGGCGGCGCGGGCGCCGGGGTTGGCCTTCAGTTCGGTCCCGAGGGCGGCGATCTCGTCCTGCGCAAGAAAGGTGAGCGTCTTGAGCAGCTTCACGACATCGGCGTCGTCGGCGTTGACGAAGAACTGGTAGAAGCGATAGGGGCTGGTCTTCTTGGGATCGAGCCAGACGGTGCCGGTGGCGGTCTTGCCGTATTTCGAACCGTCGGATTTGGTGAGCAGGGGGAAGACGAGGCCCCAGACGGTGGCCGAGAGTTTCTTGCGGGTCAGCTCGGTGCCGACGGTGATGTTGCCCCACTGGTCGGTGGCGCCAACCTGCAACTCGCAGTTGAAGGTTTTCCGGAGGTGGCAGAAATCATAACCCTGCAGCAGCATGTAGCTGAACTCGGTGAAGCTGATGCCGGTGCTGCGGTCCTCCATGCGGGAGCGCACGGAGTCCTTGGCGATCATGGAATTCACCGTGAGGTGCTTGCCGATGTCGCGGAGGAACTCGAGGAAGGTGATCGAGCCGGTCCAGTCGTAGTTGTTGACGAGGCGGGCGGGGTTCTTGGCACCGGTAAAATCGAGGAAGCGGGCGAGCTGGGGCTTGATGGCGTCGAGGTTGTGCTGGAGCTGGGCGGGGGTCTGGAGGTTGCGCTCGTCGGACTTGCCGGAGGGATCGCCGACCATGCCGGTGGCGCCGCCCGCCAGGGCGATGGGCAGGTGGCCGTGCTGCTGGAAGCGCCGGAGGGCGAGCAGCGGCACGAGATTGCCGACGTGGAGCGAATCCGCCGTGGGATCGAAGCCGCAATACAGCGTCAGCGGGCCCGCGGCGAGACGCTGGGCGAGGGCAGCGCGGTCGGTGCAGTCGGCATAGAGACCGCGCCATTCGAGTTCTGCGAGGATGTCGGACATTAGGCCGCCGTTATCGGCGGCAAGTGAACAAGTGACAAGTGACAAGTGACAGGCAGGCCGGATGGCAGGAAAGGAAACTTATAGGGCCGGCATCAAAATTAGCAGAGCGCATCATACCTGCCTGAAATGGGTTGCCGCGCGAAGCCGGGAGGTTCTAGTTATCGGGTCCTACGCGACGGTCCGCCGTCGAGCCTCCTCAACTCCAACTCCTCCTCGCCATGCCTCTCGCAGTCGGTTCCAAAGCCCCGGATTTCACCCTCAAGACGAAGACCGCCGACGGGCTCAAGGACGTCAAGCTGAGCGACCATGCCGGCAAGCAGCAGGTCGTGCTGATTTTTTTCCCCGCCGCCTACTCCAGCATCTGCACGCAGGAATTGTGCGACCAGACCGCCGGGATGAGCGATTACGAGAAACTCGGGGCGGCCGTATTCGGGATCAGCGTTGACGGACCGTTTGCACTCGAGGCCTGGGGCAAATTGAACAAGATTGGCATCACACTTCTCAGTGATCTGGACAAAACCGTCACCCGGGCCTACCAGGTCACCCTGCCGAACTTTGCCGGTATTTATGAGGCGGCCGCCCGCGCGGCGTTTGTCATCGGCCAAAACGGGGTCATCAAATACGCCGAACAGACCCCGACGCCAAAGGACCTGCCGAACTTTGCCGCGGTCAAGGCCGCCCTCGCCTGAGGCTCAGAGCTGAAACTTGAGACCTGAAACCTGAGGATTTCACGAACCAGCCACCACCACCTTTCTTTCGACAACCTTCGGCGAAGCCAGTCTTAGGTCTCAGGTTTCCGCCTTAAGGTTTCCCCCATCTCCCATGTCCCTCCCCAATCCGTTCAACACCCTGCAGTCCTTCGAGGGCGGCAAGAAGTTCTATTCGCTCCCCGAGCTCACCAAGCAGTTCCCGGGCGTTGCCCGCCTGCCGGTGAGCATCCGCCTCGTGCTCGAGGCTGTGCTGCGGAACTGTGACGGCAAGCGCGTGCTGGAGGCCAACATCAGCGAGCTCGCGAACTGGCAGCCCACCGAGGCCCGCACCGCGGAGATCCCTTTCGTGGTTGCGCGCATCGTGCTGCAGGATTTCACGGGCGTGCCGCTGCTGGTCGACCTCGCGGCCATGCGCTCGGCCGCCGCCCGGCTGGGGAAGGACCCGAAGATCATCGAGCCGCTCGTCCCGGTGGACCTCGTGGTGGATCATTCGGTCCAGGTGGATTTCGCCGGCACCGCCGCGGCCCTGGCCCAGAACCTGGAGCTCGAGTTCACGCGCAACCGCGAACGCTATCAATTCCTGAAGTGGGGCATGCAGGCGTTCGACACCTTCAAGGTCGTCCCGCCGGGCATCGGCATCGTCCACCAGGTGAACCTCGAATACCTCGCCAAGGGCGTGCTCACCAAGGGCGGGGTGTGGTATCCCGACACCCTGGTCGGCACCGACTCGCACACGACCATGATCAACGGCCTCGGCATCGTCGGCTGGGGCGTCGGCGGCATCGAGGCCGAGGCCGGCATGCTCGGCCAGCCGGTTTATTTTCTCACGCCCGACGTCGTCGGCGTGCACCTGACCGGGGCGCTCCGCGAGGGGGTCACCGCGACCGATCTCGCGCTCACCGTCACCCAGCTGCTGCGCAAGGCCAAGGTCGTCGGCAAATTCGTCGAGTTCTTCGGCCCGGGCGCCAAGGCGCTGCCAGTCGTGGACCGCGCCACCATCGCCAACATGGCGCCCGAATACGGCGCAACCATGGGCCTGTTTCCGATCGACGTCGAGTGCTCCAACTACCTCCGCGCCACCGGGCGCGACGAGAAGCACATCGCCACGTACGAGGCCTACTACCAGGCCCAGGGCCTGTGGGGCATCCCGGAGAAGGGCGCCATTGATTACTCGAGCGTCATCGACCTCGACCTGGCCAGTGTCGCCCCGAGCGTGGCCGGCCCCAAGCGCCCGCAGGACCGCATCGAGCTGGGCAACCTGCGCCGCGAGTTCTTTGCGGCGTACCAGCGCCCCGTCACTGACAATGGCTTCGGCAAGGCCCGCGCCGACTACGCCAAGTCCTTCAAGATCGAGACCGCCGCCAAGAAGAAGGTCAGGATCAGCTCCGGTTCGGTCGTCATCGCCGCGATCACCAGCTGCACCAACACGTCCAATCCGAGTGTCATGCTCGCCGCCGGCCTGCTGGCCAAGAAGGCCGTCGCGAAGGGCCTCAAGGTCAACCCGGCCGTCAAGGCCTCGCTGGCCCCGGGTTCCCGCGTCGTCACCGACTACCTGAAGAAGACCGGCCTGACCCCCTACCTGAACAAGCTGCGCTTCAACACCGTGGGCTACGGCTGCACGACCTGCATCGGCAATTCCGGCCCCCTCGACCCGGCCATCGAGGACGTCGTCGTGAAGAACGACCTCATCACCGCCTCGGTGCTCTCGGGCAACCGCAACTTCGAGGCCCGCGTCCACCAGAACGTGAAGTCCAACTTCCTCATGTCGCCGCCGCTCGTCGTCGCCTTCGCGCTCGCCGGCCGCGTGGACATCGACCTGAACTGCGAGCCGCTCGGCACCGACCAGGACGGCGCCCCGGTCTACCTGGCCGACCTCTGGCCGACGCTCGCGGAGATCCGCGACGCCATGCAGGCCGCGCTCAAGCCCGAGATTTTCCGCAAGCTCTACAAGAACTTCGCCGCGCAGAACCCGAAATGGAACGAGATCCCGGCCTCGACCGGCAACATCTACGCCTTCGAGGAGGGTTCCACCTACATCCAGGAGCCGCCGTTCTTCACCAACTTCGGCCTCACCCCCGGTGGCATCCAGCCCATCACGGGTGCGCGGGTGCTCGGGCTGTTCGGCGACTCGGTCACGACCGACCACATCTCTCCGGCCGGGGCCATCAAGAAATCCGCCCCGGCCGGCAAATATCTCGAGGCCAACGGCGTCGCGTTCGAGGACTTCAACTCCTACGGTTCGCGCCGCGGCAATGACCGCGTCATGACGCGCGGCACGTTTGCCAACGTCCGCATCAAAAACCTGATGCTCGGCGGCAAGGAGGGCGGCAACACCCGCGGGCCGGACGGCACCGAGATGTCGATCTACGATGCCGCCATGGCCTACCAGCAGGCCGGCGTGCCGCTGATTGTCATCGCCGGCCAGGAATACGGCACCGGTTCATCCCGCGACTGGGCGGCCAAGGGCACCAATCTCCTCGGGGTGAAGGTCGTCGTGGCCCAGACCTACGAGCGCATCCACCGCTCCAACCTCGTCGGCATGGGCGTGCTGCCCCTGCAGTTCAAGGAGGGCACGACAGCACAGACGCTCAAGCTCGACGGCTCCGAGACCTACGACGTCGTCGGCCTGACCGAGGCCATCAAGCCCCAGCAGGACCTCACGCTCCGGATCACCCGCCAGGGCGGGAAGGCGGAGGACGTGACGGTGCGCTGCCGCATCGATACGCCCATCGAGATCGAATACTATCAGCACGGCGGCATCTTGCCCTACGTGCTGCGGCAGATCGTCGCGGCCAACTGAGCAAAGGCGAAACCTGAAGGCTGAGACCTGAAACCTGGTGAACTGACCGAAAACTCCGCTGTCATTTCCAGGTCTCAGGTTTCAAGTTTCAGGTTTCTCTTCCCACCATGGCCGAGCCCGCCACGCCCACTTTTCTCGTCGACGCCTACGCCGATCCGGTGCTGGTGCGCATTGACGGACGGGCCTCGTTTGCCAACAGCGGCAGCCTGAAGGATTTCTTCACCGCAATGATCAAGCAGGGAAAGCACCGCTTCGTCGTTGATTTCCAGCGCTGCACCAGCATGGACAGCACCTTCCTCGGCGTGCTGGCCGGGGCCGCGCTGGAGTTGCGCCGCCTGGCGCCGCCCGGAACCCTGACCCTGGCCCGGGTGGGGGAGCGCAACCTGGAATTGATCCGTAACCTCGGGCTGCACCGGCTCGCGACGGTGGACGCCGGGAAATTTCCGATGGCCTTCAGCGGGGAGGCACAGGTGCTCGACCAGCGGGCCCGGTCCGAGATTGACAGCGCGCGGCTGGTGCTTGAGGCGCATGAAAACCTGGTGTCGGCTGACGCCGCCAACGCCGCCAAGTTCCAGGATGTGCTCGCCTTCCTGCGCAACCGGGTGGAAAGCCGCTGAAGCGGGAAAGCAGCCATGGGCAAGGATCAAGCAGAGGCAAGCGTGCGCCCATCTTGTTCCTTGTTACTTGAACCCTGACCCTTAAATTCCCCCCATGTGGCAGTTTCTGCTTGGCGGTTTCCTCGGCGCGGCGCTGGTCTATGCGCTCTACTGGCGCGCCCAGCGCGACGCGGCGCGGTTCGAGGAGGAGAAGCAGGCCCTCATGGAGGAGCGCCAGATCGTCCTCGACTACATGCACACCATGGTCGACGCGGTCGGGGAGCGGCTGCCCCGCGACGAGTTGTTCCAGCGCATCGTGCACGCCGCCATCCTGAGCACGGGGGCCCTCAGCGCCTGCATCTTTGAGAAGGGCGCCGACAACATGATGCGCGGCGTCGCCGTCGAGGGGTTGTTCCCGCCCCACCGGCCCATCCCCGACTCGCAGCGGATGAAGCTCGGCTCCCGGGCCAAGTTCATCGAGCAGGTGCTCAAGTCCGAGTCCTTCCCCGTCGGGGAGGGCCTGGTCGGGCGGGTGGCCGCCACGGGCCGGGGCGAGCTGATTGTCCGCGCCGCCGACGATCCGCGCATCGTCAAGCATGAGGATATCGCGCTCATGGTGCGCTCGGTCATCGCGGCGCCCATCATGGTCCGCCAGCGGCTCAACGGCGTGCTCTGCGTCTGCAATGCCGCCGACGGCCTGCCCTTCACCGAGACGGATTACTCGCTGGTCGAGACGCTCGCCGAGCAGGCGGGCCTCGCGGTGCACAACGCGGACTTTATCAACCTGCAGGTCGAGAAGCAGCGAATTGACCTCGACCTGACCCTGGCCAGCGATGTCCAGCTGATGCTCCTGCCGCACGCGATGCCGGCCGTGCCGGGGCTCGACATCGACGCGCGCTACCTCGCGGCGCAGAAGGTCAGCGGCGACCTCTACGATGTCTTCAAGCTGGGCTACGACCGCGTGGGGGTGGCCGTGGCCGATGTGTCGGGCAAGGGCATCTCGGCGTCGCTGCTCATGGCCATCTGCCGGACGACCCTGCGGCAGATCGCCCCGGCGCACAATTCTCCCGCCCGCGTGCTGGCCGAGTTGAACCGCTCCCTCGCCGGCGACATCCGCTCCGGCATGTACATCACCATGACCTACGCCGTGGTCGACGCGGGCAAGAACCAGGTGACCATCGCCCGCGCCGGGCACGAGCTGTCGCTGTTCTCGCGGCGCGACGCAGCCACCGGGGCCTTCGTGAGCGAATTCGTCGGCTCCGAGGGCATGCCGCTGGGGTTGGTGGATGCGGAATTGTTCGAGACGGCCATCGCGGACCGGACCGTGGGCTTCACCCCGGGCTCGACCCTGGTGCTCTACACCGACGGCCTGACCGAGGCGCCCAATGCGGCGGAGATGGAATTCGGCGGTGCCCGGCTGGCCGATGCGCTGCGGTCGGGCCACGCGGGTTCCGCCCGGCAGATCAACGATTCCATCCTGCTGGCAGTGGAGCAGTTCGCCGGGGCGGCCGGCCTGCGGGACGACTATACGCTGCTGACGGTGAAGCGGACGGAATGAGGCGGTCTCTGGGCAGGACCGGCCGGAGCATCGACCTGCGGTCATGAATAAATCCCGTTTGCCATCGGCGTTGCGCCGACCTATCGGTATCCGCTCATGTCAGTGACCAGCACCAAGCCCACGCCCACGCAGCTGCCCGATGCCTCGGGCCACTTCGGCCCGTATGGGGGCATCTACGTGCCCGAGACCCTGATGACGGCGCTGGCCGAGCTGACCGCCGCTTACGAGCAGGCGCGGACGGACCCGGCGTTCCAGGCGGAGCTGCGGCACCACCTCAAGGAGTTCGCCGGCCGGCCGACGGAGCTCTATTTCGCCGAACGGCTGACGAAACACGCCGGTGGGGCGAAAATCTATTTCAAGCGCGAGGACCTGCTCCATACCGGGGCGCACAAGATCAACAACGCCCTCGGGCAGGCCCTGCTGGCCCGGCGCATGGGCAAGAAACGCATCATCGCCGAAACCGGCGCCGGGCAGCACGGCGTCGCGACGGCGGCGGTCTGCGCCAAGTTCGGCCTCGATTGCACGGTCTACATGGGCGCCGTGGACATGGAACGCCAGGCGTTGAACGTCTTCCGGATGCGCCTGATGGGTGCCAAGGTCGTGGCCGTCGAGGCCGGGCAGAAGACGCTCAAGGATGCCGTCAACGAGGCGATGCGCGACTGGGTGACCCATGTCCGCAACACGCACTACATCCTCGGCTCGGCGCTCGGGGCGCACCCGTACCCGATGATGGTCCGGGATTTTCACCGCTGCATCGGCCAGGAGTTGCGCGAGCAGATCATGGCCCGCGAGGGCCGGCTGCCCGACGAGATGATTGCCTGCGTCGGCGGCGGCAGCAACGCCATCGGCTGCTTCTTCGAGTTCCTCGGGGACCCGGGTGTCCAGCTCACCGGGGTCGAGGCCGGCGGCCGCGGCATCACCCGGGGCGAGCACGCGGCGCGGTTCGAGGGCGGCAAGCTCGGCGTGCTGCAGGGGAGCAAGACCTACATCCTGCAGAATCCCGACGGACAGATCGAGCTGACCCACTCGGTCAGTGCCGGGCTCGATTACGCCGCCATCGGCCCGGAGCACGCGTATTACCGCGACGAGAAGCGGATCGGTTATGCCTATGCGACGGATGACGAGGTGCTCGAGGCCTTCCAGCTTTGCTCGCGCCTCGAGGGGATCATCCCGGCCCTGGAGTCGACCCACGCCATCGTGCAGGGCCTCAAGCGCGCCAAGGAGCTGGGCCAGGGCAAGCTCATCCTCATCAACCTCTCCGGCCGCGGCGACAAGGATGTCCAGCAGGTCGCGGCCCTGTTGGCCGCGACCAAGTAGCAAGGATCAAGGAACAAGTGCCAGGTCACCGGGCCAGGTGAACGGGCAGGAAAATGAAGTCATGGCCAATCACCCCAAGGATCTGATCAAGCGGACATTCGATTTTGCTCTGCGAGTCCGGGGTTTTGTAAACCGCCTGCCGAAGTCCGTTTCCAACTTCGAAGCTGCGAAGCAACTGGTCAGATCATCGGGGTCGGTGGCGGCCAACTATCTTGAAGCACAAGAGGGGCTCAGCCGGAAAGACTTCTTCTATCGTAGCAAAGTTTGCCGAAAAGAATCGCGCGAATCAGGTCTGTGGCTCCGGCTTTTGACAACGGGTCCCGACATGACATTGAAGGACGAGCGGGACGCACTGGTGCAGGAGGCGGACGAGTTAAAGCGAATCCTGTCCTCGATTGCCGGCAAGGATGACACCGGCGGGTAGCTGCGCGCACCGGATTCGTGCTCTTGCCACCTGGCCCTTGTTACTTGTTACTTCTGCCGAATGAACAGCATGACCGGCTATGGGCGGGCGACCGCCACCCTGGGGGCCCAGACCTTGACCGTGCAGGTCAATTCCGTGAACCGTCGCGGACTCGACCTGACCATGAAGCTGCCGGAGGAGTGGCAGCCCTTCGAATCCGCCGTCGGCGACGCCGTGCGGAAGGTGGCCTTGCGCGGCAAGGTGCATGTCTCCGTGGAAGTCGAGGGCAAGGCGTCCGCCAGCGCCGACTGGGACCAGGAAGCCATTGCCTCCACCCTCGACCAGCTGGCCCGGCTGGCGGCGGACCACGGTGTGGCTTTCGCGCCCACCGCCGACCTGCTGTGGCAGATCGCCAACGCGCAGCGACCGGGCACCAAGCTGCCGGTGGACGAGGCGGCCGGCGCCCTGCTGCTCAAGACGCTCAGCCAGGCCCTGCGCGGTCTCGGGGCCATGCGCGCCCGGGAAGGAGAGTCGCTGCTGGTGGATTTTCTCGGGCGGCTGGAGAAGCTGCACGCGGCCGCCGAATCAATCGCCCGCCGTGCGCCGCAGATCAGCGGGTTCTACAAGGATGCGCTGCTGGCCCGGCTCCGGCAGGCCGGCCTCGAGCTGGACCTCACCGATGAGCGTGTGCTGAAGGAAGTGGCGATCTTCGCGGACCGCTGCGACGTGACCGAGGAGATCACCCGCCTGCGCAGCCATTTCGCGCAGTTCCGGGACTTGCTGCACGCCAAGGGCGAGGTCGGCCGGAAGGCCGAGTTCATCTTGCAGGAGATCGGCCGCGAGATCCACACCATCGGCAGCAAGGCCAACGACCTCGCGATTTCGCAACAGGTGATCGAGTTCAAGAACGAGCTGGAACGCGTGCGCGAGCAGATCGCAAACGTGGAATGAGCCGGGCTCATGCCACGAAGGGACCAGTAATACCAACGTCCCTTTTGTTTTGGACTTTGCGGTGCCTGAGCCGGTAGGGGCGGTTGCCCTCAACCGCCCTCGGTGAGACCAGGGCCGTTGAGGGCAACGGCCCCTACCTAAA
>JBKJTZ010000157.1:0-72874 GCA_046590295.1 Lacunisphaera sp.
TTGCCCTGAATTGATGGACAGTGGGTTTAGGGCAGGATTTGACAGACTGGGGATGGCGGGGGATGCTTCCGGCCCTTTCGCCATGAGTGCCCATTCTCCTTTTGATTCCGTTGAGACCGCGATCCAGACCATTGCCGCGGGGGGCATAGTCATTGTCACTGACGACGAGGGCCGGGAAAACGAGGGCGACCTCGTCATGGCGGCGGAAAAGGCCACCCCCGAACTCGTCAACATGATGATCCGCCATGCCCGGGGCCTCATCTGCGTCCCCATGGCCGAGCCGCAGCTCAGGCGCCTGGGCATCAATCCCATGGTGCAACAGAACCGCGAGGCCCTCCGCACGGCCTTCACCGTGTCGGTGGACGCCGCCGAGGGCATCACGACGGGCATCAGCGCCTTTGACCGCGCCCGCACCATCGCGCTGCTGGCCGACCCGGCCACCAAGCCTGACGAACTCGTGCAGCCAGGCCACATTTTCCCCCTCAGCTCGCGGCCGGGCGGCGTCTTGGAGCGCGCCGGGCACACCGAGGCGGCCGTGGATCTCTGCGCGCTGGCCGGCCTCCGGCCCGCGGGCGTCATCTGCGAGGTGCTCAGCGAGGACGGCACCATGGCCCGTCTGCCCGAATTGGTGGAATTCAAGCAGCGCCACAAGCTCCCGCTCATCTCCATCGCCTCCTTGATTGAATACCGCCACCAGCGCGAGCAGTTGGTCGAGTGTGTCACGACGCGGCCGTTTGCCTCGGAATACGGCGAGTTCATGCTGCACATCTTCCGCAGCAAGGTGGACGGTCGCCACCACCTGGCCTTCACCAAGGGCGTACTCGATGCCGCACCGACCCTCGTCCGGGTCCATACCGAAAACCTCCTCAGTGACGTCTTTCACGCCAAGGGCATGGAAAGCCATCACTCCCTCATGGCCTCGCTCGAGCACGTGGCCAAGGCCGGCCATGGTGCCATCGTCTACATGGAGCAGTCCGGACGCATGCAGGAGGCCCTGCTGGGCGAGGCGCGCTTGCCCGACAAGGTGCATAAAAACCTGCGCGACTACGGCATAGGCGCCCAGATCCTGACTTCCCTCGGCCTGCGCAAGATCCGCCTGCTGGCCCATTCCCAGCGCCGCGTGGTGGGCCTCGACGGCTACGGGCTGGAGATTGTCGAACAGATCCAGGTGTAAACCGGTTTTTTAACCAACGGATTTCGCGGATAAAGGCACGGATGGGTGAGGTCATTCTGGGCGGAGGGAGGATTCCAAGAATCATTTTCGCCCGCGTCCATGCCGCTGGATCCCTTGCATCGCCGCCGCCGCAAGGCCTAGGGTGGACACGCAGGATGACTCAGGCACAATTTACCGTGCTCATCCGTGAAATCCGTGGTTAATTCAGGTCGGCTTCACTTCCCCTAAGATTTCGATTGCCGTATCACCCGTTCCTTCCTGCCTTTAACCCTCCATGAGTCGCCTAGCTCCCACGGAAATTTCCCTCGACGGCGCCCCTTACTCATTCGGCATCGTGGCGGCGCGTTTCAATCCCCAGCTGGTGGACGCCCTGCTGCATGCCGTCTTCGAGCATCTGACCGCGGCGGGCGTAAAGGAGAAGCGCGTCCGCCTCATCCGGGTGCCGGGTTCGCACGAGCTGCCGTGGGCGGCCCAGGCGCTCGCCGCGCGGAAGCCCGACTGCGTCATCGCCCTGGGCGTGCTCGTCGGCGGCGACACCAACCACCATGAGATGGTCGGCATGAGCGTGTCGCACGCGCTCCAGCAGGTTGCCCTTGCCTCCGGCACGCCGGTCATCAATGGGGTCATTGTGACGGCCAACCTGAAGCAGGCGGAGGCGCGCTGCTCGGGTTCCATCAACCGGGGCGGGGAGTTCGCCCGGGCGGCACTCGAGATGGCCGCCCTGCGGCGCTCGCTCCAAGGAAAATCATGACCAGCCAGTTTCACCAACGCCGGGAGTGCCGGGCCGCCGCTTTCCAGTATCTTTATGCTTGGAGTGTCAACCGGCCGGCGCACCTGCCGACGGACCTCCAGCTCTTCTACGAGCACCTGGAGCACCCGCGCGACTACTACGCCTTTGCCGACGAGCTCATCGCTGGCGCCATCGAGCATGTGGCGGAGCTGGACGAGCACATCAAGGCGCTGGCGCACAACTGGGAGTTCGACCGCATCGCCAAGATCGACCTGGCGATCCTGCGCCTCGCAATGTTTGAGATGCTGCACCGGAAGGACATCCCGCCGGTCGTCTCGATCAACGAGGCCATCGACCTGAGCAAGCAGTATTCCAGCGCCGATGCGAAGCGCTTCATCAACGGCATCCTGGACCGCATGAAGGACAAGCTCGGCCGCGACGCGCGAAAGCCGAGCAGCGAGTAGCGGGCAGGAAGTAGCGAGCATGACAAATCCGTGGCGCATTGGATCCGGCTTTTGCGTTATGCCCGCTACCCGCTAGTCACTACTCGCTACGGATCTCCCATGTTTTCCCTCTTCAAGAAGTTCAAGGATGGCCTGACCAAGACGGTCTCCGCCATCGCCGCAAAGACGCATGGGCTTTTTGGCGGGCGCAAGATCGACGCGGCTTCGCTCGCGGAGCTGGAGGAGGCGCTTTACACGGCGGACTTTGGCGTCGAGACCACGACCGAGATCCTCGAGGAAATCAAGACCGCCTACCGGAAGGACCCGGAGCTCAAGGGCCAGCAGGCGGCGGCGCTAGGCGCGGCCGTGCTGCGGCGGGTGCTGGCGGGGAGCGAGGGAACGCTGGTCGTTGTCCCCGGGTCCGCGGGCCCCGGGCCGGGGTCAGCGACCCCGGCGACAAAAACACCCACCGTCATTTGCATGATCGGCGTCAACGGCTCGGGCAAGACGACCACCACCGCGAAACTGGCCCACCGGCTCAAGGACGAGGGCCAGTCGGTGATCGTGGCCGCGTGCGATACCTTTCGGGCGGCGGCGGTCGAGCAGTTGCGGAGCTGGACGGACCGCCTGAAGATCGACCTCATCGCCAGCCACAGCGGGGCGGATTCGGCAGCCGTGGCCTTTGATGCGTGGCAGGCGGCCAAGGCGCGCGGTCACGACTGGCTGATCGTGGACACGGCCGGTCGGCTGCACACCAAGGGCAACCTCATGGAGGAGCTGGCGAAAATCCGCCGCGTGCTGCAAAAGAACGATCCGGCGGCGCCGCAACACCGCTGGCTGGTGGTGGACGGCAGCCTCGGGGCCAATTCCATCGAGCAGGCGAAGGTTTTCCACCAGAGCTTCGGGCTCACGGGTCTCATCGTGACGAAGCTCGACGGCACGAGCCGGGGCGGGGCGCTGGTCGGCATCTACCGGCAGCTGAAGATTCCGATCTACTTCATCGGGCTCGGTGAGCAACCGGACGACCTGCAGCCGTTCTCCGTGGAGAATTACGCCCGGGCGGTGTTCGGGCTGGAGCGATAAATATTTGCCCCTGAGGTCACGGATGAGCACGGATCAATGCACCAAGGATCGGTCTGGGCGCGACGAAGAATCCAACGGCGCGACCTCTGGCGGACATCATGCTAGATTCTTCGCTGCGCTCAGAATGACAGGCTGGGTGGGGCTTGCTTTGTTCAGCCTATTGACCGCCGGCGCCGCCGAGTCGGAGCTGCGGTTGAGTCCTAAAAATATCCGCGACGAGGTGCGGACGGTGGTCGAGACGCAGCTGGCGGCGTTGCCGGCGGGGGATTTTGCCACGGCCTATGGCCTGGCGGCGCGAGGCATCCGGCGGCAGTTTGACGAACGACTCTTTGCGGCGATGATCCGGCGCGGTTATCCCGCCTTGCTGCGACCAGGTGCGTCCGACCTCGGGGTCGTGCGCGACAACGGCAAGGGCACAGCCCAGATCATCGTCACGCTGACTGACCGGCAGAATCGCAGCACGGTCTACCGTTATTGGCTGGAGCAGGAGGAAGACGGCTGGCGCATCAGCGGCGTGGTGCTGGAGCAGAAGCCGCTGCGCGGGGATACGTGACAAGGCAGGATGCGGCTATTCCGCCCTACAGACCGGGCTCGGGAGTGGCGGAGGATTTTTTCAGCGTGGTTTGGATGGATTGGCGGAGCGTCGCACGCGCGGGGGTGCCGCGGTCCAGCCGCAAATAGGCTTCCTGCAATACGGCCCGGGAGGGTTTGCGCATGGCCAGCAGGCGTGGGACAATATCTTCCAGCGCGGGCAGATCGCCCGCGAGGGTCTGCAGGTGGACGAGTTCGCTGAGCGCGGCCTGGTTGAGCGGGTTGGCGCGCACGGCGGAGGTGAGGACGTGAGCGCCTGGCGGCGCGCGCCGATTTCCTGCAGCCGGCGGGCGAGCAGCAGGGCATCGGTCGCCCGCAGGTGGTGCCGCACGAGAAAAGCTCCGAGGCAGGTCTCACCGCTGGACGGATCACCCGAACCAAAGCGAGCCGTGCGGTTGCAGTCCCAAACATCGTCCACCAGCGAAAAACCAACACTACAGCTGGCTCGGGAAGCGTGAGCACTTCACACTTCACAACCCGCGCCTAGACTAGCACTCTAAGTAGCTCGGAAATTTGAGGCCGGTGACTGCCGGTGCGCGCTCAGGTGGCGAAAATCCTATTCAAAATTTACCACCTGAATTTAGGCTTTTTGATTTCTCCGCTTAGAGCCGAAGTCCTGCTTGTATGTCGTCGCAGTTTTCGTAGCCGGCAACGGTTACGAGAGGTGACCAAAGGGGCTCGCGTGCATCTGACTGGCCCGTTGTGTGCGCGCGAGCCCTCACTCTTTTTCTGTTAGCCAAGTTCATCAATAAGAAAGGCGCGGAGCGATCCGCGCCTTCATTTTTGCCTTAAAGCAGGTGCTCAGCGCACGCCGCCCATCAACTTTTTGACCCAGGGCACCAAGGCGAACAGGACCAGCGTGCAAACGCCGACGGCCAGCGCCTGATGCCAGAAAAAGGTGGCGAGAGCCGGCGCATCGTTGGCTTGGAACTCACCGGCGAGGACGCCCGCCAGCTTGTTGCCCAGGGCGGCCGCCAGGAACCAAATCCCCATCACCATGCCCAGCAGTCGCGGCGGGGCGAGTTTCGTCATGGTGCTGAGCCCAACCGGACTGAGCAGCATCTCGCCGACGGTCTGGAGGAAAAACAGCCCGACCAGCCACATCGGCCCGATCACTCCGTGGGCGGTGAGCTTGGCGGCGGGCACCATCAGCACGAAGGACAGCGCCACAAACAGCAGCCCGAGGGCGAATTTGACGGGGCTGGACGGCTGGCGCGGGCCGAGCTTGATCCAGAGAAACGCGAACACGGGGGCGAGCAGGATGACCCAGACGGAATTGACCGACTGCCACCACGACGAAGGGAAGGCGAAGCCCAGGATTTCGTTGCGGGTCAGCTTGTCAGCAAAGAGGGAGATGGTGGAGCCGGTCTGCTCGAAGATGGCCCAAAAAATTTCCGCGGCAAAAAAGAAGACCAAAATTGCGGCCAGGCGCTTGCTGTCCCGATCGGGCCGGAAGGCGAAGAAGAGGATGGCGGCGATCTGCAGGCCAAACAGGAGGTAGACGACCACCGGGTATTCGTCGCTGGCCTTCATCGCGATGATCAGCGCCAGCGAGCCGAGCGCGACCAGCCCGAGCCGGCCCCAGGGCCGGGTCCCGTCCACCTCGGGGGCGGGAGCCTGGCCGACGTGGGCGAGGCGCTCGCGCTGCAGCACATACATCACCAAGCCAAACGTCATGCCCACGCCCGCGGCGGCGAAGCCCCAGTGCCAGCTGTGGAGCGGGTTGAGACCCCAGCCCGCGAGCAGGCTGCGGAAGGCCGCACTTTGCGCCAGCCAGCCGGTGACGAGCGGGGAAAGGAAGGCCCCGATGTTGATGCCCATGTAGAAAATGGAAAACCCCGCGTCGCGCCGCTGGTCATCCGTCGAGTAGAGGCTGCCGACCATCGTGCTGATGTTGGGCTTGAGCAGACCGGTGCCGAGGGCGATGAGCACCAGGCCGGCAAAGAACGTCGCCTCCGAGTTGAAGGCCATCGAAAAATGCCCGGTGGCGATGATGATGCCGCCGATCAATACGGCCCGGCGCGCGCCGATAAAGTTGTCGGCGATGAAGCCGCCCAAGATGGAGAGCAGATAGACGCTCATCGTGTAGGTGCCGTAGATCGCGGCGGCCTTTTTCGTGTCAAAGCCCAGCCCGCCGTCGGCGGCGGTCTTCACCATGAACAGAATGAGGAGCGCCCGCATGCCGTAGTAGGAGAAGCGTTCCCACATTTCGGTGAAGAACAGGGTCGTGAGGCCGCGCGGGTGACCGCCGAGTCCGCCGGTGTCCATCGTCGTGGGCACGGGGATCTCGGCCGTGGGGGAGGGGTGGGGATGCATTGGCGCAAATTCGGGCGGGGAAACGAGCCAAGGGCAAGCCCGCCCTAACCCGGGGCGCGACCGGGCTTCCGGCATTACTCAGGATGGACAACCGATTTGAATGTCAGCTATGCAGCGGTATGCCATCCCTCCCGCTGACCGGCCTGCCGCCCCGCCCTCCTATCCCCGCATGATCCGTGGATCCAAATGGTGGCCGTGGCCGGCGGGCAGCCGGACGAACATCGAGCAGACCGAGCCGCTCGAGGTGCGCGGGGTGGCGCCCCGCTGCGTGAGCATTTATCTGCCGCCGGATTACGATGCCGGCCGGGCGCAGCCCTATCCGTTGCTGGTGGCGCTCGACGGCCAGACCATGCCGCGCTGGGGTCTGGCGGGGACGCTGGAGAAGCTCGTCCGTGCGAAACAGATCGAGCCGGTGGTGGTCGCGGCGGTGCCGGCTTCGGCGGATCGCATCGACGAATACGGCACGGCCGGTTCCCTCGACTACGCCGGGCGCGGGCGGCTGGCCAAGGCCTTCCAAGAACTGCTGGCCGGGGTGGTGCTGCCGACGGTGCGCGAGCAATACCATGTGTGCGGCACCGCGGCCGGCACGGGGATTTTTGGCGCGTCGATGGGGGGATTGTGCGCCTTCGACTCAGCCTGGCGCCGGCCGCAGGTCTTTGGTCTGGCCGGGGTATTCTCGGGCTCGCTCTGGTGGCGCGAGGATGACGCGGGCGTGAATTCCCAGCAGATCAGCCGCATCGTCCACCGTCAGGTGCGCGACACGGTGGACCGACCCGCGCTGCGGTTCTGGTTCCAGGCCGGCACACGTGATGAGACCGACGACCGTGACGGCAACGGGGTCATTGATGCCATCCAGGACACGACGGAACTGATGGATGAACTCGCCGCCAAGGGTTTTGAACCGGGCCGGGACATGAGCTATCACCAGGTCGAGGGCGGCGAGCACCATGAAGCCACCTGGGCGCGGGCGCTGCCGGAATTTCTTCGCTGGGCCGTCCCACCTTCGTCCGGTCTGCACCGGACCCGGCCGTCGCGCGGGAACTAGCGCCGGCCGGTGGAAGCCACCAGCGCGCCCTTGCCCCCGCCCATGGGTTGGAAGGCGGCGATGACGACGCCGATCAGATTTTCGGCCCGCACCGGCTCCATGTCATGGGTTTGGTTGTTCAGGCCCGTGGCGCGCCAGCCGTCACGCGCCTTGGTGACGAGGATGTGGGCGACAACCTTGCCGGCCTTGTTGCGGTAGATGGCGGTCTGGCCGGGCTGGAGCTCGGCATAGTCCTTGCGCTGGGTCACCAGAATGATGCCCGGCGCGTAGAGGGGCTGCATGGACCGGCCCGAACCCACGAGCACAATGGCATCCCGGTTGTGCCCGGCAACTTCATTGGCTTGCTGCCAGGCCACAGATTCTATCGCCGTCACGGGCCGGGGAGACCGGCCGGTATATACGCCGCGAATCCAAGGACTATCGCATTCGTTCGCTGCACCAACTGTCCCGGAGAATATTAACAACCCACTGATCAATCCAAGTGCACGCCGGAACATAGGCAAAGCCTTTGCAATTCATCCGACATGGCGAGTAGTTGTTCATAGTGTTCATTCCCCAGGGGCATCCGGGGTGAATATCATGGGGGAATTCAGCATGGGCCGTTGACGGAGGCGGCGGGCTTGCGAGCGAAAAACCGGCGCCACGCGAGGGCGAAGCCCGGGTAGACGAGGTGGAGCCAGAAGATGACTTGGCGGAGGCGTTGCATGCAGGAGGCGCAGGAAATCAAAACGAAGTTGTCAGACTCAAGCGCAACGCTCGAGGCGAGCCGGGCGTGATGTTGTCATTGTTGTGGGCGCTGGCGTGATAGGTGCGATCGAGGACATTCTCGACGTTGAGCTGGGCGCGCAGGTTGCGGCTGACGCGAAGGAAGACGGCGGCATCGAGACGGACAAAGCCCGGAACCCGGACCGTGTGGTCGAGGGAGGGATAGATTTCGTCCCGATAGATTGTCCCGACGCCGAGGCCCCAGCGCGAATTGCAGTCATAGCGATTCCAGAGGGAAAACGTGTGCCGGGGGAGCTGGGCGAGCCGGGCCCCGGCGACAATGGTGGCCGATTGCGTGGTCCGGATGCGGCCCTCCTGGCAAGCATAGCCACCGGAGAGGCTCCAGCGTTTCGTGATGCGCCCGGTCAGGCCGAGTTCGACGCCCTCGGCCCGCTGCCCGTCCACCAGCTGCAACTTGGTCGGGTCGGCCGGATCCGTGATCGCGACGTTGCTGCGATCCAGCCGGTAGACCGCGGCGGTGAAAGCCAGGTCGGGTCGGACCTCCCACTTCAGGCCGAGTTCGTGGTTCTTGAACTTCTCGGGGTCGAGCGAACGGTTGGTGAGCGTAAGCGAGCTCAGCTGCTCGCCAGCGCGCGGGACATGGGCAATGCTGTGGCTGGCATAAAATGAGAGATTTTCGGACGGTTTGAACAGCAGGCCAACCCGCGGCGATATGAGGTGGTCGGTGTTTTGCACGGTAGTGGCCGTGCGGTGGTTCAGGAAGTTCACGGAGAACCTCTCCCACCGCACTCCGAGGATGGCCTGAAGCTGGGGCAGGAGGGTGAGCTGATCCTGCACGTAGAAGGCCATGGTCCGGGCGACGCCGTGGTTGTCGGCATCGGTGGCGCTGGGCCGGAAGGTCACGGGCAGCGCGGAGCGCGGATGGGAGAGCGGCACCGTCACGGATGTCGTCGTGGGGCTGATGGTGGGGAAATAACCGGTCTGCCGCAGGTTGTCGGTCACCTGGCGGGCGAGTTCCAAGCCGGCCAGCACCTGGTGTTTCACGGGACCGGTCCCGAGGTTGAGCACCACGTCTGTCTGGTTGATCAGGTTGTCGCGTTCCGTCGCAATGCGGTAGGCCGAGATCGAGACACTGGTGCCGGCGGCGTTAACGGCGCCGGGGAAAACGTTCTGATAGACTTTGTCGTAGCGGCTGAACCGGGTGTTATTACGCAGGTTGATTTTCTCAGACACCCTGTGATCCAGGAGGGCGAAGACGGTGTGCACCGTCGCGTCGGCGTAACTCTGCGCTGGATCGCCAAAGAAGGTCGAGGCAGGGGTATCCACCGGCCGGCCCTGAAAGGAGGCAATACCGCGATCGGCCACCCGCTCATCCTGGAAATATTCGTAGCCGGCGCGCAGCATCGTCCGGGAGGTTGGTTTCCAGGTGAGCGTCGGATTGACCCCGTGACGGGCGAGCGTGACCCCGTCGCGAAAACTGCCGGCGTCCTCGTAGAGGCCCGTGACGCGGAAAGCCAGGGTCGGATCGAGGGCCTGTCCGAAGTCCAGCGTGGCCCGATATTGGTCCCACGCGCCGGCCTGCAGGCCCAGTTCGCGCACCATCGCGCCATTGGCCTGCTTGGTGACACGGTTGAAGAGGCCGCCGGAACCGCCGCGGCCAAAGATCATGGCGTTGGGGCCTTTCAAGACTTCCACCCGGTCCACGTTGTAGAGGTCGCGGAAATATTGCACGTCGTCGCGGATCCCATCGATGTAGAAGTCCGCCGTGGTGCTGTTGCCGCGCAGGACCGGCGTATCCCGGTTGCCCTCGCCTTGGGCGATCCCGACACCCGGGACGTAGCGCGTGACGTCGGCGATGCCGCGCATCGCCTGGTCGTCGATCAGGTCGCGGGTGATGACGGTGACCGCCTGCGGGACGTCCACCAAGGCGGTGTCGGTCTTTGTCGCCGTCAGACTGCGCTGGGTGGAGTAGTGCTTAACGTCCTTGCGGCCGTTGACCGCGATTTTCTCGAGGTGCAGCAACTCGTCCTTTCGCGGCAAGTAACTCGGCGTGCTCGAGGTATCGGCCGCAGCGGTGATCACGGATCCACCGAGGGCGAGGCAGAACACGACGGGAAATTTTGTGCGAGACCAAGTCGCATTGGATGAGTGGAGTTTATGCATTTGGGAAATAAGGAATAGTCAGTGACTGATTACTATGAGTATGAGACGCAGTCTCATGTCAATAATTTATTGAGAATTTGTCTCATATAACCAGAATACTGGCATTGACCTCCGCAAGTTGCTGACTTTAAACAGCTCCATGCCGCAGGAGCTTAAAGTCGAACTGGGATCAAGAAGTTATCCGATTCATTTTCCACAGTCAGCTGCACCGGTGATCGCTGCGGCATTGTCAGAGATGGCTGCTGCTGGCCGTCGCTCGTTGCTCCTGACCGACCGAGGGGTGGAGCAGGCCCAGGAGAAGTTCCTGGCGGATGGCTTCGGCTCTATCCCACGGGTCGTGATTTCCTCCGGGGAGAAGAGCAAATCCATGGAGTCCTTCAACCAGCTCCTGGATTTTTTGGCCGCTCAGAAAGTCAACCGCCAAGGCGTGCTCTGGATTTTGGGTGGTGGCGTCTGTGGTGATCTGGGTGGATTCGCCGCGGCGGCGTATCTGCGGGGCATCGATTATATCCAGGTTCCGACGACCTTGCTCGCGATGGTGGACAGCTCCGTCGGCGGCAAAACCGGCATCAATCTATCCGCCGGGAAGAATCTGGCGGGCGCCTTCCATCATCCCCGGGCGGTATTTATCGCGCCGGAATTCCTGCGGACCCTGCCAGCCCGGGAATTTGCCGCCGGCATGGCCGAGGTGATCAAATACGGCCTGCTGGGCGATGCCGCATTGTTTGCGCAGCTGGAAAAATCACCCCTGACCGCGACGCAGGCCGGCTTGCCCGCCGTGATCCGCCGCTGCTGCGAGATGAAGGCCGACATCGTGCGCGCCGACGAACACGAGACCGCCGCCGAAAACGGCCGGGCCTTGCTGAATCTCGGTCACACTTTCGGCCACGCCATCGAGCAGGTCACGGGCTACTCCGCCTACCTGCATGGCGAAGCGGTGGCGGTCGGGCTGGCCGGCGCGGCCCGTCTTGCGCAGAAGCTCGGGCACCTGGCGCCGGACGACGTCGCGCGCATCGAGCGCGTCCTGACGGCGCACCAGTTGCCCACGCGGCTGCGGCTGCCGCTGCCGCTCGCGGAGCTGCAGGCGGCGACGGCCCACGACAAGAAGAATCGCGCCGACGGCGTGCGCTTCGTGGTCCTGCCTGCCATCGGCGCGGCCGCGACGCGTTCTGGCATTCCGCCGGCGTTGGTCGAGTCCGTCTGGCGGGAACTGGGCGCAGCCTAGTTTTTGGGTGCTATCCCGCGGCAAACAGCTAAGTTGTCAGACCCATGTCAGCCATCGACGAAGGCATTGTCCGCGAATATTTCGAGCAAAACGGATTTCTGGTCCGCCAGGTGCGCAAATACTCGGTGCGGGCGCGGCGCAAGACCGGCGACGAGGAGGTGGATCTGATCGTCTACAACCCCGCCTTTGTCCGCAGTGCGCGGCACCCGGAGTTTTTCCTCTTTGCCAACGAACTGGCCTACATCCATCGCGCCATCGTCGTGGTCAAGGGCTGGCACACCGGCAAGTTCACCCCGAACATGCTGAAGAGCAGCCCGGAGATTTTCCGCTTCCTCGAGGAGAATGTGATGAAGGAGGTCACGCGCTTTTTCCCGGTCGACGCGGAGGAGCCGGGCAATTCGCCGGACGTCACGAAGATCCTCGTCCTGCCCAGCCTGCCCACGGCCGAGCCGTTCCGCTCGCAGAGCGTCGCCATGCTCAAGGAGCACGGCATCGACGGCATCATTTCCTTCCGCTCCATGCTGCTCGACATCATCGAGCGCGTCGAAATCAACAAGAGCTACGGCAAGTCCGACACGCTGCAGGTCATCCGCATCCTGAAGAATTACGACCTGCTCAAGGATGCGCAGCTCGACCTGCTGGCCGAGCGCCAGACCGTCCAGCGCCGGAGCAATCCCCGGTCATGAGCATTCATCCCACCGCCATCATCGAGGAGGGCGTGACCCTCGGCGCCGGCTGCGTGGTCCAGGCCCATGCCATCATCAAGCAGCACTCGGTCCTCGGGGCCGGCGTGGTGGTCCATGCCTTCGCGGTCGTCGGCGGCGACCCACAGTATCTCAAGTTTGACCCGGCGATGAGATCCGGCGTGCGCGTAGGCGACGGCACGGTGATCCGTGAGCACGCCACCATCAACCGCTCCATCCACGCGGGTCAGGCCACGACGGTGGGCGCGCGCTGCTTCCTCATGGCCAACGCCCATGTGGGCCACGACAGCGCGGTGGCCGACGATGTCGTTCTCGCCAACAATGTCATGCTCGCCGGCCACGTCACGGTCGGCGCCCACACCTTTCTGGGGGGGGGCGCGGGTTTCCACCAGTTCTGCCGCATCGGGGAGGGGGTCATGGTCGGCGGGCTGGCGCGCATCACGCAGGATATTCCTCCGTTTGTGATGGCGGCCGAGCGCAGCGAGGTCATCGGCCTCAATCTGGTCGGCCTGAAGCGCCGCGGCGTGAGCCGCGACACCATCCGCGAGATCAAGGACGCCTTCCGCGCCGTGTATTTCACGCCGGGCAACATCCGCGAGGTGGCCCGGGCGGCGCTCGAGGGCAGCGCGTTCCGGTCGGACGAGGCGCGGCGGTTCATCACTTTTTTCACCGAGGGCACGCGCGGCTTCGCCCGGGCGCGGCGCGACAATGCCGCAGGAGAGGGCGATGCCGGGTAGGCTGGCATTCACCTGCGGTGATCCCGCCGGCATTGGTCCCGAGATCATCGCCGCCTGGCTGGCCACCCAGCCGGCGGACGCGGCCGGCGTGGCCGTGATCGGGCCAGCCCGCTGGCTGGCCACGCTTGAGACTGTGGCGGAAAAGATCGCCGTGGGGCTCGAGGAATTTGCCGCGACTCCCGGCCAGCCCGACGGCGAGGGTTCGCTCGTGGCCTGGGCCGCGATGGAACGGGCGGCGGCGGGCTGCCAGTCCGGCGAATTTTCGGCCGTCGTCACCGGTCCGGTCAGCAAGGCCGGGCTTGCGAAGATCGGCTACACCTATCCCGGCCAGACCGAGTTTTTTGCCGCACGCTGGGGCGGGGAGCCCGTCATGGGCTTCTGCGGGGGCAAGCTCCGCGTGGTGCTCGCGACGTGGCATGTGCCGCTGCACCAGGTCGCCGGGCTGCTGGGTCCGCACCTGCTGCGCCGCACGGTTGCGGCGGCCGACCGGCTGGCGCGCGCCGACGGCATCGCCGAGCCTCGCATCGGCGTCTGCGGTCTGAATCCCCATGCCGGCGAAGAAGGCCTGCTTGGCTACGAGGAACGCGATTTTCTCAATCCCGCGCTGGAACTCCTGCAGGCGGAGTTTCCCGGTCTCACGCTGTGCCAGCCGGGCGACACGCTCTTTGCCCGCGCCGTGCACGGCGAGTTTCACGTCGTGGTGGCGCTCTATCACGACCAGGGACTGGCTCCGCTCAAGGTCATCGATTTCGACGAGGCGGTGAACGTCACGCTCGGCCTCCCGTTCGTGCGCACCAGTCCGGACCACGGCACGGCCTACCGGATTGCGGGGCAGGGGAAGGCCAGCCCGCGCAGTTTTGCCAACGCGGTGGCGGTCGCGCGCCGCTTGCTAATATTCCGCGCCGGACCATCAGTATCCGCGTGAACGCATCCGCCACAGTTCCGCCGCCCGAGGGGGTCCGCGAGGGCAACGAAAACCTCGTCCGCCTGACCGCCGCCGCGGGCGGGAAAGTCGCCGCGCTCGTGGCCCGCGAGGCGGCGGGAGAATACCTGCGCATCGCCATTAGCGGCGGCGGCTGCAACGGCTTGAGCTACAAGCTCAAGTTCGTGCCGGAGCCGCGCCGGGGCGACATTTTGGTCCGCACCGCCGGGGTGCCGGTGGTGGTCGATCCGAAGACCGCCCTCTACCTCAAGGGTACGCAGCTCGACTACTCGGCCCAAATGGTCGCCGGCGGGTTCAAGTTCTCCAACCCCAATGCCAAGGCAAGTTGCTCCTGCGGGGAGAGTTTCAGCGTCTGACGGCCGCTTGGCCTCAGCATAATAGGTGTTGTCATCCTGCGCCTGAGAGGCGAAAACAGCGCCCGACCAACTTCCTCGCAATCCCACCAATCTGAATGGCACTATCTTCCTCTTCCGGCGGCCGCTCCCCGTATAACCGCGATTATCGTCGCAACAACGATCCCTTCGCCGCCATCCGCCGCAACATGCGGATCAAGTCTCCCCAGGTGCGTGTGATCAGTCCCGAAGGCCGCCAGCTCGGCATCTTGGACACGCCGAAGGCCATCGCCCTCGCGCTCCAGTTCAACCTCGACCTGGTCGAGGTTGCCGCCGCGGCCACTCCGCCGGTCTGTCGCATCATGGATTTCGGCAAGTACGTCTACGAGGAGCAGAAGAAGCACGCCCACAGCAAGCCCGCCGGCGCCAAGCTCAAGGAGATCGAATTCACCGTCCGCATCGAGAACCACGACTTCATCACCAAGATCCGCCACGCCGAGGAATTCCTCGACCACGGCAACAAGGTGAAGCTCCGCCTCAAGTTCCGCGGTCGCGAGATGGCCCACACCGAGATCGGCTTCGAGGTGATGAAACGCGCGCTCACCGACCTCGAGACGATGGGCACACCCGACTCCCCGCCGAAGCTCAGCGGCAAGCAGATCAACGTCATGCTCTCGCCGCTTCCCGCCAACAAGCGCAAACCCAAGTTTCACGTCCGCGAGACGGCTCCGGCCACACCGCCGCCCGCCGCGGGCTGAGCGGTCTCGATCTGATGGCGCGGTTTTCCGCACTCCGCCTGCCGGCTGCGCTGGGTTTATGGGCGATGCTGGGTCTCGGGCTGGGTGCGTCCGCGCCCACCGGCCGGGAAACGCCGCCGGTCGATTACCTCGGGCTCGAGGATTTTGGCCGGCGCTACGGGCTGCAGGTCAACTGGCTCAAGCCCGGCCGGCAGCTCCAGTTGCGCAGCCAGTGGACCACGCTGGAATTTGCGGCCGGCAGCCGCGAGGCCGCGTGGAACGGCCACCGCCTGTTCCTCGGCGAGCCCGTCCGCGAGACGCGCGGGGCGCTGTATCTTTCCTCCACGGACATGGCGGCCGTGGTCCGGCCGCTGCTGGAGCCGAAGGCCGTGCCGGTCCCGGGCAAGCTGGAACTCATCGCGATCGACGCCGGTCATGGCGGCAGTGATCCGGGCACGGAGAACCGGAAGCTGAACCTGCAGGAGAAAAGCTTCACGCTCGATATCGCCCGGCGGCTGAAGCTCGACCTGGAGGAGCGCGGCTATCGCGTGATGCTGACCCGCAGCCGCGATGTCCGCCTGGCCCGCACGCAAATGGCGGACCTGCGGCGCCGGGCCGAGCTGGCCAATCGCGCCGACGCGGATCTGTTCATCAGCATCCATTTCAACTCGCTGTCGGACAATGCGGCCGTCAAGGGGATTGAAACCTATGCGCTGACGCCCGCTGGCCAGCGCTCCACCGCGGCACAAAAACCCCACCGCGACGACCGCATCGCTCACCCCGGCAACCGGCAGGACCATTGGAACGCCGTGCTCAGCGCGGCGATCCACCGCCACCTGCTCGAGCTGCCCGGGGCCGACGACCGCGGCCTGAAACGGGCGCGCTTCGTCGTGCTCCGTGACATCGAGTGCCCGGCCGTGCTCGTGGAGGCGGGCTTTCTCTCCAACCCCGCCGAGGCCAAAAAAATCAGCACGCCCGCCTACCGGCAGGAAATCGCCGAGGCCATCGGGGAGGGCATCGGGGCCTACGAGGACCGCTTGCGCGAGGCCGCGGCCGTGGAGTGACCCGTGACCGCCGTCATGAAATCCCGCGCCATCATCTGCCTCCTGTTCATCCTCACCGCCGTCATGGTGGCCTCGGCCCAGGCCACCCGGCCGGCGGCCGCCGGGGCCTCACTTCCGCGCCCGGACGGTCCCGTGCTCTGGGCCACGACCAAGCTGCGGAACATCGAGTATGTCAGCGTGCGCGATCTGGCGCAGAATTTCGGGCTCAAGGCCGCCTGGGCCCGGGGCGACAATGTCATGACCCTCAGCATGGCGCATGACGTGTGCTTCACCTTTGAAGGCAATCAGAAGGACTTCATTTTCGATGGCCTGCGCGTATTCCTCGGGACGCCGGCCCTATTCCACAAGGGCAGCTTGTGGGTCAGCAAACTCGACGTGATCAAGATTGTCGCGCCGCTGTTCCGGCCCGCCAGCCATCTCGCCCAGCTGCCGGCGGCTGCGCCACGGCTGATCGTCATCGATCCCGGCCACGGCGGCATCGATCCGGGCACGCAGCACCTGAAACTTGGCCTGAACGAGAAGACCATGACGCTCGATGTCGCCCAGCGCCTCCGCAAGCTGCTCGAGCTCAGCGGCTGGCGCGTGCTGCTCGTCCGCGATCAGGATGTCGAGCTATCCAAGGACAAGAAAACCGATCTGTTCATGCGCGATGAATTCGCCAACCGGCACCAGGCGGACCTATTCCTGAGCATCCACTTCAACGCCGCCCCGGAATCCATCAGCGGGGTCGAGACCTACAGCTTGGCGCCCCAGTTCATGCTTTCCGCGGGCGACGAGCAGGGCGACGAGATGACGAAGACGGCCTTCCCCGGCAACCGCCATGATTACGCCAATCTGCTCCTGGGCGAGCAGCTGCACCGTGCGATGATCGCGGGCCTCCGGACGCCGGACCGCGGCTACAAGCATGCCCGGCAGGCCGTGCTGCGGATGCTCAACTGCCCGGGCGTGCTCGTCGAATGCGCCTATTTATCCAACGACGCCGAAGCCCGCCGCGTCGCCACCCCGGAATTTCGCCAGAAGATCGCCGAGACGCTGGCGGACGGCGTCCAGAATTACTCCGCGGCGCTGGCCGCCTTGCGGGCCGCGTCCGCCAAGTAGGGGCGTCCCTGGTGGATGCCCGCGGGCGGCGACGAGCGCCGCCCCTGCTTTGATTCCGCTGGATTCTTCGCTTCGCTCAGAATGACAAAGCTGCTATGGGATGGCGTATGACGCTCCGTATTCGCCCCGTCCGCCTGATTCTAGGGTCCGTCCTCCTCGTCGCCGCGCCCGCCGCCCGGGCGTGGGATTACGAGGGCCACCGCACCGTCAACCTGCTCGCGGTCGCGGCCCTGCCCGCGGACTTCCCGGCGTTTGTCCGCGAACCGGCCAACACCGAGCGCATCGCGTTCCTTTCCGGCGAACCCGACCGCTGGCGCAATGTCCCCGACCTGATCATGAAGCAGTCGGGCGGCAGCTGGACCGACCATTTCTGCGACATCGAGCAGATCCCCGATGCCGGCCTCGACCTCGCCCGGGTGTCGTCCTTCCGCTTCGACTTCCTCCTCCAGTTTGCCGCCGGCCGGGCCACGCACCCGGAGAATTTTCCCGCCATCGACCCGGCGAAGAACGCCGACCATACCCGCGAGTGGCCCGGGTTTGCCCCGTGGGCCATCAGCGAGCATTATGCCCGGCTGAAGTCCGGTTTCTCCTACCTGAAGGTCTTGGAAGAGCTCGGCACGCCGGCGGAGATCGCCAACGCCCGGGCCAACATCATCTACGTGATGGGAGTGATGGGCCACTATGTCGGCGACTGCGCCCAGCCCCTGCACACCACCGTCCACCACAACGGCTGGACCGGGCCCAATCCGCACGACTACACCAAGTGGAACGGCTTCCATAGTTGGATCGACGGTGGCTTTGTCGCCAAGGCCGGGATCAAATTCGCCGATGTGCTGCCGCGCGTCTTGCCGGCGGAGCCGCTCGCCCTGGCCCCCCAGCCCGACGGCCGCGACCCGTTCTTCGTCGCGACGATGAACTACCTCATCGCGCAGAACAAATTGGTCGAGCCGCTCTACGCCTTGGAAAAAAGAGGCGTGCTCAAGGCCGAGGTGGCGGCGACCAGCGTCGAGGGCCAGGAGTTCATCAAGGCCCGTTATCTGACCGGCGGGCAGATGCTGGCCAGCATCTGGTTGACCGCCTGGAAGTACGCGGTGCCCGACACCTATCTGCGCGGGTCCTTGATCAAGCGCGCGACGGCCCCCTCGCCATGAACCTGACGGCGCTTTGTCTGGTGGCCGCGGGTGGCGCCCTCGGATCGGTCGCCCGGCTGCTGCTCTCCTGGGCCGTGCCTGTCGGGCGCCTGCCCTGGGCCACGATGGTTACCAATGTCGCCGGCTCGTTCCTCATCGGCTGGCTGCTCACCCGGCTCGGGCCCCTTACGGGCGAGAACTGGCGCGCCCACAGCTTTTGGGTCGTCGGTCTATGTGGTGGATTCACCACCTTTTCCGCCTTCAGCCTGCAGAATTTCGAGCAGCTCCAGCGCGGTGACTGGCCCGGCGCGGTCGCCCATGTGCTGCTTTCCGTCGGACTCTGCCTCCTCGCCACCTGGGCCGGATTCAGGCTGGGCCACGCATGATGTTTTTTTCATATGGCGGCGCGGGCTGGCTCGCGACCGGGTGGCGGTGGGCCCGGGCGGCCGCGCACCGGCTGGCCCCCGCAATCATGGGCTTTTGCCTCATGGGGCCGATCGCGCAAGGCGACGCGCTGGCCGTGCGGGTCGTCATCCTGGCGAACTCCCGGCAGCCTGACTCAGTCCGGCTGGCGGCGTTCTATGCGGAGCAGCGCGGTATTCCGCCCGCCAACATCATCGCGCTGCCGCTGCCTGAGACGGAGGACATCACGTGGCGGGAGTTCATCGACCAGGTCTACCAGCCCGTGCAGGACGCGCTTTATGCCCGCGGCTGGCTGGAGGGCACGGCCACGAGCCTGCTGGATAAGTTCGGTCGCCGGCGCTACGGATTCACCGGTCATCGTCTCTCCTATCTGGTGACGTGCCGCGGGGTGCCATTGCGCATCTACAATGACCCGACGCTGCTCGACGAAAAGAATCCCCGGCGCATCGCCCCGTCGTTCAACAAGAACGAGGCCGCCGTGGACGCCGAGCTCAGCCTGCTCGCCCAGAGCGGCTCGGAGATCACCGGCATGATTTCCAATCCGCTCTTTGCCAACGACCACCCTTCCTCCCTCGACGCCGAGATGGTGGTCAAGGTCTCCCGGCTCGACGGGCCGACCTTCGACGACGCCCGGCACCTGGTGACCTCCGCGCTCGCGGGTGAACGACAGGGTCTGCTCGGGCGCTATTACATCGACCTCAAGGGGCCGCATCCGGATGGCGACGAGTGGTTCGGTTCGGTGCTCACCCAACTGCAGGACCTGGGATTTGACGGTGACGTCGAGCGCAGCACCGGGACCTTTGGGGCCGAGGCGCGCTTTGATGCGCCGGTGCTTTATTTCGGCTGGTATGCCGGCGATCTCAACGGGCCGTTTGCCCTGCCGAATTTCAGTTTCCCGCCGGGAGCCATCGCGCTGCACATTCACAGTTTTTCCGCCCGCACCCTTCGCTCTGCCAGTGCGGCCTGGTGTGGTCCGCTGGTGGCCCGGGGGGTGGCGGCCACGGTGGGCAATGTCTTCGAACCCTACCTTCAGCTCACGCACCGTCCAAATCTCCTGCTGCGGGCGTTGAGCCGCGGCCGGACCTTGGGCGACGCCGCCTATTATGCGCTGCCGGCTCTCAGCTGGCAGGCCGTGCTCATCGGCGACCCGCTTTACCGGCCGTTCCAGGTCACGCTCGAGGAGCAGGAGCGGAGGATGGACTCCGTGCCGCCGGGCCTCGCTCCCTACGCGTTCATCCGGCGGGCCAACCTCCTGCTGCGGCAAAACGACGGGGCGGGGGCGCTCGCCGTGTTGCAGGCCGGCATGAAAACCCGGCCCGGCCTGGCCCTCGGGCTCGCGCTGGCCAAGGCCCAGTGGACGGGAGGCGACGCCAAGGCGGCCGTCACCTCGCTCGGCTTTGCCACCGCGATGAAGGAGTTTCGTGCGCAGGACTGGCCGCTCGTGCGGGAGATCGCGGTATTTCTCGCGGCCCATGGCGCCCGGCCGGCGGCACTGCAGGTCTATGCCACGTTGGCCCGCACCCGCGCACCGGGCACGGACCTGCAGCGGACCCTGCTGGTGGAAGCGCGCTCCACCGCCGACGCCGCGGGGGAACTGGCATTGTCGCTTGAATTCTCGCGCCAGCTCAACGCCCTGACCCCGGTGCTGCCGCCACCGGACCCGGCCAAATAAAAAGCCCGCCGGGAGGGTCGGGCTTGGAGGTCGCCGGGAGGGACGGCGCTCGTCACTGCCTGCGGGGCGAGAACGAGGCCCGTCCCTATATCTTGTCCACGATCTTGTCCGCCAAGCCGTAGGCGATGGCCTCCTCGGCGTTGAGGTAGAAGTCGCGATCGGAATCCTTGGCGACCTTGTCGAAAGGCTGGCCGGAAGCCGTGGCGAGGATCTGGTTCAGTTCGAGGCGGAGCTTCTCCATTTCCTTTGCCTGGATGTTGATGTCCGAGGCCGGGCCGACCATCCGTCCGGTGATGAGCGGCTGGTGGATGAGCACGCGCGCGTGCGGATAGATGTAGCGGTTGCCCTTCTTGGCGGCGGACAGGAGGATCGAGCCCATCGAGGCGGCCATGCCGGTGACCACGACCTTCACCGGGGAGGTGATGAGCTTGATGGTGTCATAGACCGCCATGCCGGCCGTGATCGAGCCGCCGGGCGTGTTCATGTAGAAAGTGATCTCCTTGCCCGGGCCGGTGGTCTCGAGATAGAGCAGCTTCTCGGTGAGGTCCTTGGCCGTCTCGTCGGTCACGGCGCCCCAGAGGAAGATCTTCCGCTGTTCCAGGAACTTTTTCTGGATCATGGCGCCGACCGGCGTGGCCGTGGGCTTGGGGGTGGCGTCCTCGCGCTCGTCATCGTCCTCGTCATCGAGGCGGGGCGTGAACGGGCTCTGGTATTCGCGGGAGAGATTATGAGCTGACATGGGTTCGAAACGTGCACCGCCGGGGCCGTTTTGCGAGTAGTTTTTGTTCACAGGGATTGCCAAAAGAACCCCCTCCGGCAGGCTGGCCAGACGATGAATCACCGCGTGCACCGCCTGTCCGGCAACATCGTCGACCTCCACGCCCGCCGCCTCTACCCGGGCACGATCGAGTGGGCGGCCGGCCGCATCACCCGGCTCACGACCGAGCCGGGCAGGCGGTATGCCGGATTCATCGCCCCGGGCTTTGTCGACGCCCATATCCACATTGAGAGCTCAATGCTGCCCCCGGCGGAATTTGCCCGCTGGTCGGTGGTGCACGGCACGGTTGCGACCGTCTCCGATCCGCACGAGATCGCCAATGTCCTCGGGGTCGCCGGCGTGGACTATATGATCCGCGACGGCCGGCGCACGCCGTTCAAGTTCAACTTCGGCGCGCCATCGTGCGTGCCAGCCACCGCCTTTGAGACCGCCGGCGCCGCGCTCGATGCCCGGGCCGTGACCCGGCTCCTCGCGCGGAAGGAAATCCGCTGCCTGAGCGAGGTCATGAATTTTCCCGGCGTGCTTGGCCGTGATCCATCGTTGCTGGCGATGATCGCCGCCGCGAAAAAGCTGGGCAAGGCGGTCGACGGCCACGCCCCCGGCCTGCGCGGGAAGGCGGCGGCGCGTTACGCCGGGGCCGGGATCACGACCGATCATGAGTGTTTCACGCTGCCGGAGGCGAAGGACAAGCTGAAGGCCCGCATGAAGATCCTCATCCGCGAGGGCTCGGCCGCGCGCAATTTCGCCGCGTTGGCTCCGTTGCTGAAGACCGATCCCGCCCGGTGCATGTTCTGCTGCGACGACCTGCACCCGGACCTCCTCATGGTCCGGCATCTCGACGAGCATGTGCGGCGGGCGATCCGCGCGGGGGCCGACAAGTTTGATGTGCTGCGCTGCGCCTCGGTCAATCCGGTGGAGCACTACCAGCTGGACGTCGGCCTGCTGCGCCCGGGCGACCCGGCGGACTTTATCGTGTTTGAAGGCTGGCGCGACCTGAAGGTGCGCCGCACCTACCTGCGGGGCGAGCTGGTGGCGCGCGACGGCCGCAGCCTGCTGCCCCGCCAGCCGTCGAAAACGCCGAATAAGTTCAAGGCGAGACCGCGGCGCGTGGAGGATTTTGTGCTTAAGGCAGGGCGAGTCGTCCCCGACGAGCCGCGGATCATCCGGAAGATTCGCCCTACCATCAGCCTCATCGAGGCGCTCAACGGTCAGCTTATCACGCGCCACCTGCGGGTGCCGGCCAAAGTGCTCAAGAATGCGATCATCGCCGAACCGAGGCGCGACATCCTGAAGATCGTTGTCATCAACCGCTACACCCCGCGCGCGCCGGTGGCCATGGCCTTCATCCGGGGCTTTGGCCTGAAGGCCGGGGCGATCGCCTCATCGGTCGCGCATGATTCACACAATGTCGTGGCCGTCGGCGTGGACGACGCTTCGCTCTGCGCCGCGGTCAATCTCGTCATCAAGTCGCGCGGGGGCATCAGCGTGGTCGGCCGCGGCCAACGCGCCCTGCTGCCGCTGCCCATCGCGGGGCTCATGTCCGACCAGGCCGGCCGCACGGTGGCGCGTCGCTACACCGCGCTGGATGCCCGGGCGAAAAAGCTCGGCTCGAAGCTCGACGCGCCGTTCATGACTCTGTCGTTCATGGCGCTGCTGGTCATCCCCGATCTGAAGCTCAGCGACCGCGGGTTGTTCTCGGCGACGAAGTGGGGCTTCGTGCCGGTGGCGGGAAGCGGCGCGGACCGGAGCCGGCACCCGGCCTAGTACTTCACCTTGTCGGTCTTCTTTGCCCAAGCTTGGAACGAGGCCTGCGCCGCCTCGCGGAGCAGCGGGGTCATCCTGATGGCGCGCTTCTCGGGCGGCAGCGGCACCTGCTGGTAGATGAATTCGTCGTCAAAGCCGATGGCCGCCGCGTCGGCGCGGGTGTTGGCATAAAAAACCGTCGGGATGCGCGCCCAATAGATCGCGGCCAGGCACATGGGGCAGGGTTCGCAACTCGTGTAGAGCTCGCAGTCGGCCAGCTGAAAGGTCTCGAGATTCGCGCAGGCGTCGCGGATGGCCGTCACCTCGGCGTGCGCCGTGGGGTCGTTGGTCGAGGTGACGCGGTTATGGCCGCGGCCGACGACCTCGCCGGCCCGGACGACGACGCAGCCGAACGGGCCGCCGCGTCCGCTGCTCATGCCCTGCTCGGCAAGCTTGACGGCCTCGTGCATGAATTTCTCGTGGCTCATTGGTGGGATCGCAGGGTTAATATCATGCTGACACCTGACAATGCCATAACCATAATGACCCTATGAGTGACCTTGTTATTTCCGGCCTTGAAATCCACGGACCGCTGAAGGCGGATTATGCCGCCATCCTGACGCCCGATGCCTGCCGGTTTCTGGCGGGCCTGCTGGAGAAATTCCAACCTCGCCGCGCGGAGCTGCTGGCCCTCCGGGCCCAGCGCCAGCTCGCCATCGACGCCGGCCAGCTGCCGGACTTTCTGCCGGAGACGGCCGCCATCCGCGCCGGCGACTGGCGGGTGCCGCCGCCGCCGGACGACCTGGTTGACCGCCGCACCGAGATCACCGGCCCGGTCGACCGCAAGATGGCCATCAATGCGCTGAATTCCGGCGCGCAATGCTGGATGGCCGACTTCGAGGACGCCAACTCCCCGACCTGGGAGAACGTCATGGACGGCCAGATCAACATGCGGGACGCCGCCCGGCGCACGCTCGCCTACACCTCGCCCGAGGGGAAGAAATACGCGCTGCAGGACAAGATCGCCACCATCATCGCCCGCCCGCGCGGCTGGCACATGGAGGAGAAGCACGTTCATTTCGAGGGCCGGCGCGTCTCGGCCTCGCTCTTCGACTGGGGCCTCTACTTTTTCCACAACGCCAAGCCGCTCCTGGCCCGCGGCTCGGGCCCGTACTTCTACCTGCCCAAGCTCGAGAGCCACCTCGAGGCGCGCTTGTGGAACGAGGTCTTTCTGCACGCGCAGGATGCGCTTGGCCTGCCGCGCGGCACGGTGCGGGCCACGGTGCTGATCGAGACCATCACCGGCGCGTTCGAGGCTGAGGAAATCCTTTATGAGCTGCGCGAGCATGCCTCCGGCCTTAATTGCGGCCGCTGGGACTACATGTTCAGCATGGTCAAAAAGCTTCGCAACCGGCCGGGCTATATGTTCCCGGACCGCACGCGCATCACGATGGAGGTGCCGTTTCTCCGGGCCTACGTCACCCATGTCATCAATGTCTGCCACCGTCACGGCGCCTACGCCATGGGCGGCATGGCGGCGCAGATCCCGATCAAGAACGATCCCGCCGCCAATACGGCGGCGCTGGCCAAGGTCCGCGCCGACAAGGAGCGCGAGGCCCAGGCCGGTCACGACGGCACCTGGGTCGCGCATCCCGGCCTGGTGCAGACGGCGCTCGACGCCTTCGCCGGGATCATGAAGGGCGACAACCAGCTCCAGGTCATCCATGACACCAAGGTCACCGCCGCCGACCTGCTGGCGCCGCTCCACGGCCCCATTACGGAGGCCGGCGTCCGCTGGAACCTGCACGTCGGCGTCCGCTATCTTGAGGCGTGGCTGGGCGGTTCGGGCGCCGAGCCCATCCATAACCTGATGGAGGATCTCGCGACGTCGGAGATCTCCCGCTCGCAGCTCTGGCAATGGCTCAAGTTCGGCGCCAAGCTCGACGACGGCCGCCCGGTCACGGCCAAGCTCTACGACGATCTCCTGACAGCCGAGTTGGCCGTGATCCGGGCCGACTACGGCGACAAGCGCTATGACGGGGGCCACTTCCAGGCGGCGGTCGAGCTCTTCATGCGCATGTCGAAGAGCAAGGAGTTCGACGAGTTCCTCTCACTGCCGGCGTACGAGCTGCTGCCGTAGGGGGGCAGCAGCTCCAAACTCCAAGCTCCAACCTCCAGAGAACTTCCAATGAGGAACTTTCAATTTTGGTGTGTGGCCTTTGGTTCTTCATTGGATGTTGGAGCTTGGATGTTGGAGTTTTAAGGCCGCGCGATGACAAAACTTGCCGACCTCAACACGCTCGACCGTGCGGCCTTCACCGCCGCGCTCGGCCACCTGTTCGAGCATTCGCCGTGGGTGGCGGAGGAGACTTGGGGAAAACGGCCCTTCGCCAGCCCCGAGGCCTTGCATGGGGCGCTCTGCGCCACGATGCGGGCGGCACCGGCGGAAAAGCTGCTGGCCCTCATCCGCGCCCACCCCGACCTGGCCGGACGGCTCGCGCAGCAAAGGCCGCTCACCGCCGAATCCACCAAGGAGCAGGCCAGCGCGGGATTGGGCCGGTTGTCCGCCACTGAGCTCGCGGAGTTCACCCATTTGAATGACGCCTACCAGGAGCGCTTCGGGTTCCCATTCATCATCTGCGCCCGGCTGAACGCCAAGGCGACCATCCTCGAGGCCATGAAGGTCCGACGCGCGAACGCGCCGGACGCCGAGTTCACCACCGCCCTTGCCGAGATCGAGAAAATCGCGTGGCTGCGGCTGGCCGATCTGCTCAAGGCCGGTTGACCACGGATTTCCCTGATTGGCACGGATGATCTGATTACTATGCTGTCTTTATCCGTGTATATCCGTGCAATCCGTGGTTAAAAATTCTCCCATGTCCGGCAAACTCAGCACCCACGTCCTCGATCTGACCACCGGCCGGCCCGCCGCCGGGATGCGGATCGAGCTTTGGAACCACGACGGCAAGCACACCCTCCTCAAGGCGGTCACGACCAACGCCGATGGCCGCACCGACGAACCGCTGCTGGGCTCCAGCGCGATGGTGGTCGGCAGTTACGAGCTGCTGTTCTTCGTGAAGGATTATTTTGTCACGCACCTGGAGGACAGCCCGTTCCTCGATCGCATCCCCATCCGCTTCGCCATTGCCGACGCTTCCGTCGGTTACCACGTCCCCCTGCTTGTCACCCCCTGGGCCTACAGCACCTACCGCGGGAGCTGATCTCATGCCGAACGCCGCGCAGCTCCTCGTCTCGATGCTGGACGAGCTCGGCCGCATCACGGACGAGCCGGGACGGTTGACGCGGACGTTTTTGTCGCCGGGTATGCGCCGGGCCAACGGGCTCGTCGGCGACTGGATGAAAGCGGCCGGGCTCAAGGTACGGATTGATTCGGTCGGCAATCTGATCGGCCGGTTGGAAGCTGATGTAGGGGCGTTGCTTGGCGGCGCCCGCGGGCGTCGTCAAGCGACGCCCCTACCGGTCAAGACCCTCTTGTTGGGCTCCCATCTCGACACCGTGCGCGATGCCGGAAAATACGACGGACCGCTCGGCGTGTTGCTGCCGGTCGTCGCGTTGGCGGATCTGAAACGCCGCGGCGTGCGATTGCCGTTCGCGGTCGAGGTCATCGGCTTTTCCGAGGAAGAGGGCGTGCGTTTCGCCAGTGCCTACCTTGGCAGCGAGGGCTACGCGGGCCGGCTCAAACCGGCCACGCTGGACCTCCGTGATGCCGACGGTGTGTCCGTGGCCGACGCACTGAAGAAATTCAACGGTGGCAAATTCCCGCGGCCAAAACCTGCCCCCCGGCGCGGTGATTTGCTCGGCTACGTCGAGGTCCACATCGAGCAAGGCCCGGTGCTGGAGGCCAAGAAGCTCGCGGTCGGTGTGGTCACGGCCATTGCCGGACAGAGCCGCTTCAAGCTTACCTGGACGGGCCAGGCGGGGCACGCGGGCACGACGCCGATGGCCCTGCGGCGCGATGCCCTGGCCGGGGCCGCGGAATTCATCGCGGGGGTCGAGGCGGTTGCACGGCGCACCCCGGGACTCGTGGCGACGGTCGGTGCGCTCACCGTTTCTCCCGGGGCGGCTAATGTGATCCCGGGCGAAGTCATCCACACGCTGGATGTCCGCCATGCCAGGGACCCGGTCCGACGCTCCGCCCTCATGGAGCTCGGCCGGCTGGCGACGCGGATTGCGGGACAACGCGGATTGCAGCGCCGCTGGCAGCGCACGCAGGAGAACGGCGCCATGGCCTGCGCGCCGGGCCTGACCGCCGAACTCGCCCGCAGCGTGCAGGCGGTGCAGGGGGAAAATATTTCATTGGTCAGCGGAGCAGGTCACGATGGCGTCGTAATGTCCGCGCTCACCCCGGTGGCGATGCTCTTCGTCCGCTGCCGTGGCGGTCTCAGCCATCATCCGGACGAATACGCCTCACCCAAGGATCTGGCCGTGGCGCTGGCGGTGATGGGCGATTTTCTGGCCAGGCTGGCCAAGGACGGGCGCGGATGAAGCGGCGCGGCAGAAACCTCATCGAGGCGACGGAACCCGAGACCCTCGACCTCGTGGTCCGGGGTGGCCGGGTCGTGACACCGGAGGGGGTGCACGACGCTGAGCTCGGCATCCTGCAGGGTAAAATCGTGCGGCTGGCGCCGGAAGTCACCGACCGGACCCACGCCACGCTCGAGGCCGGCGGCCGCTATGTCTTTCCGGGCATCCTCGACGCCCACGTCCATTTCAACGAGCCCGGCCGCGCGGAGTGGGAGGGGCTGGCCCACGGTTCGCTCGCGCTGGCCGCCGGGGGCGGGACCTGCTTCTTTGACATGCCCCTGAATTCCGAGCCGCCCGTGCTCGATGCGGCCGGCCTGCGCACGAAGCGTGAACTCGCGGAGCAGCTGTCGTGCACCGATTTCGCCCTGTGGGGCGGGCTGGTGCCGGGCAACCTCGACAAGCTCGCCGGGTTGCGCGACGCGGGGGCGATCGGACTCAAGGCCTTCATGGCCAACAGCGGCATCGACAGCTTTCCGCGGGTGGACGCCAAGTCGCTTCACGCCGGCATGAAGCGCGCCGCCAAGCTCGGACTGCTGGTGGCCGTGCACGCCGAGGACGAAGCCCTCGCCACGAAATTCACCACGGCCCAGGCCAAGGGAAAGCGCGACGCCAAGGCCTGGCTGGCCTCGCGCCCCGTCGAGGTCGAACTGGCGGCCATCCGGCAGGCCATCGAGTTCGCCGGCGAGACCGGTTGCGCGCTACATGTTGTGCACGTCAGCAGCCCCGAGGGCATCGCGTTGATCACGGAAGCGCGGAACCAGCGCGTCGACGTGACGGCGGAGACCTGTTCCCACTACCTGCTGCTGAACGACCAGGACGTCGCGAAGCTGGGTGCACCGGCCAAGTGTGCCCCGCCGATCCGCGACGAGCAGCGCCGGGTGGCGCTATGGGAGGATTTGCGGGCGGGACGCATCCAGACGGTCGGATCCGACCACTCGCCGTCGCCGCCGGAGATGAAGACGTCGAAGGATTTCTTTGCCAGCTGGGGCGGCATCGCCGGGGTGCAGCATGGGTTTCAGCTGCTGATGAATGAATGCGTCCCGACCGCCGACCGGGACCTGCCGCTGCTGGCGGCGGTGCTCGCGCGGAATGTGGCCCAGCGCTTCCGCCTGGACGGACACAAGGGCCGGCTCGCGGTCGGCCTGGATGCGGATTTCTGCCTCGTTGAGTTCGGCCCCGCGCGGACGATCCAGGCGGACGACTTGTGGACCCGCCATCACATCAGTCCCTATGTCGGGCGGAGCACCCGGGCGCGGGTGACCCACACCTATGTCCGCGGCGTCCCGGCCTGGGCCGACGGCGGGGTTGCATCCGGCTCGCCGAAAGGTCAGTTTCTTCGTCCAACCCCCGCCTGACCATGCCCGAACTCTTTGGCCACACCCGCGCCCGCGTCGCCGCCCGCCACGCCCTCATTACACCGGAAAACCACGTCAACAGCACCGTGCCGGGCATCACGAACGCGACGGTGGTCGTGCTGATCAACGAGGCCATGGGCGCGAAGTTTGCGCAGATGCTGGTGACGTTTCAAAAGAATGGCCGCGCCGCCATCCGGCAGGCGGAGGTGCAGACCTTCGGCTATGTCATGAGCGGGGAGGTGGTCCTGATGCTGGCCGGCCGCAAGGAGCGCTGCGGGCCGGGCGGATATTTCTACGCGCCGCCGGGGCAGATCTGCGAGCTGCTCAATCCCAAGCCGGGCACGCAGGTGATGGTTTTCCAGAAGCGCTATGTGCCGACGATCAGCGCCGTGGCGCCACGGTCGGTGGTCGGCGATGCCAGCAAGGTGAAGGGCACGCCGTTCCTCGGTGATCCGGCGGCCAACCTGAAGACGCTCCTGCCCGACGAACCGTCTTTCGACCTGGCCGTGAATCTTTTCTCCTACCAGCCCGGCGGCCACCTGCCGTTCGTCGAGGTGCACGTGATGGAGCACGGCCTCGTCATGCTGGGCGGTGCCGGCGTCTACCGCCTCGAGGACAGCTGGTATCCGGTGCAGGCCGGCGATGTGATCTGGATGGGGCCTTTTTGCCCTCAGTGGTTTGTCGCCATGGGCAAGGTCCCGGCGAGCTACCTCTACTACAAGGACGTCAACCGGGCCGCCCTGTAGGTTTGAATCGTTCTCATACTCGAAATCTTTCTCCTTCTCCAGCGTCAGCCCGAATGTGAGAACGAGAATGAGAACAAACCAAGCCTGGTGCTTTTCGTCGTCAACCCAGTGAATACCACCACGCAAGACTTCAGCTTCATGCTCAATGGCCGCCCCGTGCGGGTGGCGGGCGTGGCCCCCACGACCACGCTGCTGGACTTTTTACGCACCAACGGCCTGACCGGCAGCAAGCAGGGCTGCGCCGAAGGCGACTGCGGCGCCTGTTCGGTGGCGCTGGTGGACCGCGATGCCGGCGGCCGGACCACCTACCGCGCCATCAACAGCTGCATCGCGCTCGTGCCGATGTTTGCCGGCCGCGAGGTCTTAACGGTCGAGGGCCTGGGGGCTGGCGGCGCGGGGAACAAGGAACTCCACCCGGTCCAGGCCGCCATGGTTGAAAACTACGGCTCCCAATGCGGCTACTGCACGCCGGGCTTCGTCGTCTCGCTGTTCGAGGGATACTATCGCGACAACTGCCTGACCCCGGCAGCCATCAACGACCAGCTCTGCGGCAACCTCTGCCGTTGCACGGGCTATCGGCCGATCCGCGATGCGGCGCTGGCGGTGTTTGCCGGGGCGCGGACGGGATCCGCGCCCGGCCCGGATCAATTTGCCACCCGGTTGCTGGCCCCGGTCGCGGCGTTGGCAGCCCTCGATTACACGGCCGCGGGCGAGCGCTTCTTTCGCCCGACCTCGCTGCCGGAACTTTTTCGGCTCAAGCAGGCGCATCCCGCCGCGCGGCTCGTGGCCGGGGCGACGGAAATCGGCGTCGAACTGAACAAGAAATTCAAGCGCTTCCCGCTCCTCATCTCGACCGAGGGGGTGCCGGAGCTGACCCGCCTCACCCGCGACGGCACCGGGTGGCGCATCGGCGCGGCGGCCACGCTCACCGCCATCGAGGAAAAGGTGGCGCCGGAGTATCCACCGCTGGCCAAGATGCTGCGGGTGTTTGCCGCCCGGCAGATCCGCAATCGCGCAACCCTCGGCGGCAATCTCGTCACCGCCTCGCCCATCGGCGACGGCGCCCCGGTGCTGCTGGCCTTCGGCGCCAGCGTGGTGCTCGCCTCGGCCGCGGGTGAACGCACCGTGGCGCTCACGGATTTCTTCACCGGTTACCGGCAGACGCTGCTGCAGCCGGACGAGATCATGCGCGAGATCCTGCTGCCGGCTTATGCCCCGGCGGCCGGCCTGACCCGCCGGGCCGATTTCATCAAGGTATCCCATCGCCAGGAGCTGGACATCAGCATCGTGGCGGCGGCGTTCTGCGTGGATCTGGACGCGGCCGGCGTCGTGCGGCAGGCGTGCCTCGCCTATGGGGGCGTGGCCGAGCGCACCATGCGGGCGCGGAAGGCGGAGGCGGCGCTCACCGGCCGGCCACTGGCCGAGGCCGCCCCGGAGGTGGCGGAGATTTTGCGCGGGGAATTCACGCCGATCGACGACGTGCGCAGCGGGGCGGCCTACCGGCGTGGGCTGGTGGTGTCGCTGTGGGAGCGGTTCCTGACGGGTGTCACGAGCGAGATTCACGAGGGCCAGCCGGCCTACCAGCCCATGGCGCCGTGGCCGGTGGACGAGGCCACCAAACACCTGCGGCATGAGAGTGCCGTGGGGCACGTGACCGGCCGGGCGCTCTACGTGGACGACACGGCGCAACGCCGGCCGATGCTCGAGGTCTGGCCGGTCATGGCGCCGCAGGCGCGGGCGAGAATCAAACGACGCGACGCCACGGCCGCCCGCCGCCATCCCGGTGTGGTCGCGGTGCTGCTGGCCGAGGACATCACGGGCGAGAACAACGTCGGGGTCTCGCGGCACGACGAACCGCTGTTCGCCCGGGACGAGGTGCTGTATCACGGCCAGATGATCGGCGTAGTCGTGGGCGATACCCTGCTGGCCTGCCGCGAGGCGGCGGCGCTGGTGCAGGTGGACTACGAGCCGTTGACCCCGATTGTCGGCCTCGCCGAGGCGGTCCGTCAGCAAAGCTTCCACACCGAGCCGCACACGCTCAAGCGCGGCGATTGCGCCGCGGCGCTGGCCGCGGCGCCGTTGAAATTCGACGGCGAGTTCGAGTTTGGCGGGCAGGAACAATTTTACCTTGAGACCCAGGCAGCGTGGGCGGAGGCGGGGGAAGATGACACCGTGCTCATCAATTCCTCCACCCAGCATCCCTCGGAGATCCAGACCATCGTGGGCGAAGTGCTCGGGCTGCCCAGGAACAAGGTCGTGGTGCAGGCGCCGCGCATGGGCGGCGGTTTCGGGGGCAAGGAGACACAGGGCAACGCCTTTGCGGCCATCGTGGCCCTCGCCGCCCGGCAGACCGGCCGGCCCGTGCGCATCCAGCTCGACCGCGACGTGGACATGTCGCTCACCGGCAAACGTCATCCGTTCGCCGCAAAGTTCTCGGTGGCGCACGACCCCGACGGCCGGCTGCGCGCGGTGCGGGCGGCATTGCTGGCGGACGGCGGCTGGTCGCTCGACCTCTCGCAGCCGATCGCCGACCGGGCGCTGTTTCACCTCGACAACGCCTACTACATCCCGGCGGTGGACTTCACGAGCCGCGTGGCGAAGACCCACACGACCTCGCACACGGCCTTCCGCGGCTTCGGCGGGCCCCAGGGCATCATGGTCATCGAGGAGATCATGGACCGCATCGCGCGCCGGCTCGGCCTGCCGCCGGAGGTGGTGCGCGAGCGCAACCTCTACCACGGGACCGGTGAGACGAACAAGACGCACTACCTCGAGGACATCGGGGACAACCGCATCCCGGAAATCTGGCGGCAGGTGCTGGCCGCGGCGAAGTTCCCGGAACGGCGCGAGGCGGTCGCGGCCTGGAACCGGTCGCATGCCCGCATCAAGCGCGGCCTGGCCGTCACGCCGGTTAAGTTCGGCATCAGCTTCACGCTGACCCATTACAACCAGGCCGGCGCGCTCGTGCTCATCTACCAGGACGGCACCGTGCAGGTGAACCATGGCGGCACGGAGATGGGCCAGGGCCTCCACACCAAGATCCTCGGCATCGCCGCGCGCGAACTGGGCGTGCCGGCGTCGCACATCCGGATGATGGTGACGAGCACGGACAAGGTCCCGAACACCTCCGCGACGGCGGCGTCGAGCGGGGCCGATCTCAATGGCATGGCGGTGGCGGCGGCGTGCACGACGCTGCGCGAGCGGCTGGCGCCGGTTGCGGCCCGCCTGCTGGCCAAGCAGGGCGGCTGGGATGTGCATGTCGAGGACGTGGTGTTTCATGATGGTCGGGCGACTCTCCGCAGCATGCAGGAAGGGGCGGGAACGTTCGCCCCCTGGCTGGCGCCCGGTTCACGTCCACCCATCAGCCCGCAAAGTTCGGTGAGTTTCGCCGAGCTTTGCGCCCAGGCTTACCGGGAGCGGATCAGCCTCGCGGCGACCGGCTACTACCTGACCCCGGGCCTCCATTGGGACTGGAGCAAGTCGGCCGGCTGGCCGTTTCATTACTTTGCCTGCGGCGCGGCCGTGGCCGAGGTCGAGGTGGACGGCTACACCGGCATGCACCGCGTGCTCCGCGTGGACATCGTGCACGATGTCGGGGACTCGCTGAATCCCGGCGTCGATCGCGGGCAGATCGAGGGCGGCTTTGTGCAAGGCATGGGCTGGTTGACGAGTGAGGAGCTCAAATGGGACGCCAAGGGCCGGCTGCTCACGCACAGCGCCAGCACCTACCAGATCCCCGCGATGAGCGACGCGCCCCTCGAGTTCAATGTCACGCTCCTGCCCAAGGCGACGCAGCCCAACACCATCCACGGCAGCAAGGCCGTGGGCGAGCCGCCGCTGATGCTGGCATTCTCGGTGCGCGAGGCCTTGCGCGACGCGGTGGGGGCCTTCGGTCCGGCCGGAGGCGAAGTCCGGCTGGCCTCACCCGCCACGGGCGAGGCGATCTTCGCTGCGATCCAGGCGCGTTTGGTCCCGGCCGGATGAAACAGCTGGATCGCTTCATCCAACGCTGGCGAATGAGGCAGGCACTGCGTTTCATCCCGGCCGGCGCCCTGGTCATCGACATCGGGGCGCATGAAGGGGAGCTCTTCGAGGCCCTCGGCCCCGGGTTGATCCGCGGATTCGGCGTCGAGCCGCTGCTACGGCAGGCGCGGGATGGCCCCAACTACCACATCGCCCCCGGCTACTTTCCGGCGGTGCGCCCGGCGGAAGGCGGGTGGGATGCGATCACCCTGCTGGCGGTGCTGGAACACGTGCCGACGAAGGAGCAACCCGGCCTGATGGCGGCCTGTCATGAGCTGCTCAAACCGGGCGGCCGCGTGATCATCACCGTGCCGGCCCAGGCGGTAGATCATATCCTGGCGGCGCTGCGCTTCCTCCGACTGATCGACGGAATGTCGCTGGAAGAGCATTACGGTTTCGAGCCCGCGGACACGGCACGGATCTTTGCCCGGCCGCATTTCCGGCTCCGGCACCACTCCAGGTTCCAGGCCGGATTGAATCATCTCTTCGTTTTCGAGCGGTCTGACTGACGACCGGTCCCTACGCTAACCGCCGGTCCCGTTCCGTCAGCAGCTGCGCGGCGATGCTGAGCGCGATCTCGCGGGGATCATTGCTGCCGAAGCGGAGGCCGACGGGGCAGTGGAACCCCCGGGCGCGTTTCGCAGCCAGGCCGGCGGCGACCAGCTCCTGTTGGAGCACCTTGGCCTTGGCGGCGCTGCCGATGACGCCGACAAAGGGAAAGTCCCGCTCCGCCAGGGCGCGTTGCAGCACCGGGCGGTCCGAGGCGTGGCCCTTGGTCAGGCAGAGCAAAAAGGCGTGGTCGGGCATCGAGGGCACGAGGTCGGCGGGCTCGGCGGCCTCGAGGTAGCGGACGTTGCGCGCGCGCGGCAGACGGTCGAGCCAGTCACGGCGCGGGTCGACGATCACCAACTGGCAGTCGAGCGGGGCAAGCACGGGCACGAGGGCCTGGACGACATGACCGGCCCCGAAGATCCAGATGGGCCACGCGGCTCCCGCCCCGCCGGCGGCGTGCGCCTCAAAATAGAGCTTCACCGAGCCACCGCAGGTCATGCCGACATCGGTCTTGAGCGCCCAGTTGACGAAGCGCGGCTGGCTCGCGCCCACGGCGAGCATTTCCTGCGCGAGGGCGATGGCCTTGGCCTCGACCTTGCCGCCGCCGACAGTGCCGGTGTGCAACCCGGCGGCGGTGACGAGCATCTTGGCCCCAGAATAGGAGGGCGCGCTGCCGAGTGATTCGACCAGCAAGACAAGCACCGCGCCGGTGCCATCACTTTCGAGGGCGGTGAGTTGCTCGTAGAGGGTGGGGTTATCCATAGTCGCAGGAGGGAAGCTCCAAGCTCCAACCTCCAAGCACCAATGAAACAGCAGCGACCAAAAACCAACTCCAGAGTTCCAGATGGAATATTCTCGGGAATTTGGAGGCTGGGGTTTCCGCGCTCAGCGCGTCAACCCGTGAAGTTTGTGCGGCGTTGTTCCTGCCAGCGCTCGTGGCCGGCGAACAGCGGGAGCGAGTCGTTGACGGCCACATCCTTGGTCAGGATGAAGTGGCGGGCGAAGAGCTCGTCGGCCGTGCCCCAGGCAAAGCCGAAGGGCGGGCCTTTTTCCACCACGGGGGGCTGGTAGTAGAAATACCCGATCAGGTAGCCGCCGGGCTTGAGCAGCTGGAACATGCGGTTGCGATAGGCCTCCCGCCGGTCGGGGTTCAGGGAGCAGATGAAAGTGCGCTCGTAGATGTAGTCAAAGGAGCCGGGCGTAAACTCATGCTTGAAGACGTCTCCCAGGATGATGTGGCGGGCGAAAGAGGGGCCGGCGAGTTTCTTGGCGCGCTCGACGGCCTTGGGCGCAAAATCAATGGCGACAACGTCGAACCCGGCGTCGACGAACGCCAGCACCTCGTGGGCCGAACCGCAGCCGGGGATGAGCACGCGGCCGCGGCTCACCATGGCCGGGCCCTTCGCCTTTAGCTTCAGGAAGGCCTGCAAATCGGCGGGCACGCCGGCGAATTCCCACGGCGTCTTGCCCGCTTCATAGCGGCTGTTCCAGAATTCCGGCTGTGAGGGATCAGTCATGCTCGCTCAAGAACCGCATCCTGCGGTTTCAGTTCCAAGCTTATTTCATTTTTCGGGAACATTTCTTACGCAAGCTAGATGATGTCGCCAGGTTTCAGCCTCAATCGAGCGGCGTCACGCGCACGTGCCGCAGCTCAAACGGCACGCCTTCGAGTTGAAACCCCACCCGCCCGGCGGCGGGCTGCACCCGGGTGACGGAATTTTGCCGGACGCCGTTGATCACCACATCGATCGAGTCGCCCCGGCAGGTGAGGTCGCAGGTGTTCCACTCGCCGGCGGGTTTCTCGCTGTCGGCGGCGGTGCGGGCCTTGATCGCGGTGGCGGCGCCGGGCGCGCTCGTGAGCGGTTCGGCCATGGTCGCCCCGGCCATCGGGATCAGGTCGCCGACATTACCGTGCTTGGTCTGGACCTGGAGGCAGAGCGGCCAGGCACGATCCCGGGGGCCGGAACTGATGTGCACGAGCACGCCGCCGTTGCCGGGTTGGCCCGGCCAGCGCCACTCGGCATGCAGCCGGTAGTCCCCCTGGCTGGCCGTCGTGGTGATGAACCCCACGGGCTGGCCGGTGACGACGATGACCCCGTCGGACTTCACCTGGCAGACCGACTGAATGTCCGCGGCGGGCACAGCGACAAATTCCCAGCCGGTGAGGTCGTGGCCGTTGAAAAGCTCGGCGGCGGACGCGACCGCCGCTCCGGCGGCAAGCAGCATCAGGGAGCAGAGCAGGGCGGCGGGGTGGCACATGGCCGATCATGCTAGCAGGTTTGCCCGGCAGGGGGAGAGAAATTTGCTGCGAACTGGACGAAAGGGTCCCGGCTTGAGCCCGGTTGCGGCCGGGCACATTTTCCCGGGCATGACCTCCTCCCTGCTGTCCCGGCTCGGCCTGATCCTCGCGCTGGCGGGCGGGCCCGGCACCGCCGCGCCGCCGGATGACAGCGTCCTCCTTTTCAGCTATTTCATCCGCAACGGCGAGGACGGCCTGCATCTGGCGACGAGCGAAGACGGGATGAAATGGACGGCGCTGCGCGACGGCGCCTCGTTCCTCACGCCCGTGGTGGGGGAGAACAAGCTGATGCGCGACCCCTGCCTGCTGCGCAGCCCGGACGGGATTTACCGGATGGTATGGACAACCTCATGGACGGGCGGGACCATCGGCTACGCCAGCTCGACCGACCTGAAAGCCTGGTCGGAGCAGAAGGCGATCCCGGTCATGGCGCACGAGCCGACCACGGCCAACTGTTGGGCGCCGGAGATAATCTGGGACGCGGTCCGGGGGCACTACCGCCTGTTCTGGTCTTCCACGGTGCCGGGGAAATTCCCCGTGCCGGATGAAACCGAGCGCAAGGACAAGGCCAGGCCGCCGCGCAACCACCGGCTCTACTCGACCACGACCAAGGACTTTGAGTCGTTCACGCCCACACAGGTGCACTATGAACCGGGTTTCAATGTGATCGACGAGACCATGGCGCTGGACGGGACCGGTTGGTTGATGTTCGTGAAGAACGAGACCGAGATCCCGGCGGCAGCGAAAAACATCTACCTGGTGCGGGCCCCATCACCTGACGGGCCGTGGACCGCACCCGGGGCGCCGTTGCCACCGGCGGGTGTGTGGGTCGAGGGGCCGACGCCGATCAAGCTCGGCGACTGGTGGCACGTCTATTTCGACAAATACCGCGACCACAAGTACGGCGTGGTCCGCTCCAAGGACCTCGCGACCTGGGAGGACATCAGCGACCAGCTGGTGATGCCGGCCGGCATCCGCCACGGCACGGTGCTCCGCGTGCCGCGCGCCCTAGTTGACGGGCTGAGGTGATGGCTGGGTGGGCTCAGGCTTCGGCCTGGCATTTTTTTCCGCCGCCTGCCCGAGTTCCAACAGGTGGGCGATCCGGTCGGCGTCGTAGACCGAACCGCCCCAGCTGCCGCCACTGGCGTTTTGCAACGCGGCCCACAGGCGAGTGTCGGCGGGAACCCGCGGATCAGGTTGCAGGGCGGGATGAACCGGGCGGGCGGCAAGTTCCGCCGTGGTGAGGGAGACAACATCGACCGTCCCATCGAGGGCGCGGGTGTCGACCCGGAGCCGGAGGCGGTCGCCGTCGCGCAGCCGGCCGAGCGGGCCGCCCGCCCAGGCCTCGGGACTGATGTGGCCGACGCAGGCGCCGGTAGACACACCGGAGAAACGGCCGTCGGTGAGCAGGGCGATGCGCGCCCCGTCCTGCACCTGCTTGAGGGCGGAGGTGATCTGGTAAGTCTCGGGCATGCCACAGGCGGGGCCGAGGCCGATGAGCACCATGACGTCGCCGGGACGCACGCTGCCGGCCTTCACGGCGGCGAGCGCATGGGCCTCGCGGGCAAAAATGCGCGCCGGCCCTTCGTGCAGGAACACGCCGTCGGGGCCGACCAGCTCCGGCGCGATCGCGGTACTCTTGATCAGCGCCCCCTCGGGCGCGAGGTTGCCGCGCAGGAAGGTGATGGTGCTCGTGAGGCCGCGCTCGCGGGCCCGGGCGGGCGCCATGATGACGTGGTCCGGATCAATGCCGTCGAGCGTGCGGAGCTTTTCGCGCAGACGCGCACGACGGCTGCTCTTTTCCCACCAGGTCAGATTTTCCCCGAGGGTCCGGCCGGTGACGGTGCGCGCCTGGAGCCGCAGCAGACCGAGTTCGCGGAGTTGCAGCATCACCTCGGGCACGCCGCCGGCGAGGAATACCTGGACGGTGGCGTAGTGTTGCGGGCCGTTGGGCAGGGCGTCGACCAAGCGCGGCACGGAGCGGTTGATCCGGGCCCAGTCGTCGACCGTGGGCCGGCGAAGACCCGCGGCGTGGGCGATGGCCGGCACGTGCAGCACGAGGTTGGTCGAGCCACCGAAGGCCGCATGGCAGACCAGGGCGTTGTGGATGGAATCGTCGGTGAGGATATCGCGGGTGGAGGTGCCGGCGAGATCAAGGGCGAGCAGGGCCCGGGCGGAGCGCCGCGCCGCGTCGCGCCAGATGGCGGAGCCGGACGGGCCGAGTGCCGCGTGGGTCAGCGAAAGGCCGAGGGCCTCGGCAACCACCTGGCTGGTGGCGGCCGTGCCCATGAACTGGCAGCCGCCCCCGGGCGAACCGCAGGCCCGGCAGCCCATCTCGGCCGCGTGGGAGAGGGAGATTTCATCGCGGGCGAAACGCGCGGCGAGCGTCTGCACCTTGGCGGTGTCCTCGGCTTCCTCGGCCAGCAAGGTCACGCCGCCGGGCACGAGCACCGTGGGCAGGTCGGGCGAGCCGGCCAAGGCCATGAGCATCGCAGGCAGACCCTTGTCACAGGTGGCGATGCCGAGCACGCCGCGGCGGGTGGGCAGCGAGCGGATGAGCCGGCGCAGCACGATCGCGGCATCGTTGCGGTAGGGGAGGCTGTCGAGCATGCCGGCGGTGCCATTGGTGCGGCCATCGCAAGGGTCGCTGACGTAGCCGGCGAAGGGAATGGCCCGGGCGGCGGTGAATTCCCGGGCGGCCTCCTCCATCAACAGCCCGACCTCCCAGTGGCCCGTGTGGTAACCCAGGGCGACGGGTGAGCCATCGGGCGCACGGATTCCGCCCTGCGTGCTCAGGATCAGGAACTGCTTGCCCAGCATCGCAGCCGGGGACCAGCCCATGCCGGCGTTCTGGGTCCAGCCGAAGAGGTCGCCGCTAGACATCGCCTTCAGCCGCGCGGCGTCGAGCGGCAGGGCGCCGGCGGGCCCGGGCGCGGTGGTGCGCAGCGTGTAGATCGCGTCGTCACCGGAATCAAGGATGGGGTCACTCATCAATGGGTATTTATGATTTACGATGGACGATTTACGATTTGGGGGCTGAGCGCCGTAGAAATCGTAAGTCGTAAATCGTAATTCGAGCTCACGGGTCGTTCGCTGTTGCCGGGGGAATCAACGCAGTCCGATCAGGTTCTTACGCCACGGTGTTCACCAGCGTGCCAATGGGCTCAATGGTGATGCGGATCTCGTCGCCGGAATGGAGCGTGAAATCGTCAGGCGGGACCACTCCGGTGCCGGTCATCAGGTAGGCGCCGTGGGGAAAATTATTGTCGCGGAATAGAAACTCCGCGAGTTCGGTGAAGCTCCGCTTGAGCTGGCTGAGTTTGGTGGCGCCGGTGAAGACCGCGGCGCCGGCGCGGTGGATCTCGATCGCAATGCCGGTATCGGCGGGCAGCAGCTCGCGCGTGACGAGGAGGCAGGGGCCAAGGGCGGCGGAACGATCGTAGACCTTGGCCTGGGGCAGATAGAGCGGATTTTCTCCCTCGATATCGCGTGAGCTCATATCGTTGCCGATGGTGTAGCCGAAGAGTCGCCCGTGCCGGTTAAGCGCGAGGGTCAGCTCAGGCTCGGGGACGTTCCACCGGGAGTCACCGCGGATCCGCACGGCGGCACCTGGACCGGCGACGCGGTGCGGGCTCGCCTTGAAGAACAGTTCGGGCCGGGTGGCGCTGTAGACCTTGTCGTAAAACGTCCCGCCCCCGGCATCCTTGGATTCCGCCATGCGCGCGGTGCGGCTGCGCAGGTAGGTGACGCCGGCGGCCCAGACCTCCTGCGCGCCAATGGGCGCGCCGGGGGGAGATAGGGGGCCGGGGGGGCGTCCGGAGGTCCAAGCACTCTCAACCAAGGCCACCGGATCATCGGCCGTGAATATGTCGTCGAGGGTCAGTGCGGCGGCGGGGCGCTTGCACCGGTCGCCTTGCGCCAGGATGAGGCCGGAGGAGTCGGGATAAAGGCGGAACATGGCGCGGGACGGCTCCTCCTTGAAAGTCCCTGCGCCCGGTTTTGTCGAGCCGCGTCGCGCGTCGCGGAGAGATATTTGCGTAACCAGTGGACGGATATTCCTGGGCTGGCGCCACGCCGCAGAGGCGACTGATGAACGCGGCCGAATGAAGACGGGCCCTGGACCCGCCCCGGCCGGCTCCGCCGGGATAATCGGCTTGCGAGGGGACGGGACCGCGCTACGCGTTGGGGGCCGAATGAACATGCTCTGGTTCGCGCAAGCCTCGACCTCCGCCCCGGTGGCCGGTCCGTTCATCGCCTTGGGCCTGGGCCTGGCCTGTGTGGTGCTGGCGATCGCGCGCTGGAAGGTACATGCCTTTTTCGCGCTGATGCTGGCGGCGATTGTGGTGGGCCTGGCGGTGGCGCTGGGCGGTTTCGGCAAACTCAGCCTGATCGACGCGATCGAGCGACCGGTCGCGGAACTGGGTGCGGCGGCGGGGAAAATCGCCTTTGTGATCGCGATGGCGGCCGTTATCGGGGAATGCCTGACCGTCAGCGGCGGGGCGGAGCGCATTGTGGTCTGGCTGCTGAAGTTGTTCGGCGAAAACCGGGTCGGGGCGGCGCTGCTGACGGCGGGCTTCATCCTCGGGATCCCGGTTTTTTTCGACACGGTTTTCCTGCTGTTGCTGCCGCTGGCGCGGGCGCTCGCGCTGCGCGTCGGGAAGGATTACACTTTTTATGTGCTGGCGATGTGCGCGGGGGCGGTGATCACGCACAGCCTGGTGCCGCCCACGCCCGGCCCGTTGCTCGTCGCGGAAATGCTGCGGCTGGATCTGGGCCTGACCATCGCCGCCGGCATCGCCTGCGGCCTGCTGCCCGCCGCCGGGGCACTCGCGGTCGCCCGATGGATCAACCGCCGGATGCCAACCGAACCCCCCGCGGACCTGGGGGTGGGTGCGGTGGCCAGGGGTGAGTTGCCGCCGCTCGGGCTGGCCCTGCTGCCCGTCTTGGCCCCGTTGTTGTTGATTGCGGCGGCCTCCATTGTGGGGATGTTGAAACCCGTCTGGCTCGGTCCTGTAGCGGCGCAATGGATCGGATTCGCGGGCAACAAGCACACGGCTCTTTTCGTCGGCATGGCCGCGGCGCTCGGGCTGGCCTTGCGCCGGCGCCCGCCGGCCGGGCCAGGCCTGGGCCAGTTGCTCGGTGCGCCGCTGGAAAACGCGGGGGTTATCATCCTCATCACGTCGGCTGGCGGGGCCTTTGGTGCCATGCTGCGCGAGGCCGGGCTCGCCGGGGCGGTCACGACGCTCGCGCAGGGCCGGCAACTGAATTTCGTGCTCCTCGGCTGGGTGGTGGCGGCGGTCGTCCGCGTGGCCCAAGGCTCGGCGACGGTGGCGATGATCACCGCCACCGGCATTGTCACCGCCGTGGCCGGCACGGCGGACTGGGGCGTCCATCCGTTCTGGGTCTTCATGGCCATCGGCTTCGGCGGCCTGATCTGTTCGTGGATGAACGACAGCGGCTTCTGGCTCGTGAGCCGGATGTGCGGCTGGAGCGAGGCGGCCACCTTCCGCAGCTGGACGGTGCTCCTGACGGCGATCTCGGTGTTCGGCCTGATCGAGGCGCTGGTGCTGTCGGCGATTTTCTGACGCGGGCGGACGGCGGACCGGTCAGGGGCGGGTCTGCTTCAGATCAGGCCCAGTTTCATTGCCCCTCTTCGGAGACCATCCGCCGTCGCCCTGCGGGCTTTGGCGCGACAAGGGCAGGGAAGAGTAGATGAGAGGGTAGTCGGACTTAAATGAGTCCGAGCTTCATTTTTCCCTCTTCGCTGATCATGGACTGGTTCCAGGGTGGTTCCCAGGTGATGCGGACGTCGGCGTCGGCGACCCCGGGGACGAGGAGGATCTTACCCTTGGCGTCCTCCGCGATGGCCGGACCCATGCCGCAGCCGGGCGCGGTGAGCGTCATGGCAACGTCCACCTTGTGACCACCGTCGGCCTGCTTGGAAATATCCATCGTGTAGACCAGCCCGAGGTCGACGATGTTGACGGGGATCTCGGGATCGAAGACGTGGCGCAACTGCGCCCACACGGCCTCGGGATCGGGCGAGCCGTCCGCGAGGATGGCTCCCTGCACCACCTGCTCGGCCACCTGCTCGCCGATCGCAGCGGCGTCCTTGCCATCGAGGCGGAACAGGCCGGTGCTGGTCTGCACGGTGAAGCTGCCGCCGAGAACCTGGTGGATGAAGACGGTGTCACCGGCGAAAAGCGTCTGCTTGTCGCCGCTGGGGATCTGGGTGACGGTGACCTCGCGGGTCAGGGTGCGGTCGCGTTTGTCGGGGGTCATGGGATGAGAAGTAGTGGGTAGCGAGTAGCGGGTGGTGAGGAGTAGGGAGACGGAAGCGGTGAGACAGTTTGGATATGCTCGCTACCCGCTACCCGCTACCCGCTACTTGTTGCGGAATTTCTCCCGGATGATCTCGGTGAGGCTGTCGTGGAGTTCCGGGTGCTCGATCTTGCCCAGGACCTCCTCAAAGAAGCCGAAGACGAGGAGTTCCTGCGCCTGGGCGGGCTTGATGCCGCGGGACTCGAGGTAAAATTCCTGCTCGCGGTCGATGCGGGACGAGGTGGCGCCGTGGGTGCAGCGGACGTCGTTCGCCTGGATCTCGAGGCCGGGGAGCGAGTTGGCCTCGGCCTCGTCGCTGAGCATCAGGTTGCGGTTGCTCTGGTAGGCGTCGGTCTTCTGGGCGTCGGGGTCGACGACGATGAGGCCGGAAAAAATGGTCTTCGCCTGGTCGAGCAGGGCGTTCTTGTAGAGGAGGTTCGAGGTCGTGCTCGGCGCCTGGTGGAGCTGCAGGGTGCGCTGGTCGAATTCCTGCGTGCCGTGGGCGACGGTGAGGGCGAGCATCTCCGAATGCGCGCCCGGCGCGGACAACTGAGAGAAACTCTCGTGCCGCGCCTGGCGCGCACCGGCGTGGAGATTGAGGGAAAGGACCTGGGCGTCGCGCCGCGCGACGGTGGCGTTGAACTGGAAGGAAAGGGTCTCGCGGCTCCAGTCCTGCATCGCGATGTAGGAGACCTTGGCGCCGTGGCCGGCGTAGAGATCGTGGCCGCCGCAGGCGAACCCGCCCGCCGAATTCGCCGGCGCTCCAAGATCCGTGCGGAAGAAGTCCGCGACGGTGATCTTCGCGTTGTCCTCGGCGATGACGAGGGTGTGGGGGAACACGGCGGCGCCGGGGCCGCTCGCGTAGTGGAACACGCCGACGGGCAGCGCGGCCTCGATGCCCTTGGGCACGTAGATGAAGGCGCCGTCCTCGAGGAAGGCCTCGTGCAGCGCGGCGAACTTGTCGGACCCGAGCTTGGAGGGCTGGGCCAGCAGGTGGGCCTGCACGAGCTCGGCGTGCTCAAGGAGGGCGTGCTGGAGCGAATTGAAGATGATGCCCTGGCCGGTGGAGGCGGCGTCGAGCGCCTGCCGGGCGACGAGCCGGTTGTTGGCGAACACAAGATGACCGGCGCCGGTGACCCCGAGTTCACGGTGGGCCAGCTGGTCGAATTTCACGGTCGCGGGCAGGTTGAACCCGTCGAGGGTGAGTCCAGCGAGGTTGGAGAAGCGCCAGCCCTCGTCGGTGCGTTTGGGCATCGGCAGGTTGGCAAAGCGCTCATAGGCGGCGCGCTTGCGGTCGAGCCACCAGGCCGGGAGGTGCTTCACCCGCTCCAGGTGCGCGGCGAAGGCCTCGGCGGTGAAGGAGCCGGTGAGGGAGGTGGAAGTTGGAGCGGAGACAGACATGGGAAAGGGGTGAGGGGTGAAGGACAGAAGGGCAGGCCTCAAGCCTCACACCTCCTGCCTCACACCTGCGTCGGCATCAGCCGACGCTGCCCTCCATCTCGAGGTCGATGAGGCGCTTGAGCTCGACGGAGTATTCCATCGGGAACTGGCGGGCGAGGTCGTTGATGAAACCGTTGACGGCGAGGCTCATCGCCTGCGCCTCGGTGAGCCCGCGGGACTGCATGTAGAAGATCATGTCCTCGGAAACCTTGGACACGCTGGCCTCATGCTGGGTGGCGTTGCGGTCGCCCTTCACGGAGATGGCGGGATAGGTGTCGGTGCGGCTGTTGGTGTTGATCAGCAGCGCGTCGCACTCGGTGTTGTTCTTGCAGCCCTTGAGGTGCTTCGGGATGTGGACGACGCCCCGGTAGGTGGAGCGGCCCTGGCCGACGGAGATGGACTTGGCGATGATGTTGGACGTCGTGTTGTTCGCCGCGTGGATCATCTTGGCGCCGGTGTCCTGGTGCTGGCCGTCGTTGGCCAGAGCAATGGACAGGACCTCGCCGCGGGCGCGCTCGCCCTTCAGGACGACGCCCGGGTATTTCATGGTGAGCCGGCTGCCGATGTTGCAGTCGATCCACTTGATCTCGGCGTCCTCGTGCGCGACGCCGCGCTTGGTGACGAGGTTGAACACGTTGTTCGCCCAGTTCTGGACGGTGATATACTGGATCTTCGCGCCCTTGAGCGCGACGAGCTCGACCACCGCGCTATGCAACGTCGAGGTGGAGAACTTCGGGGCGGTGCAGCCCTCCATGTAGACGACCTCGGCGCCCTCGTCGGCGATGATGAGGGTGCGCTCGAACTGACCAAAGTTCTCGGCGTTGATGCGGAAGTAGGCCTGCAGCGGCTGCGCGACCTTCACGCCCTTGGGTACGTAGATGAACGAGCCGCCGGAGAACACGGCGCTGTTCAGCGCGGAAAACTTGTTGTCCCCGGTCGGGATGACCTTGCCGAAGAATTTCCGAAAGATCTCGGGATGCTCGCGCAGGCCCTCGGTCGAGTTGACGAAGATGACGCCCTGTTTCGCCACGATCTCCTTGATGTTGGAATAGGCAGCCTCGCTGTCGAACTGGGCCTCGACGCCGGCGAGGAACTTGCGCTCCTGCTCGGGGATGCCGAGGCGCTCAAAGGTCTTCTTGATGTCGTCGGGCACCTCGTCCCACGTGCGCTTGGGCTTCTGGCCCTGCGACAGGTAATAGCGGATCTTGTCGAAATTGATGTTCTCAAGGTCCTTCGTCGCCCAGTGCGTGGGCATGGGCTTCTTGCGGAAGGTCTCGAGGGCCTTGAGGCGGAACTCGAGGATCCACGGCTCCTCCTTCTTGACGGAGCTGATGTAACGGACGGTGTCCTCGCTCAGGCCGGTGCCGGCGTCGAAGGCGTAGTCGACCTTGTATTGGAAGTCGCCCTTGGTCTGGTCGATGCCGACCACGGGATTCTCCATGGGCAGGGCGTCGATTTCGGTCGGTGGTTTCATGTTCGGGGGTGGTGGATCAGGCGGAGGCGGCGGCGAATTCCTGCTTCACCCAGTCGTAGCCCTTGGCCTCGAGCTCGAGGGCGAGGGATTTGTCGCCGCTCTTCACGATGCGGCCGTCCCACATGACGTGGACGTGGTCCGGCACGATGTAGTCGAGCAGGCGCTGGTAGTGGGTGATGAGCATGATGCCGGGCGCGATCGGGCTGCTGCGCTGGGCGTTGACGCCGTCGGCGACGATGCGGAGCGCGTCGATGTCGAGGCCTGAGTCGGTCTCGTCCATCAGCGCCATCTTGGGCTCCAGCATGGCCATCTGGAGGATCTCGCAGCGTTTCTTCTCGCCCCCGGAAAAGCCTTCGTTGACGGAGCGGGAGGTGAACTTCCGGTCGATCTTCAGGAGGTCCATCTTGGCGTAGAGGCGCTTGTAGTAGCCGGACGCATCCAGTTCCTCGCCCTCGGCCATGCGGGCCTGCACGGCGGCGCGGAGGAAGTTGGCGATGGAGACGCCGGGGATCTCGCTCGGGTATTGGAAGGCGAGGAACAGCCCGGCGCGGGCGCGCTCGTCGGGTTCCATCTCCAGCACGGACTTGCCGTCGAGGAGGACGTCACCCTGCGTGATGGTGTAATCCGGGTGCCCGGCGATGGCCTTGGCGAGGGTGCTCTTGCCGGTGCCATTCGGACCCATGATGGCGTGCACCTCGCCCCGGTTGATCGTCAGGGTGAAGCCCTTGACGATGGACTTGTCGCCAATGCTGATGTGGAGGTCTTTGATTTCGAGTTTCGACATGGGAAGGTGAGGGGGAAAGTGAAAGGAAGGGTGAAGGGGTCAGTTTGCGCCAGGCTGGGCGGAACCGCGCCCGTTCGCCAGGCTCAGGCCGGCGTGCCCCCGGAACGTGAGGTCGATGCTGCTGGCGTCGAAGCCGGTGGGCAGGACCTCGCGCAGGCGGGTCATGAGTTCGTCGGGCAGGTCAACATCGTGGATCTGGCCGGTGGTCTCGTCGTGAAAATGCGCGTGCTGGTGCAGGTTCGGGCAGTAGCGCGTCGGCGCGCGCTCGAGGTTGACCTGGCGGATGAGGCCGCAGGACACCAGCGTCTCGAGGCAGTTGTAGACGGTCGCGAGCGAGATGGTGGGCATCGACGTCTTCACGCGGGCGAAAATCTCGTCGGCGGTCGGGTGATCGCGCTTGTCCAGGATGACCTTGAGCACGACTTCGCGCTGCGGGGTGGGGCGGACATCGCAAGACTTGAGCCGCTCGCACAGGACCGCATGGTTTTCTTTGGAGGAGGTCATGTTGGAATGAAGTCTTTTAAACCAATCCAACAGAGACTCGGTTTCAAGAAGGAATTAGAATTATTCTAATTCATTTTGTATGTTATTATCAGATAGTAATATACGAAATAATATATTTAACCGCGCCAGCACCAATGCCACGGTTCGTAGCCGATGCCGTGCGCGTTTCTCCGCGGATACGACAATCGAAATCCGAAACGGGCGGCGTGCCTTCGCAACCAGCGATATTCCGGGGTCCGGGCGAAGTTTTCGTCCAGGGCGCAATTCTCGGGCGAACCAATATCGATCGCCCGGCCCGTGTGGTGCTCGCTGCAGCCCGGCGCGGCGACCAGCCGTAGGATTTCGTTAATGGTTATGCCCGCCGCGATTTTTTGACGGATGATTTTTGTCTGTCGCGCCACGCTGCGATAGCCGGAGAGCGGCTGCAGTTCCGCTCCGTCCGTAGCGGCGGCGGTGCGCATTTTTTTCCACGCCCTGGCTGCGGATGGAGTCAGACGCACGGGCTTGCCGTCGTCTGCTGCCGATCCGACCGACACCAGTCCCCGTGCTTCCCGCTGGACCGGCATGTGCCGTGTTCGCGCATAGTCAGCCGGGATGCCGAGTCGGGCCCAAAGTTTGCTGCGAGCTTCACTGGTCATGGCTGTGGTAATAGGGCCGGAAGGGCTTGGCGGCGGTGGGCGCTCCGCTCCAACGGGTGGACGACGACGGCTGCATGGTTGAGCGTGACAATAACGTGGATTTGCCGGCGATGGGTTCAATCGCCCCCGATTTGATGATGCGGTCCGGGCCGACGATCTTCGTGCCGCGACCCGCGGGCGGCGATGGATGAAAGCAAAAACAGGATCGCGGCGCACGGGCGGGGCAAGGGCATGACCCAGCAAAACGCTCCGGATCTGCCGGCGCAAGAATGCGCTGGGTCACGTCGGCGAATTTGCCGCGCGACCATGAGAATCAACCGCCCGGCCCGGGGTTTTTCTCCGCAAAATCCAGCGCCACGTCCAGCGTGTCCATGAATTCCTTCACCTTGATGGGTTTGGTAAGGTAGCGGAAAAATCCGACCGAATAACCCAGCTCAATGTCGCGGGCCATCGCATTGGCGCTGAGAGCCACGACGGGAATGTGCGCGGTGCCCGGATCCTCCTGCAGGATGGTCAGCGCATCGATCCCGCTGATGCCCGGCAGATTGATGTCCATCAGGATCACGTCCGGCCGGGCGACGCGCGCCAGTTCGATGCCGAGGGTTCCGTTCACGGCGGTCAACAGCCTCAGGTCGGTGCGGCGCGCTATCAGTTGCTCGACCAGTTCCATGTTCGCCGGGTTGTCCTCGATATAGAGCAGGGTGCGCCGGCGGGCGCCGGGGGATTGTCGCACTGGCACCGGGGAGGCGGAGGAGACCCGGCCCGAGACCAGGACGGGCGCCGCCATCGAACGCAATTCGACCCAAAACACGCTGCCGAGGCCCACGTGGCTTTCCACACCGAGGACTCCCTCCATCAGTTCCGCCAGCTGCTTGGTCACCACGAGGCCGATGCCGGTGCCGGCGATGCCGCTGGCTTCCTGGCCGAGACGATTGAAGGGTTGGAACAGCTGGGCTATTTTATCCGGCTGCAGGCCGGCGCCGGTGTCCCTGACACTGATGCGGGTGCGCTCCGGGGTGATCACGGTGCAGTCGACGACCACCGTGCCTTGCGCCTTGTTGTATTTGATCGCATTGGAAAGCAGGTTGATGACGATTTGCTTCAGGCGGGTCCGGTCAGCCCAGACATACATCGGTTCGCCAAGCTTGGGGAAAGTCATGCGGACGCCGCGCTGTTGCGCCTGCGGCTCCATCATGGCCTGACATTCGGCCATGACCGGGTCCAACGCCACCGACTCGAGTGAAAGGGACACTTTGCCCGACTCAATCACTGCGAGATCGAGGATTTCGTTGATCAACTTAAGCAGGTGCCAGCCCGCCTGGAGAATCTGGGCGATGTTGCCCGTCTGGTTGGCCGACGGTGGCGGCGTGGAGGACTCCATCAACTGGGCGAAGCCGAGGATCGCATTGAGCGGGCTGCGCAGCTCATGGCTCATGCTCGAGAGGAAATCCGACTTGGCGAGATTGGCCTTTTCCGCCGCGGACTTGGCCTTTTCCATCTCGACGTTCGTTTCCTGGAGTGCCTGCTCGAAGCGCTTGCGCTCCGTGACGTCGCGCGCGGCGGCGAACACGCCCTGCAGTCTCCGGTCGCGGTCGTAGAAGGTGGTCGCATTGTAGGACACCACGGTCTCCTTACCGTCCCGGTTGCGCGCGGTGAGTTCATAGTCGGCGACCTTTTTCTCGCCGAGCACCAGCTTGATGGCCGCCTCGGCCCGCTCCGGGTCGGTGAAGTAATTCTTGAACGGCGCGCCGATCAGTTCGTCCCGGGTGCAGCCCGTGAGCGCCTCCATCTGCTTGTTGGCGTCGGTGATGATGCCGGACGGGTCGGTGGTCATGATCGCATCGATGTTGGATTCGATGAGAGAGCGCGTGTAGAACTGCTGGTCGCGCAGGCGTTGATCGAGTTTCTTCTGCTCGGCTTCAACCTGTTTGCGGGCGGTGTTGTCGGTGCCGATGAGCAGGTAGCCGATGATGGCGTCCTGCGCGTCGCGCAGGGCCGTGACGGACACCACCGCGGGGAAGCGGCTGCCGTCCTTGCGGATGTAGGTCAGTTCATAGATGTCCTCGATGCCGCGCGAGGCCTTGAAGACGAGGGCCTCGAAGCCCGGGGTGATCGGGGTGCCGAGTTCGGCGCTCAGGGCCTTGGCGCGGGCGATCACCTCCTGCGGGTCGGAGATGTCCGCCGGGGTGATCTTGTTCATCACGTCGGCGGCCGTGTAGCCCAGCATGCGCTCGGCGCCGACATTGAAGATCTGGATGACGCCCTTGGCGTCGGTGGCGATGCTGGAGAAGTTGGCGCTGTTGAAAATCGCGCTTTGCAGGGCCCCGGCCTTGCGCAGCGCCTCTTCCGCCTGTTTGCGCGCGCTGTTGTCGGTGCCGATGAGCAGGTAGCCGATGATGCCGCTTTGCTCGTCACGCAGCGCGGTGACCGAGACGATGGCGGGGAAGCGGCTGCCGTCTTTGCGGATGTAGGTGAGCTCGTAGATGTCCTCGATGCCGCGCGAGGCCTTGAAGACGAGGGCCTCGAAGCCCGGGGTGATCGGGGTGGCCAGCTCCAGGCTCAGGGCCTTGGCGCGGGCGATGACCTCCTGCGGGTCGGAGATGTCCGCCGGGGTGATCTTGTTCAGCACGTCGGTCGCCGCGTAGCCGAGCATGCGCTCGGCGCCGACATTGAAGATCTGGATGACGCCCTTCTCGTCGGTGGCGATGCTGGAGAAATTGGCGCTGTTGAGGATCGCGTTCTGCAAGGCGCCCGCCTTCAGCAGGGCCTCCTTGCGGCGGACCTCGGTGATGATCTCCACCGGGCCCAGCGCGGCACGTTCGTTTTCCAGGGGTGGGATGACGGCAGGCATGGGGAGCAGGGTTACCGGCCGCGGGCCGCTCATCCACCCAGGTGCTGCTTGAGGCAGGCGACGAGTTCCGGCAAGATTATCGGCTTGGCCAGGATCGGATACCGTCCGCCCAGCCCGCCGCCCGCCGCCACTTCACTTCGGGTGACCAGCGACGTCAGGAACACGATCGGAATGGCTTTCAAATTTGGGTTTTCCTGAAAACTGGTGGCTAGTTGCCCGCCGTCCATGCCGGGCATCCTCACGTCCAGCAGGATCAGGTGCGGTCGGAACTTCTCGGCGGCGGCCAGCGCATGGGTGGCGACATTTTCCTCCCGCACCTCGTATTCGTTGGTCCGTTCCAGGCAGAGTTTCACCAGCAGGGTGTCACTGGCCTTGTCATCCACAATCAGGATGCGCTTTTTTTCTTTGCTCGCTGGGGGAAGGGTGGTGGGCATCGGCTTTCCTTGGAGGAAGGCCAAGCCTACCCGGAGGGGGAGTCGAAGGCTATCAGGTGAACACCCCCGCTGGAGGCGCCGGGCACTTTTATCCTTCCTTACCGGCGAGCCAGCGCTCGGCCTCGATCGCGGCCTGGCAGCCCATGCCCGCGGCCGTGATGGCCTGACGGTAGTGGTGGTCGGCGCAGTCACCCGCGACATACAGGCCGGGCGTCCTGGTCTTCACCTGGCTGTGCCCGGCCGGAACAAAATAATCCTGGTCGTCCGTGTCGACGGCTGACTTGAAGGCCGCGGTGTTCGGCTCATGGCCGATGGCGACGAAGATGCCTTTCACCGGCAGCACGGTCTCGTCGCCGGTCTTGACGTTTTTGATTTTCAGGCCGCTGACGGCGCCCTCGGCGACACCCTCGACGCTGACGGGCACGCTGTCCCATACCGGCACGATCTTCGGGTGCGAGGTGGCGCGGTCGGCCATGATCTTCGAGGCGCGCAGCGTGTCGCGACGGTGGACGAGGTAGACCTTGCTGGCAAATCGGGTGAGAAACAGCGCCTCCTCGGCCGCGCTGTCGCCGCCGCCGATGACGGCCACGTCCATGTTGCGATAGAAGGCGCCGTCGCAGGTCGCGCAGGTCGTCACGCCCTTGCCGCCGTAAAGTTCCTTCTCGCCCGGGATGCCGGTGAGGCGCGGCGAGGCGCCGGTGGCGACGATGACGGTCTTGGCCTTGATCTCGCGGTCGGCGAGCTTGAGCGTGTAGGGCCACGCCGCGGTGTCGATGCCGGTGACTGTGCCGCTCTCGTAGCGCGTGCCGAACTTTTCCGCCTGCTTGCGGAGGTTCTGCATCAGCTGGAAGCCGTCGACACCATCGGGAAAGCCCGGGAAATTCTCGACCTCGGAGGTCGTGGTCAGCTGCCCGCCGGGCAGGGAGCCTTCCAGGACGAGGGGGGCCAGGTTGGCGCGGCCGGTGTAGATGGCGGCGGTGAGGCCGGCGCAGCCGGTGCCGACGATGACGACATTTTCAACTTGGGCGGTCATGGGAAATATGAGGGCCAAATGAGCCCAACATCCCGGCCAGCGCAACCCCGGAGATGTTCCATGGGTCGAAAGAACCAGAACCACGGGCTGTTTGCACAGGAGGTAACGGAGAAAACAGAGGTCATTTCGTTTTGGGCCTTCAGCCCTGGGCGGCACCGGCTCCAGCCGGGCACGGGGAATGGCGCGGTTTACTCCGTTGCCTCCTGTGAATCCCGGCTTTTGTTTATGCCATGCCCGCCACCGCGCTGCATGAGCGCCTCTTCAAGATCGACACCCACATCGACACGCCGACCGCGTGCCTGATGAAACCCGGCTGGGACCTTGCCCAGCGGCACGAATTCGCCGTCGACGGCACCCAATGCGACTTGCCGCGTATGGCCGGCAAGGTCGACGCGATGGTCTTTGCGGTTTTCACGACGCAGGCGGCGCGGACCCCGGCGGGGTTTGCGCAGGCGCACGCCACGGCGGTCAAGGTCATCGAGCGCACGCTCGAGGTCATCCGCTTGAACGCCGCGGCGTGTGGTCTCGCGCTGAACCCCGCCGATGGTCCGCGCCTGAAGGCGGAGGGCCGCCGCGCGCTCTACCTGAGCATCGAGAACAGCTACTCGCTCGGGCTCGACCTTGCCAACGTGGCAAAGTTTCACGCGCTTGGCGTGCGCATGCTCGGTTTTAATCACATGCTGAACAACGACCTCGCCGACTCGTCCACTGACCCGCGCGGGGCGGAGTGGGGCGGGTTGAGCCCGTTCGGTGGCGAGATCGTCCGCGAATGCAACCGGCTGGGGGTGATCCTCGACGCCTCGCATGCCTCGGACGCCGCGCTGCGGGACCTGCTGAAAATCTCCCGGGCCCCGGTCGTGCTCTCGCACTCGGGTTGCCGTGCCGTGTGCGACCACCCGCGCAACATCGGCGACGACCTCATCCGGGCCCTCGCCGCGCAGGGCGGCGTGCTCCAGGTGAACGCGCTGCCTATCGCCGTGCGCCACCTGCCGGACGATGGCCGCGCGGCCGCGCTGGGCGGATTCCTGCTGCGCCTGAAGGACTCCGTGCTGACGCCGGAACTGCGGGCCACGCTCAGCGCCGAGTGGAAGCGCCTCGACGAGAAGTATCCCAACCCGCCCGCGACGCTCGCGGACTATGTCGCGCATATCGTGCACGCCGTCGCCTTGGCTGGCATCGATCACGTCGGCATCGGTTGTGATTTCGACGGCGGCGGCGGGGTGCAGGGGCTCAACGAGGTCAGCGACTACCCCAGTCTCACGCAGGCGCTCCTGGATCGTGGCTTCTCCGAAGAAGATCTCGAAAAGCTCTGGGGCGGCAACACGCTGCGCGTCATGCGTGCGGTCGAGGCGGCGGCGACACGGTAGGGCTGCCGCTGGTCGGCCGGCCGCGGCCCAGCGACGAGCACCGGCCCTGCGTTGCGGGGCAACTCAATCGGTCGCCCTGTCCGGCGCCGGGGCGCTGGCGTGGAAGTCCCGCTGCACCCGGGCCAGGAACTCGCGCTGTAATTCCTCGACCCGCGCATAGGAAGGCGAGCGCCATACCAGCGAAACGTGGTGACGCTTTGGGATGCGCAGCACGACCTCCGGGGCGTCGAACGACGCCAGGTCGGGCCATTCCTGCCGGGCGAGCGACACGAGCAACCCGGCGTAGTCCGACCGGAATTCGCCGACGCGGTAGGCCGCCTCCTGCGTCTCGACCTTGGCCCACTCGCGCCAGAGATTGAGCCCGGTCGCGGCCTCGATGAGGTCCATGATGTTTGCCCCGCCAACCCGCGCGGAGGTTTCGAGGAAATGAAAGGTGCCGTCCGCCGCGCGGATGAACTCCGTGTGCGAGGCTCCGCGAACGTGGCCCATCGCGGCGAGCACCGCGGCGTTGGCGGCGAGCAGCGCGCCTTCCTCGGCGGAGCCGTGCTCGCAGATCACCGTGGAAAAGATGCCGCCGCCGTGCATCACCTCGAGCGGCGGTGCGCCGTAGCGGCTGGCGATCGCGAAGACCACCGCGCGGTCCGAGATGATCGAGTCCACATGGTAGACCCGGCCCGGCACGAAGCTCTCAAGCATATGATAGGATTGCTCGCCGCCCAGCGCGTCGAGCGCCGGCCAGAGCTCGTCGGGGTGGTTGATTTTCTTGATGCCGAGGGCCGAGGCGGCCAGGCGCGGCTTGAGCAGCCACGGACCGGGTATGTCGCGCATGAACTTCCGGAGGGTGTCGTAGTGCACGACCGGGGTGAAGTCGGGCACGGGGATGCCCGCCTCCAGCGCCTTGAGCCGCATCGCGAGCTTGTCGCGGAAGTAACGCGCCGTCGTGTCGCCCATGCCGGGCACGCGCAGGTGCTCGCGCAGGGCGGCGGCGGTCTCGACGTCGAAGTCATCCAGCGCGACGATGCGGTCGATCCGGTGGGTGCGCGCCATGAAGCTGACGCCCTTGATGACGTCGTCGCGGTTCCAGACCTTGTCGATGTCGGGGATGTAGAAGATGTCATCGAGCGAATCGCGCGGCCACTCGGCGCCCTCCAGGGATTTCGAGGTGAGCAGGTGGACGCACCAGCCCTGGCGTTTTGCCTCGCGGAGAAATTCGTGGCCCTTGTGGAAGCTGGCCAGACAGAGGATGGTCTTGGGCGAGCTCATGGGAGGATCCGGCGTGCGGGAGATATGCCGGACGCGGCAGTCGCGAACGAGTCAATTCTGGCCGGCGGCCCGGTCTAGGAGAGCTGTGGTTCGATCACGACTTCGCTGCGGACGGAATTGGCGATGAAACACATCTCGTGGGCGGTTTCATGCAGGGTATCGAGGACTGCCCGGTCGGGCGGATTCGGCCCGCCGAAGATCACGAGCGGCCGCAGCGTGACCCGCACCATGGCGAGATTGCCGGCGGCGTTCTTTGCCATCACGCCCTCGGCGTCGTCCGTGTAGCGGTCGACCACGTGGCCCTGCCGCGCAGCCCGATCGAGGAACCACAGCATGTGGCAGCTCGAGAGCGAGGCGACAAACGCCTCTTCGGGATCCACGGCCGCTGCGGCCGACATCGGCAAAGGCACGACGTGGGGTGAGGACGACGCCGGCACCTCGGTGCCGCCGTCGAACTTCCAGATGTGGGCGCGGCTATAGCGGCGGTCGGTGAAAATTTGCCCGTCCCGGTTCCAGCGAATGACGGCGGGATAGGTCGACATGCGGGCAGTCCAGCGGGCCGCAGCGTCACCCGCAAGCCGGCAGGCGGCCTGAACCGGCACAGTGCGGAGGAAATCCTGGTGGCTCCGCGGCGCTCAGCCGGCTGCGTTCAGCCGGTCGGCCACGGCGCGCAGGGCTGCCGTGCGGTTCTCCACCCCGAGCTTCTGCAGGATGTTCTGCACATGCTTTTTCACCGTGACGAGCTGCATGGTGAGAATGATGGTGATCTCGGGGTTGCTCTTGCCTTGTGTGATCCAGAAAAGGATCTCGGCCTCGCGCGGGGTCAGTCCGAGCGGGCGCAGCTCTTCCGGCGTGGCGGGCAGCCGTAACTTTCGGCTCGTGTCGTGGTGTTCGCTGGCGCGCTGGAGCCGGGCGCGGACCGCCGCGAGCAGGTCGTCGAGGTCCACCGGCTTGCCAAGGTAGTCGTCCGCGCCGAGGTTCATGCCGCGGCGGATCTCGGTGGGCTCGCTGCGCGCGGTGAGGAAGACAAAGGGAATGGTGTTGGTCGCGGGGTTTTGCCGCAGGGCGGCGAGCACGGCGTGACCGTCGGCGCCAGGCATTGTGATGTCGCACAGAATCAGGTCGGGCCGGCGGGCAGTCGCCAGCGTGATGCCGGCGATGCCGTCCGGCGCCTCCAGCGTTGCGAAACCTTCCAGCCGCAGGACATCACGGACATTCTCCCGCAGGCCGGCATCGTCCTCGATGATCAGGATGGTCGTCATGCGGTCGTCGGGGAGAGGGGCAGGATGATCGTGAAGCGAGTTCCGCCCCCAGCGGGCCGGTCGACCTGCAACCGGCCGCCCAGCAGGTCGAGGCAACGCTGGACAACGACAAGACCGAGACCGGTGCCCGGCACGGCCCCGACATTACGGCCGCGCCAGAAGGGTTCGCCGATACGCGCGGCCTCGTCGGCCGGGATGCCGATGCCTTGATCGGAGACGGTCAGCGTGAAGTGATCCGGTGCGGCCGATCCAAGGCTGAGACCGACCGGCGAGGCTGGGTCGGAGTATTTCAAGGCATTGGTGAGGAGATTCGCCAGGATGTGGCGCAGCAGGGATTCATCGGTCGTCACTTCGGCCGGGGCGCCGGGCTCCATCACGAACCTGATGCGCGGCGCCGCGTCCGGCACCGGCGCCGGCTCGGCAGCGCGCGCCTCGGCGAGGCAGAACGCGTGCAGGTCGAGCGGTTCGAGGTTCCGCTCCAGCCGTCCGCTCTCGCTGCGGCTGTAGAACAGGGTGTCCTCGACCACGCCGGTGAGCCGGCGGCAACTGTCCTCGATCTTCGCCAGATGACGATTGCGCTCCGCCTCGTCGAGCCGTTTCCGGTAGCGGGCGAGGATCTGCGTGGAGGAGAGGACAAGGCCGAGCGTGTTGCGGAACTCGTGCGAGATCATCCCGAGGAAATTTACCTTGGCCTGGCCGGCCTCGCGCTCGCGGGCGAGCGCCGCCGTGAGCGGCCGCAGCACCTTGGCCCGCAGCAACCAGGCAAAACCCGCCGCACCGGCGGCGCCGAGCGCCAGCACCGCGGCGAGGATCCAGAGCGCCGTGGCGGTGATGCGCCGTTGCAGCGCCATCGTGGGCAGCTCGATCAGCACACCGCCTTCCGCCAGGGGATGCGTCATCGCCACCGCGGGATTGAGGCGGCCGGCGTAGATGAAACGGCCGCGGGCGCGGTCATGGCTGAGATGTTCGTCTCGCGTGCCGCCGTCCAGCACGGTGGTGACGGCCCCGGAAAAACCGCCGGCGGGCAGGCGCTCGACCAACACCCCCTGCATGTTGGCCTCGCTGGTGATCATGATGCGCCGGGGCTGACCGCCCGTGATGAGGATCAGCTCGACGTCCCCCCCTGCCACAAACGTGCGCGTCAGTCGCAGCATGGCGTCGCGGGAGTCGGCGGTTTCGGCGGCGAAGCGCAGCGCGCGCGCCACGGTGCGGGCGCGCTCTGTCAGCTGGTCGTCCAGCTGCCGGTTCATCTGCCACCAGCCCGCGAACAGGGTCACGCCAGTCAGCACCAAGCCGAGCAGGACCAGCGGGACGAGCAAGTGCCGCGCGGGCGGGGTGATGCGCACGGGGTTCATCGCAGGCCCCACTAAGGCGCACCGGCCCGTCGCATGCAACGAGGGACCGGCGGACTTCTCCCTAAGGAGAATACCGCCCGCCGCGCCGATGCCGTATGCTCCGGCCATGAAAACACACCGCGCTTTCCGGGTTCCCGTCCTCCTGCTCGCCCTCGTCACTGCAGCCACAGTCCCGGCGGCCGAGTTGATCACGAATGGCTCGTTTGAATCCAACTCGGGCGAGGGCTCCCTCCCGCAGGGCTGGACCAACCAGGGGTCCTCGACCACCACTGTGCGCGCCACGGGCTCGGCCGCCGCCGCCGGGGCCTGGTCGCTGCGGGTGGCCGGGCGCTCGATCGAAACCGACGGGCCGCGGCAGAACATCACCACCGCTCTCAGCACCGCCGGCAGCGGTGTCCGGCGCTGGTGCCGTGCGCAGGTGCAGGTCGACGATTTTGCCAGCGTCCGCGTGCTCCTGCGCATCACTGATGGGGTCGGCCAGCAGCCCGACATCGTGCTCGCCGAGCAGATGGTGTGGACCACCGGCAAGTGGATCGCCGTCGAGGGCGGCTCGACCATCACCTGGACCGGCGCGCTGATGAACGCCTCGGTGCGCGTCGAGGTCCAGCAGCTCAGCCGTGCCGTCGTCAAACCCGCCGCAGAGCTGCCCGACTACCGGATCGACGCCCTCACGTTCGACGACGACGCGGACGGCGACGGCATCCTGGATCGCGACGAACCGGCCGCCGGCTTCAGCGCCGCGAAGGCCGACACCGACGCCGACGGCCTGCCTGACCGGTGGGAACGTGACCACGGATTCTCACCGACGGTGAGCGAGGCAGCGGGGGATCCCGACAACGACGGGTTCACCAACCTCCAGGAGTTTTGGGCCGCCACGGACCCGCGGTCGGCGACCTCCTATCCCGGCAAGCCCGCCAATCCCAACGCCAACCAGGCCACGCGCGACGTGCTGCGCTGGCTCGCCCTCCTGCCGTCGAAGGCGCCGGGCCGGCATTTGGCCGTTGGCCAGCATGTGAGCGACTTGTCGACCGACCTCACCGAATACCCGCGCATGGTCGATGGCCTGGCGAATTTGACCGGCAGATACCCGGCCATCGTCTCGCTGGCCATTGAGCCGCCGTTCGACCGGTTTGGCCAGCCCTTGCAGATTGTGGCGGCGGAGAGCCGGGCGCTCGCCCACTGGCAGGCCGGCGGGGTGGTCATGATGAAATGGGCGGTCTACAATCCTTGGTCCGTGAAGAATGCCGGCGACCAGACCACGGTGGACATCCGGGGGCTGATCAATCCGGCGCTATCCGCTGCCGCGGCGCTGACACGGAACCAGCTCGCGCACGACAACCTGCTCGCGTGGATGACACAGGTCGGCGACGCCTTCGAGCGGCTGCAGCAGCAGGGCGTCGTGGTCATGTTCCGGCCGATGTCCGAGATGAACGGCGGCTGGTTCTGGTGGGGACACCGTTCCTATCTCGATTACGCGTCGCTGTGGGAATTCTTCTACGACTACTTCACCAACACCCGCCGGCTGAACAACCTCATCTGGGTCTACGAGTCCGACTCCACCGTGCACGCACCGAGCTTCGTCGGTGCCGGATCAAGTGCCAGTGACTATTATTATCCCGGCGACGATCGCGTCGATGCGATGTGCCACAACCTCTACAGCGGCACCTGGGTGCTGCCGTGGGACGGCAACCGGATCCATGCGCGGTATCCCAAGATCTACGGCATCCCGCAGGCCGGACCCGACCACGCCAATCGCACCGGCCAGTGGGACAACCTCACCTACCTCACGCGGTCGGAGGCCGGCCTGCCGCGCAGCTCGTTCTTCATCGTCTGGAACAGTTTCACCGGAACCGATCCCGCGACCGGCCTTACCGGCGTGCAGCAGATCGGCGTGGCCGACAACCTCAACGCCAACGCGCTGATGAACAGCCCGTCGATCGTCACGCGTGAGACCGTGAGCTTTACCGCGCCGGTGGTGCCTGTGACACCGGTGACGCCTGCGCCGGCCGCGCCGGCTCCTGCTTCACCGGCCACGCCGGCGGCCAGCAGCAGCAGCGGTGGTGGCGGCGGCGCGCCGAGCCCGTGGTTTCTCGCGGTGCTTTCCTTGGCCGCTCTGGTCCGGCTGCGGTCGCGGCGCCCGGGCAAGGACGGGATCTGAATTGGGTTGGTGCACAGCGCCGGCAGGGGGTCGTCGTGGGGACGACCCCTGCCGGATGTCTGGTCAGACGGGACGCATGCGAAAGAATTTGGATTGCGCGCCGCAAGATTTCCGCGCATCAACTCCGGCCGTGAACCTTTCCGCCTCCAATCGCTGCATTTCGACGGCCGCCGCTATGGTGGCCGTTAAGCGCCTTTGGCTGCCTGTCCGGGCTCGGCGAAGCATGGTTCACACGTAATACCGCAATCCTCCCAATACCACTTCCACCCGAGCCCGACTCCTCCGAGTCGGGCTTTTCGTTTTCCCAGCCCCACCATGCCAACGCTCCTCACCCCAACTCCGCCTCCGTCCCTTCGGATGGAACTGCCGGACGTGTCGTTCTTCGGACGCACGTTCGAGGAATACACGCGCTTCTTCGCCCTCGACCCGGTGGCGCTGCGCCGCTGTGCCGTGCTCGATGTCGCCGCCGGCCCATCTTCCTTCACGGCCGAGGCCGTGCGCCACGGCATCGATGCCGTCGCGGTCGACCCGCGCTACGGCCGCCCCGGCACCGAGCTTTCCGCCCAGGCGCGCGCGGACTACCGGCGGATGTTCGCGCAGATGCGCGCCAAGCCGCGGCTGTTCCGGCTAAAGTCCTTCAAGTCCCTCGCCGCCGCTGAGACCGACCGGCGTGCGGCCGCCGCACGGTTCCTCGCCGACTACGAGGGGAATCACCGGCACGGTCGCTACGTGCGCGCGGCCCTGCCGCAGCTGCCGTTCCTCGACCAGGGCTTCTCCCTCGTGCTCTGTGCCCACCTGCTCTTCACCTACGCCGACCGCTTCGACTACGCCTGGCACCTTGCGGCCTGCCGCGAACTCGTGCGCGTCACGACCGGGGAGGTGAGGATCCACCCCGTGTGCGGATCCGCCGGCCGGCCCTACGTCGAACTCGACCGATTGCGGCGCGACCTCGCCGCCGACGGTGTGCGCAGCGACATCGTGCCGGTGGACTACGAATTCTTCCGGGGCAGCCACAGCATGCTCGTCCTTCGCCGCGACCGCGCGCTGCGTCGCGGCGCGGTCGCGGCGTGAGGGTAGCAGCCGACGGGAGGAGGCTGGGGGTTGAGCCTCGGGCAGAAAGCCTCGTCATCTCGGCTGCTACACTTCCGGGAAAAATCCCGCGGGACCGGTAGCGGTGGCCCCGTTTTTTGGAATCCGCGCAGGGAAGCCAAGGCCGCGGAAATTATTTTCTTTCCGCGTGTAACCAGAAGCCCGGTTGCGGTGTTGTTGGCCTTGAACGGTGCAAAGATCATGGCACCGCACCGCCGGCGCCACGATCTGGAATCCCTTCATCCTCACCAAACCTCAACCATCCGCCTGTGCGGAATCTCCCCCATGAAAAACAGAAACATCCTCCTCGCCGCCGCCCTCGCGGGCGGCCTGCTGTCCGCCTCGGCCTACGCGACTACGGCGGCCGCGCATCATCAATCCACCGCCGCCCTGAAAATCGAGGCCCCGGTGCCGGTGCGGATCGTCTCGCCCGAGCGCCTGCCGCGCAGTGCCGCCGGCTCCATCGTCACGCTGTCCTTGACCATTGATGCCGACGGCCGGCCGCACGACATCAAGGTGGTGTCCCGCGGGGACCACGGACTGACCAAGAGCCTGCAGGCTGCCGTCTCCCAGTGGCAGTTCGCTCCCGCCCGCAGGGACGGAGTCGCCGTGCCCGTCAAGGTCCTCCTGCCGCTCGAGCTGATCGAGGCGGAAAACTCCTGACGCCCCGCCCGCCTCCGGCCACTTGACGGTGGCTGGAGCGCGGCGCGGCCGCCAGTCGTCGGGGGGGTGACCTGACCGTCGGTAGCATGAGGCGGCAGCTTGTTTTTACGCGGTGGAGACTTGGCCGCTGTATTTCACGGGCGGGGTCACCCGCGTTTCAGCGAGCCGGCTCCTTGTCAGACCAAGGCGGCTGCAGCGGCGTTGGCGCGGACCTGGGCCGCATCCTTGCAGCCGGGGATGACGGCAGTGACCGTCGGATTCTTCAGCACCCACGCGAGGGCCCATTGCGCCATCGGCACTCCGGCGGGCACCTCGGTTGCGGCGAGCTGCGCCACCTGCGTGAGCAGGCGTTCCTGCTTCGCCCGCATCCAGACGTCGCGCACGTCGTTCGCGGGAAACTTGTGGCCCGGCTTGTATTTGCCGGAAAGGAAGCCGCTGGCCAGCGGCACGCGCGCCAGCACGCCGAGATTCTGCCGCTGGCAGGACGGGAAAACGGCCGCCTCGGGTTCACGCTCAAGTCGGTTGTAGACGAGTTGGATCACATCGACTCCGACGTCGGTCGAGCAGTCGACCTGGTGCGGGTCGGCCATGTTGCTTGAGATCGAGTTGCCGAGGAAGCGCACCTTGCCCTGGCGCTTGGCCTCGGTGGCGGCCTCCCACATCCCCGGCGTGGAGAACTGGGCGTCGCTGCCCGAGTGGAACTGCAGCAGATCCACGTGGTCCGTGCGCAGCGCCTTGAGCGAGGCGTTGAGCTGCTCGATCAGGTCCGCGGGTTCGACGCAGGGGTCGCGCTTGAAGCACTCGTGGAACTTGTGGCCCCACTTGGTGGCGATGATCCAGTCCTCGCGCCGGCCCGGCAGGGTCTCGCCGATGAGGCGCTCGGAGAGGTGGTCGCCGTAGCATTCGGCGGTGTCGATAAGGTTGATGCCGCAGGCGGCGGCGGCGGCGAGGACTTCCCGCGCGTCGGCCGCCGTGTAGCTGCGGCCCCATTCGCCGCCAAACTGCCAGGTACCGACGCCGACGACGGAAACGGAAAGGCCGGTACGGCCGAGGATGCGCTGTTTCATTCTCCGCATCCTGGGCCGCATCCGGCGGCGTGGAAAGCCGGAACCACCTGGGCCACCGGCCGCGGGTATGGCCGGGCGTGGGCGGGGCGAATGCCGGTCAGACCGGGACCGGGGGATTGCGCCGGGTGCACACGGCGAACGGCAAACCGGCCGGGTCGCGCAGCCCGGCCATGGTGGCGCCCGGAGGATTGACGTCAGGTCGGGCCTTGATTGAAACTGGCTTTGCCCGGCGCCGCAGTCCGCGGATGGCCCGGGAGATTCCATCCGACCCACCTCCGCGCTCCCGATGCTATTTTTTAAACGCATCCTCAAGGAACCCGAACCGACTACCGGCCCCGAAACCGCTGGGGCGGGGCCGCCGGTGGAACGGCGGAGCGCCCGGCGCTTCAAGATCCAGCCGGACTCCCAGCTCAAGGCCGTGCTCGGCCTCGTCGGCCGGGATGATACCGGGGCGCCGATGAGCCACTCGCGGTCGGGCTGGAACTGGCGCGCCCGCCTGGTCGACTGCTCGGAGCACGGGGTGCGCCTGCTGATGGGTTCGATGGTCAAGGCGGTCGTGGGCGACTCGGGCGACCTCATCATTGAGATGCAGGGCTTCCATCTCAAGGTGCCCTGCCACATCGCGAACATCCGCGAGGAGCCGGCCGGGCGGATGTTCGGGCTGAAGCATGAGATCGATGACGCAGCCACCGGGCAGGCCTTCCGGCAATTCCTCGAGGTGGTCGCCCTGGGCTCCACCCTCCGCCGGCAGTTCAAGCACACCAAGGTGGATGTGTCTGGTTATCTCGCGGAGCAGTATGCCAGCGACCGGCCCGCGCGCCTGACCATCTGGCGGCACGAGGGCGACGGCACGCCGGCAGCATTTGAGTTCCTGCTCAAGGACAGCCTTGTGCGCGGGGCGGCGGGGCGGGAGCTGAAATACCTGGGTTGCACGGATGGGGTCACGGCGCGCCCGGTCGCGGCGGCGAAGACCGCGGAGATCCGCCGCCTGTTTGAATGGGTGGTCCCCAACCTGACTCCCGTCGTGCCGCTGGATGTGCGGCGGTACCTGCTCCACCTCGCCTGACGGACGAACCTCTGGTGCACCCCATTCATTTGCCGGCCGCAGCGCTGCCGGTCGCGACGGCGGCGACCGGGCTGTTGCCGGGGTGCTCCAACTGGCTGGACCTGTTGCCTTCGAGACTTCATATTGCATTCCGATGAATTTCTTCCAGCGCCTTTTCAAGCACCCCAAGCCGGCCCTCAAGCCGGCCGCGCCGGGCAACATCCGGCCGGAACACCGGCATGAGCCGCGTTATGTGGTGAATCGGAAGTTTCCGCTCAAGGCGGCACTCACGTTCCTCGGTCCCGAGTCAAAGGGGGCCCGGGTGACCAGCTCGCGTATCGGCTGGGACTGGAAAGGCCGCCTGGTCTGCTTTTCGACGCACGGTGCGGGCATGCACATGGTGGCGGCGGCCAAGGCGGCCAGCGGTGACGCCTGCGAACTCAAGCTCAGCCTGGGGGCCGCGGTGCTGGAGATCCCCTGCCAGATCACCAACGTCAGGGTGCAGGACGGGGGTCTTTTTTACGGCCTGAAACATGACATCTCCGACCCGGTGACGCGGGCCGCCTACGAGGAACTTTTCGACATCGTGGCCCTGGGCGCCCGGCTGCTGCCGCAGTTCAAGCAGACCAAGCCGGACCGCAGCGGCTACCTGGTGGAGCAGTATGCGAGCGACCGGCAATCACGCCTGACGGTCTGGCGGAATCACACCGACGGGACAGTGGCGGCGGTTGAATTCATGTTCCGCGACGGCCTCGTGCAGGCGGCGGAGGGCTACCCGATCAAATATCTGGGCCGGGCCGATGCCGCCTCCGCCGGCAAGACGGCGCCGGACAAGGCGGTGGAGATCGAGCACCTGTTCCACTGGGTGGTGCCCAACCTCGCTGAGTGCGTGCCGCAGGACGTGCGGGAATTCTTGGAGACGCACTCGGCTTGAGCGGCGGCCGGCGCTGTCCGCCCACGGTCAAGACACCACGGCAGCCTGTTAGACGGACGGACCGCGGGCTTGCTTCCGGCTATTGTTCGTAATACGAACATTGATATGGCTGCCTACAATCCCTCGAAGCTGGCCGGGGTATTCGCCCTGGCGGAAATCATCGTTACCGCCGGGCAGGAACTGGAGAAGGAGATGCACAAGCGGCGGGAGGCCCGGCGTCCGCGGATCAAGCGCGGGGCAACGCTGCGGCCGAGCGACGACACGCCGCTGTGGAATGCACTGGTCTCGCTCGCGGGCCCGCGGCTCCGTCGCCGGGGTGCCCGCGCCCTGCTAGCCCGTGAATTGGGACTGCACCGGGCCCGGATCGGCGAGTATTTCAACCGGCGATCCGGGATGCCCGACGCCGAGCGCACGCTCCGACTGCTGGTCTGGCTTAGCCGGCAGCCCCGGGAGAAACCGGAGGCGGTATTTTAAGCCTATGTTCGTATTACGAACATAGGCCCGGGGCGCTTCCAAGCTGATGCGGGCGCGATCCCGGCCGGTTTATTGGCGGGGTTGCCCGCCAGCGTGCTCAGGACGGGGACGTGCGGGTGGCCGTGGACGGGCCCGCGGCGTGGCGGAACAGCAGCCCCGCGCCGGCGAACATCAGGACGAAACAGAAATTCAGCGTGAAGACCTGCATCACCCCCGGGCTGAAATCGGAGGGCCAGAAGCTGAGCGCTATGACGGGCACGAGGAACGTGGCGGTGGCCGTGGCGAACGCCGCCTGGGCCATGCCCGTGGGTTGGAAGCGCGCGAGGCCCGTGCCGATCAGGCCGATCAGAATCACGCCGTGATAGAGCGTGTTGGCGGGGTTTTCGTCGCCGATGAGCTGGACGGCGAGGTTGACCCAGGTGAGGAGAAATCCAGCCGCGACGCCCAGGCCCGCGCCCGCGCGATAGGCGAAATTGGCCGCCTTGCGCGTGGCCAGCACCTGATAGGCCAAGACCGCGCCGGCGAGGAGAACCCAGGCGAAGACGAACGAGCCCGGGTTCCAGTTCCATTCCTTGCTGACCATGTTACCCACCAGCGGAATCAGCAGCACGGGAATGGGCGCGAGCGTCGCGATGAGATAGTCCTTGGTCTTCATGTGTGTTCAGAGTGCCGGGGGCATGTGAAATCTTGATGAAGTCACCATGAAATCACCACAATCATGCCGGGTCCGGGCAGGCCAACGGGCGGGACGGCTCCGGCATAAAAACCAGACCGCGTTGCCCGGCTTTACGGGCTGATCAGGTTGAGCGGATCGATGACCAGCAGGGCGGCCACGGCGGCGGCACGGGCATCCTTGCGGGTAGACGTGGTGCCTTCGTGGAGCGCGGTCTCGGTGGTGCCGTAGACGGCCCAGCGCCAGATCGTGGGACGTTCCTGTTCGCACAGGGCGAAAAAGGTATCGGCAGGACAGCAGAGGACCTCGGCGGTCGACAGCGAGAAGCGGCAGCGGGCGGAAAGGATGGCGGCCTGCGCGGGGCAGGGGAGTTGACCGATCGAGCGCCACGGCAGATGGGCGGGCGACAGGGGAATGGCTACGACGTTGTCCAAGGCCGGACGATACCGCCGGTCGTGATCCGTGGCTATGAGGTGTTCAGCTACCATATCCGGGCGGGCCGCCGGCCGGGTAGGGCAACGCCCTATGGCTGGGATGACCGGGCCGGCGTATTGTCGGCGCCCAATGTCAGTCCCTCCGGTCCGCCACTCGAAATCCCATCATGCGTCCGGGACCGAGACCGTGATCTCGGCGGCGGTGGAGCAGGTCGGCATCTTGCGGCGTTCCGGCCGGATCCTGTTTCGCACGGTTCATGCCTTCGCGTCGGACAATATCATCCGACTCGGGGCGGCGCTCGCCTTCTACACCACCGTGGCCATCGCACCGCTCCTCGTGCTTACGATTGCGATGGCGGGCGCCGTGTTCGGCGAGACGGACGCGCGCAGCCACGTCATCGGGGAAATCGAGCGGCTGGCGGGCGCGCAGGCCAGCGCGGCGGTGGCCGCCGTGCACAGCCCGGTTGCCGGCTCCGGCCTGGTCGCCACACTGATCGGCGCGGGCACACTGATCTTCGGCACCCTCGGCGTTTTCAACCAGCTGCAGGACGCGCTCAATGCCATCTGGCGCGTGCCACCGCAGGCCATGAAGAGCTGGGGGCATTTCCTCAAGGGCCGGTTGTTCTCCCTCGCCACCGTCATTGTCACCGGGTTTCTCCTGCTTGTGTCGCTCGTTGCCAGTGCGATGTTGAGCTGGCTCGGGACGCAGACCGCGGAACGCCTCGACCTGCCGGTGTTCGGGCTCGAGATGGTGAACAACGGGATTTCGTTCGGCGTCATCACGGCGTTGTTCGCCATGATCTTCCGGCTGCTGCCCGACACGCGCGTGCAGATGCGGCATGTCTGGATCGGCGCGGGGGTGACGGCCCTGCTGTTCACGGGCGGGAAGACCTTGCTGGGCTATTACCTGGGGCGCGCGGCCCTGACCTCCGCCTACGGCGCCGCCGGTTCGCTGCTCGTGCTGCTGCTGTGGTGCTATTACGCGGCGCAGATTGTGTTCTTCGGGGCCGAGTTCACCCGCGTCACGGCACTGAGCAACGGTGGCCGCGACTTCTCGCCGCTCGACCGGCAGCACCACCACGCGGTCTGAGCATGCGGTAAGCCAAGGGAGGCAAATCCATGGTTGGCGCGCTCAGGGAAACGTCGCTTGACGAGGAAAGGCATATGGACAGCATCCTGTCCATATGAAGGCCATCACCTACACCGCCGCCCGGGAAAACCTTGCCGCCACCATGGACCGGGTGTGCGAGGACAGCGAACCGGTGGTGATCACCCGCAACCGCGACCAGGCGGTCGTCATGCTGTCGATGGCCGAATATCAGGCGCTGGAAGAGACGGCTTATTTGACGCGGAGCCCGGCCAACGCCAAGCGGCTGCGGTCGGCCATCCGTTCGATGGAGAAAGGCCGCGGGAAGGTGCGCAAGCTGGCGGCAACCTGAGCGGACATGAACCTGGTGTTCACGCCGGAGGCCTGGCAGGACTACCTGCACTGGCAGGCGACCGACGCCCGGCAGGTGAAGCGGATCAACCTGCTGTTGAAAGAAATTGCGCGCGAGCCGTTCGGCGGCATCGGCAAACCCGAGCCGCTGAAGTTTGAATACCAAGGCTGCTGGTCGCGACGGATCGATGGGGAGAACCGCGTCGTCTATAAGGTGAGCGGCGAAAACGTCTGGCTCCTGCAGCTGCGGTATCACTATTGAGCGGACGGTGGCTGCCAGCTTTTATTAACCCCAAGCCCCAAGGCCTGACTCTGTTCGATTGTATTCGAGATGAAGCTGTAGTGAGGCCCGGGCCGTGCCGGCGGTCGTGCAACAGTTTTTGGAGAAGCACGTGGAGTGAAGCACGCGGTGGTCTGTCGGCTTCGACTGAAACAACTACTACCTGAATCTTGCTGCTGTCATTGGACGTGCGGCTACGACCTTAAACATTAAAACCTTGTATCTTGGTTCGACCTCAGGCGACGACAAGGCGTTCCTCGGCGATTTCGGAGATGGTCTTGCCTTGTTTACGGGCGGCGGCGCGGAGGTTGCGGACGGTCTTGGGGCTGAGGCGGAGCAGGACGGGTTGGCGTCCAGTCGATTTGCGACCGGCACCTTTGCGGGCGCCGCCCCAGAGCGAGAACGCCTGAACCTTGCTGAGATCGGGCAGCGGGGTGCCGTTCAGATCCTTGATATTGGTCTGGTAGCCGTCGGCGTCGAAGACCGGGGGCTCAATCCTGAGTTTTTTGTTCTTTCCAGTGGATTTCATAGTAGGCAGCTGAATTTCGCCAGTAGCCAGCGCCGATCAATCGGATGACTCCGTCCGGTCGATGAGTGTAGCGGACAGGGAGGATGCGTGATCCGACGCGGCCCAGCAGCCACCAACGCAGTTCATGCTGTGTGCTGTGGGCGTGATCGAAAAGGACGATGAACTTTGGATCGGCAAAAGCTTGTTGGGCGATCGTGAAATCGACGCCATGATGAGCGAGGTTGTCTCGCTCCTTGGCCCGATCCCAGGAGAACCGCATTGAAGACAAGATGGGTCAGGTGGCTTGAAAAGCAATAGCGGATATCAAGAGGCAGCACGGCGACGAGCGCCGGCCCTACCGAAGGGCGGTTGGGGGCAACCGCCCCTACCTTGGCGGGATTCGGAGATCCCGCCCTACAGCAAATGGCTCGTCAGGACGACTCGCCCCACCTGCTCACCAACCGTAACTACGCTTGATTTTCAGCTCGTCGTAGAGGTCGTCGGGTAGCTCTTGGAGGAAGCGTGACGGACTGAGCATCATACCCCCGGGGCCGGCGCGGGTGGCTACTCTCGGGTAACAGATGTAGAGCTCGTTCTTGGCGCGGGTAACCGCGACATAGAAGAGGCGGCGCTCTTCCTCGACGTCGCCGGACTCGATCGAGCGGCGCGTGGGGAACTGGCCGTCGGCGGCGCCGATCAAAAACACGGCGTCGTATTCGAGGCCCTTGGCTTGGTGCACGGTCGTGAGCTTGATGGCGTCGGCGTCGGGGTCGACCTGCTTGTCGCTGGTTTCCCCGTTGAGGAGCGCGATCTGGGTGAGGAAGTCCGTCATCTCGCCGAACTGGGCGGCGAAGCCGACGAGGCCTTTCAGTTCCTCGAGGCGGTCCAGGTAGTCGGCGTAGGCGCCTTTCATGTAGTCGCCATACCAACCGTCGATCGCCATCTGCACGGCGTCGGCGGGCTTGCCCGTGTCCATCGCCTCGGCGACCTGCCTGAGGGAGGCGCAAAAGCTGGCCCAGTCGTCCTTGGCGTCCTTCGCGACCTTCGACTTCACGTCGTCGGTGTCGAGGACGTCGATGAGGTTCTTCGCCATCAGCCGCGCGTGGTCGAGGGCGGCGGTGTAGATCTTTTGCGCGCCCTTTTCGCCGACTTTGGGAAGCAGGATCACGAAGCGCTGCCAGGCGAGGGTGTTGCTCGGGTTGTAGACGAAGCTGACGAGGGCGATGAGGTCGCGCACGTGCTGGCGCTCGAAGAACTTCACGCCGCTGGTGATGTGGTAGGGGATGCCCTGGCGCGTGAGCGCGAGCTGCATCTCGAGCGCGATGAAGTGCGAGCGGTAAAGGATGGCGATCTCCTTGGGCGACACGCCTTCCTCGTTCACGAGGGCATGGATGCGCTTGAGGATGAACGCGGCCTGCTCGCGGTCGTCCATGGCCTGGATGACGGCGGGTTTCGAGCCGTGCTTGCGGGCGGCGCGGAGTTCCTTGTCGAAGTGGCGGCCGCGCGGCTGGGCGGCGAGCACGCCGTTGGCAAAGGCCAGGATCTCGGGCGTGGAGCGGTAGTTTGTCTCGATGCGGTGGATGACCGTGCCCGCGTGCCGGTCGGGGAACGACATGATGTTCTCGAAGTTTGCGCCGCGCCACGAGTAGATGCACTGGGCGTCGTCGCCGACGGCCATCACCTGGTGGTGAGGGGCGAGCCGGTCGACAATCTGCGCCTGGATGGTGTTGGTGTCCTGGTATTCGTCGACGAGGAGGTGGCGGAAGCGGTGGGCGAAATATTGTCCGACCTCGGGCGCCTCGGTGAGAAGTTTCAGCCAAAGCTCGAGGAGGTCGTCGTAGTCGACGACCGACTGCTCGCGACGCCTCTTTTCGTAGGCGGCGGCGAAGGCCGGCAGGCGGTCGGCGATCTCGCCGTATTGCGGGAAGTTTTTCGCGACGGTCTCGCGGAGGGAGAGCTGAGTGTTGCGGGCGAGGGAAAGGACGCTGAAGAGCGGGCCCGGGCGGGGGTTGGTCTTGTCCTTGAAGAAGAGCTTGTCGGTGTCCTCGACGGCGTGCTTGAGGAGGGTTTCCGACTCGTCGGCATCGAGGATGGTGAAGTTCCGCGGGAGCTTGATGGCGTCGCCGAACATGCGGAGGGCGCGGTTGCCGAGGGAGTGGAAGGTGCCGCCCCAGAAGCGCTGCGGCTCGATGCCGGTGAGGTCCTGCACGCGATGGAGCATCTCCTTGGCGGCCTTGTTGGTGAAGGTGAGGAGGAGGATCTCGCCCGGCTTGACGCCTTTCGACAACAGGTAGGCTACGCGGTAGGTGAGGGTGCGGGTCTTGCCTGAGCCGGCGCCGGCGAGAACGAGCAGCGGGCCCGGCTCGGCGGTGACGGCGGCGAATTGCTCGTCATTGAGCGACGCCTTGAAGTCGATCGCGGGGATCGAGGGCGGCTGGCCGACAAAGTCACTGGGGAGGACAAAATCCATTATTGGCCGCAAAAAGGCGCAAAAGGCGCACAAAGAGCAAAGGAAAAGACAGGTGGGATATTTCTGGAGGGCCCGCGCCCCTGCGGACCGTGGTCTTGGCGTATCGTGGAGGGTCGGTCTCCCGGCCGACCGCGGTTGGTCGGGAGACCAACCCTCCAAAATTAGACGGCCCGCAGGACAACAGTTAGAGCGACAAAAGGTAAGTCGTGGCTGGCTTGGGTGGCGAAGGAGCCCCAGCGTGGTTGCTGCATGAAACTCCTGCGCGCCTGTCTCGTCGCTCTCGTTGCCCCCGCCGGTGTTTTCGCTGCCAATCCGGCTGGTCCGACACGTTACCTCGACCCCGCGCTGCCACTGGAATCCCGCGTGGAGGACCTGGTCGGGCGGCTGACCCTCGCGGAGAAGTCGGAGTTGATGCAGAACACGACGCTGGGCGTCGCGCGCCTGGGCATCCCGAAATACGACTGGTGGAACGAGGCGTTGCACGGTGTGGCCCGGGCGGGGGAGGCCACGGTCTACCCCCAGGCCATCGGCCTGGCGGCAATGTGGGACCCGGCGTTCATGCAGGAGATCGCACACACCATCGGCGTGGAGGCGCGGGCAAAGTTCAATGGCGCCGCCGGCACGCCGAACCAGGGGACGCGCTACTACGGCCTCACGTTCTGGACGCCGAACATCAACATTTTCCGCGATCCCCGCTGGGGCCGCGGGCAGGAGACCTACGGCGAGGACCCGTATCTGACCGCGCGCACCGGCGTGGCGTTCGTCCGCGGCCTGCAGGGCGGCGATCCCCGCCACCTGCTGGCGGCGGCGTGCGCCAAGCATTACGCGGTGCACAGCGGGCCGGAGTCGCTGCGGCACAACTTCAACGTCGCGCCGCCCGCGGCGGACCTGTTCGAGACCTATCTGCCGGCGTTCGAGGCCCTGGTGCGCGAGGGCAAGGTCGAGACGGTGATGACCGCCTACAACGCCGTCTACGGCATGCCGGCCGCGGTCAACTCCCTCCTGTACCAGCTCCTCGCGAAGTGGGGCTTCAACGGGCACATCACCTCGGATTGCCAGGCCATCGAGGACCTCAGCCGCACCTACAAGATTGCGGTGGACGATGCCGAGGGCCAGGCGGTCGCCCTGAAGGCGGGGCTTAATTTGCGCTGCGGCGGGGAGCCGTCGCAGTTGGTGGATGCGGTGAAGCGCGGCTTCATCTCGGAGGCGGAGATCGACTACCGGCTCGGTGCACTGCTGCGCACCCAGTTCCGGCTCGGGTTCTACGACCCGGCGGCAAACGTGCCTTTCAACCAGATCGCCCCGGCGGAGAACAACTCCCCTGCGCATGCCGCGCAGGCGCTGGCGGCCGCGCGCAAGTCCATGGTGCTGCTAAAAAACGACGGCACGCTGCCGCTGCCGCGCGCGGCGCTGAAACGCGTGGCGGTCATCGGCCCGAGCGCGGATTCGGTGACGGTGCTGCTGGGCAATTACAACGGCCGGCCCACCGCACCGGTGACGGTGCTGGCCGGGCTCAAGGCCGCCCTCGGTCCCGGCGTGATCGTGGACTACGTGCACGGCTGCGACTATGCCACGATGCCGCGCGCCGTGCGGCCCATTCCCCGCACCGGCCTGCGCGCCAACGAGAACACCGGGCTGATCGGCGAATACTTCACGAACCCCGACCTCGCCGGCGCGCCCGCGGCGCTGCGCCGCGACCGGCCGGTGAGCTTTGACTTCGCGCGGGACCTGTTGCCGGCCGGCGCGGCGGCGAAAAACATGTCGGCGCGCTGGACCGGCCACCTGGTCACGATGCTCGCGGGTGACTACCAGCTCGTGGTCAAGGCCCGGGGCGGTTTCCGGCTGGAAGTGGCCGGCCGGCGGCTGATCGAGGCCTGGACCCCCGGCGAAAAGACCCGGACGGTGACCTGCGCGCTCCCCGAAAACGGCGTCGTGCCGGTGAAGCTGGAGTATTTTTCCTCCGATGGCCCGGCGGCGGTCTCGCTAGAATGGCTGCCGCCGGACCCGGCGGCGGGCTATGGGGCCGCCGTGGCCGCGGCGCAAAAGGCGGACGCCGTCATTTTCGTCGGCGGCATCTCGGCCCAATTGGAAGGCGAGGAGATGACGGTGGACTACGAGGGTTTCAAAGGCGGCGACCGCACCCGCATCGAACTGCCGGCGGTGCAGGAGCAACTGCTGCAGCAGCTGGCGGCGACGGGCAAGCCGCTTGTGTTTGTCAACCTGTCCGGCAGCGCCATCGCGATGCCCTGGGCTGACGCGCACGTGAACGCCATCCTGCAGGCCTGGTATCCCGGCCAGGCGGCGGGCACCGCCGTGGCTGACGTGCTGCTCGGTGACTACAACCCGGCGGGCCGGTTGCCGGTGACCTTCTACCGCGCGACGGAGGACCTGCCCGGATTTGAGGACTACCGGATGGAGGCGGGGCACACCTACCGTTACTTCAAGGGCACGCCGCTCTATGCTTTCGGCCACGGGCTGAGCTACACTAAATTTGACTACGCCAACCTGCGCGTCGCCCCGGCCGCGGAAGGCACGCTG